>OY969432.1:2972500-3125000 GCA_963699295.1 uncultured Alphaproteobacteria bacterium
CCAACATTGACCGTACCCTAAACCGACACAGGTGGACCGGTAGAGTATACCAAGGCGCTTGAGAGAACTATACTGAAGGAACTCGGCAAATTGCATGCGTAACTTCGGGATAAGCATGACCTCTGTTCAGGCAACTGGGCAGGGGTGACACAAAAGAGGGGGTGGCGACTGTTTATTAAAAACACAGGGCTCTGCGAAGTTGCAAAACGACGTATAGGGTCTGACGCCTGCCCGGTGCCGGAAGGTTAAAAGGAGAGGTGCAAGCCTTGAATTGAAGCCCCGGTAAACGGCGGCCGTAACTATAACGGTCCTAAGGTAGCGAAATTCCTTGTCGGGTAAGTTCCGACCTGCACGAATGGCGTAACGACTTCCCCACTGTCTCCAGTATAGACTCAGCGAAATTGAATTCCCCGTGAAGATGCGGGGTTCCTGCGGTCAGACGGAAAGACCCCATGCACCTTTACTATAGCTTTACGCTGGCATTTGTGTCGGCATGTGCAGGATAGGTGGTAGGCTTTGAAGCTTGGACGCTAGTTTGAGTGGAGCCGCAAGATGAGATACCACCCTTATCGTCATAGATGTCTAACCGCGGCATAACAGTGTCCGGGACAGCGTATGGTGGGTAGTTTGACTGGGGCGGTCGCCTCCCAAAGAGTAACGGAGGCGCGCGATGGTAGGCTCAGAACGGTCGGAAATCGTTCCTCGAGTGCAATGGCATAAGCCTGCCTGACTGCGAGACTGACAAGTCGAGCAGAGACGAAAGTCGGTCATAGTGATCCGGTGGTCCCGTGTGGAAGGGCCATCGCTCAACGAATAAAAGGTACGCTGGGGATAACAGGCTGATAATGCCCAAGAGTCCATATCGACGGCATTGTTTGGCACCTCGATGTCGGCTCATCACATCCTGGGGCTGGAGCAGGTCCCAAGGGTATGGCTGTTCGCCATTTAAAGTGGTACGTGAGCTGGGTTTAGAACGTCGTGAGACAGTTCGGTCCCTATCTGCCGTGGGTGTAGGAATATTGAGAAGAGCTGTCCCTAGTACGAGAGGACCGGGATGGACGAACCTCTGGTGGACCTGTTGTGGCGCCAGCCGCATAGCAGGGTAGCTAAGTTCGGACGGGATAACTGCTGAAAGCATCTAAGCAGGAAGCCTCCTTCAAAACTAGTATTCCCTTGAGAGCCGTGGAAGACCACCACGTCGATAGGCCGGGTGTGGAAGCGCAGCAATGTGTGAAGCTTACCGGTACTAATAGCTCGATTGGCTTGATCGTTCTCATTAATCTATGTCCGCATAGATTGTGGATGATCGGCTCAGAACACTCGATCAACCCTCCTTGCATGGGAGAGGGTTGGTCCAAACCAACAAAACCAGAATTCACACATACGTTTTTTGCTGACCTTGTGGTCGTTGCGAGGAGCCCAAGACCCGATCCCATCCCGAACTCGACCGTCAAATTCCTCAGCGCCGATGGTACTAAGTCTCAAGACTTGGGAGAGTAGGTCACTGCAAGGTCTGCTAAAAACGTATGCTCTCAATACATTGTCGAAACACCCAAAAGCCCCGCACCCAAAGTGCGGGGCTTTTTGACGTTCAGCCGACAGGGACAGACGCCGACCGGGCGGTCGGCACCGCGGCGGCGCAGCACCACTCCCGCTCGTCCTCCCTCATGCAGGCTCTAGAACGATCGGCGGAAACACTTCGGTTGACGTCACGCTCCCGACTCTGATGATAGCCCCAGCTTGACTGGGAAATTATTGATGCGTTTGTTTCTTATCGTTCTGTTGACCTGGCTCACGGCTTGGCCTGCCCTCGCCCAATCGCCGATCACTCTGCTTACCGGTGCGGGGCCTGACCCTGCAGCCCAGAGCGATAGTGTCAACGATCTGGTGCGCATCCTCGAAAACGACCAGGCCCGCCAACAACTCATTGATACGCTGCGGGCGGCCAGTCAGCTCGCGGTTGAACCTCAGTTGGACCCGGACACCAATATCGTGCGCCGCCTGGCCGACACGACCAGCGCGGCGGCCGATGGAGTGGTCGGTATGTTCGGCTCCATCGTGGACGCCACCAGTGTGGTGATCAGCGGTTTTGATGGCAGGTCCGATGTGAACTGGGGCGGGCTGTCTGACGCGGGTGTGCGCCTCGTCGCGGTCCTTTTGGCCCTGATCATTGCCTCCTGGATCGGACGCCGTCTGGTTGAACAGATCCGGGGGCGTCTGGCGATGCGCGCGCAGAGCCGCGGGGTGATCTATCGGGCATTTACCGCGCTGCTTGCGGTTGTGATTGATGCTTCGGCAATTCTGGTCACTTGGGCGCTGGGCTATCTGGTCGCATCGGCGCTCCAGCGCGGGCAGGGCATCGCGCTTGAGCAGTCCCTGCTGATCAATGCTTTTCTCGTGGTCGAACTGGCCAAGTGTGTGGTCAAGCTGGTGCTCTCCGCGCGCTATCAGAGCTTGCGGCTCTTGCCGGTGGATGACAGCAATGCAAACTATTGGACGGCATGGATCAATCGGCTGCTGACGCTGCTGGGCTATGCCTTCCTGTTCGTTGCGCCGGTGATGGCAGTTACCGTGGCGCCGCGGAGTGCTGCGACCGTGGAATTGCTGGTCACGGCTGTGGCCGCCATCATCGGTATCATCATCATTCTTCAGAACAAGCAGGAGGTGCGCAGCTGGCTGGAGCGCCTGGCGGCTTCCAAAGGGGGAGGCACAGGCTTTCTGACTGGCCTTCTGGCGCGCTACTGGCACATTCTGGCGATCATCTATCTGTCATGCCTGTGGCTGGCGTGGTTGCTCAATCCCAGTGAAGCGTTGCCGTTCATGCTGGGGGCGATGGCCAAGACGGTCCTGGCGATCGCACTAGGGTTGGGCGCCGTTGAACTGCTCGGGCGTTTTGTCAATATCGGTGTCAAGCTGCCGCTGGAGATGAAGGCGCGCCTCCCCTTGCTCGAAGCGCGTCTCTCGGCCTTTGTACCCGGTGTCATGGGCACGGTGCGGGGTCTGGTGATAGCCGGTGTCGTCCTGTTCCTCGCACAGGCCTGGGGCGTATTTGATTTTGCCAGCTGGATATCGAGCCCGACCGGCGTGCAAGCGGCGGCTGCGGTCATTTCGGTCGCCCTGATCCTGTTGCTGTGCGCGGCACTGCACGTGGTTGTCGCGAGTTGGGTGGAATATCGGCTGAACACCGATATCGGCAAGACCCCGACCGCCCGCGAAGTAACCCTGCTCAATTTGTTCAAGAACGCCTTTACCGTCTGCCTGGCGATTGTCGCGCTGATGTTATCGCTGGCGCAGATCGGGGTGAACATCGCGCCCCTGCTCGCCGGTGCCGGGGTGTTGGGCCTCGCCATCGGTTTTGGCTCGCAAAAGCTGGTGCAGGACATCATCACCGGAGTCTTCATTCAGTTTGAGAACGTCATGAACGAAGGTGACGTGATCGAGGCCGCGGGCAAGGCGGGGACCGTTGAACGGCTGACCATACGCTCGGTTACCATCCGCGATTTGAGCGGAACGGTGCACGTCATTCCGTTCTCATCGGTCGACCAGGTGTCGAACAAGATGAAGGGCTTTTCCGTGCATGTTGCGGAATTCGAAGTGACCTATGACAGCGATATTGCCGTGGTCAAACAGGCCTTGTTCTCGGCGTTTGACCAGTTGATGGCAACCGAACATGGCGAGGTGATCATCGATGCGCTCGACATGCACGGGATCGTTGGGTTCTCGCCCTCGAGCGTCCGCGTGCGCTGCCGCATCAAGACCCTGCCTGGCAAGCAATGGGCGGCGGGCCGCATGTATAGCGAACTGGTGAAAATCCAGTTTGCCGAGCGCCGCATTGCGGCGCCTTATCCGCGGGTCGCCTATGTCGGCAGCGAGAGCCCGCCGCCGCATCTGCTTGCGGACGCCAGCGGCAGCTGACCGTTTTGTGATCTCGCTGGTCGCCAGACTTAAGGCGTTCTTAATTGGGGTAGTTAAAATAGTGATACGCGTCTCCTGCTGCTCTGGCGGCTGGGGATCCCGGAATGGTGCCACGCTCCGGTTCTAGTCTTGGCGTATCGTGAGGCCTCCATGTCGTTTTTTTCTGCTGGCAAGACCTTCCCTATTGCCCGTCGCCTGACCGTGCTGGCGCTTGTGGGTGCGCTCAGCGCCGTGCCGGTTATTCCAAGCTTTGCCAACAGCGCCGACTTCGTGCGTCGCCTGTGGCCGCAGGCGGAAGCGCGCGGGGTGAGCCGGGCCGTGTTTGACTCCGCCCTTGGCAATTACAGCTTCAAGGCCAAGCTGCTTGAGCTCACCAAGAAGCAGCCGGAATTCTCGCAAACGGTGCAGCAATATATCGATCGCCGAGTAACCGATGCCCAGGCGCGCAAGGGTCAGGCAATGCGCGGGGAATGGGCGCAGACTCTGGCCGGAGCGCAACGGCGTTGGGGGGTGCAGCCGGAAGTGGTGCTGGCGATCTGGGGCATGGAAACCAATTTTGGTGGCTTCATGGGGGGCGAAAACACGATTCATGCGCTGGCCACGCTGACCGAAGGTGGATATCGCGCGGATTTTTTTGGCAGCGAGCTGTTGACGGCGTTACGCATTGTCAATGATGGGCATGTAAGCGCCAAGAACATGATGGGCTCCTGGGCCGGGGCCATGGGTCATACCCAGTTCATGCCTTCGAGCTTCATGCGCTATGCGGTCGACTATAATGGAGATGGTCGCAAGGACATCTGGAACTCGGTGCCGGACGCTCTAGGGTCAACCGCCAACTATCTCAAGAGCCACAACTGGCGGTCCGGCGAGACGTGGGGCTATGAGGTCAGGCTGCCGTCGGGCTTTGATTTCTCCCGTGCCCGCCAACTCGACAAGGCTCCGCTGAGTCAATGGCAGGCGATGGGCATACAGCGCGTCTCGGGGCGCGCTTTCCCGCGCCAGAGCGACACCGCACGCCTCTATATGCCGGCGGGCGCCACGGGCCCGGTGTTCCTGCTGCTGCCAAATTTCGACGTCATCAAGCGCTATAACAATTCGGACAGCTACGCCCTGGCCGTAGGGCATCTGGCCGACCGCATCCTTGGCGGGGGCAGTTTTGCGACGCCCTGGCCGGCCGGTGACTATGCCTTGACCAAGGCGCAGCGCGCCGAGGTGCAGACCCTGCTGGCGCGCGCTGGATTTGACGCTGGTACGGCCGACGGGGTGATCGGACCAAAGACCCGCGCTGCGGCCATGGCGTTTCAAAACCGGCGTGGTCTGCCGACCGATGGTCACATTTCCGGGCGTTTGCTCGAGGCGCTCAAACGTTAACTTGCCATTAACTAGTTGGTAGCACCCTCAATGCGCTTAAGCAGAGGGCAGGCCAGTCTCGGACGTTGAGACGCCTGCCCTCGCCCATTCTAAAGCCACAAAATTCCGCCAATTCCTCCCCATCCCGCTCCCGCCATGAATGTTGCGCCATGTCCAAAGTGAAATTTCTGCTTCCCGCTATTACCACTCTGTTCGTCGTGTTCCTTGCGGCGATGCCGGGCACCAGTTTTGCGCTGTCGGTGATGGACCCTTTCAATCTCCCCAGCGCCATGGATAGCGGCACGGCCAAGGTAGGTGATGGGATCGCCTATGCCGATGGTCCGCGTCACCGGTTGGATGTCTATGCTCCCGAGGCGCGCGGAACCAGCGCGCCCGTGGTGTTCTTCATCTACGGGGGAGGCTGGAACCGGGGTGAACGCAGCGACTATCAGTTCGCGGGGCGGGCTCTGGCAGCACGTGGCTTCATCACCGTGATCGCCGACTACAGGCTGGTTCCGGAGGTTCGATACCCCGAGTTCTTGGAAGACAATGCCAACGCCTTGCGCTGGGTCCAGGACAACATCGCCAATTACGGCGGTGATCCCAACCGGGTGTTTCTCGCTGGCCATTCGGCCGGCGCCTATAACGCGGTGATGCTGGCGCTCGACCCATCCTTCCGTAAGGAATACGGCGTCACCCTGCCCATTCTGGGCGTGGCAGCGCTGGCCGGTCCCTTCGATTTCTATCCGTTTGAATATGGCGAGGTGCGTGATGCCTTTGGCCACGCGCCCAATCCTGAAGGCACCCAGCCAATCAACCTGGTGACGGCCGATACCCCGCCCATGTATCTGGCATCGGGCACTTCAGATCCGATTGTACGCGTTCAGAATACCGAACGGTTCGCCAAGAAGCTCCAGGACAATGGCATCTGGGTCACCACGCGATATTACGAAGGCTTTGGCCATATGGAGCCGGTGATCGCCATGGGGGCGCTTTGGCGCTGGCGTATGCCCGTACTCGATGACATGGTGGCATTCTTCCAGATGTTCGGAGCTTTCCCCAGCGGCGTGCCCTATGTCGCCATTGCACCTGACGCACCCGAGGAATTGCCCGAAGCAATCGCCCCGATGGAGCAGATCGTGCAGCAACTCAACTCGATGTTCCAGCCAATCGAGCGCTGATCCGGTTCGGCGCGGGTACGGATGAAAGCGGCAATATCCATTTTGGACTGCCGCTTTCAACGACGATCAGCTTGTGACCTGATTACCAGTTGTCATCAGCGGATTATTTTTCCGCGTCGGCGGGGCCAGCATTGAGCAAACCATATTTTTCGACGCCGATTTTCTCGAGCAGGTCCAGCTGGGTTTCAAGAAAGTCGATGTGCCCTTCTTCGTCGGCCAGCAGTTCTTCAAACAAGTTCTTGCTGACATAGTCGCCAAGCTGTTCGCACAGTTCGCGGCTGGATTTGTAGGCGGTGCGGGCATCGTATTCGCCGGCGAGATCCGCCTCGAGGACTTCCTTGATGGTCTGGCCGATGCGCAAGGGGGCGACGCGCTGCAGATTGGGATGTCCTTCAAGGAAAATGATGCGCTCAATCAGCCGATCGGCATGATGCATTTCCTCGATGGATTCTGCGCGTTCCTTGTTGGCCAGTTTTGTATAGCCCCAGTCGTCCAGCAGACGATAATGGACCCAATACTGGTTGACCGCGCCAAGTTCGAGAAAGAGGGCTTCGTTAAGCCGCTCGATGACTTGTGCTTCGCCTTTCACGACGTTTTCCACTCCGTTGCTGCTTCAGCTTTTCCAGCCCGATCTGCAGGGTAACGAGTTCGCCCGGCGGCAAAGCAAGCTGGGAGTGATAGTCTTCCGTGACGCGCACGATAATGTCCACCACATTCGGCACGCATCCGGCGCATTTGGCGCGCCGCTCAAGTTCCTTGTAGACCTTGGCCGGCACCACCAATTGCCATGGATCGGCCTTGAGCAGACTAAGGACAATGTCCTCAATCTCCTTGGAGGTGATCATGTTGCATTGGCAGATGAGCATGGCGGTTCGAGGTGGATTTAGTCGGCGGCATAAAGCAACCGGATTAGCTGAATGTCAATGTCACAATTACGCGAATCCGTTCAGCGTCAGTCACGCTTGCGGCGTGCGGCAATCACGGCGGCTGAAGCTGCAGTGCGGTGAGCTGATGAAAAGAACTCGCGATGCGAGAGAATGGCAATCGTTGCAAGGCACGCAATGATAGGCAGCCATTCGGAGACGAACCAGGCAACCGTTGCTACCGAGAAATAATAGGCCCTTACCCCGGCATTGAAATTACGGGCACCCAGCGCATTCATCCGGGTGATGGCATCGATCTCTTCCTCGGTGGTTTGCCCGTCGTGATCAATGGCACCCAACATGATGCAAAAGTGGTTGAACTGGCGCAGCGACAGGGTAAAGGCAAAAAAGGCCAGCACGAACATGGCCAGCATGACCGCCAAGTGCAACTGCACATCCAGGGTGGTGTACACCCGCTCAAGCGACATCGAGTTGAGCGCGGAAATCAGCGCCGGCATTTGTCCGAAGACCGCAAAGATTGCCAGGATGAGCAATACCGCCGTGGAGGCCAGGAAGCTCACCGACCCCATGATATTGCCGGCCAGGATGGCATCAAACGGGGATTCTCGGCGAGTGGAGTTCGCAACCCAGCGGCGGCGCTGCAGGTTCATGATGACCGACAAGGAGGGCCGGACGCGTTCGATCTGCGGAATGATGATATTGTAGCCAAAATAGCAGATCAGCGGCAGCAGCGTTGATATCAAGGTGAAGCTCAAGTGAGGCCCCGCAATGGTGTTGGTTGGGATCATACCGCGTTCACACAAAAAGGCGACGGCTGTGCCATCGCCTGAATGCTTGTTAGAGAGGACGCGGATGGCGCCGGTGTACGGCGTCGATATCGGCAACAACGGCGGGGCTCAGCTTCAGATCGACGGCCTTGAGCGTATTGGACAGTTGTGCCGTGCTGGTTGCGCCCACGATAACCGAGGTCATGAATGGTCGGCCAAGGGCAAACGCGATCGCCATCTGCACCGGATCGAGCCCGTGTCGATGTGCGACCTCGTGATAGGCCTTGGCAGCAATTTCCGAGTAGTCGCTGAGGCGCCACATGCCCTTTTGATACTCGGCGCGGCTGCCTGGCGGCACGACGCCGTCGAAATACTTGCCGCTTAGAATTCCCGCCGCCAAGGGCGAATAGGCCAGCAGCCCCACATTTTCATGGTGGCTGAGCTCGGCCAGATCGTGGTCAAAATGGCGCCGCAGCAGGCTGTATTCGTTTTGCACGGAGACGAGGCGGGGGAGGGCCTTTTCTGCGGCAGTGCGCAACCACTGGCTGATGCCCCAGGTGGTTTCGTTGGACACGCCGAGGTGACGAATCTTGCCCTGTCTGATCAGGTCCGCCGCGGTTTCCAGCATGTCCTCGATATTGTCGAGGACATCGGTCGTGTCCTGCTCATGCGGCTGGTAAGTCCAGTAGCCGTCGAAATTGTAGCTGCCCCGCGACGCCCAGTGGATCTGGTAGAGATCGAGGTAATCCGTCTGCAGACGCTGCAGGCTGTGCTCCACTGCCTGGCGCATCGATTCACCGTCGGCCCGGCGCCCTTCGCGCAGATGAGCGCTACCGCCGCCGCCAATCTTTGAGGCGATGATCCACTGATCGCGCTTGCCGGTTTGCCGGAGCCATTCACCGATGATTTCCTCGGTGCGGCCTGAGGTTTTGGCGCTGCCGGGCACGGCATAAAGTTCTGCGGTATCCATGAAGTTGACGCCAGCTTCCAGCGCCAGGTCAATCTGCGCATGCCCCTCGGCCTGGGTGTTCTGGCTACCCCAAGTCATGGTGCCAAGGCAGATTTCCGTCACTTGCAAGTCAGTTCGGCCAAGCGTCTTCAGTTTCATAAGCGAGTCTCAACAGTCGGAAGATGCGCCACCCTAGCGAAAGTCGCTGCAATTGGTAGGCTTTGGGAGCAGTTTGTGGATAGAGCAGAAAAAGTGTGGCGCAATCGCCTTTTAGGGGTTGAGCTCTACGACAGTACCTCCTATACAGCACTCACGAACGCGGCGACGTTGTTCGATTGACGCGGGATGGAGCAGCCCGGTAGCTCGTCAGGCTCATAACCTGAAGGTCGTAGGTTCAAATCCTACTCCCGCAACCAAAAAAAGCCCAGTTAACTCAAAGAGTGACTGGGCTTTTCCTTTTGGCCTTTGCGGCCCATCGGCCTTCGGCGCAGTCGAACATCTACACCGCGGTGAGTTCAAAGCCGTCAGCCTTTGGAATATCGATCATTGCCGCAGCGCGGTTTCGTTCCGTGAGGGCTTGCCCGGCCGCTACCAATCATTGCAGTCTTTCCTGGTAAAAACGCACCACGTAATTTTATCAATAGGATCGATAGCAAGATGAAAAAAGCGATTGCCATATGTTCCGTGATTATTGCCGCCGGCTCGGTGCCTGCGATGGCGCAGCAGGCTCCTGCAACGCCCGAGCCCGCAGTCTTTGAGGCTGGCAAGCCCTTGGGCGTCACCGGCCGCGAGGACGGCGTCTACACCCCCATTTCTGAAAACGTCAAAGTGTTTGGTGCGGTGGTTGGCGCCGAGAGCTGCTCATATGATGCAGAGCGGGGGTTGATCCTTGCGGTCAACCGTGGCGTGGGGCAGGGCATCCAGGCCAATGATGGCTACATATCGCTGATCAATCCCGACGGCTCAGTCCACACGTCCAAATGGATCGGCGTCAACCGCAATGGCCTGGTGCTGAATGAACCGTTCGGCAGTCAAATCTCTGAGGGCATCTTGTACGTTGCCGATCGCGATGGCGGCACCGCCGATGGCACACCGAGCATCTCCGTCATCCGCAAGTTTGACATGGCAACTGGCGCCCCGATAGGCGAGATCGCCGTGCCTGACTCAGCAGGTTTCAACGATATTGAAGTGGCCGCTGATGGGACCATCTACGCGTCCCAGACGGGCGGTGGTCGGGATCAACTGCCGATGCGCCTTTACAAGGTGACGGCCGAGGGCGAGGCAAGCGTATTGCTCGAAGGTGCCCCGTTGGTATCTCCGAACGGTGTCGGCATCGACAATGACGGCAATGTGGTGGTCGCCAATATGGGTGATACGGCGATCTTGACCTTCTCGCCGGCGGGCGAATTGCTTGGCACCGAGCATGCGGCCCAGCCCGGCAGCGATGGCATCGTTATCATGGCTGACGGCACCAAGTATATTTCCAGCGTCATGCAGGGCGGGGTTTCCAAAATTTCTCCAGGCCAGCCCGCTGAGTTGATTGCCACCGGCATCCCGAGCGCCGCTTCGATGTGCCATGACAGCGGCACCAATCAGCTGGTCATTCCGATGAACGCCAACAATGGCCTGGCCTTCATTCCACTTGGCTAAGTCTTCCTGAAGAAGCGCGGATGGTGCTTGCGCCTCGTCAGCACCATCCAAGTTTGTATCTGTGGATACAAATTGGCACTTGCAATTGGCCGCCTCGGCTTCCATAGGTCACGTGATTTATGGCTGCGACATTTTGGCGGCGACGCAACATCATTTTCCAGGCGACGATCGAAAGTCCATTCGGTAACCGCCCATCACCAAAGGTCACGGACGCTCGTCCTCACGACGTTATTGCCCATGATTGAAACTTTCAAATACCGACTAACCGGTGCATTTTGTACAGCCGCCATGACGATTGGGCTGGCGCTACTGCCATCCGCACCGGCCTTCGCTCAGCTCGAAGCACTCAGCCGGGTTCATATCGGCGTCATTTTGCCCGCCACCACTAACACTGCAGACCTGCGTTTTTCGGTCGCCCAGTCCGCCCGACAGGGCGCGATCATGGCGCATGAAGAATTCGAACTGAATGCGAGCATGTTCGAGATCGACTTCGCAGTGGTCACTGCCGAAGCCGATGGCTCCGATGTTCTTGCCGCGGCCGAGCGGCTGGTCAATGAGAAGCAGGTATTCGCTTTGGCTGGCGGCTTCAACAGCAAAGAGGCCAGGTTATTGAGCGCCTGGGCCGCGGAGCAAGGGGTGCCTTTCGTCAATCTGCTGGCGTCGAGTGACGAGTTGCGCAATCAATCCTGCGCGGCCACGACGTTCCACATTGCTCCTAGCGCTGCAATGTATCTCAACTCGCTGGCGGGGTGGTATGTGCGGGCAGGTTTTCGCAATTGGTTTGTCGTGCAGGCAGAGACCGAAGAGTCGGCGTCGCACTACCAGCGGCTGCAGCGCTCATTGAACGAACGCCATTTCGGCGCCCGCGAGGTGGGCCATGCCATCGTCGCCGACGATGCAGCAATCCCTGACAACGTTCTGGCCGAGATCAAGGCATCGCGCGCTGATGTCGTCGTCTTGTTGGCAGATGCCGAGGACCAGCTGATGGGCTTGGCCGCGCTTGAAGCAGGCGGTATTGACCTGATGGTGACCGGATATCCTTACGCCGAAGCGCAAACGCGTGCCTTCTTTGCACAGTCGCGCCAGCTCGCGCCTTCCTTGGGGACCGGCATGCGGGCGACCGCCTGGGAACCGACGCTTGATGCCTATGGGGCTCGCGAACTCAATGCCCGCTACATGGATCGTTGGGACGTGCCGATGGAAGGGGCGGCCTGGGCCACCTATCAGGGCATCAAGGTAATCTTTGAAGCCGCCATTTTTAGCGGCACGACAGCAACCGACTCGGTGCTGAACTATTTGAGTGCGCCAACGTCCGTCTTTGACGTTTGGAAAGGCATCGGAACGTCGTTCCGGCCTTGGGACCACCAGTTACGGCAACCGCTCTATCTTACCAAGATTGACGGTGTCGCCACCGATGCCAAGCTAATGGGCCAACTCGTTGGTGAGCTGCCAGCCATTTACCTGCCCGGAACCGATCCGGTTGAAAGACTTGATCAGATGGGTGATTTAGCGTCACAGAGTCAGTGCCGGTTTTAGGCAAGCTCTGCATTTATTTTAGGGGGAGTAGCTTCATGAATTTATTTTCGCGACCCGTGCGCATTACAGCGCTTTGGGGTGTCGCAGCGGCTGTGCTTTCGATGGCCATGCCAGCCACGGCGCAGGACGAGACCTACCGTGTCTATGTCGCCAATGAATTTGGCGCTGATATCACCGTCATTGATTCCACCTCCGGCGAGGTTATCAAGACGATCACCATTTCTGACCGCCCTGGCGAGGTGCGCCCGCGCGGCATGGCCGTGAGCCCGGACGGCAAGACCATCTATGTGTCCGTCAGCGATTTCTATCCTGAGCGCCAGACCCCTGAAGACAAGATCCTGGCGATCGATGTCGATACTAATGAAATGGTTGGCGAATTCCGTGCCGGCGGTAACCCGGAGCGCATTGCGGTGTCGCCCGACGGAACGCAGATCTGGGCGTCTCTGGAAGCCATCGCTTCCGGCGCTGGTTATGACGTGGCGAGCGGTGCGCAGTTTGCGATCCACAAGGTGGGCATCGAGGCCGAAGGCGTCGCTGTCAGCCCGGATGGCAAGTGGGTCTACGTGACCGCAGAAGCTACCCACACCGTCAGTGTCATTGATGTGGCAGCAAACAAGGTGGTCAAGCACCTGATGGTTGGTAATCGCCCCCGCGTCGTCGAGTTCTCGCTTGATGGCACCCGCGCCTATGTCTCGGCAGAGATCGGCGGCACGATCTCGGTGATCGATACCGAAAAGCACGCGGTGATCCACACCATTAATCTTGGCCTGGATTCGCGACCTGTCGAGTTGGCCGTGGCCCCCGATGGCAAGCGCCTCTATGTCGCCGGCGGTGGTACGAGCGCTGTTTATGTGATTGATACCGAGAGCAATGCTGTTGTTGAAACCATCAAGGAACAGATGGGGCGCCGGCCGTGGGGCATTTCGATCACGCCCGACGGCAAGCGCGTGTTCACGGCCAACGGTCTTTCGGACAGCGTTTCGGTGATTGATACCGAAACTCTCAAGGTGATCAACAATATCCCAGCCGGTCGCGGAGCGCACTCGGCCGAAGTCGGTGTGGTGCCTGCTCATGACTAAGCGTTTTACCGTTGCTCTCGCCGCCCTCGCCATGGCCTCGGTGTGCTTGCCCGCGCAAGCCTTTGCCCAGTTCGCCCACGAGCCGTTCTTTGATAACGCCGTGGAGTTGAGCCAGGCCTATGGGCTGGAATCCATCGGCTTGCGTCTCGACCTGGCCGCTGCCTTTGCAGCGCCATATGACGATGAGCTGATCGAAACGATCGAGGGTGTCAGTGGCCCGGCCTACCAGCGTTTCGGCGGCACCCTGCAAGCGCGCGATGCTGATCTTGCAATGGCCCTTTCTGCGGCTCTGCATGAGGTCGAGGAGGCCGTCGAGGACGGCGCCGATCCAGCCGAGGCCATCGCCGAAGCTCGCGGGCTCCTCGCCAAGGCTTATGACGTGGTGATCCCTGCGGAACTGCGCGACAGTGCGGCGTTCAAGGGTGGCGTGTTGATCCAGCTGTTGCTCGCTGAAGAGGGAGTAGCGGAGGGCTACGAAGAAGCGGTCGAAGGCAATGAGCCTTGGGAATACCCCAATGGCTGGGCCGCCTTGCAGCGGGTCAAAATCCTCTGGGACGAGATCAAAGGCGACGCATCGGCCGAGCGCCTCGCGGACGGCCAGGAAATGCTCGACCTGCTCGATACGCTCTATCCCCAGGCGGAACCGCCAGCGTCACTGGCCGGCCTCAACCCCGAGGAGGCTGAAGGCCCGGCCCAGCGCCTGGGTGGTATCATCGAGGATGTGACAAACGCCGATCTCTATCCCGGTCGCGACGTAAGCCGTCTCGTCGGGCATCTTGGTGAGCTGACCTCCGCGGCATGCAATGTCTATGCGCAAGATGATGACGTGGCCGTCGAAACCATCTATGCGGTATTCGACCTCTATGATGCGAATGTCGAAAAGGTGGCCAGCATGTTTGCCGCCGAGGCGCAGGAGCGGGCGTCGGAGTCGTTTGAATACATGATCGCCGGCGATGACGAAGATGATGAAGGCGCGGCCAATGCAGAAACTGCGGTCATTGCTGAGGACGATTCCGTCCTTTCTGCAGTTGATGCGTGCGGTGAACTTGCGGCGGCTTTGGCCGAACTCAAGTCAGCCTTCGGCGGCTAGCTCAGGATAACAGCGTGGTTGCAATTGCAGTTAAGGGCGTCAGCTATCGATATGGCGACCACGTTGCAGTCAATGATTTGACATTGAATGTCGGGGCTGGCGAATTTTTTGCCATCCTCGGTCCCAATGGCGCGGGTAAGACGACCCTGCTCAACATGCTCATGACGGTGACGCACCCGCAGTCGGGCAGCGTTTCAATAACCGGGCACGATGTGGTGACCCAAACGGATGCCGTGCGGCGCGCACTGGGCGTGGTGTTTCAGGATCCTGCGCTGGATGATCGCCTCACCGCCAAGGAAAATCTGGATATCCATGCGGCGCTTTATGCATTGCCCAAGTCCGAGCGCCGTGCTGCGGTAGAAAAAGCGCTGGGTTGGGCCGAACTCGATGCCGTCGCCCAGCGACGGGTTCGCACTTTTTCCGGGGGGATGAAGCGACGGCTGGAGCTGAGCCGTGCACTCATGCACGAGCCTTCGGTGTTGCTGCTTGATGAGCCAACCATCGGCCTGGACCCGCAGGGACGGCGCCATCTGTGGGAGCGCATCGGGAGCTTGCGGGCCCGGGGCATGACTGTGCTGATGACCACTCACAATCTGGCTGAAGCTGAGGCATGTGACCGCGTCGGCATTGTCGATCAGGGTAAGCTTGTGGCCGTGGGAGCGCCTGCCGATCTGAGCGCCGCACACGGGGGCGAGAAAGCGTCTCTTGAAGACGTATTCATCGCGCTCACCGGCAAGCAATTGTTTGACGATAGTGCGACCGGCCGCGACCGACTGCTCAGCTTTGCTCGGCAAGGTGGGGAACTCACCCGATGAGCGTTGTGGCCAAGGTGAATTTCGGCATAGAACCAGATGTTATCTGGATCATGTGGAAGCGCGAAATGCTGCGCTATGTCCGCGATCGGTCGCAGATCTTCGGGGCTATTTCGCGCACCGTCTTGTGGCTGGTCATTCTTGGTTTCGGTCTGGGGGCGGCGCTACGGGAGATCGAGGGGTATACCTACGCGCAGTATATCCTGCCCGGCGTCATCACCCTCAATGTGTTGTTCAGCTCGTTGCAATGCGCCATTTCGCTGGTCTGGGACCGTGAAGTGGGTTTGCTGCGCTCGGTCATCGTGTCGCCAGCCTCGATGCTTTCGGTGACGCTTGGGAAGCTGTTTGGCGGCGCCACCATTGCCACCATCCAGGGTGCAATCCCGCTGTTGTTTATCCCGATCCTGGGTGTCCGTACATCACCCGATGCTATCGCGGCCGCGCTGGTGATCATGTTCTTCATGGGCATCTCCATCACCGCTTTTGGCATTGTCATTGCCTCTCGTCTCAAGACTTTTGAGGGTTTTGGCGCGATCTCCAACGGGATCATCCAGCCATTATATTTCCTCTCCGGGTCGATATTTCCCCTGCGTGGCGTCATTGGTGGGGTGGGGTTTCTCGATATTCCCGCGCATTTGCGCGATGAGCTGCGGCAGTTGGGGATCTTCGCTATCGGTGGTGGATGGGTCGTGCAGCTACCCGCCTTTATCCAGGTTCTGGTTTACATCAATCCGGTCAGCTATCAGCTCGACCTCTTGCGCTATGTGTTGCTGGATTTTGAGCAGTTGCCGCTGCTGGCCGATCTTGGCATTACCTTTGGACTTGCGCCGGTCATGGCGATTGCGGCCGCCGCCTCGATCAAGCGCATGCTCCGCAAGCGGCAATAAGAAACGCCCGGTCTTGAACCGGGCGTTTGTCTAGAGTTTGCAGGTCGAGTGGCTTGCTGAGTTACCCAATTGGTCGAGCCAGTTCCTGGCATCCGCGTCAGCGGGCATGGCACCCGGGATGGTGCCCTCATATTTGGCGATGCCGATGCGGCTATCCAAATTCATCCGGTCCCAGGCTGCGTCTTGGTCAACCGAGAGACCATAGAGCGGCTGGCGCAGCTGGTGGTCCCACGGACGGAACGACACCCCATTTCCCTTGAGCACGTCAAACGCAGTGTCGGGGTTTTCCAGATGCGTGATCATTGCCTCGGCGTCGGTGGTGCCGGTGGCCGTGACAGTCTCAAGGATGATCTTGATCGCGTGGTAGGATGACCAGGCGGTGGGGTCGGCCCCCTCTCCCCATTGCGCACGAATCATGGCGTTGAACGCCTGTCCCGCTGCATCCGGTGTTGTGGTCTCCCACAAGGCGATGCGGTGTCGGGGGTTCAGTTTGGGCAGGCGATATCGCGCAGCCGCGATATAGTCGCGGGTTTGGGTGATCGTTTCCGGCAGGGTTAGCACCGGCTTTTCAATGCCGGCTTCTTCCATCTGGAGGATGAAATTGAACTGGTCATAGGCTTGCAGCAGGATCACTATAAGGTCCGCTTCGGCCGCCTTGGCCTTGTCGACATCGGTATAGTAGATCGCCTGGGCGGCGCGCACGGACGAACTGCCAACAATGGTGCCGCCCGATTTTTCTGCGGCTAGGACCGCCCTTGCCTGTAGAGCCTCCCCTCGGGCAGTCGTGTCCGCCACCACGTACCAACGCGCATATCCCTGGGCCCTGGCCAGTTCGGCGAGCGCATCAAGATACATCGCGTCGCTGGCTTCCACGTGAAATACATAGCGCGAGCATCCGACGCCACGCAGTGCATCGTCGGTTTCCCCGACGTTGAAAAACGGGATCCTGGCGCGCTCGGCAATCTGGGCCAGGGCATGAGCCTGACCTTCCCCAACACCCCCGACCAGGGCGCAGATATTGCCGGTTTCGACCAGTCGCTCCCCGGCGCGGATCGCAGCTGCCACCGTCGGCGATGTGGCATTCAGCAGCTTGAGGTGAAGCCCATTGGTCTCGGCCAGCTCCCCCAGCTGGCTATCGGCCAGAACTGCGCCCATGCGCCCGCCATCACCAATGAAATCATTGGTCGAGGCCCGGATAAACTCGCTTCCCGTCTTCGAGGGGAAGACCGTGCCGATGCGGATGGTGTTGTCCGAAGCACCCTGTGCCAAGACCCGCCCCATGGCGCCGAGCGACAGGGCAGCCGTGCCGGCCGCCAAAAAGCCTCTTCGTGAAAAATTGCTCATTCTACTGGTTCCCGATCGTCAGCATTGGACGCGGCAGGTCCAGTGTCGGCACATGATATTCGTTCAAGATGGCGTATATGTCGTCCCAGCGAGTAGCGATGGCCACGTCCAGCAGATCGCGCAGGGCTTCGTCGCCGGTGCGCACCGCGATGACGATGGTGCGGTACATCGGCACGAACGGCATGTCGAATTCAGGGACCGGCGTCACCTTGAGCGGAGGGGTCTGCAGTGCAGCATAATAACCGGCGACCGGCCCCCATGGCACGGCGACGTCAATGTCACCACTAGCCACCTGTTCTACCAGCGTGGAGAAAGGACCTGCCGGGTTGGCATCGCGGGTCAGCGTACCCTGCACCACGTTGCGAGCCAGTCCTCGCTTGGCCATGGCAAGGTGGGGGTTGTCGGTGGCAGAGCTCACGCCCACGCGCAATGTCTTGAGAACCTCGTCATCGAATGTGGCGATGTCGTATCCTTCGCCATCGCGATAAACGAACGCATAGGGGCTGCGATAATAGGCGATGGTGGGAACCACGCCGTCTCGACCGTCCGGTACGCCCACCATCATGTCGCAATTGCCCTCACGCAATTGCTCGGTGACCATGCTGGGAGAGAGTGTCCACCACTGGAAGGTGAGTTTTGCCCCTAATTCGTCAGCAATGACGGCGGCAATCTTGTTTTCGTAGCCATTACCGGTGCCGTGCGATTGCGGCATGTAGTTGGGATCGGCGCAGACCCGCATCTCCCATGCGGCGGCAGGTGTCGCGCCTAGTGCGGTGGCGATGACTGTCGCGGCAATTGCCGGAGCGAAGCGGCACGTTCGTGATAAAAGACGCTGCAATAGTAGGGTCATGTCACAACTCGATTCAAAAAAACAAAGCCCGGCAGGCCGAATGGCCAGCCGGGCAAAGTGTGGCGTGTGGTGCGGTGGCCTGGGCCCCGCACCACAGTCAGGCTTACCGGTTGGCAAGCTTGAAGATATACAGCGTGCTGCCCTCGCGCTGGTAGCGGTTCACAGCATCGGGAGCTGCGTCAGCTGCCACTGGCAGCACGCCCTGGCGGGCGCTGGCGATCAGCGCGATATACTGCTCGCCATCCAGCATGTAGCTCACTGGAGCAACCGAGGAGCCGTTGCCGGTGCGGAACTCCCAGACCAGCTCGCCGGTCTTGGCGTCGATAGCGCGGAAGGCGCCCTTGTCGTCACCACCCACGAACAGCAGGTCGCTGGCAGTGGCCAGGATCGGATCCTGGGTGGGCTGCACGTAGTCGATGGTCCAGACGGTCTTGCCGGAGATCGGATCATTGGCCTGCAGCTGGTTCTTGACGTCGGTCTTGTTGCCTTCGTCGTCGACCCAGAACTTGTCGCCCGTCCATTCGAACAGCTTGTAGCCTTCAGCCGTCATTGGATAGACGTACTGGCCTTCGGTCATGCGCATGGAGCGGCAACCGAACTGCACGCTGGTGTAAAGCAGACCAGTGCGTGGCGAGTAGGCGTCGTTTTCCCAGTTACGGGCAGCGATGGTCGGGCAGATCACGGCTTCAGTGCCCGAAGGCGCGTCGCCGGCATCTTCGCCATAAAGCTCAGCTTCTTCGGCTGCCATGGCGATATCGGCTTCCGAAAGTGCACCGGCGTCGGTGTACTTCTGGCGGTCTTCGGCATGCGTGAACAGCATCGTGTCGATGTTGTACATCGGGCTGCCGGTTTCCTTGTCGATGCCCTTGATGATGTTCTGGTAAACAAACGGCCAGGGGTCATTCAGGATTTCGCCGGTGGCGCGATCAAAGACATAGAAGAAGCCATTGCGAGCTGCGCGCACGATCGTCTTGCGCATTTCGCCGTTGATCTCGAGATCAACCAGTGGGTTGATGTTGGGCTCGTCGAGGTCCCACTGATCCTGCGGGGTCAGGTTGTACGCCCAGATCAACTCGCCAGTGGTTGCGTCACGTGCCAGCAGCGATGCGCAATAGTTGGAGCGGTAGCTCTGGAGAATGCCATTCTCGTCGAGGTCAACTTCACCCCAGGGACGGCGATAGTCCGGGTTCCACGGGCCGCAGTTGCCGGTCGAGTGGTAAACCAGGTTCAGCTCCGGGTCGTAGGTGAAGTAGCCCCAGTTGGTGCCGCCACCATGCTTCCAGGAGTCTTCGAACCAGGATGCTTCAGCCGGGTTGTCGATCTGGTCAAACTTGTAGAAAGGCTTGAAGCGTGGGCCGATGCCGACTTCTTCGTCCGGACCCATGCTGAAGAAGCGCCAGCGCTCTTCGCCGGTATTGATGTCATATGCCACCACGTAGCCACGGGCGCCATACTCACCGCCGGCCATGCCAGCGATGTATAGATCGTGAACCACGATGCCGTTGCCGACCATGGTTTCAGCGGCCTTGATGTCGGTAGCCTGCTGTTCCCAGAGTACTGCACCGGTCTCAGCGTCGAGCGAGTACACCTTGCCGCCGAGGGACTGGAAGAACAGCTTGCCTTCAGCATAGTTGATGCCGCGCGTTTGGGCGCCGCAGCAAGCCAGCGGGATGACTTCGCTCAGGTTCGAAGAATCAGCGCGGAATTCCCACTTGATCGCGCCGGCGTCGCTCAGATCCAGCGCGTACACGCGGTTCGGCTTGGGCGTTGCGATATACATCGTATCGCCAATCACCAGCGGTGGTGACTGGGTCTCGTCAGCCACGCCAATCTGGAACGTCCAGTCGACAGTCAGATCCTTGACGTTGTCAATGTTGATCTGGTCGAGCTCTGTATAGTTCCAGCCGTTATAATTGATGCTCGGCATGACGTTATTTGCAGGATCGGCCTGCAGCTTTAGAACGTCTTCGTTGGCCAGGGCGATCGAACACGCGCCCGCGGCCAAGACTGCCGACAAAACGAATTTTCTCATCAAAGATTTATTATTAATTGTCAATTCCTCCACTCCACCAATCGAAGCATCCGGGGGTACTTGAACCACCCAAAGTCCGGTTACGCTCACAGCCTTACGCCGTCAAGTTTACCCGGCCGCCAGATTATTTCTAGACTGCTTTGCGTTGTTCAACTGCCGGCAAAAGCTGGCGCACTGCACAATGTCAGGCTAAAGGAAGACCACGCTTGCGATTGCACAAGAATAGTGATTGGCTATTGACGACCTGAAATAAGTCTACAAAGTCAACGCCTTAAGAAGGTGGGCCGGGGCTTAATGCGCCCGCCGACTAACGCGTTCGACTTTGATTCGCTGCGCCATTTTCGTCTGTGCGACCTACGTAATGTCATATTGTACTACTAAAGGAGGATGTGTTTTGAAGAAATTTGGAAGAGGCCTGACAGCGTTTTTCGCCGTCTCGATGCTGGCGTCCGGCGCCGCCTTTGCCCAGCCCGCCAATGATGAGGCCACTCTGAAGGCTCTCATGGAGCAGGGCGAAGTTGTCTACGCCGACTATTGCTCGGCCTGCCATGGCGAGAATGGTGAAGGCGGCGGCGGTCCCCAATTGGCCGGCAACGGCTTCGTCAAGGGGCGTGCTGCCGTGATCAACCAGGTCCTTTTTGGCGCCACCGACCACGGCATGCCGCCCTTCGCTCCAGTGCTGACCGATGAAGAAGTGGCTGCTGTCTCGACCTATATCCGCAACGTTTGGGGCAACGAGGCTGGCATCGTGCTGCCGCGCTCGGTTGAACTGCGTCGCCCCGCTGCCGCTCAATAATTTGGCACAGCGATGATGTCGGCCAGGGGTGGTCGACATCATCGCGCCGCCACTTGTGACCGGCTTCCTTCAGCGAGCAGGTCGAATAATATAGCTTGGCGCCGGAGTGGTGCTGGGTTCTTTTCGGTTGCTCGCCGCCTGCGATTGCAGAGTGATTTCAATGAACACATTGCCAGCGCGTTTCATTCAGTCATGCTTGTTTGTGGCAATGACGCTGGTGGTTTTGGTGGTGCCTGGGGCCGCGCAAACCGCCGCTGACCAAGCCGAGCCACGAGTAGTCGACAAACGTATTGTCCTGCTGATCAACTCCTCCAAGAGTATGTCCGACGAGCACTTCAGCTGGCAGCTCAACGGCTATGCTGATGCTTTTTTATCGCCAGAATCGATTGATGCGATAGCTGGCGGCAAGCATTCCACCATTGCCATGTCACTCATCCAGTTCAGCACCCGAGTTGGACTGACCATGGACTGGACCATAGTCACCCCCGATAATATCGAAGAATTTGCCAACCGGCTGCGCAACGTGCCGCGCTATGAGCCTGGTTCCACAGCCATTGGCCTGGGGCTCAACCGCGCGCGCCAGATGATCCAGAAAACCGATATCGAAGCGGCCCAGACCATCATTATCGTCAGCGGCGACGGTCCCAACAACGCTGGTTTTGCTCCCTGGCCCATCAGCGAGGAGATTTCCAGCTGGCTCAAGACGACCATCGTTGGCGTCGCGCTGGAGTCGCATGAAGAATATGAACTGGAAACCTACTACCGCAAGTTTGTGGCAAGGGGGCCAGGCAATTTTGTGGTTTGGGCTCGGAGTGAAGACGACTTGAAGAATGCTTTGGTGCGCGTCCTGACGCTGAACGATAATTAGTTTCAACAACGAGCTTTATGCAGACCCGTGTTTAAATATAAAACTCTAGCCAGGCTCCTGGCGTTCAATCTCGTTCCGCTGGTTTTTCTATTCTACGCTTGGGTTTTTGGCCTGGTGCAGATGTCCTATGCGGCCGATGCGACCAATATTGTCTATCTGATCACCGCCATTTTTGTCTGCGCCATGGCGCTACTTCTCTATCATGCCAAGAAAATCGACGACGAAATTCACGCCAGCAGCTGGTGGGTCGGGCAATCATCAGAGTTTGTCCAGTTAACCCTGGAAACCCGACTCAACCCCATAATCTATATGGGATATTCCCTGGTCGTCCTGGGATTGATCGGAACCGTTGTCGGCTTCATCTTCGGCTTGCACGGCGTTGATCCCACCAGCATGGCGGATTTGCCAACCATGCTCGCCAGCCTGGGCATGATCTTGCAGGGCGTGGGTATTGCCTTCTACACCACGCTTATCGGGAGCATCGGGGACATCTGGTTGGGGTTCAATATCCTCATCCTCACCAGTTCAATGAACAAGCTCCACCTGCAGACCCTGCAAAGGCCGGAAAAATGAAGCCCGCCACATCTGCAGCGAATGTGGTCTTCCGGGACATCGTATTCAATTGCCTGCTGGTTTTCCTGCTGATCACCTCCATTCTGATCGCCCATGTGAACCCGGTCCCGGAAGTGGAAAGCGGAGAACTTGAGCAGATCGGGCAGATGTATGTCGAGCTGGTTTGGCCGAGCACAAACAACGTCGACATTGATCTGATGATCAAGGACCCGAACGACGAGGTGACGTTCTTTCGCAATTCGGCGACCCGCACATTCAATTTGGTGCGTGATGACCGTGGGCTCTTGAACGATACAACTGGTGTCAATTTCGAACATGCTTTCAGCCGCTCCATGCCGGACGGCTGGTATGTGATCAACGCCTATATTTATGCGCTTAACGATGGTGAGCTACCCGTCGACGTGCAACTGGTGGTCAGCCTCAAGGACTTCAAGACGGTCGCCGGGATTTCAGAAAAGGCCCTCGGCGAGGCCTATGTCCTGGACGCGGTGCAGAAAGAAAAGACGCTGGTCAGGTTCCTCGTCGTCGATGGCAAGATCGATGAAACCTCGATCTCCCACTACCAGGAAGACATCATGCCGGCATTGGAATTCACCGTGAGGACGCGATAATGTTGACCTGGGTGAGCATAATCCTGATCGGCTTTACCGCGTTTACCGCGCTCGCCATCCTGTTTTCGGCCCGAAATATCCGTGGCGCGCTCGCACTGACAACGTGCTGGCTTGCGGTTATCCTGCTGGTCACTTTGGGAGCAGGGGTGCTGACCGGATATCCTCGTCAGTCCACTTCTCTTACCGGCCTGGCCTACCCGTTTGAGAGTTCACAGGTCGAGGTCATTGCCTTTGAAGCTGTGCCGGACGTGGCCATTTATATCTGGGCTCGAAATAGCGACCGAGTTCCGATGAGCCTTGCCCTGCAATGGGATAATTCCATGGCAAGCGGCCTCTACAAGGCGCAACAGGAGACCAAGGACAAGGGCGGCAAGGTCATGCTTGACCTTAACGCGGCCAGCGAGCGTGATGACGGGATACAACAGCGCGAGCACAATGATCAGGATGCCGGTGGCGCGGGCGGCGAAGCCGGCGGTGGTGGCGGAGCCAGCACGAGCTATGGCGAAGCCTCAGGAGCGTCCGTCTACGTGGGACAAAGCGATTTCCCCCTGAAGGACTAACCTGCGCATTCGCGTGCTCCAGTACCGTATGAAGAAAGATCGGGGCTCCAGGGCCCCGATCCTTGTATTGGGCGCTAGTCCAGCCGCCGGCCAGTTTCCGCACTGAACGGGTGTAGCGAGGCGCGGGGCAGGTGGAGGGCGATCTCCTGGGCTTCGTTCAGTTCCACCCGTCCTGGCAACACCAGAATGGCCGTCTGCTCCAGCGTGGGCACGCGCACATAAACGTGGCTTTCCCCTCCAACCGGCTCTATCAACTCAACAATGCCGGTCAGCGTAATATCGCCGGTCTGGGCCTCGCCACGTCGCACGCTGTCGGGCCGGACGCCAATGACATCGGTGCCGGCAGGCAAGTCTTGTGGCAGATCACTAGTGCTGAAGCGCGCCAGATCTGCCAGCTTGAACAAGTTCATGGGCGGTGAGCCGATGAAACTGGCCACGAACAGCGATGCAGGACGGTCATAGAGCTCAATGGGCTTGCCCACCTGCTCAATGCGGCCCGCATTCATGACCACAAGACGGTCGGCCAGGGTCATGGCCTCCAGCTGGTCATGGGTCACATAAACGCTGGTGGTGCCCAGGTTGCGCTGCAGGCGCCGGATTTCAATGCGCATCTGGCCGCGCAGCTTGGCATCGAGGTTGGAGAGCGGCTCATCAAACAAGAAGGCCTTGGGTTTGCGCACAATCGCTCGCCCCATGGCGACGCGTTGCCGTTGGCCACCCGAAAGCTGACGCGGCTTGCGGTCCAGGAACTGCCCGATCTCCAGGATGCGGGCCGCTTCATTGACGCGTTGATCGATTTCCTCGCGCGGGGTACCGCGGTTCTTGAGGCCATATTCGAGATTGCCCCGCACGCTCATATGCGGATAGAGCGCGTAGTTCTGGAACACCATCGCGATGTCCCGATCGGCGGGCTCCTTGCGATTGACCACGGCGCCGTCAATGGCAATGGTGCCCTCGGTGATAGTTTCCAGGCCCGCGATCATGCGCAGCAACGTGGACTTGCCGCAGCCCGATGGGCCCACCAGCACCACCAGCTCTCCATCTGCGATATCCAGATCGATGCCATGAACGGCGGCGACACCGCCAGGGTAGACTTTCTTGACGCCCTTGAGATCCAGAGTTGCCATTGTTGTTATTTCTCCGTTTCCACAAGGCCTTTGACGAACAGGCGTTGCATCGAGATGACGACGAGTACGGGGGGAAGCATGGCCAGGATGACGGCCGACATCACCAGGTGCCATAGCGGTTCGGAATCCGCGCTGGCGGCGAGGCGCTTGATGCCCATGACGATGGTGTAATAGCGGCTGTCGGTGGTCACCAGCAGTGGCCACATATATTGCACCCACCCGAAGATGAAGAGGATGACGAACAGCGCCGCAATATTGGTGCGGCTCAGCGGCAGGAGGATGTCGCGGAAGAACTTGATTGGTCCGGCACCATCCACCCGGGCGGCCTCCATCAGCTCTTCGGGAATGGTCAGAAAAAACTGGCGGAACAGGAAGGTTGCGGTGGCCGAGGCGATCAGCGGCAACGTCAGGCCCAGATAGGAGTTGAGCATGCCAAGATCTGCCACCACCTTGAAGGTGGGGATGATGCGCACTTCAACCGGCAACATCAGCGTGATGAAGATGACCCAGAAGGCCAGCAGGCGGAAGGGAAACTTGAAATAGACAATGGCGTAGGCCGATAGCAGCGAAATGGCGATCTTGCCGACGGCAATGGTCACCGCCATGATCAGAGAGTTCATCATCATCACCCAGATGGGTGGAGCGCCGGAACTGGTCAGGCCTTCATTCCAGATGATGCCGTAGTTTTCGATCATGTGGGGCCCAGGCAGCAGCGGCACGACGCCACTGACAAATTGGCCGGGGCCATGGGTGGAGGCGATAAACGCCAGATAAACCGGAAAGACCACGATCACCACGCCGATGATCAGCACCAGATGGGTGAGGAAATCCAGGAAGGGTCTGTTTTCAACCATAGTACATCAGCCCCTTAATACTGCACGCGGCGTTCGACAAAGCGGAACTGCACGACGGTGAGAGCGATGACGATCATCATCAAGATGACCGACTGGGCGGCCGACGAGCCAATGTTCAGGTTCAGTACCCCGTCAGTGTAGACCTTGTAGACGAGGATGTTGGTCGACTGTGAGGGGCCACCCATGGTGGTCGCATCGACGATGCCGAAGGTGTCGAACATGGCGTAGTTGATGTTGATGATCAGCAGAAAGAACGTCGTGGGCGAGATCAGCGGGAAGACGATGGTCCAGAACCGCTTGAACGGACCTGCACCGTCGATCGCAGCGGCCTCATTGAGTGATTGCGGGACCGATTGCAGCCCAGCCACAAAGAACAGGAAGTTGTAGGAAATCTGCTTCCAGGCGGCCGCGATGATGATCAGGATCATGGCCTGGCCGCCATCGATGCGGTGGTTCCAGCTGATGCCCAATCCCCGCATGATATAGGGCGCGATGCCGATTGATGGGTTGAAGATAAACCACCAAAGAATGCCCACAACCACCGGTGCCACAGCGTAGGGCCAGACCAGTAGCGTTGTATACACTTTACCCGAGCGAAGCAGGCGGTTCACCGCTACGGCCATCAATAGCGAAACCGCCATTGCCAGAACGGTCACCGAAACAGCGAAAACCGCAGTGCGGCCGAGAGAACTGAGATAGTTGGGATCAGCAAAGATCCGGCGGTAGTTGTCGAGCCAGATGAACGTGGTTCTGAAGCCGAAGGGGTCTTCGCGCTCGAAAGAGGATTTGACGGCCTGCAGGGCGGGCCAGATGAAAAAGATCAGGGTGACCGCCAGTTGCGGTGCCAACAGCGCATAAGGCAGCAGCTTGTTGGGAAATATGGTGCGTTTGGTCTGCATGGGTCCTCGCACGGGCGGCTAACGGAACGCCCGAAGGGGCCACCGCCGGCTCAGCGCATGGAAAACGGGGCCGGAAATACCGGCCCCGACTTATGATCGTTACTGATTGGCCGCTTCGAATTCGCGCAGGATGTCGTTGCCGCGAGCCACAGCAGAGTCTAGGGCTTCCTGGGCGGTCTTCTTGCCAGCAAGCAACGCTTCGAATTCCTCATCCACAACCGTACGGGCCTGGCTCAGATTACCAAAGCGGATGCCCTTGGAGTTGGCCGTCGGGGTGCCGCGGGTGATCTGCTTGATGGCCACGTCGGAGCCAGGATTGGCTTCGTAGTAACCCTGCTCCTTGCCCAGCTCATAGGCAGCGTTGGTGATCGGCAGATAGCCGGTGAACTGGTGCCAATCGGCCTGTACCTCGGGCTGGCTGAGATAGGTGAAGAACTGGGAAACACCCTTGTAGACCTCGGCATCCTTGCCATTGAGCACCCACAGGGTGGCGCCACCGATGATCGAATTCTTGGGATCGGTGGTCACATCGTCATAATAGGGCAGGGGCGCAAAGCCGACTTCAAAGTCCTTTGAGTTGGCAATCACGCCGGCCCGCGAACCCGAGGAGTTCATGTAGATGGCGCATTCGCCCGAGTAGAATTTGGGCGCAGCATCAGGGCCGCCCACGGGGCCGCCATATTGGTAGAGACCCTCATCGGACCACTTCTTGAGGTTTTCCCAATGCTTGGCCTGGACCGGGCCATTGAAGGTGAATTCGGTGGCCAGGCCGCCGAAGCCGTTTTCAAGGGTGCCATAGGGCTGGTCGTGGATTGCCGAGAGGTTTTCCAGCTGAATCCAGGAAATCCACGCGCTGCTCAGGCCGCAATTGGCAGCACCGGAGTCAACGATCTTGTTCATGTACTCTTCGACTTCGGCCCAGGTCTTGGGCGGAGCGTTGGGATCAAGGCCGGCTTTTTCGAAGGCGGTCTTGTTGTAATACATGATCGGGGTAGACGAGTTGAACGGCAGCGACAGGATGTTGCCTTCGGTGTCCGAGTAATAGCCCACGACTGGAGCAAGAAATGCGGATGGGTCCCAGGGCTGGCCGTTCTCGGTCATCAGTTCATAGACCGGCTTCACGGCGCCCTTGGCAGCCATCATGGTGCCGGTGCCTACTTCGAAGACCTGCACGATGGCGGGCTGTTCGTTGGCGCGGAACGCTGCGATCGCGGCGGTCAGGGTTTCGGGATAGGTGCCCTTGTAGGTGGTCACGATCTTGTAGTCGGTCTGGCTGTCGTTGAAGCCCTGGGCGATCGATTCCAGCTTCTTGCCCAGCTCCGCATCGAGGGCGTGCCACCATGAGATTTCGGTTACGGCAAAGGCGGCGCTGGAGCTCAGAGCCAAAGTCAGGGAGGCGAGCCCCCCAATAACGGTAGAACGAACCATACTTCTCTCCCAAATATCGGGGGCCTGCAGCAGGAACCCCTGTTCCCGCCGGCTCGTCTTATTGCGAGCACTGGCGGCGTAATCGGGGAGGCTAACGGGCAAATGACAGTTTGACGACCATTTTGTGACAGCTGTGGAATAAATGTTGCGTTTTTGGAAATAACCCACGGTTTTTCAAAAGGATAAGAATTAGTTTGGGAGCTCGATTGCCCTCCTGTCACTACAGCTTCTGCTTTTCCTGAGCGCCATTCTGGTGCACTCTGGATCATCATTCCAACCTTCTGGGACTACTGGTGAGTGTCTCCAGGGTGCTGCGGAACACATGTTCGTGCGTCCGTAATGGACACTATAGTGCTTTGTGCCGAAGGAGACCGCATGCCCGACAATGGTAATAATCTGCGCGAAGCCGCGCTGCACTTTCACGAGCTTCCGAAGCCGGGAAAGCTGGAAATCGTGGCGACCAAGCCGCTGGCCAATACGCGCGATCTCGCATTGGCCTATTCCCCGGGTGTGGCCATTCCCTGCGAAGAGATCGCAGCCGATCCGGCGGCCGCCTATCGCTATACGTCCAAGGGCAATCTGGTGGCGGTCATTTCCAACGGCACGGCGGTGCTGGGCCTGGGCAATATCGGCGCGCTGGCGTCCAAGCCGGTGATGGAGGGCAAGGCGGTACTGTTCAAGAAATTCGCCGGCATCGACTCCATCGACATCGAAGTGAACGAGCAGGATGCCAAGCGATTTATCGAGATCGTGGCACCGCTCGAGCCCAGCTTTGGCGGCATTAATCTGGAAGATATCAAGGCGCCGGAGTGCTTTGAGATCGAGGAGGTGCTGCGCGAGCGCATGAATATTCCAGTGTTTCACGACGACCAACACGGCACGGCGATCATCGTGGCGGCGGCCGTGCTTAACGCCATGGAGCTGATCGGCAAGGATATTGCCAAGGTCAAGATCTGTACCTCCGGCGCCGGGGCAGCGGCCATTGCCTGCATGAACATGCTGCTGGCCGTGGGGGCGACGCGCGAAAATATCTGGATCGCTGACTCCAAGGGGCTGGTGACCAAAAAGCGCGACAATGCGGTGGATCGTTGGCGCGGAGCTTTTGCCCAAGATACTGACAAGACTGAATTAAGTGAGGTGATGGCGGGGGCCGACATCTATGTCGGACTGTCGGCAGCCGGCGCCCTCAAGCCTGAAATGCTCAAGGACATGGCGGCCAATCCGCTGATCTTGGCGCTGTCCAACCCCACCCCGGAGATCATGCCGGAACTGGCAAGGGAGGTGCGTCCGGACGCGATGGTGTGCACCGGCCGGTCGGACTATCCCAACCAGGTCAACAACGTGCTGTGCTTTCCCTTCCTGTTCCGCGGGGCGCTGGATTGCGGTGCGACGGTGATCAACGAGGAAATGAAGAAGGCGGCGGCCGTTGCCATTGCCAAACTGGCCCATGAGCCGGGCCTTGAGGCTTCGGCGCATGGGGTGCCGTCCATTTTCGGCCCCGAGTATCTGATACCTAACCCCTTCGACCAGCGACTGATTTTGCGTATTGCGCCGGCGGTGGCGCAGGCGGCGATGGACAGTGGCGTGGCGCAGCGGCCGATCACCGATTTTCCGGCCTATCGCGACAGTCTGAACCGCTTTGTGTTCCGCTCGGGCATGGTGATGAAGCCGATGATCGAGCGGGCGCAGGGGCAGGGCAAGAGGATTGCCTTTGCCGATGGCGAGGATGAAAGGGTGTTGCGCGCGACCCAGGTGATGGTCGAGGACCGGCTTGGCCGGGCGATCCTGATCGGGCGGCCATCGGTGATTGACCAGCGCATTCAGCGTTTCGGGCTGACCATCCAGCCCGGGCGGGACTTCGATGTGATCAATCCCGAAGACGATCCGCGCTATCGCGACTATGTCGAATTGTTCCATTCGCTCGTCGGGCGAAAGGGCGTAACCCCTGATACCGCAAGGACAATTGTGCGCACCAACACCACGGTAATCGGGGCGCTGGCGGTGCGAAGGGGGGAGGCGGATGCGCTGATGTGCGGCTTGCAGGGGCGGTTCATCAAGCATGCGCGCGATATCCAGTCGGTGATCGGGCTGGCGCCGGAGGCGAGCCAGCTGTCGGCGCTGTCGATGCTGATCATGACCCGCGGGGTGTTCTTCCTCGCTGATACCTATGTGAATATTGACCCGTCGGCGGACGAGATCGTGGCCATTACATTGCAGGCGCGGGACCACCTAAAGCGTTTCAATATCGAAGCAAAAGCGGCTTTGCTGAGCTATTCCAACTTCGGGTCGCGTGACGGTGAGAGCAGCGAGAAGATGCGATTGGTGTATGACAAGTTGCAGCAGATTGCCCCCGATCTGGTGGTGGATGGGGAAATGCAGGGCGATCTGGCGGTCAACGAGGAGCTGCGTAGCCGCTACGTGCCCAACTCGGTGCTCAAGGGGGAGGCTAACCTGTTGATATTCCCCAATCTTGAATCGGCCAACCTGTCGGCGACGCTGCTCAAGGAGCTCAATAATGCGCTGCCGGTGGGGCCGATTCTGATGGGGACGCGCAGCCCGGCGCATATTCTGGCGCCCTCGGTGACCAGCCGCGGCATCGTCAATATGGTGGCGATTGCAGCCAATGAGGCCCTGTCACGGGCCAATTAGCGCGAAGATGAACGGTTTATGAACGTATTATGAACGGTATATGAACGAGATTTTTCGTCAGCTGAACCGTTTTTGACGCCGGATGAACGAATCCGGCGTCACTGTTTCAAAAACGGCAACACAGTGATGGCGGCAGGACGGGTTGTGGCGCGGACCGGACTGGCCAATATCAGCACCAAGAGTGAAATTGGGAGCCGATCATGGCCGAGTATGTATTTCGTGAAGGCAAGGGGGCAGACGCCGAGGCTCCGCTGTTCTTCGTCTTTCATGGCACCGGGGGCGATGAGAACCAGTTCTTCGAACTGGCCGGGCAGCTGCTGCCGGGGGCGCGGATCATCGCGCCGCGCGGCGATGTGAGCGAGGGCGGCGCGCTGCGCTATTTCCGCCGCACCGGCGAGGGCGTCTATGACATGGTCGACCTGGCGCAACGCACCAAAAACCTTGCGGCGTTCGTCGCGGCGCGCAAGGCCGAGGGCAAGCCGTCCAGGGTGATCGGGCTGGGCTATTCCAACGGCGCCAATATTCTGGCGGCGGTGCAGTTTGCGGCACCCGACCTGTTCGATGCCACCATATTGATGCACCCGCTGATCCCGTTTACCCCGCAGGCCGCCGATTTCACCGGCAAGCGGGTGCTCATTACCGCCGGGCAGCGCGACCATATGGCCTCGGTGCCGCAGACGGAGGCGCTCAAGACCTACTTTGCCGACAATGGCGCCGAAGCGACGCTGTTCTGGCATGCGGGCGGGCATGAGCTGCGCCAGGAAGAACTCAACGCGACTGTGCAGTTCCTCGCGAGTTAGCCGCGCGACAGATGTGGCCGGATGACAGGGGGAGCGCGCCGCAAGGCCGCTCCCTTTGTAGCGTCTGGCGCATTGCAACGGGGAACCTTGACGGCGTGGGCGGGGGCTGCAAGCGTGCGGCTTTGGTGTGCGTGTTAAGGACTGGCCAATGATCGCTCGTTTTGCTGTTGCAGCGCTGGCACTGGGGAGTGTGTGGGGCGGGGGAAGCATGCCGGCCATGGCCGCGAGCTTTGATTGCGCCAAGGCGGCGACGCCGATGGAAACCACGATCTGCGCGGTGCCGGATTTGTCGGCAGCCGACGAGGTGCTGGCCAAGAGCTTTGCCACGGCGCTGGGGGGCCTGACCAAGCCGAGCGAACAGAAAATGCGCGCCGACCAACGCGCCTGGCTCGATTTTGCCGAACGCTCCTGCACCGACAACGCCAAGCCGATGACAATCCATAGCGACGATGCGGCGGCGGGGGCGTGCCTTGTGGCGCAGTTCAAGACGCGCAGCACCCGGCTCGAACAGAGCCGGATGCTGGGCGGGCATCGGTTCTTGATCCAGTCGGTCTATGGCGTGCTGCCCGACCCCGACGAGGTGGGCAATCCGGACTCGAACTGGAAAGTGGCGACCCATGAACTGGTGGTGCCCCGGCTCGATGGCGACGACAAGCTGGCGGAAGGCTTCAATGGCTTTGTGACGGCCGAGGTCCAGGCGTTCTCAACGCTCGGGGTGGGGTTGAGCGGGCAGGCGCTGCCGGAGCTTGAAGGCACAGCCAATACCGAGGTGACGATCAAGCCGGTCGAGGTGGTGGAGAGCCGGATTTCGCTGGAAGTGTTCAACTACTGGTTCGGGCACGGCGCGGCGCATGGCAATTGGGGCATCAGCTATCTGCACTATCTGACCAATGAGGGGCGAGGCCTCGAGGCGAGCGATGTGTTTGCCGGGGACGACTGGCAGGACGTGCTGGTGGAGGCGGCGTGGGCGCAATTGCATGCGGAACACGATGCCGACTGGCTGCAGGTCGACGACAAGAGCGAAATTGCCGAAACGGTGGTCGATCCGCACGCCTGGAGTTTTGAGCGCGACCAGGGGCTGACCATCCAGTTCGACCCCTATGAGGTGGCCGCCTATGCCTATGGCGCGCCCACCATCACCATCCCCTGGGATAAGTTGGAGGCGATCAAGGCCGATGGGCAGGACAGCGTGCGCTATGGCTGGTAGGGGCTAGACCAGCAGATCGGCCCATTCGGGGTGGCGGCGGAACTGGGCCACCACATAGGAGCAGACCGGGGTGATCTTGAAGCCGCTCTTGCGGGCATCGGCAATGGCGTGCTTGACGAGCCTGGCGGCGACGCCCCGGCCTTCGAAATTGGGCGGCACGCCGGTGTGGTCGATGACCATGCTGCCATCGGGGCGCTTGCGGTAGGTCATTTCGGCCTGGGCGTCGGGCGAAAGCTGAATCACATAGCGGCCGCGCACCGGGCCATCTTCGCGCGTCACCGTCATTTCATTGTCGTTCATCTTCGTCTCCGCCGGCTGCAGGACCTTGAATATGGGTGGGCGAGCTTGGGGCGGCAAGGCCGCCGATCAGTGCGCCGAGTCGCGCTTGCTCCAGCGCGCCTGCATGGAGCGGCCCAGATTGCCCATCCAGGGAGCAAAGAACAGCAGGATGCGGCGGTGGTAATGGAGCAGCAGGAACAGCGCCACCAGCACCAGCGTGCCCACCACGATCACCAGCTCGAGCGACAGGCCGATGGATTTGAGCCATGCGGTGAGCAGCATGCCGGGCAGGATATGGGCGGCGGCCCAGGCAAAGGCTGAGGTGACGTTGATGATGGTGAAATGGCCGTACTTCATGCCCATGATGCCGGCGACCCCGGGGATCACCGCCTTGACGCCGGGAATGAAGCGGCCAATGAACACCGCCTTGCCGCCATGGCGGGCAAAGAACACCTGGCCGCGCTCGATCAGGTCCTTGTGCTGGCGGAAGGGCCAGATCTGCAGGATGGAATCCTTGAGGAAGTGCCCGATGGCGTAGGACAGCGCGTCGCCGATGATGGCGCCCAGCACCGCTGCAAAATACACCTCCCAGAACGGCAGGCGCCCCTCGGCAATGATGCCGCCAGCGAGCAGCAGCACGGGTGTCGAGGGCACGAACAGCCCGAGCACGAACACCGCCTCGCCAATGGCGACGGCGAAGATGAACCAGAAGGTGAGCCAGAAATTGCCCGAGATGGTCGACAGGAAGCTCTCGAGATAGAGCGAAATATTGTGAAACAGGTCGAACATGTTCGGTGCGAACTCGCAGGACGATCAGGGGGCGGGACGCCCCCCGAGGGCTGAGTTATGGCTGGGCGCCGCGCCATGCTCAAGCACTATGTTGGCGGCGGCGGGCGGCGGCGCGATTTTTGTCGTCACAGCTGCGTCAGGGGAGCGGGCACAGGGGGCGGGAGCGGACGCAAAAACGCCCCCGCACCGGGAGGTGCGAGGGCGCAGCAAAAGCGGTGGCAGGAGGCTTAACCCTGGTAGGCCTTGACGGCCTGGGTCTGCTCGCCGAGGCCTTCAATGCCGAGGCGCATGACATTGCCGGGCTTGAGCCAGACCGGGTCGGGCTTGATGCCCATGCCGACGCCCGGCGGGGTGCCGGTGGAGATGATGTCGCCGGGCTGCAGGCTCATGAACTGGCTGACATAGCTCACGATATGGGCGCACATCGAAGATCATCGTCCTGGTCGAGCCGTTCTGGTAGCGGTGGCCATCGACCTCGAGCAACATGGACGAGGTTCTGCGGGTCGGCGACTTCGTCGCGGGTGACCAGCCACGGGCCGATCGGGCCGAAGGTGTCGGAGCCCTTGCCCTTGTCCCAGGTGCCGCCGCGCTCGATCTGGAAATGGCGCTCGGAGACGTCGTTGACGACGCAATAGCCGGCGACGTGCTCGAGGGCGTTGTCCTCGTCGACGTAGCGCGCTTCCTTGCCGATGATGACGCCCAGTTCGACTTCCCAATCGGGCTTGATCGAATTCTTGGGAATGATCACGTCGTCATTGGGGCCGACAATGGCGCTGGTGGCCTTCATGAAGATGATCGGCTCGGCCGGGATCGGCGCGCCGGTCTCGGCGGCGTGGTCGGCATAGTTGAGGCCGATGCAGATGAACTTGCCGACATTGGCGACGCAGGGCCCGATGCGCTGGTCGGCGTCGAGCTTGGGCAGCACTTCGACATCGAGGGCGCGCAGCTTGGCCAGGCCTTCAGGGGTCAGGGTCTGGCCGCCAATATCGCCGACAATGCCGGACAGGTCGCGAATGGTGCCATCGGCAGCCAGAATGGCCGGCTTTTCGGAGCCAGGGGCGCCGACGCGGAGCAGTTTCATGAATATCTCCCTTGCTGATGAACCCAGTCACTAGCCGCTAACATGTTACAATGTCGAGGGCGGCCGGGGGCCGATCCGTTCGCCTGCTCAGGCATCGGGGCGAATGACGCCCTTTTTGAGCAGGATATTGCCATAGAGCCGCCGCTCGCCGGTCTGCACCACGGCATAGCCATGCGAGACGCGCTCGTAAAAGGCGAAGCGCTCGAGCGTTGAAATGCCCATTTCGGGTTCGTGCTGGCGCACAATGCCCTCGAACAAATCCATGATCGGTTCGCGCCGCGCCGGATCGCCCACCACCTGCATGCAGATGGCGGCGTCCTCGACGAAATCATCGAGCGGCATCAAGGTGAGGATGGCATCGAGCACGTCGGTGGCGCTGATGCCGTCGAGCCGCACCAAAGCGGGGCCGGAGGAATCGGCGGGGAAATTGGCGTCGACAATGGCGATCTCGTCGCCATGGCCCATGGCGCGCAGGATGGCGAGCAGTTCGGGCCCCAGAATGGGCGGAATGTTCTTGAGCATGATCTGCGGCCTCCTCAGCCGAAGGGAAAGCTGTCCTTATCGGTGCCCAGCGTCGCCCCATCGGCAAACAGTGCCGGATGTTCGCGGGCAAAGGCAAACAGTTCCACCATCACCGCATCGATATGATGACGGATGGCACGAATGGCGCGGGCCTCATCCTGGGCCAGTATGCCATCAAAGATCTGCTGGTGCTCGGCGATGGTATCGACCAGCCGGCGCGGGGTGATGATCAGCCGCCGCGCCCGGTCGAGATTGGCGCGGGCCGAATCGATGATGGTCTTGATGCGGGTGAAGCGCATCGAGCGGTAGATGATGTCGTGGAACTCGACGTCGGTCTGGTGGAAGCCCTCGGCGTCATCGCGTTCGGCGGCGGCGCGCTGGGCCGCCATATTGGCATGCAGCGCTTCGACCAGGGTCGCATCATGGCTGCCGATGAACACCCGCAGCGCCTCGCTTTCGAGGCCCTTGCGGATCAGCATGTATTCGCGCACGTCGGCAATGCGGATCAGCGACACGGTGGAGCCGCGCTGGGGGGCGATATCGACCAGCCCCTCGACCTGCAGCCGCGCCAGCGCCTCGCTCACCGGAAAGCGGGAGACGCCCAATTGCTCGCACACCAGCGCCTTGTCGATGGCCTGGCCGGGGGGCAGGGCCAGCGTGACGATGGCCTGGCGCAGGGCAGTGGTGACGTCGGTGGTGATGTTGCCACGCACCGAACTGGCCGGGCGCAGCAGAAAAGAGTAGCTACTCGGTTCCATTCTCATGCTAACATGTTAGTTGTAACAATCGTGCCTTACAACGCCGATGCGCTGGTTGCCGTGCAATCTGGCGACAAATCGGGGCGAGGTAAAGCACTGCCGCCAAACCGAGGAGCGCGAGGCCCCGCCATGTCCGACACCATGACCCAAACCCCGGCCCGCACGCTGGTGCTCAATGCCGCCGACAATATCGCGGTGGCGCTGGCCAATCTCGATGTCGGCACGCCCACGCCGCAGGGCGTGGCGATCATCCGCCGGGTGCCGCGCGGGCACAAATTCGCCACCCGCCCGATCGGCGCGGGGGAGGCGGTGATCAAGTTCGGCCAGATCATCGGCTTTGCCAGGGAGGCGATTGCGCCGGGCGACTGGGTGCATGAGCACAATTGCGGCATGGGCGCCGGCGATGGCAGCATCGCGCGCGATTACGGGTTTTCCGAGGGGCTGACGCCCACCGAGTTCGTGCCGGTGGAACAGCGGGCGACCTTCGAGGGTTATCGGCGCGCCAATGGCAAGGTGGGCACCCGCAATTATATCGGCATCCTGACCTCGGTGAACTGTTCGGCAACGGTCGCCAAATTCATGGCCGAGGCGATCAACCGCTCGGGCATTCTGGCGCAATATCCCGAAATCGACGGGGTGATCCCCTTCGTGCACGGCACCGGCTGCGCCATGGATATCGCCGGCGAGGGCTACCAGATCTTCCGGCGCACGCAGTGGGGCTATACCGCCAACCCCAATCTGGGCGCGGCGCTGCTGGTGGGGCTGGGGTGCGAGGCGTTCCAGATCGACAAGATGAAGGAAAGCTACAACCTCAAGGAAACCGACACCTTCCAGACCATGACCATCCAGGAGATCGGGGGCACCCGCAAGATGATCGACTGGGGGGTGGAGCGGATCAAGGAGATGCTGCCGATCGCGGCGCGGGCCCGGCGCGAGACGGTCGACGCCTCGGAGCTGACGCTGGCGCTGCAATGCGGCGGCTCGGACGGCTATTCGGGGATCACCGCCAATCCGGCGCTGGGGGTATGCGGCAGACATTCTGGTGCGCCAGGGCGGCACGGCGATCCTGAGCGAAACGCCGGAAATCTACGGCGCCGAGCATTTGCTGACCCGCCGCGCCAGCACGCGGGAGGTGGGCGAAAAGCTGATCGAGCGCATCCATTGGTGGGAGGACTACACCCATCGCAATCAGCGGCGAGATGAACAACAATCCCTCCCCCGGCAACAAGCTGGGCGGGCTGACGACGATCCTCGAAAAATCGCTGGGCGCGGCGGCCAAGGGCGGCACCACGGCGCTGACGGCGGTTTACGAATATGCCGAGCAGGTGACCGAAAAGGGTTTCGTGTTCATGGACACGCCCGGCTTTGATCCGGTGTCGGCGACCGGGCAGGTGGCGGGCGGCGCCAATATCCTGGCCTTCACCACCGGGCGCGGCTCGGCCTATGGCTGCAAGCCGGTGCCCTCGATCAAGCTGGCGACCAATTCGGAAATGTATCGGCGCATGAGCGAGGACATGGACATCAATTGCGGCGACATCGTCGAGGGCGTGTCGATCGAGGCCAAGGGGCAGGAAATCTTCGATACCCTGCTGCGCGTGGCCTCGGGCGAGCCGACCAAGTCGGAAACGCTGGGCTATGGCGACAATGAATTCGTGCCCTGGGTGGTCGGCGCGACGATGTAGCTCTGCATTTTTGAATGGCGACTGGTCTGATTTGGGGAATTCTATTCAACGTTGAACGGGGCGATGCTGGAAAAAACAGCAGGAGCTTTGGATGACTATGTTGAGCTGGATCCTCTTGATCGTGGTCGCTGCCATTGGCGGGGCCTTTGCGCTGGCGCCGCGCAGCATTCTTGAAACCCGCATCATGATCGACGCGCCGCCCGACAAGGTGTGGGCGGTGCTGGCGGACCGGGCGGCCTATGGGCAGTGGAACCCGCTGGTTACCGCCAGCGACGGGGCGCTGGTGGCCGGGGGCACGATCACCAATCACATGCGGTTCCGCAATGGCACGTCGCCGGTGTTCAAGGCCAGGCTTTTGGTGGTGGAGCCGGGGCGGCAGCTGCGCTGGCTGGGGCGGTTCATTATGCCGCGCATCGTCGATGGCGAGCATTATTTCGTGCTGCAGGCCAAGGGCGAGGGGACCGAGCTGATCCATGGCGAGGATTTTGTCGGGATCGCGCTGTGGTTCGTGTCGGTGGAGCAATTTCGCGCCGATTTCGAAGGCTTCAACCGGGCACTCAAGCAGCGGGTTGAAAGCGGCGGCCAATAGGGCTCATGCTGGGCTGCAGCAAGAGGGGACGAAGATGACCACGCAACAGAGCACGATGGACTATCTGGTGGAGCAGACGGAGAGCGCCGGCAGCATCACCACCAAGCGCATGTTCGGCGAGTTCGCGCTTTATTGCGACACCAAGGTGGTGGCCTTCGTGTGTGACGACCAGCTGTTCATCAAGCCCACGGAAGCGGGGCGGGCCTGGATCGGCGAGGTGACCGAGGGGCATCCCTATCCCGGCTCGAAGCCCTATTTTCTGATCGATGGCGAGCGCTGGGACGATGCCGAATGGCTGAGCGGACTGGTGCGGGTCTCGGCGGAGGAACTGCCGCTGCCCAAGCCGAAGAAGGCGAAGAAGGGTACCGCCAACTGATCTCCCCCCTGGGGATACCCCCACCTAACCTCCCCCTGGCAGGGGGAGGGACCGCGCGGTGGGTGGGGCGGGGTAATCCCAAGACGTGGGGGGCATTCTTCCGTCATTGGCGCGGGGAGGGCGTCGCGCCAATTCCTCTCATTCTCACCGGGACAAATCCGGTGGGACGGTGGGGCGATTGTGCGGGCGGCCCGGAGACGGACAAGACTACCTTGCGGCGGTGGGGTGATCTCGGGATAGGCCCCGGCTCAAGGCCGGGGTGACGCCGCGTGTGGGGAGGGGATGGCGCCAATTCCTTCCATTCCTCCGGCATTGCCGGGCTGGTTCCGGCAATCCGTGGCGCGGCGAGGATGGGCCACCGGGACAGGCCCGGTGGTGACGCGGGGAGGGTGTGGGTTTCGGGCTGCAAGCCCCCTGCCGGGTCGTCCCCGCGAAAGCGGGGATCTCGGGTTGCGTCAGAGTGGTCAGTGAACAGAGGTCCCCGCTTTCGCGGGGATGACACTGAGGGGCGGGGTCGTCCGGGAGGTTAGGTGGGGGTATCCCTAGGGGCTGCCCTTCAGCCGATAAACCGACCCCACCCGGGAGGGGCCGTGCGGTGGGTGCGGCGGGCGTGGGTCATCCATCGCGACGCGGCCCCGTCCTCCGTCATTGCCGGGCTGCTCCCGGCAATCCGTGGCGCGGCGAGGATGGGCCACCGGGACAGGCCCGGTGGTGACGCGGGGAGGGTGTGGGTTTCGGGCTGCAAGCCCCCAGCCGGGTCGTCCCCGCGAAAGCGGGGATCTCGGTTTCGTTGCGTCAGAGTGGGCAGTGAACAGAGGTCCCCGCTTCGCGGGGATGACACTGAGGGGTGGGGTCGTCCGGGAGGTTAGGTGGGGGTATCCCTAGGGGCTGCCCTTCAGGCGAAAGACCGAACCCACCCGCTCAGCGCTGGCGCGGGCATCGCCCACGTCCCCAACTGGATAGGAGGCCAGCCGCTCCAGCGCCGCGAGAGGCAGGTCGCGGCGGCCGGGGTCGCCGATCAGGACGGTGAGGCCCGCCTGGGCGCAGGCTTGCAGCCAGGGCAGCATGGCGGCGGCGACTTCGGCGTTGTAGAACACGTCACCGGCAACGATCACCTCGAACGCCGTGGGCGGGGGGGCTGCGAGGTCGATCTCGACCAGCGGGATGGTGACGCCGTTCGCGGCGGCATTGAGGGCAATGGCGGCGCGGCCGAACGGGTCGATTTCGGCGGCGCTGGCATTGGCACCGGCCCGAGCCGCGGCAATGGCCACAAGGCCCGAACCGGCGCCGAGATCAAGCACGGTGCGCCCGGCGACACTCTGCGGCTGGGCCAGAAAATGCTGCGCCAGCGCCAGCCCGCCGGCCCATTGATAGGCCCAATAGGGCGGCGGCGGATCGGGATTGTCGGTGGCGAGCTGGGACAGCCGGCTGCCGGCATGGGCGGTGTATAGCCGGATGCCGGCAAGGCCGGGAACCGGCTCGAGCCGCAGCCGGGCGCGGATGAAATCGGCCGGGTCCATCAGGGGCGTTGCAGGCCGGTGGCGTTGACGTAGATGGCCATCAGATACTGGGTGCAGGTGATGAACAGGCGATTGCGGCGCGGGCCGCCGAAGGTGACGTTGGAGGTCTTGGCGCCGGTCTTGATGCGCCCGAGCAAGGCGCCGGCGGGATTGTAGACGTTCACCCCGAGCCCGGCGCTGGTCCAGATATTGCCGTCGGTATCGAGGCGGAAGCCATCGGGCAGGCCGGAATCGACCTCGACGAACAGTTTTGGATTGGTGAGCCGCGCGCCATCGACGCTGAACTGGCGGATCGGGGTGGAAAAATCGGGGTCATGGCTCTGGCCGGTATCGGAGACATAGAGCACCGATTCATCGGGGGAGAAGGCCAGCCCGTTGGGCTTGGTAAAATCATCGGCGACCACGGTGAGCGAGCCATCGGCGGGATCGAAGCGGTAGACGTGGCAGCCGGACTGTTCCTGTTCGGCTTTATAGCCCTCGTAATCGGAGAGGATGCCGTAGGAGGGATCGGTGAACCAGATGGTGCCATCGGACTTGACCACCACGTCATTGGGCGAATTGAGGCGCTTGCCCTGGTAGCGGTCGACCAGCGTGGTGATGGTGCCATCGAGTTCGGTGCGCAGCACGGCGCGGGCGCCGTGGGAGCAGGTGATCAGCCGGCCTTCGCGGTCACGGGTATTGCCATTGGGGAAATCGGCGGGGCTGCGGAAGGTGCTGACCCCCAGATCGGGGATAAAGCGCAGCAGGCGATTATTGGGAATATCGCTCCACACGAGGAAATTGCCATCGCCGAACCACACCGGCCCCTCGGCCCAGCGGCAGCCGTCATGGAGCACTTCAAGGGCGGCGTTGCCCACCACAAGGCCATGAAATGCGGGGTCGATATATTCGAGTGCGTCGCTAGTATCGGTCATGGCCGGTCCTCCCCAGGGGCGGTTATCTGACGGGAAATTTCCCGGCCGGGCAAGGGGCAGGGCGCTGTTGCGTTGACGACTAACATGTTAGTTGGTAGGCCAAGGCAAACAGTTGGAGCACCTGATGGCCAGGCTCGACAGGATCTTGACGGTCGACGAAATGATGCACGCAGCGCGGCGGCGCGTGCCCAGGCAGTTTTTCGACTATGCCGATAGCGGGGCGTGGACCGAAACCACCTATCGCCAGAACACCGCCGATTTTACCAGGATCTCGCTGCGCCAGCGGGTGGCGGTGGACATGAACAACCGCTCGCTGGCCACCATCATGGGCGGGCGCGCGGTGAGCATGCCGGTGGCGCTGGCGCCGACGGGACTGGCGGGGATGCAGAGCGCCGACGGGGAAATCAAGGCGGCGCGGGCGGCGGAGAAATTCGGGGTGCCGTTCACGCTCTCGACCATGAGCATCTGCTCGATCGAGGATGTGGCGGAAAACACCAGCAGCCCGTTCTGGTTTCAGCTCTACATGATGAAGGATCGCGGCTTCATCGAGCGGCTGATCGACCGGGCCAAGGCCGCCAAATGCTCGGCGCTGGTGCTGACCATGGATCTGCAGATATTGGGGCAGCGCCACAAGGATCTGCGCAACGGCATGTCGGCGCCGCCCAAATTCACCCCGAAGTTCGTCATGGAAATGGCGATCAAGCCGCGCTGGGCGATGCAGATGCTGGGCACGCAGGCGCCACAGCTTCCGCAATATGGTGGGGCATGTGGAGGGGGGCGATGATCTGTCGTCGCTGTCGGCGTGGACCGCCTCGCAGTTCGATCCGGCGCTGAGCTGGACCGAGATCGGCTGGGTCAAGGAGCGCTTTGGCGGGCCGGTGATCGTCAAGGGGATTTTGGATGCCGATGATGCCCGCGCGGCGGTGGCGCATGGGGCCGATGCGATCATCGTGTCCAACCATGGCGGGCGGCAGCTCGATGGCGCGCCCTCCTCGATCCGGGTGCTGCCCGAGATCGTCGACGGCGGTGGGCCAGAGTTGCGACATCTATCTCGATAGCGGCATTCGCTCGGGGCAGGACGTGCTCAAGGCGATGGCGCTGGGGGCGCAAAGGGACGTTTATCGGCCGGGCCTTTTTGTGGGGGCTGGGCGCGGGCGGCGAGGCGGGGGTGACGCGGGTGCTGCAGATTTTGCAGCGCGAGATGGACATCACCATGGCGCTGATGGGCGAGCGCGATATCCGCCATGTCGGGCCGCACAATATCTATGCCAATGATCTGGTGGCGGGGCGGACCTAGCCGCGATAGGGGCGTTCGCTGCCGGCATCGGCGGTGGTGAGCTGGGTATAGACGGCCTTGGACACCGCCTCCATTTCGGCGGAGGGCAGGGTGCCCACGACGGTGCAGGTGATGTGGGCATTGGCCCAATAGAACGCCTCGGCGCCGTCATATTGGGTGAACTGATAGGCGGGCTGGCCATCGGGGAGGGCGGCGGTCACGTAGATGGTGACGCGCTGAGCCTGCGGGTTCTCATACATCAGCTGGGCGGCGCGCCCGCCGATCTCGTGCTGGCCGGGCAGCAGGCGGCCGCCGACCAGGGTGAAGCCCTCGGCGCTCAGATTGGGCAGGCCCAGTTGGGTGTCGAGGCGGTTGGAGAGCCAGCTCGAGAGGTGCTCGCTGTCGTCGCCGCCCACTTCGACGGCGTGGCGGTTTTCGGCGACATAGACGGCATGGGCGTTGAGCGCATCGGCGATCAGGATGGCGCTGGCGCTGGGGGCGCCAAACAGCGGCCGGGCAAACCAGCCGAGCCCGAGGCCCAGCCCCACCAGCACCACGGCCGCCGCGGCCCAGCGCCAGGTGCGGGCGCGCCGGCGGCCCTGCTCGGCGGCAATGCGCGAGGGGCGCAGGCGGGCGGGAATGGGCTCGGCCCCGGCAGACTGGAACAGCGTGCGGATGGCATCGGACTGGCGCTGGGTGAGCGCGACTTCGGCCGCCACATCCGGATTGGCGGCCAGATGGCTGTGCACGGCGGCGCGCTCGGCCGGGTCGAGCTGGCCATCGGCATAAGCCATCAGCAGGTCCGGCGTGATCCGGCTCATTTGACTGTCCTCAGATGGGGCGCGTGCGGGGTGTCGGTCAGCTGGCGCAGGGTGGCGCGGGCCCGCCCGAGGCGGGACATCAGCGTGCCGAGGGGAATCTTGAGAATATCGGCGGCCTCCTGATAGGGCAGCCCCTCCAGCGCAACCAGCAGCAAGGCTTCCTGTTGCTCAAGGGGCAGGGTTTCAAGGGCCCGGGCCAGTTCGGCCAGGGCAATGTGGCCCGGCTGCGGCGCCGGGGTGGAGAGCTCGGGGAGCTGGTCCAGATCGACGCTGGTGCCATGGCGGCGGGTGGTGCGCAGGCTGTTGCGGTGGATATTGACCAGAATGGTGAACAGCCAGGGGCGCAGGGGCCCGGCGGGGCGGAACAGCCCCCGCCGGGCAATGGCACGTTCCAGGCAATCCTGGACCAGATCATCGGCCAGATCGAGATTGCGCGTCAGCGCCCGGGCATACCGCCGCAGCGCAGGCACGCAGGCTTCGATCTGGTCGAGGAAATCGCTCACATGCCAATCCCGAACTTATTCGACGGCAAGATGCCAGACACCGCCGACGCCGTCACCAGTGGTGTCGCCGACAGCCTTGTCCTCGATCCACAAATAGAGCGGCATGCCCTTGTAGGCCCACATCTTGGTGCCATCGGTGCGGTCCACGATGGTGAAATCACCCTCGGCCTTGGCATCGGCCGCGGCCATTGCGGGGGGCCACTTGACCGCGCAGTCGTCATAGCAGTTGGTCTTGCCCGCTTCATCCTTGTCGAAGGTGTAAAGCGTCATGCCATTGGCATCGGTCAGCACCATCTTGCCGCCGATGTCACTCGATTTGATGGCGCCGCCAACATAGTCCTCGGCCATGGCTGGCATGGCCAGAAATGCCAGTGCGGTTGCGCCGGCAAGTAAAACACGCAGTTTCATGGAATGTCCTTCCCTTGTTGAGAGCGCCATCATTGTGGCCTCACCCCCATCAACACCGGCGCGCGCGATTTAATCCCGGCCGCAGCAGAATTGGCGCAACATTTGTTCCGCAGGCCTCTGCAAGCTGCTGGACAGATCCCAAGAGTGCTGGTTTTCTGGCAAAACCCGAAGTCGGCATCCGGGAGGGATGGCGGCCATCGGGGGTCGTCCGCGCAGTGCGGGCGGCCATGGGAGGGATATTCATGAAGAGACGTGACTTCTTCAAAACGGCCTCTGTCGCCACGATTGGCGCAGCCGCCGCAACCAGCCTGGCAGCGCCCGCCATTGCCCAGGGCACGATCAACTGGCGCATGGTGACCACCTGGCCCAAGAATTTTCCGGGCCTTGGCGTGGGCGCGCAGAACTTTGCCGACCGCGTAGGCCGGGCCAGTGGCGGGCGGCTGACCATCCAGGTCTATGCCGCCGGCGAAATGGTGCCGGGGTTGCAGGCGCTCGACGCGGTGATCGACGGCTCGGCCGAGTTGAGCCACGGCACGCCCTATTACTGGCAGAACAAGGGGCAGGGACTGAGCTTTTTCACCGGCGTGCCGTTTGGCATGACCAGCCGGGAGCTGACGGCCTGGGTGCGCTATCTGGGCGGGCAGGAAATCTGGGACGAAATCTACGACCAGTTCGGGCTGCAGGGGTTCCTGTCGGGCGATACCGGCACGCAGGCGGGCGGCTGGTTCCGCAACGAGCTGACCGGGGTGGCGGACCTGCAGGGGCTGCGCTTCAGAACGCCGGGGCTGGGCGGGCAGGTATGGGCCAAGCTGGGTGCCTCGGTGACCAATCTGGCGGCGGGCGAAATCTTTGCCGCGCTGCAATCGGGCACGCTGGACGCCGCCGAATTCGTCGGCCCCTATAACGATCTGGCGCTGGGCTTCTACCAGATCGCCAAGAACTATTACTTCCCCAGCTTCGTTGAGCCGGGGCTGGCCACCGAAGTGGCGGTGGACAAGGCCAAGCTGCAGGCGCTGCCCGAGGATCTGCAGGAAATCGTCAAGATGTGCGCCCAGGCCAGCTATGACGACGTGGCCTCGGACATGTATGCCAATGATCCGCGCTCGCTGCGAGTGCTGGCCCAGCGATCATGGCGCCACGGTGCGCCGGTTCCCCGAGGAAATCCTGGCGGCGGGCGCCACCGCCTCGATGGAGCTGATCGCCGAAATCCGCGAGAGCGGGGATGCGATGACCAAAAAGACCGCCGAGAGCTTCGTGTCGGCGTTCAATCTGCTGCGCGAGCGCACCGAGGGCACCGACATGCCCTATCTGGCCGCCCGCGAGAAATACATCAAATACAGCTGAAATCGGCGTGGCTGAATGAAGAAACCCGGGCTTGTGGCCCGGGTTTTTTGTTGGCGAGGGACCGGCGCGAGGCCGGCCCGGGCAATCATTTGTAGATCAGGTCGGGCAGCCAGGTGACCAGATCGGGGAAGATGAACAGGATGGCCAGCCCCACAATCTGCAGCGCCACGAAGGGGACGACGCCCTTGTAGATCATGCCCGTGGTGACCGAGGCGGGGGCCACCCCGCGCAGGTAGAACAGCGAGAAGCCAAAGGGCGGGGTGAGGAAGCTGGTCTGCAGGTTGACGCCCACGGCCACCCCCAGCCACATCGGATCGACCCCCAGCGCGCAGCAGGATGGGGGCGGTGATCGGGATCACGATGAAGATGATCTCGAAGGTGTCGAGGATGAAGCCGAGCAGGAACATGATGAACATGACGATGATGGTGGCGCCGATGGCCCCGCCCGGCATGTTGGCCAGCAATCTCATGCACGAGATTGTCGCCGCCCATGACGCGGAACACGATCGAGAACACCGCCGCCCCGAACAGGATGATGAACACCATGGAGGTGATGGTGGCGGTGGAGATGACCGCCTCGCGCAGCACCTTGAAGTTGAGCTGGCGGGCGAACAGGGCGAGCATCATGGCGCCGACCGAGCCCACCGAAGCCGCTTCCGTGGGGGTGGCAATGCCGCCCAGGATCGAGCCGAGCACCGCCACGATCAGCAATAGCGGCGGCACGAGGGCCACGGCGACTTCGCGCAGCAGGCCCTCCCGTTCGGTCTCGGGCACCGGGGTGGCGGGGCAGGATTTGGGATCGGTGACGGCCTTGAAGACGACCCAGAGCGCATAAAGCGCCACCAGCAGCATGCCGGGCACGAAGGCGCCGGCAAACAGCGAGCCCACCGACACCGGCTCGGGAGCGAAATTGCCCTTTTCCATCTGCACCTGGGCGTTGATGCCCGAGAGCATGTCGCCCATGAAGATCAAGACGGTGGAGGGCGGAATGATCTGCCCCAGCGTGCCCGAGGCGCAGATGACCCCGGTGGCAAGCTTTGGATCATAGCCGGCGCGCATCATGGCGGGCAGCGAGATCAGGCCCATGGTGACGACGGTGGCGCCCACCACCCCGGTGGAGGCGGCCAGCAGCGCGCCCACCAGGATGACCGAGAGGCCGAGGCCCCCGCGCAGATTGCCGAACAGCTTGCCCATGGTGAGCAGCAGGCGCTCGGCAATGCCGGTGCGCTCGAGCATGACGCCCATGAAGATGAACAGCGGCACCGCCACCAGCACCTCATTGGTCATGTTGCCGATATAGCGGGAGGCCAGGAACCCCAGATTGGAGGGATCGAACACGCCGAGCCAGAACCCGACAAGGCCAAAGATCAGCGCCGTGCCGGCAAGGCTGAAGGCCACCGGAAAGCCCAGCATCAGCACGCCGATAATGCCGAAGAACATCAGGCCGGAGAGGATTTCCCCGAGTAGTTTTGGATCCATCAGCTATGCCCCTTCTCGGCTTCGTAGCGCAGCTCGGGCGGCAACAGGTCCTGGCGGTGATCGAGCACCAGGATGGAGCGCGCCGCCATGGCGATGCCTTGCAGGGTCACGAGGACCGCGAAGACGAGAATGAAGCTTTTCAGGATGAACAGCCCCGGCATGCCACCAATATTGGCGGAGCCCTCATAGATGCGCCAGGAGCGCTGCACATAGGGCAGGCCGAAGGAAATGACGACATACATGAACGGAAACAGGAACAGCACCACCCCGATAAGGTCGGCAATGGCCTTCCAGCGCACCGAGGCGGGACGATAGAAAATATCGACCCGCACATGATCCTGGCGCAGCAGGGCAAAGCCGGCGACGCCGGTGAACATGGCCCCGTTGACCCACACATAGAGGTCCTGCATCCACAGATGGCTGACATGGAAGAAATAGCGCTGCACGACGACGGTGAAACAGACAAGCACACAGACCAGAGCCAGCCATGACAGCGTATTGCCGACGGCACGGTTCAGGGCGCTGATGGCTTGAACAAGCCCAGCAAGCAAATGCAAATGGAGTTCTCCTCTTCCTGCTGCCGCTGCGTGATTTACCCGTCAACGACAGTCCCCGCGTCGATTGAACAGGATCAATAGATGGCGTCAACAGTAACGGGGGAGGGCCATCTGCATTTTTGTGCCCGGCTGCAGCGCGCTGGTGACAGGGCGGGCAAAGATGTTATGTCGCAGTCAGCGCGCCGGGCCGGCGCGGACCGAGCCTGGGAGTGCGCGCATGTTTGTCGTTGGTGGGGAAAGCCTGATCGATCTCAAGGCCGAAGTGGTGCTGGCGGATGGAGCGGTGATCGGGCGCGACGGGCAAAACCAGATCGTGATGACGGCGCATCCGGGCGGTTCGCCCTATAATTGCGCCATCGCACTGGCCAAGCTTGGCAATGAGACCGGCTTTTTGTGCCCGATCTCGGCCGATGCCTTTGGCGATTATCTGCTGGGGCCGCTCGACGAGGCGGGGGTGACGGCGCTACTGCCCGAGCGGGTGCGCGAATATACGACACTCGCGGTGGTCAATTTCGACGACCACCACAATGCGCGCTACGGATTTTACCGGCAGGCCGACGGGGCGATCGAGGCCAAGAGCGCCATTGCAGCGCTCCCCGCCCAGCTCGAGCTCTACCAGATTGGCGGGTTCTGTCCGATCCTGCCGGGGGAAGCGGCGGTGTGGCTGGAGGTGGTGGCGGCGGCGATTGCCAGGGGCGCGACCATTTCCATCGACCCCAATGTGCGCCCGAGTCTCGTCGATGATTTTGCCGGCTACAAGCAGCGGCTGGGGGCATTTTTGGACCTCGCGCATGTGGTCAAGATGTCCGAGGAAGACCTTGCCGCGCTCGATGCGGCCAAGAGCATCGAGCAGCACGCCAAGGAGCTTTTGGCGCGGCCGCATTGCGAGCTGGTGGTGATCACGCTGGGGGAACAAGGCTCGCGCGCCTTTACCGCCAATGGCGAGGCGCAGGCCCCGATCTACGCGCCCCCGATATTTGGCGACACGGTGGGGGCGGGCGACAGTTTGATGGCGGGGATTTTGTCGTGGCTGCACGAGCGCGGGCTGCTCAAGCCCGGCAAATTGGCGGGGCTGGGCCATGGAGCGCTGAGCGACATGCTGCGCTTTGGCGCGGTGGTGGCCGGGATCAATTGCGGGCGCAAGGGCTGCAAGCCGCCGACGCGGGCCGAAGTGGACGCGGTGCTGGGCAAATAGGGGCTATTTGAGCCGCTGGTAGAATTGGGCCCGGTGCCAGGCGAGCGCCTCGTGGTGCGGCCACCAGGCCGGGTCATCGCCCAGCGCCAGCCTGCCGGTGGGATTGAGCGTGCCCAGGATTTCGGCGCCCATTGCCCAGCTGTCGGCGATGATCTCGAAATCGGGGCCGACGGTCCAGGCGAGCCGGCTGAACAGAATGGCGGGCTCGTCATGCAGGAACAGGCAATTGCGGACGTGGATGGCGCCGCCGTCGGGGCGGGGGCGAATGGGGGTGGCGGCGCCCCGGCCGTCGCTGATCCGCACGCCGGAGAAGCTGCACAAATGGTTTTGCCGCTCGGCAAGCTGCTGTCCGATGGCGGCGTAGACATCGAGCGGGGCAAAGCCGGGACCAGCTTCGTGCGCACCGCGGACGGCGGGGGTGGTGTCGATGAGCTGCTGGAGGTCGATCGCGTCGATTTCGCCGAAGACATCAGGCATGTCGGGCGCTACGGCGGGCTGGGGCAAATGCTGGATCTGGGTGAGTTGGGCCAGGGTCACCCCGGTGGCGGTGGTGACAAAACCGGCAAGGGTGGCGGTGGCAAAATATTCGGCCCGGGTGCCCTGGGCCAGCTGGCCGATCAGCAGGATGGTTCGCCCGATCCGGCCGGAATGGCGCAATTCGTCCTCGAACCGGCACGGCAACTCGATGGGACCGGCGCCCGTGACCCGCGCCATGAGGCCGACATTGAAAACCAGTCTAGACACGCGGTGTTCCCCCGGGATAGCGCGTACGGCTAAGAACGTATCTAGCCTGTTTCCCTACGTGTACCTACGAGGATCGGCCGCCCGCAATGACCATTTTTGACAACAGCCTTGATGCCGATGGCGCGCTGGTGGTGGGGGCTGGGCTGGCGGGTCTGTTCACGGCGCTCAAGCTGGCGCCGCGCCCGGTGACGGTGCTCTCGCCCATGCCGCTGGGCATCGGGGCCTCGTCGGCCTGGGCGCAGGGCGGGGTGGCGGCGGCAGTGGGGGTGGGCGATACGGCGCTGGCCCATGCGCTCGACACCGAAATGGCCGGCGCCGGGATCGTCGATCATGGCATTGCCGAAAGCGTGACTGCGGAGGCGGCGGCGCGGATCGCCGATCTGGCGCGCTGGGGCACCCCGTTCGACCGCGATGATTTCGGCAATTTCACCCTCGGGCGGGAGGCGGCGCATTCGGCCAACCGCATCGTGCGGGTAGGCGGGGACCGCGCCGGCTGGGCGATCATGCAGGCGATCATTGCCGCCGTGCGGCGCACCCCGTCGATACGGGTGGTGGAGGGGATCACGGCGCTCAGCCTTGCGCGGGCCGAGGGGCGCATTGTGGGGGTGTTCGGGCGGCGGCTGGGCGACCGTTATTCCGAGCCGGTGTTCATCCGCGCCCACGCCACGGTGCTGGCGGCGGGGGGCTTGGGCGGGCTTTACCAGATCACCACCAATCCGCCGGGGGTGCGCGGGCACGCCATGGGCATGGCGGCGCGGGCCGGGGCGCTGGTGGCCGATGCCGAATTCGTGCAGTTCCACCCGACGGCGATTGCCACCGGTGCCGATCCGGCCCCGCTGGCGACCGAGGCGCTGCGCGGGGAAGGAGCGATCCTGATCAATGATCTGGGCGAGCGCTTCATGCCGGCGATCCACCCCGATGCCGAGCTGGGGCCGCGCGATGTGGTGGCGCGGGCCAATTTCCGCCAGCTGCAGGCCGGGCGAAAGGTGTTTCTCGATACCCGGCAGGTGCTGGGGGCCGAGATCGCGCAGCGCTTTCCCACCGTCACCAAATATTGCCGCGAGGCGGGGATCGACCCGGTGCTCGAGCCGATCCCGGTGACCCCCGCGGCGCATTTTCACATGGGTGGCATCAAGGTGGACGAAAGCGGGCGCTCCTCGCTCGAGGGGCTGTGGGTGTGCGGGGAAGCCAGCTGCACCGGGCTGCACGGCGCCAATAGGCTGGCCTCGAACTCGCTGCTCGAGGCGCTGGTCTATGGGGCGCGCATTGCCCAGGATATTGGCGGGCTGGAGCCGGTGGGGGAGCTTGCCCCGTTTGCCGGGATTGCCTGGAGCGATGCGGAGGGAGAGCGGGCCGAACTGCGGCTGCGCAATTTGCCGGCGGTGCAGCAATTGCGCGCGGTGATGAGCAATTTTGTCGGGGTGGAACGCGATGCCGAAGGCTTGAAGCTGGCGCTGCGCACCATTGCCGACCTCGAGGCCAATGCCCAGCAGGTGACCAGCGCCTTTCTCAACATGACCACTTCGGCAACGCTGGTGGCGGCCGCAGCGCTCAAGCGCACGGAAAGCCGGGGCGGCCATTTCCGCACGGATTTCCCGCACACCGAGCCGAGCTGGGAGCATCACACGGTGATGGATCTGACCGAGGCGCTGGCGATCCGGGCGGGTGCTTAGGGGGCGACCTTGCGGCGGCGGCATGATTTCGGGATGGGCCCCGGCTCAAGGCCGGGGTGACGCTCGGTGGGTGGGGAGAGGGCGAGCGGTGAACCCGTAAGACGGTCGGTGCCGCAAAAAGGCATGATCGCGGGATGGGCCCCGGCTCAAGGCCGGGGTGACACCGTGGGTGGGGAGAGGCTTGCGCTAAGCCACGGTGGGTGGCGAGAGGGCTCGGGCTAAAGTCACGGTGGTCGGGGGAGAGGGCTGGCGGTGAAGCCGTAAGACGGTCGGTGCCTCAAAGGCATGATTTCGGGATGGGCCCCGGCTCAGGGCCGGGGTGACACCGTGGGTGGGAGAGGCCTGCGCTAAAGCCACGGTGGGTGGCGAGAGGCCTGCGCTCAAGACACCGTGGGTGGGGATGGCGACGCCCCTAGTTCTGGCGGCGGCTCATTTCGATCATGCGTTCGACCGCGGCGCGGGCGGGGGGGATGATTTCGGCGGGGACGAACACTTCCTCGGTCATGGTGTGGAGCGACCACAGCACGTTTTCCAGATTGATGCGCTTCATGTGCGGGCAGATATTGCAGCCGCGCAGGAAATCGACGCCCGTGGTCTCGGAGGCGACATTGTCGGACATCGAGCATTCGGTGACCATGACCACGCGGGCCGGCTTCTCGGTCTTGACCCAGTCGATCATCGCCGCGGTCGAGCCGGAGAAATCCACCGCATCGATCACCTCGGGCGGGCATTCGGGGTGGGCGATGATCTTGGCCGTGGGATAGGCGTGGCGCAGCTCGGAAATATCCTCGGCGGTAAAGGTCTCGTGCACCTCGCAGGCGCCGGCCCAGGTGATGACCTTCTTGTGGGTCTTTTTGGCGGTGTTGGCGGCCAGATACTGGTCGGGGATCATGATGACGCTGTCGCCGTCGACGCGATTGACGATGTCGAGCGCGTTGGAGGAGGTGCAGCACACATCGGTGACGGCTTTGACCGCGGCGGAGGTGTTCACATAGGTCACCACCGGCACGCCCGGGTACATTTCGCGCATCGCCAGCACGTCCTCGACGGTGATCGAGGAGGCGAGCGAGCAGCCGGCGCGGCTATCGGGGATCAGCACGGTCTTGGTCGGGTTGAGCAGTTTTGAGGTTTCGGCCATGAAGTGCACGCCGCACTGCACGATCACCTGCTGCTTGACCTTGGTGGCCTCGACCGCCAGCTGCAGGCTGTCGCCCACGATATCGGCGACGCCGTGATAGATTTGCGGGGTCTGGTAATTATGGGCCAGGATGACCGCATCCTTTTCGTGCTTGAGCCGGTTGATCTGGAAGATCAGCGGCGCATAGAAGGCCCATTCGATTTCGGGGATGGTGTGGCGCACCCGCTCGAACACCTTTGCGGTGGCGCGTTCCACGGCCTTGGAAAATTTGAGGTCAAAATGTTGACCCAGAATGGCGCGCGCCTCATCGAGTGGGGTAATCGCGTTGATCGTTTGCACCATTGGGTGTCCTCCAGTTCGTCGCGGCGGAACCTAAGGAATAATAACGCGCATTTCAATGAAGGGCCTTGCGAGAGGTGTGACAAGCCCCTAACCCTTCACCGCAAACAGCACTGAAGAGGCCATTATGCCGCAAGACGCAGCCGCCATCCGTTCAATTCTGTCACTGGCACCGGTGGTGCCGGTCATCATTCTCGATGATGTGTCCAAGGCGCGGCCATTGGCCGAGGCGCTGGTCGCGGGCGGCCTGCCAATTCTCGAAGTGACCCTGCGCACCCCCAATGCGCTCAAGGTGATCGAGGAAATGGCCAAGGTCGAAGGCGCCATTGTCGGCTCGGGCACGGTGCGCAATGCCCTGCATATGAAGCAATCGGTGGATGCCGGGTGCCGGTTCATGGTGTCGCCGGGGATTTCGCCGCGCATTTTCGATGCCGCCGACGATATCGGCATTCCGCTGCTGCCGGGCATTGCCACGGCCAGCGAAGCCATGACCGCCGCCGAGCGCGGCTACAGCTTCCTCAAGTTCTTCCCGGCCGAAGCCAATGGCGGCGCGCCGGTGCTGCAGGCGTTTGCCTCGCCGATCCCGGATATGACCTTCTGCCCCACCGGCGGCATCGACCTGGAAAAGGCCAAGGTTTATCTCAGCCTGCCCAATGTGATCTGCGTGGGCGGCAGCTGGATCATGCCGGCCGATGCGCTGGCCAGCAGCGACTGGGCCCGCATCGAAGCGCTGGCGCGCGAAGCCAGCCAGTTGCGCGGCTAAGCCATGGCAGGCGTGCCGGCAGACGGGCTGGGGCATCTCCGCATCGTCCTCGACGCGCACGCCTATATCGGCCCCGGACGGGCCGATCTGCTCGAGGCCATTGCCCAAAGCGGCTCCATCACCGCGGCGGGCAAGGCCATGGGCATGAGCTATAAACGGGCCTGGGGGCTGGTGCAGGCCCTCAATGAGGGCTTTGGAACGGTGCTGGTGGAATCCTCGCGCGGGGGCGCGGGGCAGGGCGGGGCGCAGCTGACCGAGGCGGGGCAGTTCGTGCTGGCCCGCTATCGCGCCATGCAGGACAGCACGCGCCAGGCGATCGCCGATGACGTTGCGGCGCTGCGCCGCTATTTCGATATGTCCGAGCGGAAATAACGCTTGCGCGGCGGCCTCGTGTCGATATGTTTTGACGGACATATCGGGAGGGCGACGAATGCGGGCAGTGTTGTTGAGCGGCGTGATGATGAGCGTGCTGCTGGTGGGGGCGGCGCAGGCCGACAGCGTCAATGTGGCGGTGGCGGCCAATTTCACCAATGTCGCCGAGCAATTGGCGCCGCTGTTTGCGGCCGAGACCGGCCATGAGGTGGTCTATAGTTTCGGGGCTACCGGGCAGCTTTATACGCAAATCACCCAGGGCGCGCCGTTCCAGGTGCTGCTGGCCGCCGATGCCATTCGCCCCAGCAAGGCGGTGGATGAGGGGCTGGGGGTGCCGGGGAGTGTCTTCACCTATGCCATTGGCGCGCTGGCGCTCTACAGCACGGTGCTCGATGTGAGCGACGGCGAAGCGGTGCTCAAGGGCGGGGCCTTTAACAAGCTCGCCATCGCCGATCCGGCGACGGCCCCCTATGGGGTCGCGGCAGAGCAGACGCTGGCGGCGCTGGGGCTAACCGAGGCGGTGGCCACAAAGCTCGTGACCGGGGAAAATATCAGCCAGACGCTGCAATTTGTCGAAACCGGCAATGCGGAGCTGGGCTTTGTCGCGGCGAGCCAGGTGGTGGGCAAGCCCGGCGTGTGGCGGGTGCCGGGGAATTTACATGAGCCGATCCGCCAGGATGCGGTGCTGCTCAGGAGTGGCGAAAACCAGCCGGCGGCGGTGGAGTTTATGGAGTTCCTCAAGAGCCCGGCGGCGGTCAGCGTCATCGAGGCGGCGGGCTATGGCGTTGACTAGGCGCGGTTGGCGATGACGCTGGCCGAGCTATGGGTGCCGGTGCGGCTGACGCTGACGCTGGCGGCGATCAACACCGTGCTGCTGCTGCTGATCGGCACGCCGATTGCCTGGTGGCTGGCGCGCAGCCGCTCGCGCTGGCGCGAAATGGCGGCGGCGGTGGTGGCGATGCCGCTGGTGCTGCCGCCCACCGTCCTGGGGTTTTACCTGCTGATTGCGCTGGGGCCCAATGGTCCGGGCGGGTGGGTGGCGTCGCTCTGGGGCGGGCGGACGCTGGCCTTTTCGTTTGCCGGGCTGGTCATCGGCTCGCTGTTTTATTCGCTGCCCTTCATGGTGCAGCCGCTGCGCAATGCCTTCGTGGCAATGGGCGAGGAACCGCTGGAAGCCGCGGCGACGCTGGGGGCGACCAGCTGGCAGCGCTTCTGGCGGGTGGTACTGCCGCTGGCGCGGCCGGGCTATATCACGGGCGCGGTGATGACCTTTGCCCACACGGTGGGCGAATTCGGCGTCGTGCTGATGATCGGGGGCAATATCCCCGGCGAAACCAAGGTGATCGCCATCGCGCTTTATGACTATGTCGAGCGGCTGCAATGGGGCGAGGCGCACGCGATCGCCCTGGGCATGGTGGTGTTCGCGTTCGTCGTGATCGCCGTGACCTTCAGCATCGACCGCCGGGTGAATGTGCCGATGCCGTGAGGGGTTTTGACCTATTTCGCCCATGAAACAGAGGTTCCCGCTTTCGCGGGAATGACACCGTGGGGGTGGGGGAATGACGCCGTGGGTGTGGGTAACTCCGTTGGGGAGGCTGTGGGGCCTTCTGTAGCTTTACCAGTTGCTCTCGACGATTGTTCATTCAACCGGGTCATTCCCGCGAAAGCGGGAACCTCTGTTCTTCTGGTGGGGTGGTGACAGGGGACCTCCTGGGTGCGGGCTCTTGAAACAGAGGTTCCCGCTTTCGCGGAAATGACATCGTGGGGGTGGGGTAAGAACGGGCGGGGGCGGAACCAGTGAGACCGGACAGTGCTGCTGTCTTTTCAGGGGCGGGGAGCGGCCCTAGGGTGGGGCATGGGGAAGCAGTACTGGGTCTATATTCTGGCGAGCCGGAAATATGGGGCGCTGTATATCGGGGTCACCGGTGATCTGGTGGGCCGGGTCTACGTGCACCGGGCCAAGCTCGTGGCGGGCCATACCACCCGCTACAACATCCATCAGCTGGTGTATTTCGAGGATTGCGGCGCGCCCGACGCGGCCATCCTGCGTGAGAAGCAACTCAAGAAATGGAACCGCAGCTGGAAGCTGGAACTGATCGAGCAGTTCAATCCGGACTGGCGGGATCTTTATGCGCAGATTGCCGGGTTGGAGGAGGGGTGAGCGAGGCGGTGAGGGGTAAGTTGCTAGTCCTGCCCACCGGGTCATTCCCGCTTTCGCGGGAATACACCGTGGGGGTGGGGGAATGACGCCGTGGGGTAGGTAACTCTGTGGGGGAGGCTGTGGGGCCTTCTGTAGCTTTACCAGTTGCTCTCGACGATTGTTCATTCAACCGGGTCATTCCCGCGAAAGCGGGAACCTCTGTTCTTCTGGTGGGGTGGTGACAGGGGACCTCCTGGGTGCGGGCTCTTGAAACGGAGGTTCCCGCTTTCGCGGGAATGACACCGTGGGGGTGGGGTAAGAACCGGCGGGGCGGAACCAGTGAGACCAGACAGTGCTGCTGTCTTTTCAGGGGCGGGGGGCGGCTCTAGGCTGGGGCATGGGGAAGCAGTACTGGGTCTATATTCTGGCGAGCCGGAAATATGGGGCGCTGTATATCGGGGTCACCGGTGATCTGGTGGGCCGGGTCTATGTGCACCGGGCCAAGCTCGTGGCGAGCCATACCACCCGCTACAACATCCATCAGCTGGTGTATTTCGAGGAGTGCGGCGCGCCCGACGCGGCCATCCTGCGTGAGAAGCAACTCAAGAAATGGAACCGCAGCTGGAAGCTGGAACTGATCGAGCAGTTCAATCCGCACTGGCGGGATCTTTATGCGCAGATTGCCGGGTTGGAGGAGGGGTGAGCCCGTCCCACCGGGTCATTCCCGCGAAAGCGGGAACCTTGTTGTGTAGGCAAAGGGGGGGTGATCCACCCTGATGCGCTTTGTTCCATGAAACGGAGGTTCCCGCTTTCGCGGGAATGACATCGTGGGGGTGGAGGGAAATGACACCGTGGGTTTGGGTACTCTGTGGGGAAGGATGTGGGGCCGTCTGTCTAAATGCTAAGTCATGGGGGGGCGGGGCAGTTTGCAGAACTGACCACCACTGGCCACTGCCAGCTGCTCTCGATGCTAGTCCGTCCCACCGGGTCATTCCCGCGAAAGCGGGAACCTCTGTTGTGTAGGCAAAAGGGGGAGGGTGACCCACCCTTGATGCGCTTTGTTTCATGAGAACGGAGGTTCCCGCTTTCGCGGGAATGACGCCGTGGGGGTGGAGGGAATGACGTCGTAGTGGGGTGGTTACTCTGTGGGGGGAGGATGTGGGGCCGTCTGTCTAATGCTAAGTCATGGGCGTCGGGGCAATTTGCAGAACTGACCACCACTGGCCACTGCCAGCTGCTCTTGATGATAGCCCCTCCCACCGGGTCATTCCCGCGAAAGCGGGAACCTCTGTTGTGTAGGGAAAAGGGGGAGTGATCCATCCCTGATGCGCGTCGTTTCATGTGAACGGAGGTTCCCGCTTTCGCGGGAATGACGCCGTGGGTGTTGAGGAATGACGCCGTAGTGGGGTGGGTACTCTGTGCCGAAGGATGTGGGGCCCGTCTGGCTAAATGCTGAGTCATGAGGGGCGGGGCAGTTTGCAGAACTCACCATCCTGGCCACTGCCAACTTCTTTCATGATAGCCCCTCCTACCGGGTCATTCCCGCGAAAGCGGGAACCTCTGTGGTGTAGGGCGAGGGTGAGGGTGACCCATTCTTGAATGCGCTTTGTTCCGTGAAAACGGAGGTTCCCGCTTTCGCGGGAATGACATCGTTGGGGGTGGAATGACATCGTAGGGGGCGGAGAATGACCCGTGGGTGGAGGGAATGACACTCTGTATGTGCGGCGTGGTGGGTAGCGAACAGCCTCATGAAGGCCAAGCGTCCGGTGGCGATGGGCTATTTTTTCAGCACTTTGTTGAGCAGGGTCTTGGTGATCGCCTGGGTGGTGGTGAAGTAGTCGGGCCAGGGGTCGGGGGACTGGGCGCGGGCGGCGGCTTGGGGGAGGGTGAACTGGTTGGCGGCGGTGATGGTGTCGAGTTCGTCCCAGCCGACGGGGACCGCGGCGGGGGCGCCTTCGCGTGAGCGGGTGGACCAGGGGGCGATGGCGGTGGCGCCGCGCTCGTTGCGCAGATAGTCGATGAACAGTTTTCCCTTGCGCTTGGCCTTGCTCATATTGGCGACGAAGCGGTCGGGGTGGTCGGCGGCGAGGCGCTGGGCGACGGCCTTGCAGAAGGCCTTGACCTCGGGCCATTCGGCGGACGGGCGCAATGGGGCGATGACGTGCACGCCCTTGCCACCGCTGACCAGCGCATAGGAGCGCAGGCCCAGCGCCGCCAGCATGTCGCGGATGTCGGTGGCGGCGGCGCGCACATGGGAAAAGTCGAGGCCTTCATCGGGGTCGATATCGAAGATGATGCGCTCGGGCTTTTCGACGTCCTTGATGCGCGACCCCCACAAATGCCATTCGAGCACGTTCATCTGGGTGCCCGCGATCAGCCCGGCCAGGTCCTCGATGTAGAAATAATCCTCCCTGGTGCCATCCTTTTCGGCGATCAGCACGGATTTCATCGCCTCGGGAAAGCCGCCGGTATCGTGCTTCTGGAAGAAGCAGTATTTGGCGCGCCCCTGCGGGCAGCGCAAAAGGCTCAGCGGCCGGTTTTCGATATAGGGCAGCATGCGGGCCGCGACCGCGGCGTAATAGGCGACCAGATCCGCCTTGGTCACCCCCTGGCCGGGATAAGCGACGCGATCGGGGCTGGTGAGCTTGATGCCGGCTGCGGCGGCGGCATTGAGCCCGGCCTCGGCGCTGAGCGGGGCGGCGATGGCGCTGGGGGCCTCGCGCTGCACTTCGGCGGCGGGCTTGTCCTCGCGCAGGCCCAAAAAGGAGGGGTGGCGCAATACCCCGTCGGGGGTGAATTCGGTAAAGCCGATTTCCCCGACCAGCTCGGGGGCGACCCAGCGGGCAGTGCGGGCAATGGCCTTGGGGACGCTGTCGAATGGGCTCATCTTGCGGGCGCGGGCATCGAGCTGGGCCTGCAGGGCCTTGGCCGAGGCGACGCTGAAGCCGGTGCCGACGCGGCCGCGATAGACCAGCTTGCCGTCGTCCCAGGTGCCCAGCAGCAGCGAGGCAAAACTGGTCTTGCGGGTGGAAGGGGTCCAGCCGGCAATGACGAATTCCTGGCGCTTGGAGCATTTGATCTTGAGCCAGGATTTGGAGCGCTCGTGGCGATAGGGGGCATCGGCGCGCTTGGCGACGACGCCCTCATGGCCGCCGGCGCACAAGGTATCGAGCACGCGCTGGCCATTGCCCACGATGTGCGGCGAAAACTGCACCAGCGATGAGGATTCGATGCGCCCGAGCAGGGTTTCGAGCTGCGTCTTGCGCTCGAGCAGCGGCAGTTTGGTGAGGTCCTTGCCGTCGCGCTCAAGCAGGTCGAAGGCGAACAGGGTCAGCGGCCCGCCATTGGAGAGGTGATCCTTGAGGGTGGAAAAATCGGTGCGCCCCTTGGCGTCGAACGCGCACAGCTCGCCATCGATCAGCGCACTGCCGCGGGTGAGGCGGCTGAGCGGGGGCACGATGGCGGCGAACTGCTCAGTCCAGTCCTTGCCGGTGCGGGTATAAAGGCGCACGGCTTCGCCCGAGATGGCCGCGATGCAGCGGTAGCCGTCATATTTCATCTCGAACACCCAGTCGTCGCCCTGGGGCACGCTGGTGACCAGTGTCGCCAATTGGGGGGGACGAAATTCGGGCAGGGCGGCACTGGCCTTCTTGCTAGGCCTTGGGAGCTTGGGGTTGTCGACGCCCTTGGCGGTATCCGAATGCCAGACGGCGGCGGCGGGAGTGGTGGTGCGCCGGCGCGGCTTGAGGCCCTTGGCAATGCCTTCGAGGTCGCGCCCGGTGGACACGGACTTCGTGAAACGCCCGGTCAGCGTGTCGTGGTCGCTGGCATGGGCGTCGCGGTGCTTGATCAGCAGCCAGTTCTCCCGGGCGGGCCCGGATTTGCGCTGGGTGTCGCGGCCCTTCATGTGGACCAGCACCCATTCGCCTTTCATGCGGTGGCCCGACAGCCGCATCTTGAGATCGCCCTTTTCGAGCCCGGCTTGGGGATCCCCGATCGGCTCCCAAGTGCCCTCATCCCACAGCATGACGGTGCCCCCGCCATATTCGCCCGCCGGAATGGTGCCCTCGAAACTGCCATAGTCGAGCGGGTGGTCCTCGACCCGCACCGCCAGCCGCTTTTCGGCCGGATCATCGGACGGGCCCTTGGCAACGGCCCAGCTCTTGAGCACGCCATCGAGCTCGATGCGGAAATCGTAATGGAGGCGCGTGGCATCGTGTTTCTGCACGACGAAGCGATTGCCGGTGGCGGCGGTGGCGGGGGCGCTGCCCGAGGGTTCCTGGGTCTTGGTGAAGTCGCGCTTGGCCTGGTATTCCTTGAGCAGGGTCTCGGCTTTGCTGGCCATGGCTCAGTTTGCTCCCCAGATTTGGGCCAGGGGGAAGGGGCCTTTGGGGATCGGGCGGGACACGGGCATGGCGAACTCGCAATGGCACTCAACCAGCTCGGGCAACGGCTGAGCGCCGGGCTTTGTTCCGTTGCGCGGCGGCCCCGGATACTCGTAAACTGGCGGGCAAAGCGGCCAAGGGAGAATCGCCGATGGGAATCCTCAATGAACTCGGGCTCGATGGGCTCAGCGTGACGCTGATTGGCCTGGGACTATTGGCGCTGCTGGTGCTGTTTGCCGGCGCCAAGACCGTGCCGCAGGGCTTCAACTATACCGTCGAGCGCTTCGGCAAATATACCCGCACGCTCAAGCCCGGCCTCAGCCTGATCGTGCCGTTCATCGACACCATCGGGCATAAGGTCAACGTGATGGAGCAGGTGCTGGAGGTGCCGCACCAGGAGGTGATCACCCGCGACAACGCCTCGATCACCGCCAATGGCGTGACCTTCTATCAAATTCTCGATGCCGCGGCCGCCGCCTATGAGATTTCCGGGCTGCAGAATGCCATCCTCAATCTGACCATGACCAATATCCGCACGGTGATGGGCTCGATGGACCTCGATGAGCTGCTCAGCCATCGCGATGAAATCAACGAGCGGCTGCTGCGGGTGGTGGATACGGCGGTATCGCCCTGGGGGATCAAGATCACCCGCATCGAAATCAAGGATATCGACCCGCCCAAGGACCTGGTGGAATCGATGGGCCGGCAGATGAAGGCGGAACGCGAAAAGCGCGCCACCATTCTCGAGGCCGAAGGGCGGCGGCAGTCGGCGATCCTGCAGGCCGAGGGGGCCAAGCAAGCCCAGGTGCTGGAGGCCGAGGGCCGCCGGGAAGCGGCCTTCCGCGATGCCGAGGCGCGCGAGCGTTCGGCGGAAGCCGAGGCCAAGGCCACCCAGATGGTGTCGGACGCCATTGCCGGGGGCAATGTGCAGGCGATCAATTATTTCGTTGCCAACAACTACATCAAGGCGCTGCAGGCTATCGCGACCTCCCCCAACCAGAAGCTGCTGATGCTGCCGCTCGAGGCTTCGAGCGTCATCGGGGCGATCGGGGGGATTGCCGAGATCGCCAAGGAAACCTTTGGCGGCGGGGCTCCGGCGCAGGGGCGTTCGGGCCGCCCGCCCAGCAGCGGCACGCACCAGGGGTAAGCCATGCAGCTCATCGAGTTCGTCGGCAATTACGGCGGCTGGTCGTGGATCGTGGCGGGGCTGATCCTGTTGGCGCTGGAGCTGGTGGTGCCGGGCGGCTTCATGGTGTGGATGGGCATTTCCGGGCTGATCACGGGGCTGGTGGTGCTGGTGCAGCCGATCGGGGCGCCGGCGCAATGGCTGCTGTTCGGCGTGCTGTCGCTGGTCAGCATCGCGCTGTGGGTGCGGGTCAACCGCAACCGGCGCAAGACCAGCGACCGGCCCAATCTCAACCGCCGCACCGAGCAGATGATCGGGCAGGAAGCGGTGCTGATCGAGCCGATCAGCGATGGCTATGGGCGGGTGGCGTTCGGCGACAGCATCTGGCGGGTCAGCGGGCCCAATCTGCCCAAGGGCCAGAAAGTGCGCATCATCGGGGCCGAAGGTGCGGTGCTGCGGGTGGAGGCGGCGGGATACTGACAAGGCTTTGTTAACCATATAGGTGGAAGGTCGGCCCGAGCCCGGGCGCCTGCGTCGCGGGCCGGATCGGGATGCCGATCCGACGCTGATGGGTTGGAGAGCAGAGCTTGGCCGTGTGGGTGCGCAATTGGGTGTGGACGGCAAGCGCGGTGTGCATGCTGTGCCTTGGAACGCCTGCCCGCGGCGCCTCCGACCACGCTGGCGGCGACGGCACGGCGGCCGATAATGAGCGCCTGCTGCCCGGGCAATATCCGGCAAGCCCGGTGGCGCTCGATGCGCCAGGCGAAGAGGAACCACCGTTTTTTGACCTCGACTGGTCGCTGGGGCTGCGCGGCAGTTTTACCAGGGGGACCAATGGCGAGCGCTTCGATGTGCGGCTGGTGCCCCATGTGGAGCTCGATCATCAGGGACGGCGCGCCAGCATCAATATGACCGGCGATGCCGAGCTGGTGCGGGCCCAGGAAAATAATCCCGAAGTGAGCGGGCTGCGGCTGGGGCTGCGCGGTGCCTATGCGCTCGATAGCCTCACCGCGGTCACGACCAATGCGCATCTCGAATTCAACCAGCCGCTGGCCGGGGCGCTGGGCGCGGGCGCCGGGATTGCGCGCGAGCCGCGGCAGCTCAGCAGCGGGGTGGAGCTGGGCGTTCGCCGCGAGTTCGGGCGGTTCAACGTGGAGCTGACGGGTGGAGCGGAGCGCCATAGCTATGGTCCCTCGACGCGGCTCGATGGCAGCACCCGGGACAATGCCGACCGCGATTACTGGGCGCTCGATAGCGCGCTGCGGGTGGGCTACCAGGCAACCCCGATCCTTGAGGTGTTCGGACAGGCAGGGCTTGGGCGCGATGTGTTCGATCAGCCCTCGCCGGTGCTGCTGGTCAAGCCCGATGCGACCGATCTGAGCCTGCGCGGCGGGGTGACCGGGCGCTGGAACACGACGCTTGAAGCCACCGCCTCGACCGGTGTTGCTCTGCGCAAGTTCGATGCGGAGGGGCTGGCCGAGGTGGTCAGCCAGCTCTATGACGCGAGCGTCACCTTTGCCCCCGACGCCGATTGGCGGCTGCGGGCCGGGCTGAGGACCAGCCTGTCGCCGGCGGGGCCGGAGAGCGGGGGCACGACGCAGCTGCGCTATGAGGCGACCGCCGAGGTGGATTATCGGGTTAATTCATGGCTGGCGCTGCGGGCCGATGCCGATTGGTATCGCACCGTGCAGGTTGGCAGTGCCGAGACCGGGTCGGGTTATGGCTGGGGCATGGGCGCCGATTATCGCCTCAACGCCCACACCGCGCTCAACGCCGATTACGGCTATGATCGCGCCGAGACCAGCACGAGCGGGACCGAGGACGCCCACCGGGTGTCGGTGGGCGTCACGCTGTCGCGCTAGAACTGGCCGTCTAGGTCGAGCTTGCGCAATTCCTTGATGAAGCCCTCTCGGATATCGTCGCGGTCGAGCGCATAGACCACGTTGGCAGTGAGGAAGCCGATCTTGGAGCCACAGTCAAAGCTCTGGCCGGCATATTTGACGCCGGTGAAGTCCTGGCCCTGCATCAGCGTCTGCATGGCGTCGGTGAGCTGGATTTCGCCGCCCGCGCCGCGCGGCTGATCGGCCAGCAGGCCAAAGATTTCGGGCTGCAGGATATAGCGGCCGGAAATGATCAGGTTGGACGGGGCATCCTCGCGCTTGGGCTTTTCGACCATGTCGGTGATCTTGAAGCCGCTATCGGGGCCTTCGCCGCGCCCGACAATGCCATAGGAGGACACTTCGCTCTCGGGCACTTCCTCGACGGCGATGATGTTGCCGCCATTGCTTTCATAGGCATCGACCATCTGCTTGAGCACGCCGGGCTCGCCCTTGAACAGCATGTCGGGCAGCAGCAGGGCGAACGGATTGTCGCCGACGATATGGCGGGCGCACCACACGGCATGGCCCGAGGCCCAGCGGTTCCTGCTGGCGGGTGAAGCTGGTGCGGCCGGCCGAGGGCAGGTCCTTGCGCAGTTCGGCGAGCGCGGCGTCCTTGCCGCGCATCTCGAGGGTCGTCTCGAGCTCGAACTGCTTGTCGAAATGGTCTTCGATGACGCCCTTGTTGCGGCCGGTCACGAAGACGAAATGCTCGATTCCTGCTTCGCGTGCTTCGTCTACCGCATATTGAATGAGGGGGCGGTCGACAACGGTCAGCATCTCCTTGGGCAGGGCCTTGGTGGCGGGCAGGAAGCGCGTCCCCAGACCGGCGACGGGAAAGACGGCCGTTTTTACGCGTTTGAGCAAATCGAACACTCCATTGTTGCGGGTAGGTAAAGCTATCGCAACCGGTCTATAAATATCACCAAGACAAATTGGCGTTTTGAAACAGGAGTAGGTAATGGCGGTTCTGGTCACGGGTGGGGCAGGCTATATCGGCAGCCACATGGTGCTCAACCTGGCCGATGCGGGTGAAACCGTCGTGGTGCTCGACAATCTGGTGACGGGATTCGACTGGGCGATCGACGCGCGCGCCATCTATGAGCCGGGCAATGCTGGCGATATCGAGCTGGTGCGGCGCCTGATCGACAAGCACAAGATTACCGAGATCGTGCATTTTGCCGGCTCCATCGTGGTGCCGGAATCGGTGAGCGATCCGCTCAAATATTACGGCAACAACACCGCGACGTCGCGCAATCTGATCGAGGCGGCGGTCAAGGGCGGGGTCAAGCATTTCATCTTTTCCTCGACCGCGGCCGTCTATGGCATGACCGGGCTCGACGCCGGTGGTGGAAACCACCCCGCTCAACCCGATGTCGCCCTATGGCCGCTCCAAGCTGATGACCGAATGGATGCTGGCTGACGTGGCGGCGGCGCACCCGATGACCTTTGGCGTGCTGCGCTATTTCAACGTGGCGGGGGCCGATCCGCAAAAGCGCAGCGGTCAGTCGACGCCGCTCGCCACCCATCTGATCAAGGTGGCGTGCCAGACGGCGCTGGGGCAGCGCGAGAAGATGGACATTTTCGGCACCGACTACGCGACCCCCGACGGCACCTGCGTGCGCGACTATATCCACGTCACCGATCTGATCGCGGCGCACGCCCTGCTGCTGCGGCATCTGCGCGGCGGCGGCGACAGCACGACGCTCAACTGCGCCTATGGCAAGGGCTATTCGGTGCGCCAGGTGGTGGAAACGGTGCGCCAGGTTTCGGGCGTGAACTTCCGCGTCGACGAGGGCCCGCGCCGCGCCGGCGACCCCGCTTCGATCACCGCGACCGGCGCCAAGGTGCGCCAGCTGCTGGGCTGGCAGCCCCAGCATGACGACCTCAACGAGATCGTGGCGACCGCCTATGCCTGGGAGCGCCATCTGATGACGCGCAACCGCTAGGGTGATGATGGGCCGGCTCGGGCGCATGCTGGCGATCCTGTGGCTGGCGCTGGTGACCCCGGCGCTGGTGACCCCGGCGCTGGCCCAGCCGGTCGAAAGCTTTGACAGTTTCATCGCCAACTTCCGGGCCAAAGCGATCGCCGCCGGGGTGAGCAGCGCCACATATGAGCGCGACATGGTTGGGCTGACGCCCGATCCGCGCGTGCCTGACCTTGTGGCGAGCCAGCCCGAATTCACCACCCCGGTGTGGGACTATATCGACGGGCGGATCAATGCCGGGCGGATCGCGCGCGGCAAGGCGGCAATGGCGCGGGAAAGCGCATTGTTTGCCGCCATCGGCAAGGAGTATGGGGTCGATCCGTATCTGCTGGGCGCCATCTGGGGCATGGAGACCGATTACGGGGCGGTGCTGGGCAATGCCAGGCTGATCCAGCCCATCGTGCGGGCGCTGGCGACGCTGGTGCATCAACGGCGGTCGCGGCTGGTCGAGGACGAAAAGGATCTGATCGCGGCGCTGCTCCTGCTGCAGCGGGACAATCTTGCGCCCGGCCAATTAATCGGCTCCTGGGCCGGGGCGATCGGGCATTTGCAGGTCAATCCATCCAATGTGCTGGCCAATGGGCGGGATGGCGATGGGGACGGGCGCGTCGACCTGCACCATTCGCTGGCCGATGCGCTGGCGACCAGTGCCAATTTCCTGCGCGCGCTTGGCTATCAGCCGGGCGTCGACTGGGGCATGGAAGTAATGGTGCCGCCGGGGTTCGACTATTTGCTGGCGGACCGCTCGCAGCTGCGGCCCGTGGCGTTTTTCGCCGAGCGCGGCATCGTTCGGGTGGCGGGACGGCAGTTCGGTGATCCGGACCTGCCGGTATTCCTTTATGTGCCGGCGGGCAAGGATGGCCCCAAATTCCTGATGACCGGCAATTACCTGGTGCTCAAGGGCTATAATTTTTCCGACAGCTATGCGCTGGCGGTGGCGCATCTGACCGACCGGCTGAAGGGGGGCGGCGATTTTGTCGATGACTGGCCCCGCAAGACGCGCTTTCCCGACCTGGCGCAGCGCCAGGCCATCCAGCAGGCGTTGCTGCGGCTGGGGCTCTACCAGGGCTCGGTGGATGGGCGGCTTGGGCCGATCACCCAGCAGGCCTATGCCAGATTTCAGGCGGCGCGCGGCGAGATTGCCGACGGTTTCATAACCAGGGCCAGCTATGATGCGCTGATGGCGGCGCAGTAACGAGCCGGTGAGCCGATGGCCGCGACCGGCCGAGCTTGGTAAGCGGAGTTAGGAATAGTGGAGAGTTTGGCGTGATGCGGATCGCTGTTGCACTGCTGATCGGACTGCTGGTCCTCGTCGATGTGGCGCCGGCGCTGGCCCAGGGCGACACCATCGTGGTGGCGCAGCAGCAGAAGCGGCGCACGCTGTTCGATCTGCTGTTCGGCGAGCCCGAGCGCAAGCAGGCGCCGGTGCAGCAGCAACAGCAGCCGCGCCGCCAGACCACGACGGCGCCCAAGCCGCAGGCAGCGCTGCCCCCGCCCAAGCCGCAGGTGGCCAAGGCCGAGACGGCGACGCGGCTGGCGGTGTTCGGCGATTCGCTGGCGATCGACCTGAGCAAGGCGTTGGAGCGGCTTTACGCCGAAGACCCCAATCTCGTGGTGATCAACCAGGGGGTGAGTTCATCGGGCTTCGTGCGCGATGATTTTTTCGACTGGGACAAGGCGATCAGCGCGCAGATTGCCGCCAATAGTTTCGATCTGGCGGTGGTGATCATCGGCATCAACGACCGGCAGGAACTCACGCTGGGCGGGCAGGTGCTGGAGCCGCTGAGCGAGGCGTGGAATGTTGCCTACCAGGCCCGGGTGCGGGGATTCCTCGGCAAATTGCGGGCAGCGCGCAAGCCGGTGATCTGGATCGGGCTGCCGCCCATGGCCAAGGGCGACTATTCGGCGGCGATCCGCCAGATCAGCAATATCCAGCGGCTGGCGAGCTTTTCGGGCGGCGCGGATTATCTCGATATCTATGAGCGCTTCTTGGGCGAGGACGGAAATATTGCCTCCTATGGCCCCGATGTGAACGGGCAGAACGCCCTGATGCGCAAGGATGACGGCATTCACTTTGCCACGGCCGGGTCGGACAAGCTGGCGTTTTATGTGAGCCAGTCGGTGCGCAGCTTTTATCGGGGCGGGACGGTGTCGCTGGCGGTCGCCGATCCGCTGCAGGGCACTGACGGGGCAGCGATGCTGCGCCCGCCGTTCCAGGGGCTGGGCCAGATCCGGCTGCTCGAAGTGGCGGGGGCGGTGGTGCCGCTCAGCCGGGCGCCGGCGCGGGCGACCGAACTGGTGACGGCGGCGGGCAGCGCGGGGAGCGCGCCGCCCTTTACGCTCGAGCAGCTGATGACGGCCCCGATCGGGCGCGCCGATGCCTTCGGGGTGGGAATTGATCCCAACCCCCCGGAGGAAAACTAGTCTTCGACGAAGCGCACGGCCCCGATATGGGGCAGATTGCGGTTGCGCTGGGCGTAGTCGATGCCATAGCCGACGACGAATTCGTCGGGAATGTCGAAGCCGACCCATTTGGCCTGCACATCGGTTTCGCGGCGCGACGGCTTGTTGAGCAGCGCACACACGGCCATGCGGCGCGGATGGCGGGTCTCGAGGATTTCGAGCACATGCTTGAGCGTGTGGCCGGTATCGATGATGTCTTCGACCACCAGCACGTCGCGTCCGGCGATCTCGCCGCGCAGATCCTTGAGGATGCGCACTTCGCGGCTCGATTCCATGTCGTTGCCATAGGAGGAGGCCTCGAGGAAATCGACCTCGACCGGCAGGTCGATCTCGCGCACCAGATCGGCGATGAAGATGAAGGAGCCGCGCAGCAGGCCCACCACCACCAGCTTGTCGGTGTCGGCATAATAGGTGGAGATTTCTCGCGCCAGCGCTTCCACGCGCGCAGCGATCGCCTTGGCGGAGATCAATTCATCAACGACATAGGGCTTCTGGGTCATCGCACATTCGCCGGTTGGAAAGACTGACCCTTCTATCCAGTCCGCACGCTCCCGACAATGGCCGGGGTGACCTGTCCCCAGCGGGGACAGGTCGGGATGATCAGCGCGGCAGGTCGGTGCGGCCCATCAGGGCGACATCGATGGCGCGGGCGGCCTGGCGGCCTTCGCGGATGGCCCAGACCACGAGCGACTGCCCGCGGCGCATGTCGCCGGCGGCAAAGACCCTCTCGACGCTGGTGCGTAGCTCAGCGTATCGGCGAAGAGATTACCGCGCCGGTCGAACTGGGCGCCCAGTTCGGTCAGCATGCCCTCGTGCACGGGCGAGGCAAAGCCGATGGCCAGCAGCACGAGATCGGCCTTGATGACGAACTCGGTGCCGGGGATGGGCTGGCGGTTGCGATCGACGCGGGCGCATTCGACGCCGGTGACCTGGCCCTTGGCATTGCCGATGATCTTCATGGTGCCGGCGGCGAACTCGCGGATGGCGCCTTCGGCCTGGGAGGAGGAGGTGCGCATCTTGACCGCCCAATTGGGCCAGTTGGTCAGCTTGTTCTCGAGCTCGGGCGGCATCGGCCGCACGTCGATCTGGGTGACGGCAATGGCCCCCTGGCGGAACGCCGTGCCGACGCAGTCGACTGGCGGTATCGCCCCCACCCACCACCACGACATGCTTGCCGGCGGCGGTCAGCTGGACTTCGCCCGCGACGTCCTCGCCGCCGATGCGGCGGTTTTGCTGGACGAGGATAAGGCATGGCAAAATGCACGCCATTGAGCTCGGTGCCTTCGGCGTCGACGGCGCGGGGTTGCTCCGAACCGCCGGTCAGCAGCACGGCATCGTGGCGCGCCTTGAGGTCGGCAAAGGGGATGCTTACCCCGATATTGACGCCATAGTGGAAGGTGACGCCCTCGGCCTCCATCTGCGCGACGCGGAAGTCGATATGGTCCTTTTCCATCTTGAAGTCGGGAATGCCGTAGCGCAGCAGCCCGCCGGCCTTGGGCTCGCGTTCATAAAGATGCACCTCGTGACCGGCGCGGGCCAGCTGCTGGGCAGCGGCAAGGCCGGCCGGGCCGGAGCCGACAATGCCCACCGACTTGCCGGTTTTGGTGGCGCTGGGCTGCGGCTTGATCCAGCCATTGCGGATGGCCTTGTCGGCAATCGCCTGTTCGATGGTCTTGATGGCGACCGGGCTGTCCTCGAGGTTGAGCGTGCAGGCTTCCTCGCAGGGGGCGGGGCAGATGCGGCCGGTGAACTCGGGGAAGTTGTTGGTGGAGTGCAGATTGCGCGCGGCCTCTTCCCAGTCATTGTTGAACACCAGATCGTTCCAGTCGGGGATCTGGTTGTTGACCGGGCAGCCGGTATCGCCGTGGCAATAGGGCACGCCGCAATCCATGCAGCGGGCGGCCTGATCCACCACCCGCGCCTCGGACAGCGGGATGGTGAATTCGCCGAAATGGCGGATGCGATCGGAGGCGGGAGCATAGCGGGGCTCTTCGCGCTCGATTTCGAGAAAGCCTGTGACCTTACCCATGATGTGCCCCTGAGTTTGCGGTGATCGTCGAATTGTTGATCGGGGTCATCCCCGCGAAAGCGGGGACCTCTGTTTGCGGTGATGGGGAAGGAAACCGAGGTTCCCGCTTTCGCGGGAATGACCCGGTGGGGAGGTGAAATGACCCGGTGGGTAGATCAAATGACCCGTGGGGGTGGAGCGACGCCGTGAGTGGCTGAAAAATGTGCTGGTGCATGGCTATTCTGCTGCCGCCAGCATGGTGCGGCGGGTTTCCATTTCGCGGATGGCGCGGCGGTATTCGACCGGCATGATCTTCACGAATTTGGGGCGCATCTCAGCCCAGTGATCGAGGATGTGCTGGGCCCGGGTCGAGCCGGTATAGTGCACATGGTTGGCGATGAGCTGGTGCAGGCGCTCGTCGTCGTGGCGGGTCAGATCGCCCGACACGTCGACGCGGCCGTGCCATTCCAGGTCCCCACCGTGATGGTGCAATTGCTGCATCAGGGTTTCTTCTTCCTCGACCGGTTCGAGATCGACCATGGCCAGATTGCAGCGGGAGCGGAAAGTCGTCGTCCTCATCGAGCACATAGGCGACGCCGCCACTCATGCCGGCGGCAAAATTGCGCCCGGTCTGGCCGATGACCACGACCACCCCGCCGGTCATGTATTCGCAGCCGTGATCGCCGGTGCCTTCGACGACAGCGATGGCCCCCGAATTGCGCACGGCAAAGCGTTCGCCGGCGACGCCGCGGAAATAGGCCTCGCCCTCGATGGCGCCGTAGAGCACGGTATTGCCCACGATGATCGAGTGTTCGGGCACGATCGTGGCGCGCTCGGACGGGCGCACCACGATGCGGCCCCCCGATAGGCCCTTGCCGACATAGTCATTGGCATCGCCGACCAGCTCGATGGCGATGCCGCGGGCAAGGAACGCCCCGAAGGACTGCCCGGCCGTGCCGGTGAGCGTGATGGCGATGGTGTCGTCGGGCAGGCCGTCATGGCCGTAGCGGCGGGCGAGCTCCCCCGACAGCATGGCCCCGGCGGCGCGGTCGCGCGAGCGGATCGGCAGCGCGATCTGCACCGGCTTGGCGCTGGGCGAGGGCGGGCTGGGCCGGGCGATCAGCTCGCGGTCGAGCACGGATTCGAGGTGATGGTTCTGCGCCTCGGAGTGATGGAGCGTGTCGCCGCCCAGCGCTTCGGGCTTGAAGATCAGCTTGCTCAGATCGACGCCGGCAGCACTTCCAGTGCTCAGGCATGGGGCGCTGGCGAGCAGGTCCGAGCGCCCGACCAGCTCGGTCAGGGTGCGGGCGCCCAGTTCGGCCATCAGCCCGCGCAGTTCTTCGGCGATGAAGAAGAAGTAGTTGATGACGTGCTCGGGCGTGCCCTTGAAGCGCTTGCGCAGCACCGGGTCCTGGGTGGCAACGCCCACCGGGCAGGTGTTGAGGTGGCACTTGCGCATCATGATGCAGCCCGCCGCGATCAGCGGGGCGGTGGAAAAGCCGAACTCGTCGGCCCCCAGCAGCGCGCCGATCAGCACGTCGCGGCCGGTCTTGAGCCCGCCATCGACCTGCAGCACGACGCGCGCCCGCAGCCGGTTGAGCACCAGCGTCTGGTGGGTTTCGGCAAGGCCGATTTCCCACGGGCCGCCGGCATGCTTGAGCGAGGTCAGAGGCGAAGCGCCGGTGCCGCCATCATAGCCGGAGATGGTGATGTGATCGGCGCGAGCCTTGGCAACGCCCGCGGCAATGGTGCCGACGCCGACCTCGGCCACCAGCTTGACCGAGATATCTGCGCCTGCTCGTTGACGTTCTTGAGATCGTAGATGAGCTGGGCCAGGTCTTCGATGGAATAGATGTCGTGGTGCGGCGGCGGGCTGATCAGGCCCACGCCCGGGGTGGAGTGGCGGGTCTTGGCGACGATCCAGTCGACCTTGTGGCCGGGCAGCTGGCCGCCTTCGCCGGGCTTGGCCCCTGGGCGACCTTGATCTGGAGCTGCGTCGGCATTGACCAGATAGTCGGTGGTGACGCCAAAGCGGCCCGAGGCGACCTGCTTGATGGCGCTGCGCAACGGGTTTTGCGAACCATCGGGCAGCTTCTGGTAGCGGTCGGGTTCTTCGCCGCCTTCGCCGGTGTTGGACTTGCCGCCAATGCGGTTCATCGCCTGCGCCAGCGTCGTGTGGGCCTCGCGCGAAATCGAGCCGAAGCGACATGGCGCCGGTGACGAAGCGCTTGACGATGTCGCTGGCCGGCTCGACCTCCTCGAGGGCGATGGGTGCGCCGAGCGGGGTGATGTCGAGCAGATGGCGGATGGCGACAGAAGCCGTTTTCGCCCGAGTTCACCCGCGCGGCGTAAGCTGTCGTAGCGTTCCTGGGCGTTGTCGGGGCGTCGTCCTTGAGGCGCACGGCGTGCTGCAGGTCGGCCACCACATCGGGCGACCAGGCGTGCTTTTCGCCGCGGATGCGGTAGGCATATTCGCCGCCCACATCGAGGGTGCGCGCGAGCACGGCGTCATTGCCGAAGGCGAGGTCGTGGCGGCGCACGGTTTCCTCGGCGACTTCCTTGAGGCCGACGCCTTCGATGGAGGTGGCGGTGCCGAAGAAGTACTTGTCGACAAAGGTTTGCGACAGGCCGACCGCGTCAAAGATCTGCGCGCCGCAATAGGACTGGTAGGTGGAAATGCCCATCTTGGACATGACCTTGAGCAGGCCCTTACCCACCGACTTGATGTAGCGATAGACCACTTCGTCGGCCGAGACTTCCTCGGGGTAATTGCCCTCGGCGTGCAGCGCCTGCAGGGTTTCAAAGGCCAGATAGGGGTTGATGGCTTCGGCGCCATAGCCGGCCAGCATGGCGAAGTGGTGAATTTCGCGGGCTTCCCCGGTTTCCACCACCAGCCCCGTCGAGGTGCGCAGGCCCTTGCGGATCAGATGGTGATGCACGGCGGCCAGCGCCAGCAGGGTCGGGATATCGAGCCGGTCGGAAGCGATGGCGCGGTCGGACAGCACGATGATGTTGTAGCCCGCGTGCACGGCCCGCTCGGCCGCCGCCGACAGCGCGTCGATGGCCGCCTCCATGCCCCTGGCGCCCTTGGCCTTGGGATAGGTGATGTCGAGGGTGATCGAGCGGAAATTATTGCTTTCCATCTCGCCGATCAGGCGGATCTTTTCGCAGATCGTCATTGGTCAGGATCGGCTGGCGCACTTCGAGGCGCTTGACTGTGGAGAGGCCTTCCAGATCGAAGAGATTGGGGCGCGGGACCGATGAACGAGACGAGGCTCATCACCGATTCCTCGCGGATCGGATCGATCGGCGGGTTGGTGACCTGGGCAAAGTTCTGCTTGAAATAGGTGTAGAGCAGCTTGGGCTTGTCCGAGAGCGCCGAGAGCGGCGTGTCGGTGCCCATCGAGCCGACGGCTTCCTGGCCGGTGGTGGCCATGGGGGCCATCAGCAGCTTGATGTCTTCCTGGGTGTAGGCAAAGGCCTGCATGCGGTCGAGCAGGCTCTCGGAGGTCAGCGCTTCGCGCGGGGCCACCGGGGGCAGGTCCTCGAGCACGATCTGGGTGCGGGCCAGCCAGTCGGCATAGGGATTGGCGGTGGCCAGCGTCGCCTTGATCTCGTCGTCGGAGATGATGCGGCCCTGTTCGAGGTCGATCAGCAGCATCCGCCCCGGCTGCAGGCGCCAGCGCTCGACAATGTCTTCCTCGGGGATATCGAGCACGCCCGATTCCGAGGCGAGCACCACATGGCCGTTCCTGGTCACGAGATAGCGCGCGGGCCGAGGCCATTGCGGTCGAGCGTTGCCACGACATAGCGGCCATCGCTGAGCGACATGGCGGCGGGGCCGTCCCAGGGCTCCATCAGCGAGGCGTGGTATTGGTAAAAGGCGCGGCGCTTTTCATCCATCAGCGGATTGCCGGCCCAGGCTTCGGGGATCAGCATCATCGCCGCATGGGGCAGCGGATAGCCGCCGCGCACCAGAAATTCGAGCGCGTTGTCAAAGCAGGCGGTGTCGGACTGGCCCTCATAGGAAATCGGCCAGAGCTTGGAGATGTCCTCGCCAAAGTACTTGGAATGCACCGACGCCTGGCGCGCCGCCATCCAGTTGACGTTGCCGCGAATGGTGTTGATCTCACCATTATGGGTGGTCATGCGATAGGGGTGGGCCAGCTTCCAGGAGGGGAAGGTGTTGGTGGAAAAGCGCTGGTGCACCAGGGCAATGGCGCTTTCGAAATCGGGGTCGGACAGATCGGGGTAGAAGGCGCCCAGCTGGTAGGCGAGGAACATGCCCTTGTAGACAATGGTGCGCGCCGACAGCGACACGACGTAAAAGCCGTTGTCGGTATTGCTCTCGGGGACGGTGTTGTAGACCGTGTTGGAGATGACCTTGCGCGCGATCAGCAGCTTGCGCTCGAACTCGTCAATGGTCAGCTCGGCGGGACGCTTGACCACGATCTGCTCGATCAGCGGCTGGGTGGCGATGACGCCGGCCGAGAGCGCTGAATTGTCGAACGGCACCACGCGTTCGCCCAGGATCTCGAGACCTTCGCTGGTGAGGCAATAGTGCACGACTTCGGCGCAGCGCTCCCGCAGGGCCCGGTCATTGGGATAAAACAGCATCGCCACGGCGTAGTGATGCTGATCCGGCAGCGGGAAGGGCAGCACTTTGGCGAAGAAATTGTGGGGGGTCTGAACCAGGATGCCGGCGCCGTCACCCATCAGCGGGTCGGCCCCTACGGCTCCACGATGTTCAAGATTTTCGAGGATTTCCAGGCCCTTTTCGACCACTTCGTGGCTGGGCTGGTTCTTGATATTGGCGATCATGCCGATGCCGCAGGCATCGTGTTCTTTAGTGGGGGAGTAAAGTCCTTGCGCCGCCGGTCGTCCTGGATGCTGACCGGCGGCTGATGACCGCGTTGGTATTTGGCACGACCCTACTTGGCTGATGACCATGATCTGTTTCCTCGATGTCTTATATGGGCCGTCGCGGCTGGCTTTTCCTGGGCGGGCGCCGGCGGACACATCGCGGGCGCGGATCGAACAGGCAGGCCTTGGCATTCAGCCAGATTATCTTTTTGTGGGGAGCGGCGCTGCATCCAAATGGCCGCTCAATTCGGGCCGGTGAGGCCCAGCCGGGCCAGTCCTTGCGCAGGGCGTGGAATGGGCCGGGGCGCGTGTGGCCGGGGAGACCGGAGGGCACGCTAGATAGGGCAACGATGCTGCCCTATCTGAGGAAGATTTGCACATCTGCAAATGCCGATCAAGAATATTTGCAGACCTTGGCGCAGATTTCGTAGGACTAGCCCGCAAATCCTATAGGAAACGATAGGACTTGAGGGCTGAAATGGCGGTTTTCGGTCGGGAATGCCCCGTCAAACGCCGGTTTGTCCCAATAGTCCTATTCCAGATGCGATTTGATGAACCACAGATCCTTGTCGAGCTCCCGCGAAAAGGCGGTCAGGATATCGGCGGCATCGGCATCGCCGGCCTCGTCAGTGGCGTCGATATCCTCGCGCACCTGGTTGGCGAGCGTCGCAAAGCGTTCGGCGAGCGCTGCCAGGTGATCGGTGGTCTTGCGGATATCGGTGGGATAGGGCGCCAGCTTGCTCTGCTTGGCCACGACCTGGCTGGTGCCCAGGGCAATGCCGTCGAGTTGGGCGACGCGCTCGGCGATGACATCGACATGCCCGTCAATGGCGGCGCGCATCGGGTCGAGCATTTCGTGCACGGCGATGAAATTGGGGCCCTTGAGGTTCCAGTGGGCCTGCTTGGTGATCAGGGCCAGGTCGATGGCATCGGCCAGCCGGGCGTTGAGAATGTCGATGACGGCCGACTTGGCGTTGCCCTTGAGGGTGATGGAAGGAGTTTTCATGAACAGTCCTTTGACGCTAACTCTGCACCATCAACCAATGGGCTGCGCTGGGGTTCCCCCGCCCAAGCAAAAGGGCGCAACCCTTGCGGATTGCGCCCAGACGACGTCACGGGGAGGAGACGAGGTTTAGTTGACCGACTTGTCCTCGATCGACGCGGTCGGGGTGCTGTTGATCTGGATGCTGCGCGGCTTCTTGCTCTCGGGCAGTTCGCGCTTCAGTTCCAGATGCAGCAGGCCGTTCTCGAGGTTGGCACCCTGGACCTCGACATAGTCGGCGAGCTGGAAGCGCAGCTCGAAAGCCCGCTCGGCAATGCCGCGATGGAGGAATTCACGGGTCTTGTCGGCGTCGACGGCTTTGGCGCCCTTGATCACCAGGCTGTTTTCCTTGGTCTCGATGGCGATGTCGCCATTGGCAAAGCCAGCAACCGCAATCGAGATGCGATAGGCGTCTTCGCCGGTGCGCTCGATATTGTAGGGCGGGTAGGTCTTGGCTTCCTGCCCGACCAGGGTGTCGAGGCGGTTGAAGACGCGGTCAAAGCCGACGGTGGAACGATAGAAGGGGGAAAAATCAATGGTCTGCATAGTCACATTCTCCTGTGAGCAACGTGGATGTCCCGGACCTGCGCACAAGGCTCCCAAAAGCGGCGAGCCACCGATCTGGCAGGATCGGGGTTCCCGGTAAAACCGGCGAACAGCATTGATATGGGAGCCGGTTTGGCGCGTTCAAGAGCGTGGCCACGCAGAAAAAATGGGCTGGCGGATGAACCGAAAATGAACGGGCCGGAGCGGCTGGGTTCAGCTGTGGTGGGCTAGTTTGGGTCATGCGCCGGGCTTGCCCGACGTACCGGACAGCGGTCTGTCATCCGCCCCCCGCACGGACCGCCAACGGCAGCCGGCATCTCTTCGGAGATGCCGGTTTTTCTTTGTTTACGGCTCTGGGCTATGCTCGCGGGCCTCTGCCAGCGGAAGTGCCATGCCAGCCAGCGTCGACCCGAATGGTCCCAGTCTCGTCAACATCGCCGCCAATCCGGTGCCGGAGGGAGCGCGGGTGGGCTATTTCACCACCAGCGACAAGGTGCGACTGCGCTACGCGCTCTGGCCCCGGGGGCAGGGCGCGCATCGCGGGACCATCTGCCTCGTGCAGGGACGCACCGAATTTATCGAGAAATATTTCGAGACCATCGAGAATTTCCGCCAGCGCGGCTTTGCCGTGGCGACCTTTGACTGGCGCGGGCAGGGCGGCTCGGACCGGCTGATCGGCAACCGGCATCTGGGCTATGTCGACCGGTTCGACGACTACTGGTGCGACCTCAAAAGTTTTCACGGCGAGATCCTGCTGCCCGATTGCCCGCCGCCCTATTACCTGGTGGGCCATTCCATGGGCGGGCTGGTGTCGCTCAATGCGGCGGCGAGGGACCGCCTGATGTTTGATCGGGTGTTCCTGTCGGCGCCGATGGTGGCGCTGGACCGGCAGCCGTTTTCGATGGGCACGATGGCCAGGATCGCCGAAGTGGCCAGCTTTGTCGGGCTGGGGCGGCTGCCGCTGGCGCGCGGGCAGGACAAGCCAGCCGCCGAAAGCAGTTTTCCCGGCAATCCGCTGACCTCGGATTTGACCCGCTACAGGCGCATGGTGGAAATCGTGCGCGCGCGGCCCGAACTCGAAATCGGCGCGCCGACGGTGCGCTGGGTGGCGGCGGCGATGGGGGCCATGGCGGCGGCCGGGCACGAGCAGTTTCCCGGCCAGATCAAAATCCCGCTGCTGATGCTGGCGGCGGCGCGCGACGAGGTGGTCTCGACCAATGCCATCGAGCAATTGGGGCTGCGCTGCGCACCGGGCGGCATCTGGTGGTGCCGGGGGCGCGCCATGAGCTGTTCATGGAAAATGACAGCATTCGCGGCCAGGTGCTGGCCGCGTTCGATGCGTTTATTACCGATCAGAGCGGCTAGGGGGCTGGCCTAGCTGGCATTGACCAGTTCGAGCGCCTGCTCAAGCAATTGCGGGGTTGCGGCGGCCACGACGTTGCCGCCGCCAGTGGGTTCGCTGCCATCCCAGCAGGCAATGGCGCCGCCAGCCTCGCGGATGATCGGCACCAGCGCTGCGATGTCATAGGTATTGAGGTAGGGCTCGATCACCAGATCGGCATGGCCCGCCGCCAGCAGCGCATAGCCGTAGCAATCCATGCTGAAGCGCTGCAGCCGGGTCGCGGCGGCGACGGCCTGCCACTTGGCCTGCAGCTGGGGGGTATCGAACAGGCCGGGGGTGGTGGTGAAGACGCGCGCATTGGTGAGCTCGGTCAGCCCGCTGGTCGCAAGGGGCTTGGTGTGGGCGCCGCGGCGATAGCTGGCGCGGCCGGGCACGGCCAAAAAGGTTTCCCCGATAAAGGGCTGGCTCATCAAGCCGGCAATCGCCACGCCATCCTGCGCAAAGCCGATCAGCGTGCCCCACACCGGGGCCCCGGTGATGAAGGCGCGGGTGCCATCGACCGGATCGATGATCCAGCTGAAGCGGCTCTGCCCGCTCGAACCCCATTCCTCGCCGATGATGGCGTGATCGGGGAAAGCCTCGGCGATCACCGCGCGGATGGCGGTTTCGGCGCCCCGATCGGCCTCGGTCACCGGATCGAACCCCTGCGCCAGCTTGTTGTCGATGCCCAGATTGGTGCGAAACAGCGGCAGGGTGCGGCCAGCGGCGGCATCGGCGGCGGCGAGCAGGACGGCTTCGATACGGGCAAGGTCGAGGGACATGGCAAATCCTGTGGCTGGTAGCCAAGGGCGACCTTGGCGGCGGGGCAAAAGGCTGGGGCCGGGGTGGCGGGGCGAGGGGAAGGCCTATTCGGCCGCGATGTTTTCGGTGAGCTTGTGGTGCCCTACCAGCGCCACCAGATCAATGCCGATCAGCGCAAAGATCACCCGCTCGATCAGCTCGCGCACCGCGTCGAACCCCTCATGCTTGGCCAGGGTCACCTCGTTCATATAAAGGTGGCGGCTGATTTCGATCTGCAGCGCATGCACGCCATGCTGCGGGCGGCCATAGGTGCGGGTGCAGAAGCCGCCGGCATAGGGGCGGTTGCGCGCGACCTTGAGCCCGGCGCCGGTGAAGAGGTTTTCCACCAGATCGACCAGCCCGGGGGCGCAGGTGGTGCCATAGCGATCACCCAGCACGATATCGGGGGAAGCGCGCTCATTGCTGCGGGTGAGGCGGGGCATGGAGTGGCAATCGACCAGCAGCGCCACCCCGAAGCCGGCAATGGCTTCGCTGAGCAGTTTTTGCAGCGCGGCATGATAGGGCAGGTAAATCCCCTCGATGCGCATACGTGCATCGTCAAGCGTCAGCCGCTCGCGATAGATCGGCTTGTTCTCGGCCACCACCCGCGCGAGCGTGCCCAGCCCCGCCGCGACGCGGGGCGAATTGGTGTTGAACCGGTCCGACAGCAGCGGCTCGACGAACATGGTGGGATCGAGCTCCCACGGCTCGCGATTGACGTCGAGATAGGCGCGGGGGAAATGCGCGCGCAGCACCGGGGTGCCCAGATGGGGCGCGCGGGCATAGAGCTCGTCGACCCAGGCATCTTCGGACTGGCGAATCGAGAGATGATCGAGCCGGGTCATGGCCAGGAAGCGGTCGGGATAGACCCGGCCGGAATGGGGCGAGTTGAATACTACCGGGGCGACCAGCCGGCGGGGCCGGATCGTCTCAAAAGCCGGTTGATCCCAGAAGTCCGACCGCACGCTGCCTCCAATACCCCGGTGCCATGGCGGCCCAGCGGTGATTTGCGCTCCATAGTTTCGCTGGTTGTCCCCGGCTTGTCCAGTTGAGCGTAAAATTGACCAGGGAAATGGGGGATGCGGTTGCACCATGGCAAACTTCGCTTAAACATCGCGCGGTATGATGCGACTCAACCCACGCTTGCGCGCGGTCTTGCGCTCGCCTGGAGCCGGAGAGATTTAATGAAGCGAATTCTTCTCGCTGAAGACGATAACGACATGCGCCAGTTCCTGACCCGCGCGCTCAAGAACGCGGGTTATGAAGTGGTGTCATTCGACAACGGCCTCTCCGCCTATGAGCGCTTGCGCGAAGAGCCGTTTGCCCTGCTGCTGAGCGATATCGTGATGCCCGAAATGGACGGCATCGAGCTGGCGCGGCGCGCCACCGAGCTCGATCCCGATCTCAAGGTCATGTTCATCACCGGCTTTGCCGCCGTGGCGCTGAACCCCGATAGCGATGCGCCCAAGGATGCCTCGGTGCTGTCCAAGCCGTTCCACCTTAAGGATCTGGTCAACGAAGTCGAGCGCCTGCTGGCGGCCTAGCCGCCGCAACGCCCCCTGTTTGGGGGCCAAGTCCGGGCCGACAGCGGCGCGGGGGCGATTGTGTGAACGCCTTCAAGCGTTTGATGTGAAGAGTTTCCACAATCAGCGGATTGCCCTCTTGACCCCTCACCGGGTTTCATGGTTTACCCGCGCCACTGGAGCAGCTCAGGCAGTTCCTTCCCGGAGAGATGGGCGTATAGCTCAGCGGGAGAGCACCTCGTTGACATCGAGGGGGTCACAAGTTCGATCCTTGTTACGCCCACCATCTCTCTAAGACTTTCGCCTCTGGCGATGGGAGTATAGCTCAGCGGGAGAGCATTCGCTTCACACGCGAAGGGTCACAAGTTCAATCCTTGTTACTCCCACCATTGGCCTTCTCTCTCGGTGAAGGCGGCCTGCAAATCCAAAATTGCTGCGCTTCCGGTGCTCACGTGCCTGATGCACGCTGCGCTCATAGCCCTGCGAGCATAGCTCTCCGGGCGTTCTTCGCTTGAGAAGGTCCACTGGACCTTCTCTAAGAAAGCTCATCACTCTCGCAATCCGGCATTTTCGTCACGCCTTGACCGGATAGAAGACCAATGGCGCTTCATTGCGCGTCCTGAAGAGGCCCGCTGCGCGGGCGAAGACAGAATCACCACAAGGTTTGTTGGGCGCGTTCGGGCCAGGCCTGGTCGTAGGCGGGGCCGCCGACGCCGTTGTCGGTCATTGCGGCCAGCATCTGGCCGGGACTGGGCAGGGTGGCCGGGTCGATGTGTCGGGCCGGGTTCCACAGTTCCGAGCGCACGATGGCGCGGGCGCATTGGAAATAGAGTTCATCGATTTTCAGCACGATGACCGAGCGCGGCGCCTTGCCCTCGACGGCAAAGCTGTCGAGCAGGTCTGGGTCGATGCTGATCGTGGCCTGGCCATTGGCGCGCAAGGTGGTGCCGGAGCCGGGCAGCAGGAAGAAGAAAGCGCAGCGCGGGTCGCGCACGATATTGCGCAGCGAATCAATGCGGTTATTGCCGCGCCGGTCGGGTAGCATCAGCGTTTCATCGTCATGGACCCGCACAAAGCCCGGCTGGTCGCCGCGCGGCGAGCAATCGATCCTCTCGGGACCAACCGTGGCCAGTGCGGCAAACGGGCTCGCCTCGATCAGCCGGCGGTATTGCGGGGTCATGCGCTGCGCCACCTTCACCGTGGAGGCAGCGACCGGGGCGGGGGTGTAAAGGGCTTCGAGCTGGGCAATGCTGGTGACCAGGGTCATTTGCGGCCTTTTGGCGGTAACGGCCCATTTGATGACTTTGGGTCTATGGGCGCGGCGGTGGCGGTCCTATATCTAGGGGCACGATGACACAAAGCGATGACACAAAGGAGTGCCCCATGGACACCCATGCCTTCAAGGTGACGCGCACCGATGCCGAATGGCGCGCCAAGCTGACCCCCGAGCAATATTACATCATGCGCGAGCATGGCACCGAGCGGCCCGGCTCCTGCGCGCTGCTGCACGAGACGCGCGCCGGCGCCTTCACCTGCGCCGGTTGCGATACGCCGCTGTTCGAATCGACGCTGAAATTTGAGAGCGGCACCGGCTGGCCCAGCTTCAACGACCCGCTGCCGGGCGCCGTCGCCACCACGGTTGATCGAAGCCACGGCATGGTGCGCACCGAATGCCATTGCGCCACCTGCGGTAGCCATCTGGGCCATGTGTTCCCTGATGGTCCCCCGCCGACCGGCCTGCGCTATTGCATCAACGGGGTGGCGCTGAACTTCGTGCCTGCAGCGGCGTGAAATTTGCCGCCAATCTGTCCATGCTCTACCCCGAGCATGGGTTTCTCGACCGATTTGGCGCCGCGGCAGCTGATGGCTTCCGCGGCGTAGAATATGTCTCGCCCTATGAGCATCCGCCCCAACTGATTGCGGAACTGCTGCAGCGGCACGGGCTGGAGCAGGTGCTGTTCAACTCCCATGCCGGGGATTGGGAGGCGGGCGAGCGGGGCCTGGCGGCGCTGGTGGGGCGCGAGGCGGAATTTGCGGCGGGGATCGAAACCAGCATCATTTACGCCGAGGCACTCGGGTGTCGGAAAATCCACGTCATGGCCGGCATCGTGCCGCCGGGTGCGGATCGCGACGCTGCCGAGGCGCTGTTTGTCGAAAATCTGCGCCATGCCTCGGAGCGGTTGGCCGCGCATGGCATTGTCGCGCTGATGGAGCCGATCAATCAGCTCAGCATGCCGGGCTATCTGGTGTCGACGCTGGAGCAGGCCGAGCGCATCTGGAGTGCCGTCGCCCACGACAATCTGCGACTGCAGTTCGATTTTTTCCACATCCAGATGACCCATGGCGCAACTCTGGATGCGTTCGCCCGGCTGTTGCCGCGCATTGGCCATGTGCAGATTGCCGACGCGCCGGGGCGGCATGAGCCGGGAACTGGCGATATGGATTATGCGGCGATCTTTGCGGCACTCAGCCAATATGAGGGCTGGATCGGCGCCGAATATATCCCCAGCGGCCCCACCAGCGCCGGGCTGGGCTGGCGTCCTTAGGTGCCGCGCGGCTTGGCGCGGGCAGTGGCGGCGGCGCTGATCGGGTCTTCGGGCCAGAAATGGCGCGGATAGCGGCCCTTGAGGTCCTTGGCCACATCCTTCCAGCTGCCGCGCCAGAAGCCGGGCAGGTCGCGCGTGGTCTGGATCGGGCGATGCGCCGGCGACAGCAGGATCAACAGCAGCGGCACCTTGCCCCCGGCGACGGCTGGATGGCGGTCGAGCCCGAACAATTCCTGCACCCGCACTTCGAGCGCCGGGCCGTTTTCGGCGGCGTAATCGATCGGCAGATGCGAGCCGGAGGGGGCGGAGAAATGGCTGGGCAGCAATTGGTCGATCTCGCGGCGCTGCGCCCAGGGCAACAGCACATCGAGCGCCTGGCCCAGATGATCGGCGGTGATCGCGGCAAGGCGCGTTTCGCCCAGAATGTGGGGGGCGAGCCAAGCATTGGCATCTTGCGCCAATGCTGCGTCGCTGAGGTCGGGCCAGGGCGCGCCCAGCGTCTGGTGCAGATAGCTGGCCCGGGCCCGCAAGGCGCGCTGCTCCTTGCTCCAGGGCAGAATGTCGAGGCGCTTGGCGGCAGCTTCCGCCAGCAGATTGGCGGCGGCCTCCAGATCGGTGACCGCCACCGGGTCATCGGCCAGTTTCAGCGCCCCCAGCTGGCGCGAGCGGCGGGCGCGCACGCTGCCCGAGGCGGTATCGAAGCTGAGCGTGGTGACGCCGGTAATGCGATCGGCAAACAGCTGTTCGATCTCGTCGAGAGTCAGCGGCGCGGCGGCGCGGATGCGCGTGGTGGCGGCGGCGCCGGTAAGGTCAGACACGACTAGAAACGGGGCATTGGCCAGGGCTTCGGTGGGCTCAAGGCTGGCCTGGCGGCCATTGGCGAGGCGGAACTTGCCGCGCGCGCCGGCGGCCTGGGCAACGCGGTCGGGATAGGCGCGGGCCAGATGTTCGCCGGCTGAGAGATTACCGCCGCTGCCACCACCGGCAAGCCTGGCCCAGCGCCGGGCCAAGTGGCGGCCATCTTCGGCGCGCTTGGAGCGGTCGCTGCGGAAGCGATCGAGCCGGTGCGCCAGATCAATGCTGTCGCCGCCCAGCCCCCGCTCGCCGATCAGCACCGCCAGCTCGGCGGCGGTCATTGCATCATCGTCGGCGGCCGCGCCAACCAGCATATGGGCAAGGCGCGGATGGAGCGGCAGCCGGGCCAGCGCCTTGCCGTCGCTGGTCAGATGGCCGGCGCCGTCGAGCGCGTTGAGCGCCTGCAGCAGATTGATGGCTTCGCTCCAGGCGGGGGCGGGCGGCGGATCAAGAAACGGCAGGGCGGCGGGATCGGTGACGCCCCAGGCGGCCAGATCGAGCGCGAGGCCCGCCAGATCCGCGGCAAGGATTTCAGGGGTATCGAAGGGTTCGAGCGCCGCGGTCTGGCCGTCGTGCCACAGGCGGATGCAGACGCCCGGACTGGTGCGCCCGGCGCGGCCCCGGCGCTGATCGGCCCCGGCGCGCGAGACGCGGCGGGTTTCGAGCGTCGTCAGCCCGGTGCCCGGCTCATAGACCGGCACGCGGCGGAAGCCCGCAATCGATGACGATGCGTACGCCATCAATGGTCAGCGAGGTTTCGGCGATCGAGGTGGCCAGCACGATCTTGCGGCGGCCCGGCTCGGCGGGGCGAATGGCGCGATCCTGCTCGGCGGGGGTGAGCTGGCCATAAAGCGGGGCAATATCGACATTGGCGGGCACGCGCCCGGCAAGGCGTTCGGCGACGCGGGTAATCTCGCCCTGGCCGGGCAGGAAGACCAGCGCCGAGCCCTCATGCTCGCGCAGCGCCGCCAGAATGGCGCCGGTGACCTGATCGTCCAGCCGTTGCAGCGGATCGGGGTCGGCATGGATGGTTTGGACCGGAAAGGCGCGCCCGAGGCTTTCCACCACCGGCGCGTCGCTGCAGCAGTTTTGCCACTCGCGCGCCATCGAGCGTTGCCGACATCACCAGCACGCGCAGATCGGGGCGCAGGGCCGCGGCATCGATGGTCAGCGCCAGCCCCAGATCGCCATCGAGGCTGCGCTCGTGAAATTCGTCAAACAGCACGGCGGCGGTGCCGGTGAGCTCGGGATCGTCGAGCACCATGCGGGTGAACACGCCCTCGGTGACGATCTCGATGCGGGTGCGGGCGGAGATTTTGGCATCCATGCGCACGCGATAGCCCACGGTGTCGCCGACCGCTTCACCCAGCAGCCGCGCCATCTGGGCGGCGGCGGCGCGGGCGGCGAGGCGCCGGGGCTCGAGCATGATGATGCGGCCATCGCCACGCCAGGGGGCATCGAGCAGCGCCAGCGGCACCCGCGTGGTCTTGCCGGCGCCCGGCGGCGCCACCAGCACGGCATAAGGCCCCGCCGCCAGCGCGGCATGGAGCGCGGGCAGGGCATCATTGATGGGCAGGGGCGGCAATTGGCGATCCATGGCGGGGTTCATGGCGGATCGGCGCGGCCGGAGCAAGAGCGCTGTTGGCGCCCTATTCGGCGGCGCCCCGCTCCTCGGCCAAAATGTCGGGGCCATTGGGATCGCCGGCGGCGGTTTCAGCCCCCAGGTCGGGGAAGGCGACGACGCGGTTCTGGCGGAAATCGAGCCGCACGACCAAAAGGCCGCGTTCCTCGAACCAGGTCAGCAGGCGGCGGGCGCGGCTGGCCGAATGGGTGCCGTAAATCCGCGCCAGGGTCGCGTCGGACGGGCAGGGTTCGTTCGCGAGCGCGGCCTGCGCCAGCACGAGGAACACCCCCTGGACGTCATCGGTCAGGGTTTCCGACATGCTCAACGCCTGCTGCCAGCCATCGCTCTGGGCAATTTCGGCGACCGGGGCGACGCGCGCCACCGCCAGCTTGCGCTTGAACAGCGGCAGGGCCGGGGGCTCGCCGGGAATGCGGCGAATGCGGCAGCGCACCAGGAAATCCTGGTAGAGCACGGCAATGGTGCGGAAGCTGGCATCGGGATCGCCGAGCAGCTCCAGCATGATCTCGTCGATCTGCGCCTCGCGCTCGGCCTCGTCGATCTCGGGGAACAGCGATTGGGGCTGCTCGTCTTCCTGGTTGGGGCGGGCGCGGGCGACCTGGGCCAGCAATTCATTGGTCGAAGGGGGCGGGGGCGGCGGCGGGCGGCGCACCACGGGACGCACCAGCTCTTCAGGCGGGGTGGTGAAAATCAGGTCGGCCGCATCGAGCGGGGCTTCGGGCAGCGGGGTCAGCTTGGGGCTGGTCGAGCGCGGCGCGGTTTCCACCGCCCCGATGGTGACCGGCAGCGGGCGGCGCGAAATGGCCGGGCCCAGGGCCACGAAACTTGCCGCGCGCCAGATCGCGGAACTGCTCGGCCTGGCGGCGTTCCATGCCCAAGAGATCGGCGGCGCGGGCCATGTCGATATCGAGAAACGTGCGCCCCATCAGGAAGTTGGAGGCTTCGGCGGCCACGTTCTTGGCGAGCTTGGCGAGGCGCTGGGTGGCGATGACGCCGGCCAGCCCACGCTTGCGGCCACGGCACATCAGATTGGTCATGGCGCCCAGCGACAGCTTGCGCGCTTCTTCGCTGACATCACCGCCGACGGCCGGCGCAAACAGCTGCGCTTCGTCCACCACCACCAGCACCGGATACCAGTAGTCACGATCGGCATCGAACATGCCGCCCAAAAAGGCGGCGGCGGCGCGCATCTGCTGCTCGGCATCGAGCCCTTCGAGGTTGAGCACCACCGAGACGCGGTGCTGGCGCACGCGCGCCGCAATGCGCGTCAGCTCCGCCTCGGTGCGGGTGGCGTCGACCACCAGATGCCCGAATTTTTCCGACAGGGTGACGAAGTCGCCCTCGGGATCGATGATGCATTGCTGCACCCAGGGCGCGGATTGTTCGAGCAGGCGGCGCAGCAGGTGCGACTTGCCCGAGCCCGAATTGCCCTGCACCAGGAGGCGCGTCGCCAGCAGCTCTTCGAGATCGAGCGTGGCGGGCACGGCGCCCGTTGTTGCGCCCATGTCGATAGCTACTTTCATCGTGTCTCCGTCCTGGCCACAGCTTGGGGCAGCGTTTGCCCCGCCACTTCAGGGCTCGGGCCGAGTGCTAACACGAACCAGGCCCGATTCGGAAAAACCTTGCAGTCGCAGCCGCACGAGGGGGATAAATCCGGGGGGCAGGAAGGGATGGGGCCAGGTTTGGCCCTCCACCCGATTTTAACCGGCGGCGGGCCATGGTCGGGCGACAGGATTTGAGGGCGGCCAAGGTGAGCGGACAATACCCAGCGCGGTCGGGACCCGATTGGCGCCTCGTGGCGGCGGCGCTGGCGCTCGCGGTCGTCATCCTTGTGGCGCGGACCCTGGTGGGGCGGGCCGGGGAACCGTTCTTCTCCGATACCGATGATGCCATGCGCATGGTGGTGGTGCGCGATTTCCTGGCGGGGCAGGGCTGGTACGATCTGGGCGCCCATCGGCTCAACACCCCGTTTGGCGGGGATATCCACTGGTCGCGGCTGGTCGATGTGCCGCTGGCGCTGCTGGTCTTCGTGTTCAGCTCGTTCCTCGCGCCCGATGCGGCGCTGGTGGCGGCGGGCACGGTATGGCCGATGCTGCTGCTGGGGGTGCTGCTGTGGGTCAGCGCGCGTCTCGCCTATGTGCTGATCGGCCCCGACGGGGTGCTGCCGGGGCTGATCCTGCCGATCCTGAGCCCGGCGGTGACGGCCGAATTCACCCCCGGCCGGGTGGACCACCATAATGTGGTGATCCTGTTGACGCTGGCCATGGCCTGGGCGGCGGTGGAAGCGGTCAAGCGGCCGCGCTATGCCATTTGGTGCGGGTTTTTTGCGGCCACGGCGCTCGCCATTGCCACCGAATCGCTGCCCGCCATCGCCGCGGCGATCCTGGCCATGGGGCTGCTTTATGTGTTCGATGCCACCAAGGCCGCGACCATGCGCGCCTTCGGGCTGGCCTTCGCGGTTGGCAGCGCCGTGCATCTGGCGCTCTACCGGCCACCGGCGCAATGGCTGGAAGCGGCCTGCGATGCGCTGTCCCCGGTCTATGTGGCGGTGGCGCTGCTGGTGGGCGCAGCCTTTACCCTCGCCAGCATCATGCCGGCGCCGCAGCGCCCGGTAATGCGCTTTGCGCTGCTGGGGGGCCCCGGGCTTGTGAGCATGGGGATCGTGGCGCTGCTCTATCCGCAATGCCTCAGGGGCCCCTATGGCGAACTCGACCCCTGGCTGCAAACCCATTGGCTGGCCGCCATCGTCGAGGCAAAACCCTGGTTCGAGAGCGTGCGCGAGCTGCCCGCCTATGGCGTGGCCGTGGGGCTGCCGGTACTGCTGGCGGCGCTGGTGATGCTGTGGCGGCTGTGGCGGGTGCGCGAGGGGCGCGCCGAATGGGGGGTGCTGCTGGTGTTTCTCGTATGCACGGCGCTGACCATGCTGGTGCAGGTGCGCGGGGCGCGGCTGGCCATCATGGTGGCGATCCCGGCGGCGGCCTGGCTGATCATCATGGCGCGCCGGCGCTATTTGGCGCGGGCCGGCATCGGGTCGGTGGCGGGGCTGGTGGGCAGCTGGCTGATTTTTTCGGGGGTGGTGCTGTCGCTGCTGGTGAGCGGGCTGCAAAACCTCACGCAGATGGAAGCGCGGGGCGATGCCGTGCTCGCCGCGGCCGCACCGGCGGAGGCGGACAAGAATGCGTGCCTGATGCCGGCCGCGTTTGCCGATCTGGCGGCGCTGCCGCCCGAGGCCATCATGGCCCCGATCGATCTGGGGGCGCATCTGCTGCTCTATACGCCGCACGCGGTGGTGGCGGCGCCCTATCACCGCAACCAGAGCGCGGTGCTTGATACCTTCCGCTTCTTCAACGCGCCGATCGCCGAGGCGCGCGAGATTCTTGAGGCGCGCCATATTACCCTGGTGGTCACCTGTCCGGCCATGCCGGAGCTGCGGGGCCTCAGTGATGCGGCCGAGGACAGCCTGGTAAAAGACTTCGCCGCAGGCAGGCTGCCGCCCTGGCTGGTCGATATGAGCCTGCCCGACAGCCCCCTCAGGATTTACGCGGTGATGCCCGGCTGATCGCGGCTACAAGAAAGCCGCCGACCCTTGGTGGATCGGCGGCCAATTTTCACGGCGTGTGGAAAAAGTTATTCGGCGGCGACGCCCAGCCCGATCGGGCAGCTGACGCCGGTGCCCTGCAGGCCGCAATAGCCATTGGGGTTCTTGGCCAGATATTGCTGGTGGTAGGTTTCGGCAAAATAGAACGGGCCGGCCGGGGTGATTTCGGTGGTGATCGCGCCAAGCCCGCGCGCGCTCAGCGCCGCCTGATAGGCATCGCGGCTGCGCAGCACGGCCTGATATTGCGCCTCGCTGGTGGTATAGATGGCCGAGCGATATTGCGTGCCCACATCATTGCCCTGGCGCATGCCCTGGGTCGGGTCATGCTCTTCCCAGAAGGTCTTGAGCAGGGTTTCAAGCGTAATCACCGCCGGATCATACACCACCATCACCGCTTCGGTGTGGCCGGTCAGCCCCGAGCAGGCTTCCTCATAGGTGGGGTTGGGCGTGATGCCGCCCTGGTAGCCCACCGCGGTAACGATGACCCCGGGCAGTTGCCAGAACAGCCGCTCGGCCCCCCAGAAGCACCCGAGCCCCAGATAGATGGTCTGCGCGCCTTCCGGATAAGGGCCCTTCAGCTGCTCCCCATTGACGAAATGGCGCTCGGCCACCGGCATCGGTGTGGCGCGGCCGGGCAGGGCCTCGTTGGCGGTGGGCAGATGGGCAGGCTTGGCTTTGAAGAACATCGAAATTTCCTTTCGCGGCGCTCAGGTCGGAACTTCGCTCGGATGGGTTGGCTCAGATCGCGTCCTGGCGCAGATAGCGGGCGCGCCGGGGCTGGCGACCCATCAGCGCAATGGCAATGCCCGGCACGCCAAACACGGCAAAGGCCGGATAGGACAGCAACGCCTCAAGCCCCCGGTCGAGCAGGCTGGCAAAATAGCGGCTGGCCAGAAAATCGGCCAGGCCCCCAAGGCTGGGCGCATGCAGCTGCAACCACAAATCGCCCAGGCCCGTAAGCACGATGGCATTGGCGCCCAGGGATTTGGTGCCATCCACCACCAGTAGAATCAGCGCCAGGCCTATCAGCCAGGTACCGACCAGTCGCAAGATCAGTCGCATGCACAGTCCTGATATGGGGCGTGTCGGGCCTGTGCGGCCGGTTTTCCCCTGTTCACCCCGGCATTTGTGCCATGCGCGGGGCCCGGATCACAAGGTGGTCCGCTCGCTGTGTGAAAACAATCGTGTTCGCAGTGTTGTGATCCCTTGCGCCCGCGACGATCATCAGTATATTGCGCCTCGCACGCACCGGTCCGCCGGTCTGTTCGGAGTTTCCAGCCCGAACCCCAAGGCGATGCGGAGAGGTGGCCGAGTGGTCGAAGGCGCACGCCTGGAAAGTGTGTAGGCGGGGAACCGTCTCAAGGGTTCGAATCCCTTTCTCTCCGCCATAACTTCAAACCCTTGAAATTTCTGGATTTGACAATTCTGTGACACGCGGTTGTACTCCCGAAAGTACGCCCCGATGTGCGCCAATTATCTTGCCCGCAAGGGCTCCGCCTGGACCTTTCAGATCCGCCTACCGGCAGACCTGAGCAGAGATTCAACTCTTTCGATAATCCGTATTCCAATAGGTGCCATGACTGCGATTCAGGCCAGAAAGCAGGCGCTGCTGCTGGCAGGGGCCGCTCAGGTCGCTTTTGCAAGGGTACGGGGTATGGACAATACATTGAGGGACGGGGCGGAGGCGGCCCAACTTAGCGAGCGGATGATCCGGTCGCTGGTTCCGATGTTCATGGGCCTCGATGCCTTGGCCGAATGCGGTGATGAAGTCCCGGCGCCCGCGGTTGTCGACCACGCGTTCGATGTTCTCGCCCGGATCGGTTTCGACCAGTCCCGGGGCGAGGGATTGTTCGCCTGCACGGCCGTTCGACCCGAAGTCCCATATTTGGCCGCCCTTAGAAGTCCGCCTATTGCAAGGGCCTATGCCGGGACTGCCGGCCTCGAAGGACTCGGCGACACCTCCCTGATGCTCTCCTCCATTCAGTCGCTGGCCTCGCGCGTCGACGCCGACAGTCAGGCAACTGCAATGGGTGAGCTCTTCAGTGTGGTCGCCAACGGGCGGATCGAGGACATCAGGGAGAATAAGGGCGAAACCCATGAGCTGGTCGGCATCTACCAAAGGGTGCGTGACGAGTTTATCGCCATATGCGGTGACCGGCGGGTAGGTGAATACCGTCGAAAGGACCTCCAGCGCTACGTGGACCAGATCTCATGGCTGCCGCCTGATGCCTCAAGCCAAAAGAGTTTCTCCTATTGCGACGTTGTCCAGTACATAGAAGCCAACAAGGCCGTTGGTGGTCGTGGATTGGCGGCGAACACGATCAAGCAAGGCCGGGTCAGCTATATCAAGGCGATTATTGCTCTCGGTTGCGAAGACGCGGACATTCGCAATCGCGTGGCTTCAACTCGCCTCAACATTCCGGACCGAGCTCCTCCACCGGTTGCTCGTATCGCCCCGGATGGCCGGGGTTTTGAGACGGTTTGGCGAGGCGGTATTGCAACCGGCATTCTGAGCGATGCCTTGTTGCCAGCGCTTGGGTATCTGACCGGTCGCCGAATTGGGCTGCTTACGACGCTGCGTCGTGAGGACATCGTACAGTTTCATGGTGTGTGGGCGTTTCTGGTCCGCTCTCACCACTTTCATGAAGGACACTGGGAGCCGGTACCTTTTAAGACCGATGCTTCGCGGGAAATCATTATCATCCCCCAGGTTTTGGTGGATGCCGGTTTCGTTGAGTGGGTTCGACGCGAGCCCGGGTGGCTGTTTCCCGGCTTGATGGCCTGTAAGGATCCCGCTGACGCAGCTCAGAAACGGATCAATCGGTTGATCAAGGATCACACCGGGGACGGGGATTTGTCGTGGGTTTTTCACGCACTACGGCACGGCAAGATCGACAGCGATCGTGACAACGAGGTCGATACGCGCCTCATTATGAAGACGGTCGGTCACGAACTCGGTGACATCCACAATGGCTATGGCCGACTGACGCCAAAGCAGATGCGCGCCATCGCTGCGGCCGCTCCTCCGGAGGGGGTCGATTGGAAACTGCTCGGCACCATCGATTTCGAGGCGTTTTCCAAGGCGAGGCCATGGCGACGCCGACCCAAGAAATAAGTTTAGCGCCTTACAGGTCGCGATAATAGAAGGGCAGCTTTTCGAGACCGAGGCCAAGAAAGCAGACACAACTTGGCAGCGGTATTTTGAACCAACCGTCGTTGCCTCAGATTGCGGGCCACCCTGTAGACCCTGGTGAACTTGCAGCGAGGCGGAGGACATGACACTGGATGGTGTCACAGAAACTTAGGGATACACCTTCGGTGCTTTGGCATTTTCGAAACTTTTGACAATGATGGAAAAAACATCCCCGGCGTCCCAAGCACGCAAAACCGTGCCTATGATCGATATCTTCGCTGGCCCCGGCGGCTTAAGCGAAGGTTTTAGCCGTTATGCGGATTGGTTCGACGATGAGGAGATCCGGTTTCGCAGCGTCCTCAGCATTGAGAAGGATGAGACCGCGATCCGCACGCTGACTTTGCGCGCGTTCTATCGTCAGTTCGTTGGAGAGCTTCCTCCCGAGTACTGGGCGGTCGTCAAAGGCCAAGCGAGCGTGTCGGTTTTGGAGAGCTTTCCGGAGTGGAAGGCAGCGCAGCGCCATGTCTGGCAGGCAGAGCTCGGTGTCGTGTCGAATGACGAGCTTCATACCCGGATCGAGCTTCGCCTGAAGGGCGCCGATGAATGGCTTCTCATCGGCGGTCCGCCTTGCCAAGCCTATTCTCTGATGGGACGAGCCCGCATGACGGGCATCGGTTTCGAGGGCAGGAGTGACGCCGAGGCAGCGGAGGAGACCCGAAGACAGCGTCTGGAATCCTTTCACAAGGACGTCCGGCACGTTCTCTATCGGGAGTATCTGCGGATCATCGCCGTTCATCAGCCAACTGCTTTCGTCATGGAGAACGTTCGGGGAATACTCTCTGCCAAGCTGCCCGGCGCTGACGGCTCGATGCATCCAGTCTTCGATCAAATTCGATCGGATCTGCAGGATCCCTGGGCTTCGCTGGCCGATGACGAAGACCTCGATCAGCTGCGATCGCTGGCTCGACCGGGAAGCCCCCGTTATCGCCTGAGCGCCCTTTCTGTGGAAGAGACCGGCCTGTGGCAGAGCGAGCCGTCCAATGCTGATTTCCTTTTGAAGTCGGAGGATTTTGGGGTTCCGCAACGTCGCCACCGGGTGATTGTAGTAGGCATCCGTGAGGATCATTCAGGCAATCCTGCCCCTTTGAAGCGGGCAAGGTCGAGCACCGTTCGTGATGCAATCGGGAGTATGCCAATTATTCGCAGCGGCCTTTCAGCAGGCAAGGACAGCGACGTAGAATGGTCCGCAAGACGGGCCAGCGCGGCTCTGCCGCTGCTGGAAGCCCCCATCACAGATGCGGTCCGCAATGCAGTGCAGACTGCGTTGGCTGATCGGGAAATGCCTCTTGATCGCGGCGGACCCTTCGTCAGCTGGATCCCCGCCCACAGGCAGAATTCGGTACTTGAAGCATGGCTTTCTAATCCTCAGCTGAAAGGGGTCATCCAGCACGAGAGTCGCACCCACATGGACAGTGACCTTGCGAGGTACCTCTATGCGGCAGCGAGTGCTCAGGCCACCGGACGCACGCCGAGGCTGCATCAGTGGCCGCGCGCAGTCCTGCCGAAGCACCGGAACGTCGCTGTGGGCAAGTCGGGAGAAATCGATGTCTCCGGCTTCCTTGATCGGTTTAAGGTACAGGTCTGGGACGAACCGTCATCGACGGTTACTTCGCACATCGCAAAGGATGGCCACTACTTCATTCATCCTGACCCGTCGCAGAATAGGAGCCTGACCGTTCGCGAAGCGGCGCGGCTCCAGACATTTCCCGACGACTATTTTTTCTGCGGAAACCGCACTCAGCAATATCACCAGGTAGGCAACGCCGTTCCACCCCTCCTCGCGGTCCAGCTGGCGCGCTCGGTCTCCGACCTTTTCCGCGCCGCCGCGGACTCACATGTTCCCGTCGAGGAGGTCGCCATTGGTTGACGTGCATTCTCGCGCGCAGCGAAGCTTCAACATGTCCTGCATCCGGGGCAAGGACACTGCCCCCGAGATCAGGCTGAGATCGTTGCTGCACCGTGCTGGGCACAGGTTCCGGCTTCACCGCAAAGATCTGCCCGGCCGCCCCGATATCGTGCTCCCCCGCTCAAAGGTGGCGGTCTACGTGCATGGCTGCTACTGGCACCGACATGAAGGGTGCAGGCTTGCGACCATGCCCTCATCGAACGTCGATTTCTGGCGGTCGAAGTTCGAGCGGACCGTTAAACGCGATCAGGAAAATATTGATGCTCTCATGGCTTCGGGGTGGACACCGGTAGTCGTCTGGGAATGTGAGCTTCGTGTCGATCCGCAAGCAACGCTTCACCGACTAGAGGAAGCAATCGGATCGCCGCAGCGATCGTGGCCACAAGCCGACCATTGCAAAGCATTGGCAGATAGGGAACTATCTCAAAGGGACTAAATCCGCGACGGCGGATCGTGGGGGGTAATGGATGCATATTGGTCGCCGTCTGGCGGTCGGCGACGCGTGATGTCGTCGGAGATGTCGCCGCTGTTCAGGCTGGCCATAGCGTCTGGAAGAGCGGAGACAGTGCGGTCGCACCTGATGCGAGGCGCCGATCCCAACGCTCGCGACAACAGCGGTGCTACAGCGCTGCTGCTGGCGGCATCGCGTGGCCGTCAGGACATCTGCGAAATCCTGATAGATCATGGCGCGGACCTTTCTGTGTCGGATGGCACCGGACGCACCGTCTGCGACTACGCCACGCAGTGGGGTTTCGACCTGACAATTCATGATGCGGCATCATCGACTTTGTCGCTAAGCCCTTCGGCGCCCGGGGATGAGTCGGGGATCGGCAGCGCATTATCTGGCGTCGAAGAACGTTACCTGGTTCCCCACGCAGACCTGCCTCCCGCGCCTCATCGACCGATCGAGGACTCACCAAAGTTTCCCGGAACGGCTGATGGCGCGCTGTTCGACGCGGTGGCCGTTGCGCTTGGGCTGCATGAAGCGGAGCTATCGACCCAAGACAACGCCGTGCAGGCAGCGGACGGGTGGGAGGCGGAGCCGGCGTTCAGTGCCCGACCGGCGGACGACGTTCGAGTTGCCGCTGCCGCTGCCGCCCATGAGACGTTCTCACGACCGAGTGCTGCGGTTGATGCCTCAGACTGGTCGCAGGTAACCGCGTCGCTCCCATCCGTGCTCGCGCCGACATTGCCAGAGCTACCGGCGGCGTTGCGCGATCTGATCGTCGATGCCCTTTGCGATGGGCGCGTTTCGGCCGCCAGGCTGCGTGATTGTCTCAGCAGAACGAAGAACGGACGGGCGTACTCTCGCCCGATCCGAATACTGCTCGGCGACCTCGGAGTGGTCGTTGACACCTCCTCACTGGGTGTGGTCCTCGACGCTGAGGCTCCCGCTGCGCGAAACGGAGAGGTGGATGCAGACGTTCTCGGAGAAGCGTCCGAATTCCTCGGCTTGCTGATCAGCGGGGATCCGGAAACCGCCTATCTGAAATCCATTCGGTCGCTTCGCGAGGATGCCCTGGGGCTTCAGCCAATATTGTGGGCGAGGGCGGAGGAACTGCGCAGACGGCTGGCTCATGTCTTCGCCCGCATGCCCAGTGGCCTTGAACTGCTCGAGGACGCGGGCGCGCTGTTCTCGACGGAGCAGGACGAGGACACCACAGAGGGCGAAGAGAGCGAAAAGGATCTGGTCGAAGCCGAGGACGAGGACGCAGCGCTGCCTGACGTCACAGGTAGGGACCACCCTCCGCGCGAGGAGGATGATCTCGCTCGCAAATTCGCGGGACTGACACCCACCGAACTTGCGCTGCAACTGGCCGAGATGCGTCTGAGGCCCACGGTGCTCGAAGACGCCGCCCGGCGTGCGAGAGAGGTGCAGGCGGAGGGCTTCGAGGATGCCATCGCATTTGCCAAGGAGTTGCGTGGCCGGCTGGACCGTATCGTCGAGACCAATCTTGGCCTCGTTGCCTGGGTCGCCAAACGATACAGGAACAAGGGCATGGAGCCGCTCGACCTCATTCAGGAGGGCAACCTGGGCCTGATCAAAGCGGTCGAAAGGTTCGATCCGGGCCGGGGCGCCACCCTTGGCACGTATGCGACATGGTGGATCAGACAATCCATCACCAGGGCTATGGCCGATCTCTGTCGCACGATCAGGGTTCCCGTTCATCTTCAGGAACGAGCGCGCAAGCTGGAGAGAGTTCGGCAGGAGCTGCATATCGAGCTCGGACGTCCGGCAACCGCTGCTGAGCTGGCGGAAGAGCTGGAAATCTCGCTCGATGCGCTCGTCCGGCTGCAGCGGCTGACGGGCACTCTCGTGACGCGCGGCAACAACGTGGAGCGGCTGTCGAGGGAAATGACCACACTTCTGGTGGATACTCAGCCCAACCCGGAGGACGCGATGTGGGACGGGAGGATACGGCAGGAGATCGCCGATCAGTTGCTGGAGCTGACGCCGCGTGAGGAAAGGGTCGTTCGGCTGAGGTTCGGCATAGGCATGGCCGACGAGCTCACCCTTGAGCAGGTCGGCGAAACCTTTGAAGTCACCCGAGAGCGCATCCGCCAGATCGAGGCAAAGGCGCTGCGACGGTTGTCGCACCCAAGCAGGACGAAAAGATTGAAAGGGGCGCTCGATGCCCAATGAACGGACCAGATCGGCGCCTCCCAGGGCAACGGCACTGGTAGAATCGCTTCGCGGGCTTGGCTACACCGCAGGCAGTGCTCTGGCGGACGTGATCGACAACAGCATCTCGGCCGGCGCCGGCACGGTCCGGGTGGACATCGAGTGGGCCGACGGCAACGGCCGGGTCGCCATTCTTGACGATGGCCGCGGGATGGACGATGCATCGCTGGAAAGCGCGATGCGGCTTGGGGACAGGAGCCCGCTGGAAGATCGCGACGCTTCCGACCTCGGTCGCTTCGGCCTCGGACTGAAGACAGCTTCCTTTTCGCAGGGACGGCGTCTGACGGTTGCCTCGAAGAAGGCCGGTATCCGCTGCGTCCTGCGTTGGGACCTCGATTATCTTCTCAACTCCGAGGACGGCGGCTGGCACCTTCTGGAAGGCGCCGATCCTTCCTCGGAGGATGTTCTCGGCAGGCTCGACGATGTCGAAGCCGGAACGTTAGTTATCTGGGAGGTGCTGGACCGCATGCTGCCAAAGGGCGGCACCGTGCAGCATCTCCTGGATCTGTCGGACAATATCCAACGACACCTTGGCATGGTTTTTCATCGACTGCTGGAGGACGGCCGGCTGCGTCTGACGCTTAATGACCACCCTGTGAAACCTTGGAATCCTTTTCCGGCGCACACTGCGACGTGGTCCTCTCCCGACACTCCACTTCCGAAAGCAGGCATAGGCGCGAGGGTTCAGGCATTCGTCCTGCCCCACAAGGATCACCTCAAGGCGTGCGAGTACGAGGCCGCTGGCGGCCCCGACGGCTGGAATGCGCATCAGGGCTTCTTCGTGTACCGGAACGACAGACTGCTTCTTGCAGGCGGTTGGCTGGGCCTTGGGAGAGGACGGGGATGGAATCGCGAAGAGCCGTACCGGCTCGCCCGGATTCGCCTCGACATCCCCAACACTGCTGATGGTGACTGGAAGATCGACATTCGCAAGTCGACGGCCCAGCCGCCCCCCTCGGTTCGTGAGGAACTGGCTCACATCGCCCGCGATGCCCGCGAAAGGGCAAGAAGCGTCTTCGCCTACCGCGGCACGCCCTCCGGCGGTCATGGAACTCGCGAGCCGGTGAGTCAGGCATGGGAGACCAGGAAATCCCGGTCCGGCACCCGCTACCGCATCTCCCCGGATCATCCCGCTGTAGCGGCGGTGCTCGACGCTGCCGACAAGGCCGGCAACGGCATGCGGGCCGACGTCCTCGCAATGCTGCGAGTGATAGAGGAAACCGTCCCGGTTCAGCGCATCTGGCTGGACACGGCCGAGGACAAGGAAACGCCTCGAACAGGTTTCGGCGGCGAGCCACCAAAGGAAGTCATGACGGTGGCCCGAACGCTTTTCAATTCGATGGTCCGGCGCAAGGGCATGGCACCGGAGCTCGCGCGGGCAAGCCTGCTGCGGACCGAACCGTTCGACCAGTATCCTGAGCTCATCGCAGCTCTGACGGAGGACAACTAATGGGCGATACCGCCACGGAGCAGAAGGTCATCAAGTTCGCGCAGGAGCTGATCGCCGAGGAGGAGAAATCGAGTGTCACGCCGGCCGTGATCAGTGAGATCGTCGATCGGGTCCTGATGCTCAACCGCAGCTGGAGCCAGCTCATCGACAGGGAAGTGGTTCAGGCCGAACTGATCCGGCGCTTCAGCATGTGGATGGGCGAGAACGCCACGCTGAAGAATGACACCGGGCATGAGAGCTGGCTCAACACGCAGCGCAAGTCCCAGTGGAGGTATTGGCAGCGCTACCGGGAATACCAGGAGCGCAAGATGGCGACGGCCGTCGTCGAGGGACTCGATGACGTGACGGACCAAATCCTGTCTCTGCTGGAAGACCCGCTGCGCCAGGGGAACTGGGATCGTCGCGGCATGGTCGTAGGGCACGTCCAGTCTGGCAAGACCAGCAACTACACCGGCCTGATCTGCAAGGCAGCGGACGCCGGCTACAAGATCGTCATCGTTCTGGCAGGCATCCACAACAACCTCAGGTCGCAGACGCAGATGCGGCTCGATGAGGGGTTCCTTGGGTACGAGACCCATCCCGACCCAGAGGCAATCCGCATCATCGGGGTTGGAGAGCTGGATTCTGATCCTGCCATCCGCCCCAACTACGTCACCAATCGCTCCAATGGGGGCGATTTCAATGCAGCGGTAGCGAACAAACTGGGTATCAGCCCGGAGAAGCGACCGTGGCTCTTCGTGGTCAAGAAGAACAAGAGCGTTCTCACGAAGCTAAACAAGTGGGTCAGGAACCATGTAGCGGATTACGAGGATCCTGCCACGGGCCGAAAGGTCGTGACCAATCTGCCGCTCCTGCTGATCGACGACGAGGCCGACCACGCCTCAGTGGACACCGGGGCCGACATCGTCGATGAGGACGGCCGCGCGAACGAGGACCACGAGCCCAAGGCGATCAACAGACTGATCCGAAAACTGCTCATCAGTTTCTCGAAGTCGGCGTACGTCGGATACACGGCGACGCCTTTCGCAAACATCTTCATTCACGAGCGAGGCGAGACGAAAGAGGAGGGGCCCGATCTGTTCCCTGCATCCTTTATCATCAACCTCGGTGCCCCGAGCAATTATGTGGGACCCGCCCGCCTCTTCGGACGCCCCGGTGAGAATGGCCGAACCGGGGCTATGCCGGTGGTCCGACACATCTCGGACTTATCGACGACTGACGACACGGATGGCTGGATGCCATCGAAGCACAAGAGCGGACACGTCCCGACGATCGACGGACGGCCTGAACTGCCCGAGAGCCTCAAAGAGGCAATCCTGTCGTTCATGCTCGTCTGTGCGATACGACATTCAAGAGGTCAGGGCACCGAGCACAGTTCGATGCTCGTCCACGTCACCCGTTTCACGGCGGTGCAGGGTCATGTCTTCGATCAGCTGGAATCCTATCTCAAGGCGCAGCGTCAGCGCATCGTTCGCGGAATAGACGACACGTCCGTTCTTGACGCCATGAAATTGCTCTACGAGCGAGACTTTCGACCGACGACAGAGGGCATCCGGCGTGCTCAGCCCGATCTGGAGGTGGGGTCGCTCCCTGCATGGGAGCAGCTCCGTTCGGTCCTCCGCGATGCCGTTGCCGACATCGAGGTCCGCAAGATCAACGGGACCGCCAAGGACGTGCTCGATTATGCGGACACGAAGGGACCGGGGCTCAAGGTGATTGCGGTCGGCGGCGACAAGCTTTCTCGCGGGTTAACGCTCGAAGGATTGTGCGTGAGCTACTTCCTGCGTTCCTCCAAGATGTACGACACACTGATGCAGATGGGCCGCTGGTTCGGCTATCGGCCCGGTTACATCGACCTGTGCCGGCTTTACTGCACGAAAGAACTGTCGGAGTGGTTCGGGCATATTGCCGACGCTTCGGAGGAGCTGCGCGAGGAATTCGAACTGATGGCGGCGAGCGGTGGCACGCCGCGAGACTTCGGGCTCAAGGTCCAGTCGCATCCCGTTCTCATGGTCACCTCACGCATGAAGATGCGGGCGGCAAAGACATTGATGCTCTCATTCAGCGGACAGTTGCTTGAAACCGTGTCGTTCAGCACTGATCCGTCCCGGGTCGAGCGGAACTACGAAGCAGCGAAGTATCTTGTCGCGGGGCTACGAGCGGACGCCGGGACAACTGGCATCACCCGAAACAGGGCTGGCCGGGAGCACAACTGGCGAGGTCGGATCTGGGAGGACGTCGATCACGGGCGTGTCCTGGATTTCCTCAGGTCTTACACGACGAGCGACAGCGCGCTGAAAACGCGCAGCAACCTCATCGCAGACTATGTCGATTCGCTCGTACGGGAGGGAGAGCTGCGAAAATGGACGATTGCGATCATGGGGGGCGCCAGCGACAAGACGCTCGCGTTCTTGCCCGGCGTCGCTCTCGTGACGCGCGCCCACGATTCCACTGCTGCCGATGCAACGGATTATCGCATCGGCAGACTGCTTTCCCCGAGGGACGAGTCGCTCGATCTCAACGAGGAGCAATGGTCACGTGCACTGACGGTGACGCGATCTGCTTGGCAGAAGGATCCGGGGCGACGCGAAAGCGAACCCGATGAGCCGAACGGTCCGGCCATCCGCTATGTACGTGGTACCACCACAGGCGGGGATGGTCCACGCGGCCTTCTGCTGATCTACCCGCTCGATCCCGCAGGATCGCAGCATGCCAGACTTCGGCAAACCGATGTTCCGGTGATCGGGATCGGCGTTAGCTTTCCGACCAGCGAGCTGGGAACACGGGTGCCCTATTCGGTCAACAACGTGGCATGGGAGCAGCAGTATGGCTCCGCTGAATGAGCATCAGCAGCTTGAGTCCGCGTGGCGCTCGCTGAGATCGAATGACACCAGCGAGGGATGGCGCACGATTGCCATCGGAAAGGGCAGGTTCCGCGCGGGCATCCGATACCCGGAGAACGAGGAGGTGCTGCTGGCAGGATTTTCCATCCGGCCGCCCGGCCAGTCGGATCTGCCGCAGGCAAGGGGTTTCTCCGTGTCCCGCGTCGGTGACGAGGCCGCAGGAGAAGCTCTGGTCTGGATAGGCATCGCCCGAACGCCTGCTGCCAGCATGGAGATGTTCACGATTATGGCGGCCGACTTGTTGGAGTCCGGCGCAACGGTTGCCGATGTCAGCGAGCTTCGTGCCTACCATTCATTCATTTCTCGAATCTGCAGCTGGCAGCAATTCATGGAGCGGCCGAGGGACCGGAAGCTCTCCGACGCTGAAGAGATCGGCCTTTTTGGCGAGCTCAAGGTGGTGCAGCGACTAATCGGGTCCGGCAGACCGGCCTCCGAGGTGCTCAAAATATGGAAGGGACCTGCGAACGGATTGCGCGACTTCTCCGTCGGCACGGTCGATCTCGAGGTCAAGTCGACGATTTCGCCGAACGGCTTTCCCGCTCGGATCGGATCGCTCGAGCAGCTCGACGACTCCGACGACCGCACCATCTACTTGCTTGCGCAGCGCTTCGCCCTCGATGCTATCGGGTTGACTTTGCCTGAACTGATCGAGGAGGTCCGGGAGGACCTTGGCGAAGGCGACGAGCTTTCTTTTGGCCGCAGTCTGCTCATGGTCGGGTACGAGGGGGCGTTCGCACAGGAATACACCCGCCGATTCATCGATGCCGATATTCGTGCCTACCGAATGGACGACCACTTTCCACGTCTGGCGCGGAGCACAGTCCCTCTCGCAATCAAATCGGCGAAATACGATCTGGATCTGGATCTGGTCGGCGAACCAACGGCGGAACTTGACGAAATCTATCTCGCACTGGGAGGGCCACTGCCCCTATGACACTTGAGGAATTCCTGGTTCAGACGCAGGGCGACGTTCAGCGGGAAGCGAACGAGAGAACGGGGCAGCCCGGTCCGTTCCCGCATCCGGTGTCGCTTTTTTCAGAGATCGTTATGCTGCACATGTCCGACTTCGGCATGACGAACGAGCCGCAGGTGCTGCACATCGAGCGCCGGATAGGCAACGCAATCCTTAGGCTGAGCGGATACGCGATATCCGAGGAGCTCGATCAGCTCGACCTCTTCGTCAGTCTGTACTTGGGCGCGCAGGAGCCGACCTCTGTTCCAGAGTCAGAAGTCACCAGCGCCGCGCAGCAGTGCCTGCGCTTCCTCGAGAACACGGTATCCGGCAAGCTGGCATCCAAAATCGATCCCTCCGATGAGGCCTACGATCTCATCCTCACGGTCCGTGATTGCTACGACAATCTCGATCAGGTCCGCGTCTTCGTGCTGACAGACGGCGTGGCAAAGTCGAAGAGCTACAAACCCCGCGATATTGGCGGCAAGTCGGTCCTCCTTGAGGTCATGGACATCGAGCGCCTCTACCGTCACGTTTCCGAAGGCAGGCCACGCGACGAGCTGGTCGTGGACTTCGTCGAGGCCTTCGGCAGCCCCGTGCCCTGCGTCTACGTTCCTGGTGCATCGGGGGAATATGACTATGCCTTGGCCGCATTCCCGGGGGCGATGCTCAGAACCCTCTACGAGAAGTGGGGCTCCCGCCTGCTGGAAGCCAATGTCAGGTCTTTCCTGAGCCAGACCGGAAAGGTCAACAAAGGCATTCGCGACACGCTGCGAACCTCGCCGGACAGGTTTCTCGCCTACAACAACGGCATTGTTGTCGTGGCGGATGAACTGAGCATCGGCACGTCGCCGGACGGAGGAACGGGTATCAGCTGGCTGAAGGGCATGCAGATTGTAAACGGCGGCCAGACCACGGCCTCGATCTATTTCACGAAGCGCAAATTCCCCGAAGTAGATCTGTCCCAAGTGCGCGTACCAGCCAAGATCATTGTTCTGCGTTCCAGCGACGAGGCATCGGATGAAGCCCTGATCTCCGACATATCGCGCTTCGCGAACTCGCAGAACCAGGTACGCGTGTCCGACCTTTCCGCCAACAAGCCGTTCCACGTCGAGATGGAGCGATTGTCATCTACGACTTATTGCCCGGATGGCGTGGGCAGATGGTTCTACGAGCGTGCCACCGGCAGCTATAACGTCATGCTGGCCCGCGAGGGCAAGACGCCGGCAAGACTCAGGGACCTGAAGCTCGCCATGCCGACCTCGCGCAAGTTGACGAAAACCGATCTGGCGAAATACGCCCATGCCTGGCGGCAGAAGCCGCACCTGGTGGCACTAGGAAGTCAGAAGAATTTCCAGATCTTCAACGATGAGGCCGTCGTCGAGGGGGCCGTCCCTGACCTCTCCGAATTCAAGAACCTGATGGCCCAGGCCCTGCTGTACCGCAGGGCCGAGAAGCTGATCCGGCCGGCATTTCAAGGCTTCCAGGCCAATGTCACGGCCTACACCATCGCCTTAATCGCTAACCGTCTTGGGGACCGCATGGCCCTTTCGCAGATATGGCAGCAGCAGGCGATCTCGGAGGCCTTGGTTTTGTTGATCAGTCAATGGTCGCGGGAAGTGAACGAGGCTTTGAGGTCGAGCGCCGGGCAACGGATAGTCTCTGAATGGGCTAAGAAGGAAGAGTGCTGGGAGTATGTACGGTCCCGCGACTATTCCGAACCTGCAGTCCGCCTCCTAGAGATGCAGTAGTGCGATGTGGCCAGCTGCGTCGTGCCGCTGGCCTTGCCGGCAGTGAGGCGGTGCAACAAATCGCGACAGCGGGTAGCAGATTGGGCGTGTGCTTCGGTTTCTTCTGCCAGGTTGGCCGAGATGCCGATTGCGCGGACGAGCGATTTCGGCGATCCCATTGCGACGCCACGAGCCATTAACCATGCGATCGAGGACCGCGCCCCGGATCCTTGTCTTCGGGCTGAGGAATCCGCATCTTGGTTGCGTCAGGCGGATTCCCGGCTTGACTGGCTAGCGGGCCGCCTCTGCAAGGGCGGCCGACGACAGGTCTGCAAACCCGTCGTCAGCCTGAGCCACATAACCCCTGTGTGACCAGAGGCGTACATGACCTATCCTTCTTCTAGCGGCGCTGCGGCGTCGAACAAGCCCCATTTTCTTTTCGCCACGACCAGCCCGATCGCGATCGCGTCGGGACTGGTGCAGCACGACCTGGTCAGCCCCACCGATCAGGTGGTGATTCTGGCCACCATCGATGAGACCGGCTCGGCCAGTGTCGGCGACATCATGGTCGCGCTGGATGGCCATGTCGATCCGGCCGGTGCCATCCAGGTGCTTATTGCGGCCGATATGGTCAGGGCCGAGATCCGCTCGGGCGTGCTTGACCAGCACACTCTGCTTACCCGTACGGTGCTGACCGATCCCGATGATGACCCGACGCCTGCTGCTCCGGGTGGTATCCTGCCAACGCCGGGCGGGCTGCCCGACGATGTCACGGCCCTTTCTGTTACCAGCCTGCACCCGAGCGTGCTGGTCAGCCCGGGCAGCGCGCGTCGTGCTTTGGGCCGCGCCGCGTTCTTGCGCCGTCCCGGTGTCTATATCCTGCTGTCCGGTGCGCAGGCCTATGTCGGCATGGGATCCGAGGTGGGTCGCCGTGTGGCCAATGGCGCGCAGCCGATCGCTGATGTCGATGCGATCATCACTATCACCGATGTCCATGACGGGTTGAGCGAGGCCGATGCCTTGGTGCTCGAACGCATCATCCATGGCCGCGTTGCGGCGGCGCGGGAAGTGGCCCTGGTCAACGGCACGCCGGATGGCGCGCCGGTTTCCCCCGAGCGCTATGAAGAGCTCAACCTCTTCGCGGCCATGGCCTGTCATGCCCTGGCGCGTGACGGACACCTCTTCGTCAATCTCAGCCCACGCATGGTGCTCGCGGGTCCGCGCGCGGAAGCGGGTCGCTTGGCGCCCCTGCGCGCCTTCGATGAGGCATCGGACGGCGAGGTGATGGAACTAGCCTTCGGCAAGGGTCACATGGCACTTGCCTGCCGCCGCGCCGATGACGAATGGGTGCTGTTGCGCGGCTCCGATATCCGCCTTGACTGCGTGGCCAGCGCCAATGCCTCGGTGAGCTATTTGCGGGCCGCCTGGCACAATGCCGGCATCCTGGAACTGGCCCATGACGGGTCCAGCTATGTGCTGAGCCGCGACATGGCCTTTTCCTCGGCCTCTGCCGCCATGCATTTTACCGTGGGCAGCAAGGGCCAGGGCCGCGGCGGCTGGCAGCCGATCGATGCCGGCCTCAGCGCACCGGCCCGCTAGCGCGGTCTGTTTCTCGCGCTTCATCCCTTCCTTCATCTCACACGTGGCGCGGCCCCTGGCCGCCGCCTGGAGAGGTCACATGTCCATTGCTTCCCTGCGTACCCCATCACCTGATACCGAGACTGACGACGAACCCCATATCGAGGATAACGCGCCTCCCCCGCTGGCCGAGCGGACCAGCGACGCCTTGGCCCAATGCATGGTCGAGGCCGCCCTCACGCCCCCGCTCAAGCGCCTGCTCAAGGCCCGGCCCCGCCTTGTCGTGATCCGGACCGCCGATGAGAGTTCCGCCGGTATGCTTGAACGCCATCTGTCCGGCCAGGACCGGGCGACGATGGTCGCAGCCTATACCGAACGGCAGAAAACCGGCGGCCGATACGAACCGTTGGGACGCACCGAACTTGACCTGCTCGAAAAGGGCCGCAGCGTCATCCTCATCTCGCAGGATCCCGAGCGTGTGCTTGTCCCCGAGGCCCTTGCCGGCGCCGATGCGACCATCACGGTGCCCGGCCCGGACCTTGCCATTATCCGCAAAACGATCCGCATGGTGACCGGCCGGCTTGTCCGCGGTCTGCGGCCGACCGATGTCGAGGGGCTCTCGGTGCACGACCTGGCCGTCGCTATCCGACCGGGCCTCTCCGCGCGGGACTGCATCCTCAATCTGCGCCGCATCGCCAATGCACGCCAGAAGCAGGACGAAGGCGATGCCACCGTCCCGCTTGAACAGCTGGCCATGACCCAGGCGGCATCCGACTGGGCCTTCGAAACGCTGGCGCTCATGCGCCATGTGAGCGATGGCAAGATCGATGCGTCCGCCCTGCGCTTCGCCTGCCTTGAAGGGCCACCCGGCACCGGCAAGACGACCATTGCCGCCGCACTGGCCCGTTCGGCCGGCTGGCGCTTCGCCTCGACGTCGGTGGGGAGCTGGTTCGCCGATTCCGGCGGCCATCTGGGTGACGTCATCCGCGCCGCCCGCAAGTTCTTCGATGACATCGCCCTGTCAAAGGATCCCGTGGTTGGACTGCTGGACGAGATCGACGCTATCCCCAACCGGGCGAGCATGGACGCAGACGATGCGTCCTGGTGGACGCCTGTCGTCACCTTCCTGCTGACCGAGATCGACCGGCTGCGCAAACTTGGCAAGCCGATCCTGCTGATCGGCGCCACCAACCATTTTGACAAGCTGGATAAGGCGCTCATCCGCCCCGGACGGTTGGAGCGCAAAGTGTCTGTGCTGCTCCCGGACTTCGATGATCGCCGCCGCATGTTCGCGGCCTACATCGGCGACAGGATCGATGCCGGTGGTATCGCGGCGCTGGCCCGGCTGGCCGTGGAAGCCACTCCCGCGCAGATCGAGAGCTGGTGCCGGTCGGCCATTGCCAAGACCCGAGCCGAGGATCGGCTGCTCGAACTGGCTGACTTCATGAGTCTGATCGCACCGTCCAATGGACGATCGCCGGAGACCGATCGCGGCATAGCCATCCATGAAGCTGGTCATGCGATCGTCGCGCATGACTTGGGCCTGCCGATCCTGGAGATCTCCATCATCGGTGCTGGCGCCGTGGGTGGTTGGGTCAAGCCCCAGCTTAAAGACGGGGTACTGACCCGGGGCGATGTCGAGAATCTGGTCACCATGGTGCTGGCCGGTCGCGCCGCCGACACCGTGCTGGGCAATGGCGCCAATAGCGGGGCGGAGTCCGACCTTGAAATCGCCAACACCGTGCTGCGCTGCGCCATGCTCGATCTGGGACTTTATGGCCCCCTGACGACGGTCCAGAACATCGATCCGCGCCACTGGAACAACGGGGCCTCGTTGTGGGCAGCAATTGCGGCCGAACTCGATCACCTCCACGACCGGGCCGTTAAAATTGTCAGCCGGCGCCGGGACGATATCTTCCGGCTGGTCGAAGTGCTGCTGGTCGAGCGCGTCATCACCGGCGACAGGCTGGCCGAAATCCTTGATGCCGGTCCGGCGGCCGAAAAGCCTGACAAGATCGACGACGCTATCGAAGACCACATGCCGGTGGCAGGGAGGATCTGATGTCGAAGGCCGAGCAGATCCGTATCGCTGCGCATGCCTGGGACTATGCGATCACGCTGTGTATCCGCACCCTGCCACGGGGTCCCGAATGCGAGGCGCTCATCGCCTGCGACCAGCGCCCAACCATCTCCAATATCCGCGCTGCCTTGGCCATTGGCCGGGGCCGCCCCTGGCTGACGCTCATCGAAGCCGCACTGATCGAGATCGCACTCGCCGCCATTGACGACGTTCTCAACGAGGCCGACCGTGACCATCGCGACTGAAACCCAAAACCTGATCGAAGCTGCGCTCGATGGCGATCCGGCATTGACGACACTGGCTGTTACCGGCACCTCGCCCACAACGCTGAACGTGCATATCAGCTTTGGCATCCCTGCCAGCACCATCGGCGGCTGCACCTATTATCGCAACCCTCCGTTCCGCCGCGAGACCCTTGCCGACCTGGTGGTGCGCATGCAGCGCCTCCGCTGGCAGCGGGCCACCCCGCTTATACCACTGGCCATGCCGCCGGTCGAAGCGGACCTGCGGATCCTGCACCAAAAATACGGCACCCTTCGCTTCTACTGGTCCGGCGACCTGCCCGAACCTGGCGATGCCATCATCTCTGCCGCCGAGCACCTGTCCGGGCATGTCTGCGAAGCCTGCGGTGCGCCCGGATCACAACAGAACTGGAGTGGCTGGTGGAACACCCACTGCCCGGACCACACGCAAAAGAGGCCATCATGAGCACTTTATCAAAGGAAACCATCGCCGCCGGGTTGCGCGAGGCGACCCGCATCCGGGCGGGGGTCGTGCCCGGCGCGGCAGAACTGGCCGATGCGCCGCTCCTGACTGGCTGGGCCGTTCAGCCGCTGCCCGGCGGATTGTTCCGCTTGGTCGGCTTCGTCAGCGGCCATCCCCTGCTTCAGGATGGCTGCATCACCACCTCGACAATCCTTGCCGCCGATGAACAGGCCAGATGGGCGCGAACCGTCAGCAGGTACTATCGCCTCGGTCCAAGGCTCGGGGGATACGCGCCCGAAAGCTAGCAAGCTAGCATGCTCGCTTCCTAACAAGCCGCATGCCAGTAGGCTGAACATTTGTTCCTTGCCAGGCTTCCTCCGACATTGCCGAGGAAAGGATAACCATGACCAAAACCATGAACTCCATTGTCCTCGCACTCTGGGGCAAAGGCGGGGCGGGCAAAACCTCGACGGCGCTTGCCCTGGCCAGCTTGGCAGCCACAGAAGGTCGCCGCGCCATTGTCCTCGACGCTGACCCGCAGCGTTCGGCCAGCGAATGGCACGCGGTGAGCACGAACCCCGCCTTCGCCGTACACAGCACCGAAGTCCGCGCGGTTGCGGCGCTGCTGGATCGGGCCAAATCACGCTATGACGTAGTGATTATCGATAATCCACCGGCCCGCTACAGCGGCTCCACTGCCATTGCTGAGAAGGCAGGCATGTCCCTGATCTGCGCGCGTCCGTTTCTCTTTGACGTCACTTTGGCTCTGGAATGGGTTCACGTTCTGAAGAGCGCTCATACAACGCCGTTGGTAGCGCTCACCGCCGCGCCGCCTCTGCGCCTTGATATGGAATCCCCTGCTGTCCGCATCGCACGCGAGCGCTTCAAATCTGCAGGCGCCACTCTTTGGCGTCACCAGATCACCCACCGCCTGGCATATCCGGAGTTGATCCATCGCGGCATGACGATTGCCGACCTCTCCGCCGATGCCCCGGCCCGCACCGACTACGAACGCCTGTGGTCGGCGATCTGCAAACGGAACACATAAATGCCGATGAACACATCGCCGAAATCACCCCACCGCGCAACTGCAACCGCCGCTGACCTGGCAGAAGAAACCGAAGCCCGCGCCCAGATCTGCTACCGGTTGTCCCGCGACAGGCGCGACATGCTGCACCGCGTCGCGCTCGACCGTCGTACGAACCTGCAGGGTCTTCTCGATGAGGCGGTGGGCGACCTCCTCGCCAAGCTGCAGGCGGATACGTGACCGAGATCGTGAGCTGTCTTGCTAGCTTGCGGTATTTCAAGCTTGCTAGCGAGACAGCAGGCAGGCAAGTGATGGTGTCCTCGCCTGGCCGAAACGCGCCCCATTCTTGCCGTTGGGATCACGTTGATGATCGCCCGAAAGCTGCCAGCCCGCTCAGTTGGCTGGGATGGCAAGAACGGGGTGGGAAGGGGACAGGCGGCTTTTGGATGAACCGGTCGGAAAAGCAGACATTTGGCGCTTGGCAGATTGGGGGCCGATGGCCGACTGCCTGCTATTGACGGGGGCTCTCAATAGCAGACCCATTGTCCCGGTGTCAGCATCTGAGCCGGCAAGGGCTTGGTCTCGGCCTCGGTCTCGGAGGGGCTTAGATCTATGAAGGTCACGAATGGCATCGGCCAAATGCTCGATGTCCTTTCGCATCAATTAGACGGCGGAGATTCTGGTCTCGAGCGAACGCTGTCGTTGCCCGTTCCCCTATTTAGTATTAACGATGCCACGCGATGGCACTTTGGCGGCTCCGCTCGAGCATGTTTAGTATGTTGTCCTGCCGCCCGAAAGATCGAACACAGAGCCGGTGGTAAAACTGTTTTCCCTACTGACCAGCCAGGCCACCATTGATGCGGCCTCGTCGACTTCCAGGAAACGGCCGCGTGGAATTCGTGTGAGCATGTAGTCAATGAATTCCTTGGTCAGCGTATCGAGGATGCCGGTCTTGGCCGTTGCCGGGGTAATCGCATTGACAGCGATGTCGTGCTTCGCAAGTTCCTTGCCCAGAGACTTGGTCAACCCTAGTACGCCCGCCTTGGCCGCCGAATAGGCCGACAGGTTGGGATTGCCTTCCTTGCCCGCTACCGACGAGATGTTGACGATGCGCCCGTAGTTGGCGGCCTTCATTGAAGGGATGACAACCTTGTTCACGTAAAACGTTCCGTTGAGATTGATCTCGACAACCTTGCGCCATTCGTCAGGATCATAGTCTTCAAGGGTGGCATTCTTGCCGGCGATACCGGCTGAATTGACCAGGATCGATACACGTCCGATTTCGGCTTCGACTGCGGCATGGGCAGCCCGCAATCCATCCAGGTCGGTAATGTTGACTACTTGACTGCTGGCATCCGCGCCGAGCACGGCCGTGGCCTCCTCTAGCGCCGCTTCGTTGAGGTCCCACAGGCTGACCCTTGCTCCGCTATCCAGCAGACGCCGGGCGATTGCAAGGCCCAGACCCTGGCCCCCTCCGGTGACGACTGCCACTTGCCCGTTCAGATCGATACTGTTCATGTTCATTCCCTTGATGGGCCGGGCGCAAATTCGCGCGCCGGCCGAGCACAGCCGCAAGGCTGCCTCTGATTACTTTTGGTTGGCCAACGGAGCGACCGCCGACGTGATGGCTTTGAACGATTACTCTTCCTGGAACACTGTCTTGCGACGCCCCCTGACAGCCGGCAGCAAGACAGTGAGCAGCAGGATGACCGCAACGCCTATAAGCACGGCGCTGATTGGCCTCGCCAGGAAAACGCTCGGGTCACCTTTGGAGAAGAGCAGGGCCCGACGCAGAAATTCCTCCATCATCGGGCCCAGAATAAAGGCGAGCAGCAATGGTGCCGGTTCTGCATTGAGCTTGCGGAACATGTAGCCGGCCACCCCGAACACGGCCATGCCGAAGACGTCGAACGTGGCGTTGTTGACGCTGAAGACGCCAATGACGCAGAACACGATGATGATCGGATAGAGATAATGGTAGGGGATCGAGATCATCCTCACCCAGAGCCCGATCAGCGGCAGGTTGAGCACCAGCAACATCAGATTGCCTACCCACATCGATACGATCAGCCCCCAGAACAGAGCGGGCTGCTGCACCATGACGGATGGGCCGGGCTGGATGCCCTGCATGATCATGGCGCCGATCATCAGAGCCATCACCGAATTGGATGGCAGCCCGAGCGTCAGCATGGGGATGAAGGAGGTCTGTGCGCCCGCATTGTTGGCCGATTCGGGGCCGGCCACGCCCTCGATGGCGCCCTTCCCGAATTCCTCGGGATGGCGCGACAGGCGCTTTTCCAGCGAATAGGAGCCGAATGACGCCAGTGCCGCGCCGCCGCCGGGTAAGACGCCCAGCACTGAACCGAGCGCCGTGCCGCGCAGGATCGGGCCGATGATGCGCTTCCAGTCTTGCTTGGACGGCAGGAGCCCGGTGACCGATTTGGTCATCGCCGTCCTGTCCTCGTCGCCTGTCAGGTTTGCGATGATCTCGCCGATGCCGAACACGCCCATGGCCAGGACCACGAAGTTCAAGCCCTCGGCCAGCATAGGCATGCCGAAAGTATAGCGCGATACGCCGGAATTGACGTCTGTTCCGATCATGCCCAGCAGTAGCCCGACCAGGATCATGCCCAATGCATGCAGCATAGGGCCGGAGGCCATGACGATCGATGCGATAAGGCCGAGCACCATCAGCGCGAAATATTCGGCAGGCCCGAACTTGAGTGCCACCGACGCGAGAAGCGGCGCGAAGATGGCGATCAGCAAGGTGGCAATGGTGCCGGCAATGAATGAGCCGATGGCGGCAGTCGACAAGGCGCGGCCCGCGTGGCCCTGGCGGGCCATCTGGTAGCCGTCGATCGCGGTCACCACCGAGGAAGGCTCCCCAGGCAGGTTGACAAGAATTGCGGTGGTCGATCCGCCGTACTGGGCGCCGTAGTAGATGCCAGCCAGCATGATGAGCGACGACTCCGGCGGCAAGCCGAAGGTGATGGGCAGCAACATGGCGATGGTCGCCACCGGACCCAGCCCCGGCAGGACGCCAATTGCGGTGCCGAGGATCGTGCCGATCAGGCAATAGAAGAGGTTTTGCAGGGTCATCGAGACGGAAAGACCGAGCAGCAGGTTCGCGAAGATATCCATCATTGCTCCTAGCGGCCCAGAACAGCCAAGAGCGCATCACCGACCAGCGGCATCGGCAGGCTCAGCCCCTGCACGAAGACCAGCGAGCAGAATACGACCAGCCCAAGCAGTCCAGCGCCGGCACGCCAATCCGGGCGAAAGCGCGGACTGGCGGCAGCGGCAATCAGGACGCAGGCAAGGATGGCGATGGGCAGTCCGGCCGATTCCAGCAACAGACCGAAGGCGCAGACCGAGGCGGTGATCAGCGCGCCGCCTTTCCAGTCAATGTCCCCGAGAGGTTCGCTGTGCACCAATAGGCCACGCAGGCACGCTGCAAGGCCGAACGCGACCAGCAGCCCGGCGACGATTGTGGGGAAGAACCCGGCGCCCATGCGGCTTGCCGTGCCAAACGGGTATTTGTGCGCCAGCACGAGGCCGCCGACGCCAAGGCACAGGTAGATGGTGCCGATGTAGAAATCTTTTTCGCCGCGTATCGTGATCTTCATTGCTGTATCCTCCTCTGAGACCTTCGGGCTCTTATGATGAGTTCGTCTCGTGCGGTCTGCTCTCGGCCGGGCGCACGCCGCGGACGGATATGCCCGCCCGTTCACGCATCGGCATCAGGTGCAATCCGAATGGCGTGGTGGGGTCTTTCCAGCGGGCCCGCACCCGGTTGAACACGCCATCGGCCTGCTCGATGGCGCTGTAGCCAAACATGTGGAAGAAGCCGTCCGCCTCCTCTTCGAGGTCGGTCCGCCCCAGCAGAATGACCGAGAGGTGGTCGGGAACCTGAAACCCGGCGGCCGCCAGCAGTTGCTTGAACTTGAGGCCGTTCTCGACGCCCCAGACGATGACGGCGCGCCTGGCGCCTGTAGTGGCGTCGGGCGAGGCGGCAATGGCGGCCACAAGGGCGGCGTCGTAGTCGAGCGGTGGATACCGGGGCACCCGCACCTCTGGCTGCAAGATGGGCGCCAAAGCCGACAAGTCCCGCATGCAGCGATAACGATGCAGCCCCAGCTCATTGGCCAGAAAGAAGCTTTGGGTGGTGACGAGCGTGATGTGGTCGTGGCCAGTCTCGACAAGCAGCCGGACGGCGGCGGCGACCGGTTCACCCCATTCGAAACCGACGGCGTCGACGTCGGTTCCGACCAGCCAGGCCCCGTCCACCACGATCGTTTCGGTCTTGCGACGGATGGCGGCGATCATGTCCACCGGCATGATGTCGAAGGAATTCTGCACGATGCAGGCGTCAAAGCGCGGCAGTGACTGGATGATCTGTCGCGCCTGGGCGCCATCCGAGTAGCCGACGTCCAGCGTCAGGTCGCCTGCATCGGCGATCTTTTGCTGCAGCAGGTCATAGACGAACCGGCCGCGCTTGCTCTGAAAGGAGCGGCGAAACAGGATCACGCTGCGTCCGGCGCGCTCGGCGGCCGGCCGGTCCTGCGGCTCGGATGCCGTATTGCGGCTGCCGGTAAAGAAGGTGCCCCTGCCGACATGGGACACGATCAATCCATCTAGCTTCAGGCCGTTGAGCACACGCTCGATGTTGGCCTGTGACAGGCCGAAGTCTTTCATCAGCCGCCGGATCGTCGGCAGCTTTTCGCCCGCAGCCGCCGTCTGGGCCACGGAATGCAGGTAGGACTTGAGCGGAGCTAGATCGGCCATGGCGAAGTCTCATATCCAATACAATTGGGAAATACAATGATCAATTTAATTCATCAGGAATATTGCCAGCGTGAATATCTTTAGGTATTTCTTGGTCATTGAGCAGATATCGTACAATATATATTGTACTGGTCAAGCTCTTATTGAGGGGGAATGGAAGTGAGAAGGAAATTCACAACGTTGGCAACGGTCCTGGCGGTTACAGCGGCGTCGCTGGGTCACGCCTGGGCGCAGTCCCAGGGAACCATAACGCTACTAGTCGGGTACTCGGCCGGGGGCAGCGCCGATCTGGCGGCGCGCACGCTGGCACCGGGCTTATCTGGCCACCTTGGCCGGACCGTGGTGGTGGAAAATGCGACCGGTGCCAGCGGCATGATTGCGCTACAGAAGCTGATCAATTCCAAGGCAGACGGCGCCACCCTCTATTATGGTGGTCAGGATACCGTCGCGGTGCCGATGCTCAACGCCGGAGTCGGCGTCGACTGGAAGACCGATACCATTCCCGTGGGGCGGACGACGGCTTTCTCCATGTCGGTGGTGGTGCCCGCAGCCTCGCCCTACGCAACGCTTCAGGATCTCGTGGCGGCGGCCCAGGCTGCGCCTGAGACGCTGACCTATGGCAGCCCCGGCATTGGCTCGGCCCAGCATCTGGTGGGCGAAATGATTTCGCATGCCGCCGGCGTGACCATGGTGCACGTACCTTACCAAGGCGGGGCGCAAGTCGCTACGGATCTGCTAGGTGGCATGCTGGATTCGGCAGTGCTTTCGACGTCCACGGCGCGCCCCTTCCTGCAGGAAGGCCAGGTCCGCGCCCTCGCACTGACCAGCGAGGCCCGTTCGCCTTTGCTGCCCGATGTCCCGGCGCTCGGCGAAATTGCTGGCTTCGAGGGCATGTCCCTGCCGCTGTTTCATGGCATTTTCGTCAAGGCGGGTACCGATCCGGCCTTCGTGGCGCAGCTCACCGATGCCATCGACGCGACCTTGGCGCAGCCGGACGTGCAGCAGAGCCTGGCCGATGCCGGCTTTACGGCCTCGTCGTTGAATGGTGCTGAGTTCGTCAGCTTCGTCGACACGCAGGCCGAGCTCTACAAGCAGATCATCACCGATGCCCAGATAACCATGGAATGATGAGCGCATCTGCCAGGCGGCCCCGGCTACCTGGCATGCGACCACGTAGTTTGCCAGTCCACGCCTTCGGTAACAGAGAGCTAAAATGCCAGTTGGAATGTTTGAGTCGTTCTTTACCCGCTATTGGTTTAGCATCAAGGCCAAGGAGGTCTGGAGCGACAAGGCAACACTGCAACAGTGGCTGAACGTCGAGGCGGCGCTCGCGCTGGCTCAGGCGGACCTTGGCGTCATACCGGCAACTGCCGCGACCGACATCGCTGCGATGTGCAAGGTGGAGCTGTTCGACCGCGACCAGCTGAGCCGGGATATCGAATATGCCCAGCATCCCCTGGTGCCGGTGCTCAAACAGCTTGAGAAGCTGGCGGGAGAGCCGTCTGCCGGCTACATCCACTGGGGTGCGACCACCCAGAATATCTTCGACACGGCCGCGGCGCTGCAGATGCGGCAGACCCACGCCCATATCGATGCCACCCTGACGCGTGTCGAGGGCACCCTGGCCGCCATGGCGATCACTCATCGCGACACATTGCAGGCCGGCCGCACCCACGGCCAGCATGCACTGCCCATGACGTTCGGATTCAAGGTCCTGGGTTGGCTCGAAGAGTTGCGGCGCGACCACCAGCGTCTGGTCGACCGGATCGAGCACGCGTTCGTCGCCTGCATGGGCGGCGCCATCGGTACCTTTGCGGCCATGGGTGGTCAGGGCAGCGCGGTGGAGGCGGCATTGGCCAGGCGGCTTGGTCTGCAGCCTGCCATATTGCCGATGCGGTCATCCTTTGATCGGCCCAGCGATTATATCGCCGCCCTGGGTCTGCTGGCAGGGACCGCCGAGAAAGTCGCGCGCGACATCATCTTCATGCAGCGCACCGAAATTGGCGAGGTAGAGGAGGCGTTCCACATGGGTAAGGTGGGCAGTTCCACCATGGCGCAGAAGCGCAACCCATCGACCGCTCTGATGCTTGTCGGCCTTTGCCAGCTGCTACAGCCACGGGTGTTCCTGGCGACCAGCACAATGGTGCGGATGGACGAGGGTGACTCCTCGGCGTCCAATATTAGCGATGTGGTGGTGCCCGAGATCGGCATCATCGCCGCATCGATCTGCGAGGTGCTGGACCGGCTGATAGCCGGCCTGGAAGTCCACGCCGGCCGGATGCGGCACAATCTTAATCTGACCAACGGCTTGATCGTCTCGGAAGCGGCAATGATGCAGATGTCGGACCAGATCGGTCGGCATCACGCCCATGAACTGCTTTATGACGCAGCGCAGCGAACCGTCGCGGAGGGCACGCCGTTCCTCACGGCCATAAACGAACATCCGATGCTTCATTCGGTGTCGCTGGCACGGCCTATCGATTTGGACCCAGGTGCCTACGTGGGCGCAACAGGCGCGCTAGTCGATTACCTGGCGGACGCGAAATAGGTTCGGTCAAGCGCGTTGCTCAGTTCACAAGGGGGCGCACCGGGCGGGCGCAGGGTGCAGTTCATGCCAATCGCGCCCGATGTGGCAGTCGGCTACTGCGCTACACGGGGCGTGTAGATCGACCACCTAGAGGCCAGGGACGTTCGACAAATGAACGAAGCCATGGCCAAACAGTCGTATCTTAATGCTGGACGGTCGCAACGCGCAGATCGCGTCACTGTCACGGATGCCTATGACGCGCCCGACATAATGGAAGGCTGGTTCGAAAGCGGAGATACCGCGGCCTACTAACGGTCCACTGGAGCTTTGGCGCGCTGCAGGTGTCTGCTTTTGGCAACTGGCCGCAGATGTCCGAACGGCCGAAAGGGGGCGCTCCGCCGACGGCCAGATTGTGCTCGCCGGCAGAGCCACTATTGCTCAAATCTCGGTAGCCTCAGACAGCGAGAGTGCGTCATCAACGTCCACACCGAGGTATCGCACAGTGTTCTCAATCTTGCTGTGACCCAACAGTATCTGGATGGCTCGTAGGTTCCCTGTGGCTTTATAGATGAGTGACGCCTTGGTCCGACGCATAGAGTGCGTGCCGTACTCTGCTGGCATAAGCCCGATGGCCATCACCCACTCATCGACGAGCCGCGCATATTGGCGTGTGCTCAGGTGTCCATTCGCGATCACCCTGCTCGGGAAGGCATAGTCATCAACCGTTCCGCCACGACGATCGAGCCAAGTGAGTAGGCTAGCCGTGGTGTCAGCGGTGATCTCAAATTGAACGGGTCGGCCCGTCTTCTGCTGGATAACCATCGATCTGGATCGAATGGCCGGTCCTGCGACGAGCGAACCGATCTTGATCTTCACCAGATCACAGCCTCGTAGCTTGCTATCAATCGCAAGATCAAAGAGTGCTCGGTCTCTGAGGCGACCTTCTCGATCCAGGAAGAACCGGATCGACCAGATCTGCCTGACTTTCAGGGCGCGTTTGGCACCGACCTGCCGGCCAGCGTTCCAGGCAGGCCTGCCTATCGCGGCAGGGTCATACTTCGAGATACCCATTGCATTTCTCCATCGGCCGAAATGGCCGGGAGAAAAACGATTGTGGCGACGCTAACACCGATCGGTTGCCGACCCCAAGTCGGTCGTGAGCGCCCTCGATGCTTGTCCCTGATAGCGGTCGTTGGAGAAGTCTGCTTGACGAGCCACCGCAGTAGGGCGAGGGAAACGGGTCTATTATGGCGCTACAAATGGACTTACGGCATTTCTGAACGAGGGAATCAGAAAATTGATTAATGCACTAATGGTTGATGTGGATGGCGTTTTGGTCTGCGGTCGGCCATCCGATGGCAAACCGTGGGCGACGAATATCGAAGCTGACCTTGGACTCGCGCGTGAGGAACTTCAAAAGGAGTTTTTCAAACCTTTTTGGGGCAAGATCGTCATTGGTCAAGGAGGGTTGCGGGAACACTTACAGCCCGTCTTGCAGCGGATAGCGCCCAAAATCTCCTATGACGAGTTCGTCACCTACTGGTTCGAGAACGACGCGCTACTGAACACCGGATTGCTCGAAGAACTGCGCCAAAAGCGTATTTCAGGAACCAAGGTCTATTTAGCCACTAACCAAGAACACATACGAGCCGCATATTTGATGGAGAAAATTGGCCTGCAGGAACATTGTGACGGTGTTTTCTACTCTGCCGCTGTTGGGAGCAAAAAGCCCGAAGTTGCATTCTTTGAAAAAGTTGCTGCGCTTGCGGGTCTGCCGCCGGAACAGCTAATGCTGATCGACGACACTCGCGAAAATGTCACCGCAGCCAGAAGGTCAGGTTGGAATGCGGTTGAGTGGAGCAAAGAAAGCTCACTGTCGTCCACGCTGGCAGAATTCGAACCGGGCATATCTAAGGCGTAATGACACCAGTCCGCCTCGAGAATCGATGGTCAGAAGCGGATACCGCATCAGCCGCCCACCAAAAGCTGTCCTTTTCCTCTAGCCGGTAACTACGTTTCCGACCTGGCGGGAATACGACGTTTTTGGAAACCAGTTTTGGACTGCTCAAAGCCAGCGCCGATATAAAAGTTGAGCGTCTCGCGTTTCTTTGATCCGGTCATCAACATGACTTTGTAGCAGCCTGCTGTCCAGGCGGCCTCGCAAGCCGCCTGCAATATCTGCTTTCCAATGCCGCGCTTCCTGAAATCGATATGCGTAACGACGTTCTCGATTACACCATAGGGCTTACCGCCCCGAGTAAGGTTGGGCACGACCACAAGCGAGCAGGACGCTCCAAGCACGCCGTCGATCTCACCGATCAGAATGGCGCTTCCTGGATATGCGTGGAACTGCTGGAAGACACCCTGCGCCATCTTCAGTTCCGGTTTCGCATCGTCTGCCATAAGGTGTTGATACAGTTCGAGGAGAGCAGGCAAATCCTCGTGCTCGGCAGGTCTGACTTTTAGCGCGTTCGTCTCCATGCTGCCAATTTGTCGCGATCTTTCAGGCTATGCAAGTGAATGTGGCCTACGGACCGATGAGCGTCCGCTTTCTACCGTGATTTGCCAAAAGCAGACTATCTCCTTCCCACCCCACAGTGGCTGATACCGACCCCATTTCGGAAGTTCGCGGTCAACCCAGTCAAACCCGAAAGCGGTCATTCGTGCGGACATGCCTATGGCGGTAACGCGCCCCATTTCAGATGAGGTGGATGGCTCCCGCTCCCGGCATCTGAGTGCCAAAGTGGGTTTGCTATCAGGCAACCCGAGCAAAGGAGCCATCCGCCATGCACATTACTACCGTGGGCCTAGATCTGGCCAAGCGCGTTTTTCAAGTTCATGCCGTTGATGCGTCTGGAGATGTTGTTGTGCGCAAAACATTACGGCGATCGCAGGTTCTGCCGTTCTTCACCAGGGTGCCGCCCTGTCTGATCGGCATTGAGGCGTGCGGCACATCTCACCATTGGGCGCGCGAGCTGACAAAGCTGGGCCATGAGGTCCGCATAATGCCGCCGGCCTACGTGAAGCCCTATGTGAAGCGCAGCAAGAACGATGCGGTGGACGCCGAAGCGATTTGCGAAGCCGTGACCCGCCCCACCATGCGTTTTGTGGCGATGAAGTCGACCGAGCAGCAGGCAGCCCTATCGCTGCACCGGGGACGCGATCTCCTGGTCAAGCAGCGCACACAACTGGTCAACATGATCCGCGGCCTCTTGGCCGAGTTCGGCATCGACATCCCGGAAGGTGTGGAGCGGGCCCTCGGGCTGGCGCGTCAGATCGCCGACAAGGAAGCCGCACCAGATGTGCCCGCAATAGCGAAGCAGATGCTTGATTTGCTGTGCGGTCAGGTCCTCGACACCCATGTCCGTTTGCAGACGATCGACCGCGCGGTCATCGCCCTCCAGAGAACTGACGAGGTGGCGAGACGACTATCAACCATTCCGGGCATCGGTCCGGTTGGCGCCACGGCGCTGGCGGCATCGGTTGCCGATCCGGGACAGTTCCGTTCCGGTCGAGAGTTTGCCGCTTGGCTTGGGACTTACACCCTCGCAGAACTCGAGTGGCGGCAAAGACCGGCTTGGCCGCATCACCAAGATGGGTGATCGGTATCTGCGAAAGCTCTTGGTGATCGGCGCGACCTCTCTGGTCCGCCGAGCTAAATATAAGCCCGAGACAGCAGATCCCCACCTCCTGGCGTTGCTTGCCCGAAAGCCGGCGCGTGTTGCGAGCGTGGCCATGGCCAACAAAATGGCCCGCGTGGTCTGGGCGGTCATGGCCCGCGGCGAGGTCTACCAGGCTCGCCATGCCCCCAGCGTTGCAGCGTAAAACCAGGAAGAAATTGAATTTTGAAGCAATATCCAGTTCAAGCCGACCAACCGGCTCCATGAGGTTGTGAGAGCGAAGCGATGTGATGGCGAAACCGGTCAGGCCGGAAACAGGGACAACCCGTCGAACGACCGAGGCATTATAGCCTGAATTTCAGATTGGGACCCTGTTCGCCGACCCCATCAGGGCCAGCAGTCTCCAATGGCTGCATCAACAGGCCGGACAGAAGACTGCACCCGACCAACGCGCCAAAATGTCGAATTACCTCTTGCAATGCGGGAGCCATCCACAGAGGCCGTTCAGGCTCCTTCTCCGATTTCCTAAAAGCGGACGGTCCGCTCACGTTGAGGCAATGGCGACAACGGGATGGGTAGCGGACTGACGGTTCTTAGGTAGTGGCCGAGATATGCAGGCGCCAGGCGATTGCCGGTCTCGGCCCATTAGTCGAACTTCCACGTCATCAATATCTCGTCTTCGAAAGGGTCCACTACCTAGGCCTTGCCCTACTTCCCTGGAGCCGTATGCTCAACACATGCGCATTCTCAGACCGATGATCACAGCTCTCTTCCTGTTGCTGGCAGTGGCCTCTCCCCCACTGGCAGCACAATCCATCTGGTCACTGGGTCAAAGTGAACAGCTCGACGGTCTCTTCGACCAGCTTGCCATCGCCGAGGATGAGGCGACGGCACGAGAACTGGCCAACGAAATTTGGACTATTTGGACGCAGCCGACGAATAAGGCCATCGCCGAGCGTGTGACGGAGATAATCCAGAATTCCGGTCTGGCTGGCCCATTCTCCCGGATGCCAGTCATCGAAAGCTTGATCACGGACTATCCGGACTACCCCGAAGGCTGGAACTGGCGAGCCACGGCTAGGTTTTTCGGCGGAGATAATGCGGGAGCTCTGTCGGACATCGAGGAAGTCCTCAAACGCGAACCCAGACATTTTGGCGCCTTGGCCGGCAGGGCAGTAATTCTTCAGGCACAGGGCAAGGGGGCAGAGGCATTGGCCGCCATTCGGGAAGCCCTTGCCATCCACCCATTCCTGCCGGAGCGGCAGCTCTTTCCAGACACCGCCACCCCGAGCCCATAGGGACGAGCCTTAAAGCCTGAAAAGCTCCGTATTCCAGACGCACCTTCGCGAAACCTCCGAAACTGGATAATCCGAGGGTCTCCCAATCCGGGCACTATTCAAAAAATGGGACCGTATGGCCGGAAAGGTCCGTCCGCCGACCGAGTTGGGGTGGCTTTCAGACTGCCAGCTTTCAGGCGCTCGAGCAGTGGAAGCAGACGTTCAGCAAATCGGGCCATAATTCGCGGCGGGGTCGTCCAAGCCAGTGTCGGCCAGCAAGCGGGGATTGCGGAGTCCAAGCCTGCAGAGCCGTGAACGTCGCGTCCGCCCAGGTGGAACGTCGGCGCAGCAGTTAGCGCCGTGTGGCGATGGTCGCCGTGCCAAGCCGTCGCGCGAGGGAGCCGACCACTTTGGCGAGCAGCAAGAGCACCAGGATGGACCCGCTGAGCATGGTGAAGCTGGCCTTCAGCACCGAGCATCGGCTCGCCCACTCCACGAGCTGGGGAGTGAGACTTTCGGCGCCGCCGTGCAGCATAGAAGCCACCGCATGGTTTTCCAGATAGTCAAAGGCAGCAATGGGGAGCGTAAGCAGCACAGCTGCCCATCGCCAGTCGCCCATCCACCGCGGCATCAAGCCGACGATTGCGAAGAGCAGGGTGAGGCTGACCAGGGCGGGATAGACTAGGTCCAGCCGCTGCTGCACCTCCAGATAGAACTTTGTGCCGTTCTTCGACAGTGCTGCCAAAAAGGCTTTGGCCTCGGCGAAGCTGTAGCCGGTGGGCCGCATGTCAAAAGGCACCAGACCGCCGGCTGCCTGAGACACGGTCGGCAGGGACCAGATCAGCATCAGGCCGTAAACGGTCGCGGTCAGCAGGAGTAAGGCCCAGAAAAGACGGCGGTGCATCGTGCAGGCTCCCGTATCAGCGACGACGGCCAACTTCTAATATTGAATGTGTTACCGTTGTCAACATTGCCCTGAACCTGTATCTGTGGGGCATGCAGGCAATGGTCAAAGGGCGTAAATGAACAGCAAGTTTGCTTCTGCAGGCAAAGAGCGTCCGTATCACCACGGCGACCTGCCAAAAGCGATGCTGGCGGCCGCCGCTGAAGAACTGACGGAGCACGGAGTGGAGGGCATTACCCTGCGCAGCTGTGCCCGGCGGGCGGGTGTGTCGCACGCGGCCCCTGCCCGACATTTTGGCGATGTCCGCGGACTGCTGACGGCCGTTGCGACCGATGCTTTTGAAAAGCTCGCCGCCAGCATCCAACGAGAAGTCCAGCGTGTCGAGCAGGGTTCGGCTGAACATCTGATCGCGGTCGCTCTCGGTTATGCTTACTTTGCAGCCGAGCATCCCAGCCACTTCAAGCTCATGTTTCGTCGAGAACGACTAAACAACACTGACGCTCGCTTGCAGGTAGCCGGCCATGCCGCGTTGCAACATGCCGTGCATGCAGTTTCGGCATTCGCAGGGCATGTCGACGCTATGAAAGACCCCGTGCTGACGCGAAGGGTGCTGGGCCTTTGGTCTTTAGCGCACGGGTTTGCTGGTCTGCTCCTGGAATGCGAGTTTGGGCCCAAGGCTACGTTTGGCCGACAAGCGCAGGCCCTTCTGCCTGACATGGTCAGGGAGGCATTTGGTCTTTCGCCGCTGAACCTGCCCGAGCATCTCGCGCTGATCGCAAAGGGGAAGGATCATTGACGCGGCAACGCTTTGCGATTGCACGTCCGCCATAAGACTGGCGCACGCCGAAAGCTGACAGACTGGTTTTGCCCTGCTGCAGCCAGCACTTGCTACTCCACCAATGTCAGCTTCTGGGAAACGACTGTTGGCCGAAGGACGGGAGACATGGATCGGTTTCGCCCGTCTGCGAACCGGCGGATTGCCGTTACAATTGTTCGGCACCGCCAATGTCAGTTTCCGGGTGTGCCGCGCCGTTTGTCGGCGTACTTGTATCGCTCTCCTGAGCTGAAAAACGTCGGCGCTCTGCGTCCATCGCCTTGCGCCAGTCCGCCTTCAAATAATCCATGCGACGAGGAATTGTTTCATCCAAAACTCTCGCGGTGACGATTTTCTCCGTGCGAAAATAACGGAACGATTGTCTCAGCTCGCACCATGCAGCAACAATCCGACCTGTGTCGCGATAGCCGATCATCAGTGGCCAGACGACGCGCTCGGAGGACTGGCCCTTGTCATCCACATAGCGCAGCCAGACTTTGTTCCTGTGGCGGATCGCGGTTCGAAAGTCAGCAGCGCTTAGAACCTCACTTGGTCCCAACACAGGCGCTACGCTGGTCACCGGCTCAATGAACAATGGCTGCAAGCGGGACGGTACCACGGCTCTGATTTTAGCTATCAGGCTGGATGCAGCATGGGCGAGTTCGTGCTCGCCCCTGGTGTGCACCCATTGGGCGCCGAGTATGACTGCCTCGATCTCGGCAAACGTCAGCATAAGGGGGGGCATGTGGAAGCCTGCGGCAAGAACGTAGCCGACGCCAGCCTCCCCTTCGATCGGGACCCTTTGGGCCACCAGCGTCGCGATGTCGCGATAAACGGTCCTTTTAGACACTTCTAGTTCGCGCGCTATCAACTCTGCAGAAAGCGGTCCGTGAGCGCGCCGGAGAATTTCGATTAACTCGAATAGTCTGTCGGCTGGCCGCATCTTGTTCTCCGGTCGGTCATCATACATGTCCGCACCATGCTGACAACACGCTGTCAGCATGGTGCGGCTATGTGTGTGGCCAGTCTCTCTTACTCAAGGCTACAGGCATGATAATCGATGGAAGTTGCTGTTGCGGCTCAGTTCATTTTCGCATCGAAGGCAAACCGACGCTGATGGGAACGTGCCTTTGTTCTCGGTGTCGCAAGCTCGGCACGTCTACAATGGTGTTCGTGCGTCGTGAACAATTCACTCTGACCCAAGGTGAAGCGGACATTGAAACATTGACGCCACAACCTCCACACAAATACGTCCGCTCCTTTTGCCGGAACTGCGGCACGTCCCTAGGCGAACCACTCTCTCCAGACGTTTCATTTCCCATCAATGCCCAGTGTCTGGATGATGACCCGTGCATTCGCAATTCATTTTTCGAGCACGTGGTTGATTTGCCAGATTGGCTCGATCTAGCCAAATCCGCAACAGACCCATGACCTCCATCAGTTGTCTGAGAAGCTTGCCTGCCCCCTCTTCGCACAACTCCAGCTGCGGATCATGGCGCGGCGCCGAGTTAGTGGGAATAGGGGCCTATGTCGCCTCCAGCGGCCCGTCTAGCTTGAGTCATTTCAGGCAATCTTCTACACCCAGCAGCATCCGGCTTCTGCAAGTTCAGTATCCGACCATCAATTCGTACAGTTTTTTTGTCTGACCAGCACATAGGGGCCCTAAGCAACCGGTCTGTTGCACACTCCACCCAAGAGCGCGTTGGCACACCTGTCTGTTGCTTCTGCCAACCCGGTTGGTTCGCTAGCAGTAAAGGGCGCGCATTGCCGCGGACCACGCGTCGTGATCGCCGGCCCATCCTGCCATGCCGGGTGGGTGCAGTAGTGCGCACCTAGTCCACGATTGATGTCGATGGGCACGGACACTGCCGAGAATACATCAAAAGGACGCGCCGATCATCCTTGAGGAATCTGGCTGGAGTGCAACGTGAGGGCTAACCTGCAATGGTTGTGTTTTTCGGAGCAGTGCCATGGAGTTGGTCGAATACTGCCTGCAAAAGCTGGGAAGTTTCTTTTACAACACCTACTATCTGAACGGTCGGGCAATGGCGCTCAGTTTGGCCATTTCCATTGGCCTGGTTCTGACGGTTTTCGCGGTGGAGCTCACCTATGTGGGGTTCGGCAAGTCGGGGCTCCGCCGGGTTTTCTTCGAACGTAGCAAATCCACCATCACCGACATCGTCTATTTCGCCCTTCAGGCGACGGGCATGATTACGCTATTCGCGGCGCTCGCATCATTTGGCCTGTCCTATGCCATCACCCGCGTGGCCGAGGATGCCACCCATCTGGACCTTGCCGGCACACTGCCAGGGTGGGCCCATGTTCTGCTGTTCCTCGTGCTGTCGGACTTCTTGAGTTACTGGCAGCACCGGTTGATGCACCGCGTGCCCGTACTATGGCGGCTGCACGAGTTCCACCACGCGGCCGAAGAGTTCAACGCGCTCACTGCGGCCCGGGAGCATCCACTGGAGAAAGCGATAAACATGGCCGTCATGGTCATTCCTGCGCTGCTTATCGGCCTGCCCACGGCCGAATTCGCCGTGGTGACCATCACCTTTGGTGCCATCGGCCTGGTCAAGCACAGTGCCATTCCCTGGCATGGATGGTTTGGCAAATACGTGATCCAGTCACCCCGCGACCACTTCATCCATCACTCCCGGGTGCCGGAACATCACAACCAGAACTTTGCCAATTATTTCCCAATCTGGGATCATTTGTTTGGCACCTACTACGCGGGCGGCACCGAAGGGGCCAAGCTGGGCCTGGACCGCGACTACTTCAACCGAACCGATCCGTTCCGCGAAAGCATCGCCACAGAAATCCGTTTTTTCCAACGCGCAGGGCAAGCTGCTAGGGCTCAGTTTGGGCGCCCCAAGGGCGGCATCAGCCCCATAAGCGGAAAACCTGCCTCGCCGCAGGGGCTGCCGGGCCCGGCAGAACGCCGGTAGTGGCGTTGCTCTGGGACGATAAGCGGAAGCTTTCGAGTATCCTCCTCAACTCGAAGCCCACGAGTTGTTGGCGAGTTCTACTTGGTCACGGACGGAGCAAGCGCCGTCACTTCTCCAAGCTCGCGACCATCGGTCGTGATCACCAGCTGGTTACTGTTTCTTTCAGCCAGTCCTCGCGACACCAAGAAAAAGACGGCGGCCTCGTCATCGGTGCCGAAGAGCTGGCGCAATGGCACCGGGCCTTGGCTCAGCTGCCGCAAAAGGCCATAGGAATAGGCTGGCACGTGTTCACGATTGGGACCACTTACCGCTGCCCCAGTGGGATGGGCACCAGTGGCCAAAGAGGGACGCATTAGATCGGACGCTTCATGCGTGAAGCAAAGGGCTTCAAGCCATGAGCCGATGCGGATCGGAATCTCCTCGCGGCCCCTGATCCACAGTTCGACCTTGGAGGCCTCAATTTCCAACGATTGGGCCAAGGTTGAAGGCGACCATCGAATTACCTTCAGGCATTCCAGCATTCTCTTCGCGTGCATGATCCGTCCTCTGTTAGCTTCCTCCAACGCTATATTCTGCTTGCTCTACGTCAGAAATGGGTCGGTTCCGGCCCCCTTGGGGCGGAAAACCGTCCGTCAGCTTGTTGCCGACTGCCAAGAAAAGCAGACCTTGCATGGAACGCTCTCACTGGCGGGGCTTGCCTTAATTGCTGATCTGGGCGACAGAGCGATCATTCAGATGGACCCGGTGAAAATCCGGGTGGCTCTTCTGGCCGCCAATCCGCCAGACACTCCAGAAAAACGCACCATGTCCCGTCCGCACCAGAGCGGGCCACAACATCCTGTCGTCTGGATCCAAATGACATTGATAGAGAATTTTCGCCGTAACTGGCTCTCCAACGTTGGCGGCGATCTCCTTTCGGGGATCGTCGTTGCTCTGGCCCTCATCCCTGAAGCCATCGGCTTCTCCATCATCGCCGGCGTCGACCCAAAGGTTGGCCTTTATGCCTCCGTTATTATCGCAATGGTCATCGCCATCGCTGGCGGGCGCCCGGCCATGATCTCGGCGGCCACAGCCGCGACCGCCGTCCTGTTTGGCTCGCTCGTCCGAGAACACGGCATCGAATACCTCCTCGCGGCCACCATCCTTGCTGGTATTATCCAAATCGGAGCCGGGTTCGCCCGCGTCGGCTACATCATGCGCCTCGTATCCCGGTCGGTGATGAGTGGCTTCGTCAATGCGCTCGCCATTCTTATCTTCATGGCGCAATTGCCCGAGCTCATCGGTGTTTCCTGGCAGACATACGCCATGATCGCTGCCGGCCTTGCCATTATCTACCTCTTCCCCCGCGTCACCCGCCTAGTGCCATCGCCGCTGGTGTGCATTCTGATTCTCACTGTCGTAGCCATGGTGTTCAAAGTCGACACCAGAATCGTGGGTGACCTCGGTGAGTTGCCCAATGCGCTGCCGTCCCTGCTCATGCCCAACGTTCCGTTCACGCTGGAAACGCTGTGGATCATTCTGCCTACCTCCATTGCAGTCGCTGCAGTCGGCCTTCTCGAAAGCCTGCTGACTGCCTCCATTGTGGACCAGATGACCGACACCGGTAGTGACAAGAACCGGGAGAGCGTCGGTCAGGGCATTGCCAACATCGCATCGGGCTTCTTCGGCGGCATGGCCGGTTGCGCCATGATTGGTCAGTCGGTGATCAATGTGAAATCAGGTGGCCGCACGCGCCTCTCGACCTTCGCCGCCGGGGCCATCCTCCTGTTCATGCTGCTGGGGCTGGGCGACTGGGTCGGCCTGATCCCAATGCCGGCACTGGTCGCCATCATGATCATGGTTTCGATCGGTACATTCAACTGGTCATCGTTGCGCGACCTCTTCCACCATCCCCGTCGTTCCAGCATCGTCATGCTTGCGACGGTGTTGACTGTGGTGGGCACGCACAATCTAGCGCTGGGGGTGGGTGTCGGCGTGCTGCTGTCGGGCATCTTCTTCGCTTGGAAGGTCTCGCAGATTTTCCGTGTAAGCTCGACCGTTGATGGCGACGTCCGCACCTACCGCGTCCAAGGACAGTTGTTCTTTGCCAGTGCCGAGGATTTCTTAGAGGCGATGGATTTCGAAGAACGGGTTGCGCGGGTGCGCCTTGACCTGAGCGCGGCTCACCTATGGGACCTGACCGGCGTAAATGCCATCGACGTGGCCGTGCTCAAGTTCCGACGTGCTGGCGCCGAGGTCGAGGTCATCGGCATGAATGACGCCAGCGCCACAATCATGGACAAATTGGCAGTGCACGACCAGCCGGGCGCTATGGAACGCGTACTGGGGCACTGAGATACCCAGCAGGTCGAAGGCGGTGTATTTGCACTGCCTTCGATGTCGGCTTTTGGAGGATATGCCTCGGGTAACCCAAAGACCGAAATGGGGTCGGAAGCCGCCCTACAGAAACGCGCCCCATTCCGGCCGTTCGCTGCGTTTTCGCGATTTTCCAAAGGCGGACATTGCTGCATCGCTAGAAAAACGACGTCCTTGTGGTGGAAAGCTGCCTTGGTGAAGGTTCCGCATCCGCATCCGCACCCGAACGCAATCGATGTGCAAGCGTGCGCCGCGTTGTAATATGACGCTGGCCCTAGCGGCTTATGTCTCAGTGGTTTTTGTAGTGAACGCTACACCCGCTGGTCGCTCAGCCCAGTCAATCTGAAGATTGCAGAAAACCACAACAAGCCAACCGTTGTCGCGCCACATCCTTTGAGCCAAGCTCGATAGACAACATATGAGAGCGCACATGACTGGTTTTATTGATGTAATCGTCGTTTCGGACGCACCCATGAGTGCAGAGGAAAAGGTAAAGGGTGCCTTTGCCTCACCTCGCGCAGCCCCACGCACCATGCATGTGTCACTCGACAACGCCGTAATCGAGCAAAACATGCGCGACATGATCAACGTGTTGGGTGAGCGGCTGCTGGCGCCCACGCCTACCGAGCAGGGGTTCGAGATCGATGAGATCGAGTTGAGCTTGTCTGTGGATGCAAAAGGAGGTGTCTCACTGATCGGTAGCGTCGAAGTCGGCGGGCACGCGGGCATCAAGGTCAAACTCAAGCGAAAGGCAGACCGTAGGTGACAAGAGCCTCGGCTGCACGACGGGAACGGCGCCGCAAGAGCCGCGAACTAGATCCGGACAGTTTCGTCGCCGCGCAAATTCAAAGCGCGCGCAAACGAGGCGCTAAACCGCGCGAACTAGCACGCAATATCGTTGGCGACGCCTGGCGGGAGGCGCTGCGGCGCACAGGTGAATGCATTGGCGTTTCGGTCGACGACCTGTTCACGCTGGAGATTGCACCGCGCGGCGAAAATCTGGCGTCGATCGACCTCGCACAACTACCATATAGCGTTCGCGTGAGCGCAGGCCTGCCCGATTTCCTCTACAAAATCGCTAGGATCCTTGCGTCGCGCAGCAGCCACTTCTTAGAGGGCGGGGGCGCGACCGAGGTTATTACAATGCCGGCTTTTGAGGAGTTGGTTGCTCGCATGCATCGCGCGTTTTTCTGGTACTCGGCTTTGGGCAACACCACAATCCGCCAAGAGCAAAAAATCGACGGTTATCAGGCCATCCTGGGCGGATTGCTGGCAACTGAGGCCGGAATTTTCCTGATGTGTCACGAGATTGCGCACGGCCTCGTGTCCCAGTTGCAAACGACCCAACCTGATCTCAGGGCTAACCTGGAAGAGGGTCTTAAGGACTGTCCAGACGACTGGCGCGAGGAGTTTGTGGCTGATCGACTCGGCTTGTTGCTCGCTGTTGGCCGAGATAGCACGCACAAGAGTGGTGAACGGCTGTCCATGGCATATGCCGGTTGGGAATTCGCTCTTCTTCTGCATCGTGAATGGGAGCGTTACGAGGCATTCGTTACTGGATCGCAGGTCCATTTCGATACCCATCCGCCAGCTGGTGAACGGCTGAAAAATCTCCGCGCGACCTTCATGCGCCGGGTTGGCGGGGCAGATTTAGGACAACTCCTATCTGTCGCGGAATCCATCTCGACCGTGTTTTCTCGACTCGTCGAAAGTATGCTCACTACCGACTTTCAGAACGCGCTCGTGCCGCGCGACGAGGTGCGAGCGCAACAACTCCATGATCTAGCGGTCGAATGTGCCAAGGGGCCGGTTCCTGACTACTCTACGTTCGTGCCCGCGGCGGTTGAAATCCTGTTAGGGGCCGAGAGCTGGACATTGCTCGACTTGGTGAGCAGGTTGACCGCGCCTTTGCGCGGCGAGCAACCACTCAATGCCCCCAACTTCGGTGTCGCAAAACTGATCTGGCGCGCATGCGAGGATCTGCCTGATCCGCTCTATGGAGCGTTCAAAAAGGTGACCGAGCTGTCCGACTTGGTGGATCGAAGCGGGGCTCGAGAACACTAAACGCTTGTAGTCCGGCTGCGCCTAGCGCAAGAAACGGCTGAAATGGGATCGGTAACTGACATGCCGTTATGCGCCCCATTCCGGTCGTGCATGTCGCATTTGTGGGTCGCACCGTGCGCGGCAAGCCGGTGGTGCGCCGTCTGCATGGAGACGCCGACATGATGTCGAATGCAGAGGTGTCGGGCGCGTCAGACCGTATCGCGACCATGATGGATTACTATCACGCTGCCAGAGCCGGGGAACTTGCTCAGGTCGATCCTACCTTGGGCAGTTTGCTCGGGCGCTCCCCCGAAGGCCGGCCTCATCTCGAACCGCCGGCGCAATCGAGAGCATCGTGCAACTAGGCGGCCATGCTCACCCGACCCTCGAGTAGGCAAAGGCGTTCTTGATGTAGAGGTTTAGGAACTGCCCCTTCGAGGCAGAGGTCCTGAATTGCTCCCAGAGGTCGCTGCCGACGTTGTAGTATTGGTAGACCGCGCCGTCGGTGAACTCCACCTCCAAGGTCTCCTCCTCCGCAGCGTATCCAATCGACGCAACGTTGCTCGAAGACACCGGCTCTCTGTTCAAATCGTCCTCCTCAGATCCTTCTTGGGCGGCCGCAGCCTCCCGTGTTATGTCCAATGGCACCGCCACCGCGGTGGTCCGCTGCGCCCGCCATGAGGCGACAACGCGATCGTATCCTTCCGCCACCCGGCGACGCGCCCACGATGCGCTCACTGCGGGGTCAGAGCTTCGTGGCAGCCGCTCGGGCGGCGGCATGGCTATACGGCATCGGACCGGCAACTTTGCGGCCTCCCCCGAGACGATCGCCTCCCCCGTCCGCAGCACCGGCAGCAGATCCATTAGCCCCGACAGGTTGTCCGGGAGCGCGCCCTTGACGCGATTGCGGTCGGACGGGTTCGAGAGCCGCAGCGCGAACATGGTGCCGCATTGGGAGAGAACGGTCTCGTCGATCTCCGCTGGCCGTTGCGACACTAGCATGGCGCCGACGCCGTACTTGCGCCCCTCCTTGGCGATGCGCTTGACCATGTCGGCGGCGACATTGCCGCTCTCGGGCCCGACATAACGATGTGCCTCCTCCATCACCACCAGCAGCGGCCGGGCAGCGCCGCCCTCAGACTTCTCGCGGCTCCAGTAGAGCGCGTCATAGACGATGCGCAGGATCGAGCCGATGAGCGGGATCAGCACCGTGTTCGGCACGCTCGATAGGTCGAGGATGGTGATCGGGCGGTCGTGCCCCAACCATCCTGCTAGCAGTTCGTCAAGATCGCTCCCGGTCGTGCCGTCGAGGCCGGGCTCCCATTCCCCGGGATGGAGCAGGAAGTCGTAGCGGCGATCGAGCAGCCGGGACCTCAGCAGGTTCAGCTGGCGCTTGATGCCCTTGGCGGCCTGATTGAGGAAAGGCCCTGCGGTACCCATGGCATGTGGCGTGTAGCGCGGCGGCCTCAGGGTCTCGGCATCGCCGGGAGCCTCGAGGCATGGCTGATCCCTCTGCGGCCCGGTGAAGGTGCGGGTCTCGAAGTCCACGAGGTCGTACCACATGGACTTTAGGGAGAACGGGACGGGACTGTCGACGGTCAGGGATTCCGGCGCCAAACCTGGCAGAGGCGAAGTGGTGAGCCGCGCCGCCTTCAGCTCTTGGATCTTGTCGGTGAAGGCCATCAGATGATTGTCGCTCAACGAGCCGACCAGCAGATCCAGCAGTTCGCCGGCCTCGAGTGCCCAGTATGGGACGTGCAGCGGCGACTGCCCCGGCATCGGCGTAGCGCTGAAGGTCCGTGCCATATCGGCGAGCGCGGAAGAATACTCACCATGCACGTCGAGGACGAGGATGCGGGCGCCGCTGTCGACGCCCGAAGTACGCGCCGAGGCCATGGAGCGCATCAGGCTCGCCACGGTCGTCGACTTCCCCGAGCCTGTCGATCCCATGATCGCGCTGTGCCGCGTCACCAGCGCGTCGAGCGAGAGGCGTACCGCGATGTTCTCGGCGCTCGAAAGGGCGCCGATGACGATCTGATCGTCGGCGTCGTTGCCGTAGATCCGATGCAGGTCCTCCCGGGTCACCAGATGCACGACATCGTCAACGTTCGGGTGCTGGCTGAGGCCGCGTTCGAAGTGGTCGCCCATTGCCTCTCCGGCGAGCTCGACGCGCATCCATCGTCTCGACCCGCCGCGCGAGGCCTCCGTCGGAGAGGCATCTGCGCCGATCTCCGCGACCACCCCGTACATGTCCTGGTATCCGAGCGGGATGCGCACGAAACTCCCCACCTGCCCGACGCGATAGGCGTGCCCGTCGATCATCGCCAGGCCGGACGAGAGCGAGGCGGCGAGCTCTACGGTGATGGTGGAGCCCGAGACCAGCGTGACGCGGCCTAAGAAAGTCGGATCGGTCTCGTTCACTGCGCCGCTTCCTGTTCGCCGGCGACCTCTTCGACGGGCGTGGGATCCGGCGTCGGCGGGCTCGAAGACATGTCGCTCGAATAGGAGAGCGCGCAGAACCGGGAAAACTGCGCGAAGTCGCCGAGGAGGAAGCATTGTCCGTCCTGGCCGGGCCGTCCGCCCCAGAAGCTGGAGCGGATCTCGCGCCAGTTCTTCGGCAGGTCCCCAGGACGCCACGCGCCAACGATGCCGCCGATCACCGCCGCGTCGCTCGCATAGACCGATAGGTTCGGTCGTTCGAAAGCGAGCCGCTGCGCCGGCTCCTCCGCCGCAAGCGCCTGATACTGGAAGGCGATCACCGCCGCGTTGGCGTTCATCGACAGCGCCTCGCCGACCACCGCGCTGATATGGGCATCCCGGAACGAGAAGCCTGCAGTGAGCAGTACGGTATCCGGCGTCAGGAGGAAGCGCTTCAGGCGCTCGAACAGCGCAGCATAGGGCTGCTTCTGGGTCAGGTCGTACTTGAGGTGGTCGGGATAGACGAGTTCGTTGCAGTCCCGACCGCCGGTGCGCACCACCACGCCGTCGACGCTCTTCCAGCCCAGCGATCCGTGCAGCTTCCAGATCCGCGACCATCGCGGAGGCAGGTCGTTTCCGGCGACGGTGACGGGGTCGAAGAACGGGGCGTGGCCGCCTGTGAAGCCGTCGAAGTACGGGGCCTTAGCCTCCTCGAAGGCGCTCTCGAGCAGCAGGTCGTAGTTGGTGGTGAATATCTCGACGGCATGTGCGCGTTGCATCCCGCTGATCCAGGTCACCAGCTCGTGGTAAGGCGTGCGGCCCTTGGGCAAGGCGACGCCGACGACCGTGCCGATAGCCCTGCAGATCGATTTGCCGAGCCCTTCGTAGCCCTTCCCGTCCAGTCCATGCATTTTGGTTTCGCCCAACGCCGTCTGCAGCAGCCGAACGCGCGACAGGATGGTCTCAATGTTGGCCCTGTCGCCCAGGGCATCGCGGATGGCGGTGGCTGCGGTCGCCTCATCGCCCGTCAACGAGGCCAGCGCGCTCTGCGTCAGGGCATCGACGCCTGGGATCAGCGCCTTGCCCGCAGGCGACAGCGACCCGGAGCCGTCGACCCTGACGGAAAGCGGCGCGCCGGCGCCGACCAGTATGCCGATGCGCTTTCTCCCCTGAGAAAGGATCTGACGCAAGTCCGCCATGAAGCGGTCAGGATTGTGCACGCTGTCCAAAGCTTATTCGCCCCCGAGCGACCGGTTGTTCCGGTTCGTCTCCACCGATTCATAGCGCGACGAAAAATGTTCGGGAAGAGGGGTTTAAGTATTCTTCAAGAAATGGATAGGTGCCGAAGGTCGGTATGGAGCCGTCGCCGTAGCAAATGTTCGCCTATGTCCTTCTTGTTAGCACACGCGCAAGACGATCGTCCTTCATGCTAGGCTCGAGGACCAATGATGGCCTTGTCGACCGTCGCCCCGCCAACAGAGACAATGGCGTTGGCCCAGTCCTGCGTTTGGGGCGCAGGTTTGACGCTCTATTCCGCCGATTTATATTGGATCACAAGAATCCGCGGAGCAGTGCGGGGCCTAAACCTCGGCTCTTGCGGATCTCAGTTGTATGGCCGCTGTTCCTATGGTGCCACCAAAAGCGGCCAGTCTGTTGCCGGCCCCTAATGAGTCAATGGCACCGCCGCACCCCGAACGGCTGCTTCCGTCATGCCGCGACCAAAAGCGGACAGACTGCTGACGGCCCCCTACTAGAACCTCCTCCGCGACTTCATGGGCCTATAGCTCGAGACGTCGAGCCAGAATAGTACAGCATTTTGGGATTCCGACCCACCTGATGATCAAAGGCCAATGTGGCTTTCCGGCTATTTCAGTGTGAAGGGCCATGAGGAAGCGGCATGGACCGTTCTCTCCGGGTAGGTTTCATCCTTCTGGGCCCGGGTGAGTTTGAGCCAATAGGCAATGTCATGCTTCTCGATCCCAGCAGCCAACGCAGCCTTCGCCAACGCAAAATCCATCTCGGATGCAGATGCCGCATTCGGCGGCCTCCGCCCCTCAGCCACCTCGCGCAGGATCCGACTTTTCTGCGCCAAATAGATGGCCTCCAATTCCCTCGCGACCTCCAGCGCCGGCTCGGTGGACGTGACCGCCGCGGAACGCGGCGTTTCGGGCGCGGCGCCCGCCGCCGCCCCGGCTGTGTCGGACCTTGAAACCTGCTGAATCAGTTCGACGCCCTTGCTGGCCACGCGCCCGGGGCACGCCTCGCTCAGCTTCACGAACGGAAACCTCCCGTCCGCCAGTTGATGCTTCGACTTCCGGTTGGTGAGTCCCGGCAACCGACCGGGTTGACGCGGGCTGACGGCCCGTCCGTCACCGCCATACACATGAGCCAGGTGACGCACGATCTGGGTCACAACGTTGTAGTCGACCACACCGCTGGGGATGAGCCTGATCCAGACCTGAAAATTTGCAGGACTGGTCTCGATAACCAGACAAGGTTCAAAGTCATCCCGCGACAGCTGCTCGACCGCACCAGCGGTAAGGTCATCGAGCATGACGATGCCAGGGTGCGCGTCTCGCGAGGACGGTCCCAGGCGCATGAAGATGTTGGCGCCATGCGTATTGGCAGAGGCGACGCGGGGCAGCATCGCGAGAATGTCGTCGACATGGAGATCGCGATTGGTCCATATGCCAACGCCGCGATCCGCTCCGGGTTTGGGCGGGAAGACCATGCCGATGTCCAGTGGTGCGTCGATCGCAAGCAGCGTGGCCTTGACCACGCGTTGTGTAGCAGGGTGCACCATCAGATGTTTGCCCCGGCGATGCGGCCGCGCAGCAGGACATGACCGAGCCCGTTCAGTTTGCGGGCGAGCGGGATGGGACCAAGGTTATCCCATGCGGCGGGAATGGGCTCGGCGAGCAGGGAGATGGCCCGGAGGGCTGAGAGGGCGGCCTCCAGTGTCGCCACGGCATCCTCGATCTCGTCCATCGCCAACGTTGTATAGGCCGTCAGCTTCCCCTGCGTGGCCTGCTCGCGACGGCGAGCGACATGGGGATTGTCGGCATCAAGCGGCAGCTGCAAATCCAGCGTCGCGCAAATAAGCGCGTCGATGGCGCGGTCATTGAGCTGAACATTTTCGCCCAGTTCGCGCTCCTTGAGTGCTTTCAGGGCCTGCTTGAGGAGATCAGCTTCGTCCTTAAGCTGGCGGCGGGCGCGTGGCACCGGCATCGGTTTGGTGATCGTAACCTGCGAGGGCGGGGGAACAATGGCGGGTTCACCCTCGGCGTAAAAGTCCGACGGCGCCTCTGCATGCGTCGCGTATAAGGTCGGCTCGTCGTCGTCGGGAAAGTCGTTGGTCATCGTGAGGTCTCCGGGTTTTTGGGCCTCCCGAAAACAATCACCAACGCTGGCAAGAAACGACACGAAATCGTCACCGCTCGCGCAGATTCCATAGTCTGTCTTGCCAGGATCCCGAATAAGTGGATGGGGTGACGGTGCAAAAGCCAGCAATGGTTTTGATATCCGCGCCCTTCGGGCTCGATATCAAAACCAGCTGGTGAAGGGGGCGACGCCCCCTGTCAAACCCCCGCCGTCACCGGAGACGGAGATGGCCAGACGCGGCAGCGAAAATCGACAGAAGACGCATTCGGTGCTGGTGCGCCTGACCATGGCCGAGCACGATCGGCTGACGGTCCTGGCAGATCGCGAATGCGCCACCCGGGCCGAATACCTGCGTCGTCGCATGCTCGATCCGGCATCTCTGCCGAACGAGCCTGGTGCCCTTTCCGAAAGTGATCGCGTCCTGCTTGCGGGCCTGACCCGCAGCATGGGTCATCTGGCTGGCCTTATGAAACTGACGACACTCAAGACCCCCGCCATTGGTTCATCGCTCAGCGTTCGTGCAGTCCTTGCCACCCATCATCACGATCTGCAGGTCCTGCAGGGGCAGGTGCGCGACCTTCTGGACCGCGTCAAGTGATCGGCGGCCTGGTCCTCCATGATGGGCATCCAGCCCTGGCAATTCATCTCGCGCGGACGGATGACAATGAGCGCATAGTCGTGCGCACCCATGGCCTGTCGGCAACGACCATTGCCGATGCCATTGCCGAGCTGCGGCTAATGGCGCTCGGCTGCCGCACCCGCAAACCCATCATCCATTCCTGGGCCAGCCCCTCGACGACCTATTCGGACGCCGACTGGGAGCGACATCGTGAGGAATTCGAGGCCGAGTTCCGCCTTGTCGGCTTTCCATGCCTTGAGGTGCTTCACCTCAAGTATGGCGAAGGCGGCAGGACAGCTTGCCACGTGCATCGCGTCTACCTTCGCATCGACCATGATGGCAGGGCCGTCTCGACAAGTCATTCCGCGGCCCGACAGGAGAAGGTCAGCCGAATTTCCGAGTTCTTGGCGGGCGAGCGCTTTACGTCGGGCGTCTTCAACAAACCCGTCATTTCCAGGCTGCGTGAAGAGGGCCGCCCCGAAATTGCAGACGCCATGGTGCGCGCCGGGCTCGACAAAAGGACTACAGCCGCAACGTCCACCTCGGCGGAGCGGTCCGCGGCCGAGCGGTTGGAGGACCTGGCGGTCGATGAAGTCTGGCGCCGCTGTGCTGTGGCTTGGCGACGCTCGGACTCGGGAACGGCATTCGTGGCTGCGCTCGCAGAAACAGGTCTGCGCCTTGCTCAGGGCGACAAATGCCCGGTCGTCGTCACGCCGGCCGGCGCGACTTACCCCGTGCTGCGCGCCATCAACAAAAGCGGCGAGCGACAGAACGGACAGGCCATCCGCAAGGCCGATCTGGCTGACCGGCTCAAGGGCGTGGTCTTGCCTTCTGCGCGCGAACTGCTTCCCTTCGCGGGTTTCGAGGCCGGGGTCTTTGCCATCATTAATCTGGACCGTGTGCCGGTGCCCGCGCCCGGGCAGCCAGAGCCTATGACGGATGGTGAGGTCGCAGCGACGCGCGCCGTCTACCGCCCCTCTGAGCTCACCGTTGAGCAGGAAGCCGCACTCGCGGAGCTGGACAATGCCTTCCACAGCGCCGCAGCCCTGCGCGCCTGCAAAATCCGTCAGCAGATCGAAAACCAGATTGTCGAAGAGGTGAGACGGCGCCGGCATGAGGCACTGCGGCTGCGGATCGCAGCCGAGAAGGCCGCATGGGATCTGCCGGGCATCGGCGTTCCGGATTGGCGGGATCGCTATCGCGCCGAACTGGCAGGTCTTCCTGCACAATACGGTCCGCACCTCAAGTGGGTCGAGCAACTCGATGCGGAGCGACGCCAGGTGACGCTCAAATCCGGCGCGATCTTGACTCTGGCGCCCGCTCGGACCTGGACCACGCAATCGGCCAATCTCGATGTAATCCCGGTCATGATCGCGCATGCCCGAAGAAGGGGCTGGAGCAGTATTACCGTGACCGGCAACCCGGAATGGCGGGACGAGATGGCCCGGGCTGCTACCCGGGCCGGTCTTGCGGTCGTGGGCGACGAGTTGAAGCACATTGTCGTGTCGGAACGGCTGCACATGCACCAGGAAACCTTGGTTGCGTCCTGGTTGGACGAGCGAGCGGCGTTGGCGCGCTCTGGCCAGGAGACCCGCCAGGAGGCGCTCTCGAGGCTTTTGCGCGTCCTCAAGCAGATTGCCGAGGACGAAACCGACCTTGTCGGTCGCATCATCGACCCAGGCGAGCAAGAAGCACTGGCAAGCGATCTCATCCACTACCGCCGCATCACACAAGCCCGGGCACAGGAAGTGGCCGCCGAGTCCAGCTCACCACGCCCCCGGCTTCGGCACAGGTGAATGCAAGACACAGGGGCGGCGGGCGGGCCCCGCCGAAACGCCGCGGTGCGGCGGACCGATCGCAAGGAGCGACGCCGGCGTGTTGACCTGGGAAATCGTCAGCCGATTCATCCGATGGAAACATCGGCTGGGCTATTGTTCTCGGTACGCCGCGCTCGCCCGTGGAAATCCTCGTAGGCTGGCTTGTTGCGTCGTACTGTACTGCCTAATGTATGCCCGAATGTATCCCTTAACCCTGATCGCCTGTTTCAGATCAGAGAAAGCCCGGATTTCCGGGGGTTTCAGCTCTTTGTGGCGGAATGTCCCTTTCTCTCCGCCATAACTTCCGTGCCTCAGGTATTCGCAGCCGATATCAGCGACATGAGCCAAGACCGCAGTTGATGTCCGCAAAGGTGGATTGATCGGGCTTGCGGGGCGTCCGGTGCGGTCACATATTGAAGCCATGGCACGCAAGAATCCGGTAGTACCCAACAAGTCAGGCTTGCCCGAGCAGGGCAAGGTGAGCGGTGATGTGGCCGCCTTCGTCAAGAAGGTGAATGCAATGGCGCGCCCCGAGGCGGCCCAGGATGGGCGGCTGCTGTTCGCGCTCGACGCGACCATGAGCCGCCAGCCGACCTGGGATCTGGCGTGCTCGCTGCAGGCCGAGATGTTCCGCGCCATCCCCAAGGCCAGCGCGCTGCAGGTGCAATTGCTGTATTTCCGCGGCTTTGGCGAATGTCGCGCCTCCAAATGGGTGGTGGATGCCAATGCGCTGGCCAGGCTGATGACCGCCATCGCCTGCCAGGGCGGCAATACCCAGATTGCCAAGGTCTTTGCCCACGCCCGCCGCGAGCACGCCCAGCGCAAGGTCAATGCCCTGGTCTATGTCGGCGATGCCATCGAGGAAAATGTCGATGATCTGGCCGAAAAGGCCGGGCAGCTCGGCCTGTTGGGCTGCCCGATGTTCGTGTTCCAGGAAGGGCGGGACGCGCGGGTCGAGGCGGCGTTTCGCGAGTTCGCCCGGCTGACCAAGGGCGCCTATGCGCGCTTTGACGCCTCGGCGCCGCAGGAGCTGGCGGCGCTGCTCAAGGCGGTGGCGGCCTATGCCAGTGGCGGCAAGGATTTGCTGAAGCTGCAGGGCAGTGGCCAGGCCCAGGCCCTGCTGGCACAGTTGAACCGATGACCTATTTCTTTATCGGCGGCCTGCTGTTGCTGGGCGGGCTTTATGCCTATCAATCGCTGCGCCAGCTCAAGCGCCGCCAGCTGATGCAGGGCCTGCGCTGGATCGTGGGCAGTGTTGCAGCGCTGGTTGCGGTGTTCCTGCTGATTGCGCGGCGATTTGATCTGGCGGTGTTTGCCGGTGCGGCAGCCTATACGGTGCTGCGCAGCGGGCGGCTGGGGCGGTTTTCCTTCGACACGCCGGCGGGGGCAGGGGATCGGGGCAATGTCTCCCGCGTCAAAAGCCACTATTTCTTCATGGAACTCGACCATGACACCGGCACGGTGGAGGGCGCGGTGCGCGCCGGCCAGTTCGCCCGCGCCGATCTGATCGATCTGGGCGAGGCCGATACCCGGGCCCTGATCGCCGAGGTGAGCTGGGATCCCGACAGCCTCAGCCTGCTCGAGAGCTGGCTCGATGCCAACCGCCGCGGCTGGCGCGAATATTTCGCCCAGACCGCGTCGGGCGATGCCCCGCCGGCAGCAGCCTCGGTGGATTCGCTCGCCGAAGCCTATGAGGTGCTCGGATTGCAGCCGGGCGCCACCGACGAAGAAATCCGCGCCGCCCATCGCGACCTGATGAAGGCGGTGCATCCCGACCATGGCGGGTCGAGCTACCTGGCCGCCAAGATCAATGAAGCGCGCGACCGGCTGCTCGACCAATAGAGCCTTGGGCCCCACGCACAGGCCACCCGCAGGCGGCAGCCTGCACTTGTTAACCGCCGTTCGGGACCTGGCTACGCGCCGGCCCAGAAACCCTCATGCAGTTGTGCTGCTTCCTCGGCCAGCAGCGGGCCGACGACTTCGGTCGGGCGCTGCCCGGCGTCGAAGACGACCGTGCAGGGCAGGTCGAGCGTGGGGTTCTCGATGTGGGCCCCCGTCATGGCCTTGACCCCATGTTCGCTTTGCCCGAACACCACCCGCCCGATGCCCGCCCAATAGATGGTCCCGGCGCACATCGCGCACGGTTCGGCCGATGTGTAGAGCGTGCAAGTGGCAAGCTCCTCGAGGCTCAAATTCATTCCGGCCCACCGCGCCAGCAGGCTTTCGGCATGGGCGGTGCGATCGCCGCCGCCGGATTTGAAGCCGTTGGGCTGCTCGCGCAACACCCTGCCCTCGTGGTCGGCAAGAAGGGCGCCAAAGGGGTGTTCGCCAGCATCGCGGGCCTGGCGCGCCACGGCGAAAGCCTGGCGCAGCAGCCGCTCATCATCGGGGCGTTGTGGCATCCGCAGGTCCTCCGGCAGCGATGGCTTGGGCCGATGCGCAAGCTCGACGATGGCAGTCAACACCGCCCAGCAACGAGCCGTCAAGCGCTGGCCATTGCCCCGCCCCACACCGTCAAAGCCGCCAACTCGAAAAAACGCGGCTAGCTGTTGTCCGAACCCCAGCCCTGCAGGTCGCGCGAGCCGTATTTGGCCGCCTCGTAGGCGGGCATGAGCCGCGAGATCAGGGCCACGTCCAGCACCGGTTGCTTGGTGGCATCCTGAAAGGTCCCGTCCGGCATCCGGCGATATTTCCGGCCTTCGTAGGTGAAGGGCCATGGCATCGTCCGGCGCAAGTAGAGGCCGCCGCCCAGCAAAGCAAGTATCCCCAGAATGACTAGCGTCTCGATCATTTTGCCCTCATGTGCTCTTGGATGTGCTGTCCGCCATGCTGATACGGAGGCGCTATATTGGCAAGCTCCAAGTTGTGGGGGCGTTACCGGATGATCCTGAAGCGCCGGCGCAAATTTTCAGCTGCCGAAACTGAGGCAATGATGCGTTGACCGGAGCCCCGTTCATGCGCCAGCATTTGCCGGCCGTCTCGACCGGTCCCGCCAGCATGAGGCCTTCAGCATGATCCAGTCCTTCACCGCCCTGATGATCGAAGATGTCGAGGGCAAGCCGCGCACCACCTTCCGCCAGCTCACCCTGGGCGATCTGCCCGACCACGAAATCCTGGTCGAGGTCGCCTATTCCAGCCTCAACTACAAGGACGGGCTGGCCGTCTCGGGCAAGGGCCGCATCGCGCGCAAGCTGCCCATGGTGGCCGGGGCCGACCTGGCCGGCACCATCCTCGAGTCGCGCTCGCCCGATTGGCACCCCGGCGACCGGGTGATCGTCAATGGCTGGGGCCTGTCGGAAACCGAATGGGGCGGCTATGCCCGCTACCAGCGCGTCAAGCCGCAATGGCTGACCCGCCTGCCGGCCCAGTTTTCCCTCGAGCAGGCCATGGCCATCGGCACCGCCGGCTATACGGCGGCTCTGTGCGTCAATGCGCTTGAAGCCTGGGGCACCATCACCCCCGATGCCGGCGAAGTGCTGGTTACCGGGGCCGCCGGCGGGGTCGGCTCGGTCGCCGTGGCGCTGCTGGCCAGGCGCGGCTACCGCGTCACCGCCTCCACCGGGCGCCCCGAAACCCATGATTATCTGGCCAGCCTGGGCGCCACGGCGTTTGTCGACCGTGCCTCCTTGTCGGAAAAAGGCGCCCCCCTGCAAAAGGAGCGCTGGTCCGGGGCGGTCGATAGCGTGGGCTCGATGACGCTGGTCAATGTGCTCGCCCAGACCGTCTATGGCGGCGCCGTCACCGCGTGCGGGCTGGCCGGTGGTGCCGACCTGCCGGCAAGTGTCTTGCCCCATATCCTGCGCAATGTGGCCCTCTTGGGCATCGACTCGGTGATGACCCCGCATACCCGGCGCGCCAGGGCCTGGGACACGCTGGCGCAGAGCCTTGATCCCGCAGCGCTGGCCAGTATCACCACCATCGAGCCGCTGACGCGGGTGCCCGAGCTGGCCGATGACATCCTTGCCGGGCGCACTCGCGGCCGGGTGGTGATCCGCATCCAATAGGATCGGGGGCCGCAGCCCCCGTTCCGGATCTTTAGCCCAGCACCACCGTCACCGGCGCGAACTCGCCCAGCTGCAGGCTGATCGGCCCGCTGGTGGGTGAAGCGATCAGTGGCGTCAGCGAGCCGGTGGTCACCGTCATGCCGGCGCGCAGCCCGCCGAACTGGTCGAAGCCATTGGCGACATAGGCCATGATCGGCTCGAGCACGCCGCCAAACGGATAGTTGGCGGGGCCGACTTCGCTCGTGCCCGCGGCAGTGGTCAGGCGCACGCCAAGGCCATCCACCGCCGGCAGGCTGTCGAGGCGCTGGCTGCCCAGCACATAGCCCGAGGTGATCATGGAATCGGCGAGCGGGCCGAACGGGCCGGCGGCGAGCCGGTCATCGATGCGGCTGCCGATCAGCTCGATGCCCACGATATAATGGTCGATCGCGGCGGCCACCGCGTCGCGCCCCTGGGCAACCAGCTCGGCGGTGATGTCGGCCTTAAGCACGGCGGCAATCTCGATTTCGAGCCCGATCATGTTGCGCCCATTGAGCGCCAGGGTCTCGCCCGAGTTGGCCACCCAGCTGTCCATGATCGGGGCGGCCAGCGGCCGGCCGCCGGCGGGCGCTGCCACTTTGGCCACCGACACGCTGGCGTTGAGCTTGCGCAACACGGCGCCCTGCACGGCCATGGCCGTTTCAGCATCCAGCCCCACCAGCGCCGTCGCGGCAATGGGTTGGGCGGGATCGTGGTGCGCCTTCACCAGCGCATCGGATAATGTTTCGACCAGGGCATCAGACATGGGAGACCTCAATTTCGCGCCGTTCGGCACTCGCTTGATGCACGGCTTCGACGATGCTGACAATGTGCCGCGCAAAGGCGCCGCTGACCGCCACCGGGGCGGTGCCCTCGATGGCGTCCTTCATCGCCACCCATTCGCGCGCCACGGCGTGGTGCATCCAGTTGGGTTCGCTCGAGCCGGGCACCAGCGTCCATTCGGCGCCCCGCCCGATCGACACGCCCTCGTCGAAGTCGATGCGCAGCGTGCCGCACTCGCACACCAGATCCATCGCCGACAGCATCGCCCCGTCGCGATAGCCCACGCTTTGCACCTGCCCGACGCCGCCATTGGCAAAGCGCAGCCCGATCAGCGCCGTGTCGTCGGCTTCCTGCTCGTGAAAGAACGTGCCGGCCAGCGCATTGACCCCCACCACGTCCTGCCCCATCAGCCAGACCAGCCGGTCGAGCGCGTGGATGCCCGCCGTCATCAGCATGCCGCCACCCGATTCGGTGCGCAGATGCCAGTCGCGCCGGTTGCTTTCCATCCACAGCTTGATCATCCAGCTCGAGCCCATCACCGGCTTGCCGATCTCCCCGGAATTGATGATCTCCATGGCCTTGAGGCAGGGCAGGGCGAAGTGCATCACATGCCCCACCATCAGCTGCACCCCGGCCTCGGCCACCGCCTCGTTGATGGCGTCGCAGGCGCGGCTCGTCGGGGCCATCGGCTTTTCGAGCAGGATATGCTTGCCGGCGCGCGCCGCGCCAATGGCAATCTCCTCGTGCAAATGATGGGGCGTGGCGACCACCACCGCGTCGACCGCCGGGTCGGCGAGCAGGCTCTGCCAGTCGCCATAGCTGTTGCCGCCAAATTCATCGGCAAAGGCCTGGGCTGCCGCCTTGTTCTCGCGGCAGCTCGCCACCAGCTTCAGGCCCGGCACCTCGGCCATGGCCCGTGCATGCACTGCGCCGAAATGGCCGGCGCCGATAATTCCAATTCCGATCATGAGTTCGCCTTTGCATATGCGGCATCGATGAGCGACATCGCTGCCCAGTAATCATTGAGGGTAATGGCCGGTGGGCGTCCATCGCGCAGCCGCTGCACGATATCGCTGGTGAACAGGCGATAGCGGGTGGCGGTGGGCTCGGGCGCGAGCGAGCGGTGCACGCCATCGTCCAGCGTCACGCTGGTGGCTGCATCGCCGCGATCGACCAGCGTGGCATTGGCGCTGACGACGCGCCATTCGAACTCGCCGCCGGGCGCCATCGAGGCATAGGTATAGCCCGCCTCCACGGTAAAAATCGTGCCCGCCGCATCCTGGAGCACCAGCAGCGCATAGTCTTCCACCGGCTCGTCATGGATGGTGCGGCCGATGCTCGACGAGACGATCGAGAGCTCCCCCTCTGCCAGCATCAGCGCGCAGTCGATGCCGTGAATGCCCAGATTGCGCAGCGCCCCGCCGCCGCCAATGGCCGGATCGAGCAGCCAGCCCACGCCATCGTCGCGATAGCGCTGCGGCGGGCCGTTGACCAGGCGGAAATGCACATGCGCCAGCTTGCCGGCGCGGCCCTGCGCGTCGAGCCGGGCATATTCGCCCAGCGCCGGGCCGTAGCGATTGGGCAGCGGCACGCCGACAAAGGCGCCGCGCGCCTTGGCCAGGTCGCGCAGGGCGGTGAGGTCGCTGGTGCGGCTGATGGCGGGTTTTTCAAGGATCATCGGGATGCCCGCCTCGATCACCGCGGCGGCGCGCGCCGGCACGCTCGAGGGGTGGCCCATCATCACGATCAGATCGGGGCGGGTGGCGAGCGCCGCCTCAAACGATTCGATGGCCTGCAGCCCGTGCGCACGGGCAAAACCCTGCGCCTGCCCGAAATCCTCATCCCAGACGCAGCCTATTTCGCCACCGGCATGAAGCGCCGCATCCATATGCATTTGCGCATGCCAGTGGCTGGTGCCGAACAAAGCTATTTTCATGTGAAGACAACCTATCCAATATCGACTTGCAGGATATCCCATATGTGGCTATACAACAAGCATTGACGGTGTCGATCAGCACTGCTTCCAAGCAGCTAAGACAAAAAGGACCCTTCATGTTGGATGTGAAATCGATGGCTCGTTTGAGCCGTGCTCCGCTCCTGCACGTGACCGTGCAGGAAAGCCTCAAGAACTATATCGAGGCCAACGCACTCAAGGCTGGCGATCCGCTGCCGCCCGAAACCTTCCTCGCCCAGCAATTGGGTGTGGGTCGCAATTCGATGCGCGAGGCCATCAAGTCGCTTGAATCGCTGGGCATCGTGGAGACCCGTCGCGGCATTGGAGTCTTCGTCAAGGAATTCTCGTTCAAGCCCCTGCTCGACAATCTGGCCTATGGGTTGCAGGATTCCCTGCGCGACGTCGAAGAGCTGCGCGAAATCCGCCGCGTTCTGGAGACGGGCCTGATCGACAAGACCATCGAAATGGTCTCGCCCGACGATCTGGCCGAGCTGCGCCGGGTGACGGCACAAATGAGGAAGCGCGCCGAGCGCAATGAGAGCTTTGCGCGCGAAGATCAGGAATTCCATCAGCTGCTGTTCCGCTGCCAGAACAATCACATGCTCAGCGCGCTGATCGACATTTTTTGGGTGGCCTTCAACAAGGCCTCCAACTTCAACAATCTCGATAATCCGAATCCGCTCGATACCTGGCGCGATCACCATGAAATTGTCGAAGCCGTGGCGAATAAGAATGTGGAGCAGGCGCGTCGGCGTCTGGATGACCACTATCGCGGCATTCAGCAGGTGATCGCCAGTAATCGTGTTGATGCCGCTAAACCTGATGCTTAGGGAGGTTACCATGCACTTCAGGACTCTGACCCGCGCACTGGCCGTTTCTGGTCTGTTGCTCGGCGCGACTGCGATGACTGCGCCTGCGTTCGCGCAGGACAAGACCATTACCGGGGGCTTCGACGTCGGCCCCGGCGGGTTCCCCAAGAACTTCAACCCCCTGGCCGCGACCGGCGGGTTCACCTGGCTCAATACCTATTATGAGCCGCTGGTGATCTATAATGCCGAGCTGACCGCCATCGAAGGCGCGCTGGCCACCGATTATAGCGTCAGCGACGACCAGATGACCTATACCTTCAACCTGGCCGAGGAAACCTGGCACGATGGTGAGGCATTCGACTCGGCCGACGTGAAGTTCACCCTCGATCTGGTGCGCAATCCCGCTTCGGGCAGCGTCTTCACCGGCCGTCTGGGCTCGGTCGAAGCCGTCGAGGCGCCGGATCCGCGCACCATCGTGGTTACCCTCAACAAGGCCGATAGCAGTTTCATCTCGACGCTGAGCCAGGTCATGATCCTGCCCGAGCACGCGCTGGCCTCGATCGCCCCTGAAGAGCTGGGCACCAGCAAGTGGTGGTCGACCACCCCGATCGGCACCGGCCCGTTCAAGTTCTCCCGCTATGTCACCGACCAGTATGTCGAGCTGGCCGCCGATACCGATTACCGTCGCGGCACCCCCAAGGTCGACCGGCTGATCAACCGCTATTTCGAAAACCCCGCCGCCGCCGTTTCGGCGCTGCGCGCTGGCGAAATCCAGTTCACCTATGTCGAGCCTGACGATGCAGCGCTCGTCGCCGGCGATCCGCAGTTCCGCGTGATCGAGGGCAATTCCTACGTGGTGAACTATGTCGGCTTCAACCAGAAGGTTGATTTGTGGAAGGACGTCCGCGTCCGCCAGGCCTTCATGTATGCCATCGATCGCGCCGCGATCGTCGAGAGCCTTTATGGTGGCGCTGCGACCTTGGCCAATTGCGGCTACGTCGCTCCCCATCTGGTGCCCGAGGGCCTCAATGACTACGCCTATGATCCCGAAAAGGCCAAGGCGCTGCTCGCTGAAGCCGGCTGGGATGCCCTCAATGGCTCCAAGCCGATCACCTGGCTGACCTATTACGGCACCCCGCAGGCCGCCAACGTCATGGCTGCCGTGCAGGCGATGCTGGCCCAGGTCGGCATCAATGTGGTGCCGCGCGTCGTCGACGTGCCCACCTACAACGCGACCGTCTATAAAGAGGGTACGCCCGACTGGAATGAATTCCCGCTGATCTATGCGGGTCTGCAGAACGGTCCGAACCCCGCCGGCATCAATGTTGGCCTCAACAAGTCGCAATTGCCGCCTGCCGGCGCCAACATCATGCGCATCGAGATGGACGACGTCAGCGCCGCCTTCGACGCAGCACTGGCCGAGACCGATCCCGCCCAGGCCGATGCCCGCTGGCAGGATGTGTGCAAGGTCATGAACGAAGAGCTCCCATGGGCAACCATGTGGGTCGCCAATCGCTACGGCGTCGCCTCGGCCAATCTGGTCGACTTCGTGTGGACCCCGGCTCCGGCCGGTGGCCCCTTCGCCTCCCACCCAGAACTCTGGGATATCAAATAAGCCGGTAACCCCGGCCTGAACCCCGGCGGCGCGGTTGTCCGCGCCGCCACCACCCTGTTCCACCGTCTTAGAACCGGACCGGCCATGTTGAATTACTTCGCACGTCGCATTGGCATTGGGCTGTTGATGCTGGTCGCCCTGAGCGTCCTGGTGTTCATCCTGCTGCGCCTGACGCCCGGCGACCCGATCGATGCCTACATCAACCCGTCGGTGCCGATGTCGATGGACGAACTGGCGGCGCTGCGCACCCGGCTGGGCCTCGATCAGCCGCTGCCGGTGCAGTATATCGCCTGGCTGCAGGCGGCGCTTGGCGGCGATTTCGGCTTTTCCATCCAGCGCGGCGGCGTCCCCGTCCTGCCGCTGGTGGCCGACCGCATCGGCCCCACCGTGCTGCTCATGACGGCGGGCCTGCTCATTGCCATCGTGCTCGGCATTGCCGGGGGCATCATCAGCGCCGTGCGCCGCAATTCGGCGACCGATTTTTCGCTCTCGGTGCTGTCCTCGATCGGCATTTCGAGCCCCGCCTTCCTCACCGCCCTGCTGGGCCTCTACTTCTTCTCCGTGGTGCTGCGCTGGGCCCCCTCGGGCGGCATGCTGACGCCGGGCGCCCCATTCTCGATCGGCGACCTGCTCTCGCACCTGGTGCTGCCCGCCTTCCTGCTCTCGATCGGCCACGCCGCCTTGATCCTGCGCTACATGCGCTCGTCCATGCTCGAAGTGCTGAACCAGGATTATGTGCGCACCGCCCGCGCCAAGGGCGTCAAGGAATTCTGGGTGATCACCAAGCACGCCACGCGCAATGCGCTGCTGCCGGTGGTGACCCTGATCGGCTCGACCATCGGCATCGCCATCGGCGGCGCCATCTTCCTCGAGAGCGTCTTCAACTGGCCGGGCATGGGCCTGCTGCTGGTGAACGCGGTCAACACCCGCGACTATCCGGTCATCATGTGCGCCACCCTCATCATCGGCGCCTGCGTGATCCTGGTGAACCTTCTGACCGACATTACCTATGCGGCGATCGATCCGCGCATCCAGGTGGGCTGACATGAGCCAAGCAACGACCATCCCCGCAACCGCCATTCTCAAGCCGGTCAAGGCCAAGGGCCCGATCAAGCGCGCGCTCGATCGCTTCTTCAGCAACCGCGCCGCCCTGGTGGGCCTGGGCATCCTCGTGCCCATCGTCATCGCGGTCTCGACCTACCATTGGTGGTGGGCCTATGCCCCTAACGCCATCGATTTGCGCGCCCTCAACAAGGGCCCGTCCGAGACCCATTGGATGGGCAGCGACGGCGTCGGCCGCGATGTGATGTCCCGGCTGCTCCAGGGCGGGCGCGTCTCGCTCATCGTTGCTACCACTTCGGTTGCCATTTCGCTCGTTATCGGCTTTCTCGTCGGCGCCTTTGCCAGCTTTGGCGGCAAGGTGCTCGACAGCTCGCTGATGCGCCTGGTCGATCTGGCCATGACCTTGCCGCCGGTGATTTTCCTCTTGGTGCTCGCCTCGATTGCCGGCACCGGCATCACGCCCACCATTCTGGTGATCTCGCTGCTGTCCTGGCCGACACTGTCGCGCATGGTGCGGGCGCGCCTGCTCGAACTGCGCGAACGCGATTTCGTGGTAGCCGCCCGCGGCATGGGCGCCAGCGTTCCCCATCTGCTGTTCAAGCACGGCCTGCCCAACTGCATCGACATCCTGGTGGTCTACGCCACGCTGCAGGTCGCCAACGCCATCCTGCTCGAGGCAGGCCTGTCCTTCCTCGGTCTGGGTATTGCTCCCCCCGAAGCCAGCTGGGGCAACATGCTCAATCTCGCCCGCTCCACGGTCGTGCTCGAGCAATACCCCTGGCAGTGGATGTTCCCCGGCGCCGCGCTGGTGCTGACGGTCCTCGCAATCAACTTCATTGGCGATGGTCTGCGCGATGCGTTCGACCCCCGCTCTGATCTGAACTAACCATCCTTGACACTGAAAGTGCTTCAAATGCCTCTGTTTACTGGCGTCGTCCCTCCCGTCGTCACCCCGCTCAACCCCGATTTCACCGTGGACTACGCTTCGTTCACGCGGGTGCTCGAGCACCTGATCGAGGCCGGCGTGCATGGCCTGTTCGTTCTGGGTTCGACCAGCGAAGTGATCTTCCACGACACTGAAACCCGCAAGGCCATCACCGAACACGCCATCAAGATCGCCAATGGCCGCGTGCCGGTGCTGGTGGGCGTGATCGACCCCACCACCGATCGCGTCATCAATCACTCGCTGGTCGCCAAGGCCGCCGGTGCCGATGCGGTGGTGGTCACCGCCCCGTTCTACACCCGCACCAACCAGGCCGAGACGATCGACCATTTCCGCTACATCAAGGATGCCGTGGATCTGCCGATCATCGCCTACGACATCCCGGTCTGCGTCGGCCTCAAGCTCGACCGCAAGACCACGGTGACCCTCGCCAAGGAAGGCGCCATTGTCGGCCTCAAGGATTCCAGCGGTGACGATGGCAATCTGCGCTACGTCCTGGCCGACATGCAGGGCGATGCCAACTTCTTTGGCATGACCGGCTCCGAGATCGTCGTCGACAGCGTCCTTGCCATGGGTGCCCATGGCGTCGTGCCGGGCCTCGCCAACGTTGACCCGCACGGTTACGTCAAGCTGTGGAACCTGGTCCAGGCCGGTGATTTCGTCGGTGCGCGCGCCGAGCAGGAACGGTTGTGCAAGCTGTTCGAGATCGTCTGGATCTCCACCGGCCGTACCAGTGCCGGCTCGGCCGGTGTGGGCGCCTTCAAGACCGCCATGCGCAGCCTGGGCGTGATTGCCAACAACACCATGGCCCGCCCGCAGCGTTCCCTCAATGACGAGGAAACCGGCAAGATCAACACCATCCTCAAGTCAACCGGGTTGCTCGGATAATCATGACCGCTTCGATCCTCGAAATTTCCGGCCTGCGCACCGTGTTTCGTATCGGTGGGTCCGATATTGCAGCCGTTCAGGACCTGGAACTGACCATTGCCCAGGGCGAGACCGTCGCCCTGGTCGGTGAATCGGGGTCGGGCAAGTCCGTGACCAGCCTGTCGGTGATGGGGCTGCTGCCCAAGCGGGTCGGCCGCGTCGCCGCCGGCACCATCTCGTTGCGGCGCAAGAATGATGAAGTCGTCGAGCTCACCCAGCTCGACGACGAACATCTGCGCCGCATCCGGGGCAATGACATCGGCATGATCTTCCAGGAGCCGATGACCAGCCTCAACCCCGTCTATACGGTGGGCGAGCAGATCGCCGAGCCCATCCGCATCCACATGGGCAAGTCCCGCAAGGAAGCCGCCGCCGATGCGGTGCGCCTTTTGGCCGATGTGGGCATTCCCGATCCGGCGCGCCGCGCCACCCAGTTTCCCCACGAGCTCTCGGGCGGCATGCGCCAGCGCGCCACCATTGCCATGGCGCTGGCCTGCGACCCGCGCCTGCTGATCGCCGACGAACCCACCACGGCGCTCGATGTCACCATCCAGGCCCAGATCCTGGATCTGCTGCAAAAGCTGCAGCGCGAGCGCGGCATGGGCATCTTGTTCGTCACCCACAATCTGGGCGTGGTGGCCGAGATCGCCGATCGCGTCGCCGTCATGTATGCCGGCCGCATTGTCGAGACCGGCCCGGTGGCCGAAGTGTTTGCCCATCCGCGTCACCCCTATACCAAGGGCTTGCTGCGTTCGGTCCCGCGTCTGGGCGAGGCGGTCAAGCTCAAGCAGAGCGGCACCCCGCTCCCCACCATTGCCGGCAATGTCCCCTCGCTGAAAAATCTGCCCCGGGGATGTGCCTTCGCCAATCGCTGCGAATACGCCATCGAAGCCTGCACGCTCGCCGTGCCGCCGCTGGCGGTCGTTTCGCCCACGCAGCGCAGTCGCTGCATTCGTTGGCAGGAGCTCTGATGACCCAGCCCTATCTCTCGGTCAAAAACCTATCCAAGCACTTCAAGCCCTCGGCCTTTTCCAAGGGGCCGGTGGTCAAGGCGCTGCAGGATATTTCCTTCGACATTCCCCGCGGCCAGGTCGTGGGCCTCGTCGGTGAGTCCGGCTCCGGCAAGACCACTATCGGGCGCTCGGTGCTGCGGCTGATCGAGCCCACCAGCGGTGAGGTCGAGCTCGACGGCGTCGATATCACCAAGCTGTCGGCCAAGGACCTGCGCGTCCAGCGCCGCAAGATGCAGTATATCTTCCAGGATCCGTTCGCGAGCCTGTCGCCGCGCATGACCATCGGGCAGATCCTGACCGAAGGCCTCGATATCCAGAATATCGGCACCAAGGCCGAACGCCGGGCCCGCGCCGAAAAGGCGCTGGTGGCGGTCGAATTGCCCGCCGACGCCTTTGATCGCTACGCCCACGAATTTTCCGGCGGCCAGCGCCAGCGCATCGGCATTGCCCGCGCCCTGACGCTCGAGCCCGAATTCATCGTCGCCGACGAGCCCGTGTCGGCCCTCGACGTGTCGATCCAGGCGCAGGTGGTCAATCTGCTGCGCGACCTGCAGGTGCGGCTCGGCCTGACCATGCTGTTCATCAGCCATGATCTGGCCGTGGTCGAATATATCTGTGACACGGTGATCGTGCTCTATCTGGGGCGGATCATGGAGATCGCGCCCGCCGCCGAGCTCTACGCCAAGCCCAGCCACCCCTATACGCGGGCGCTGCTCTCGGCCATTCCCTCGCCTGATCCGAGCGTGCGCGTCGAGCGCCAGATCCTCACCGGCGATATTCCCAGCCCAGCCAATCCGCCCTCGGGTTGCGTGTTCCGCACCCGCTGCCCCTACGCCATCGAAGCGTGCGCCGGTCCCGTGCCGGAATTGCGCGAAATGGCGCCCGGGCATTGGCGCGCCTGCATTCGCGACGACATCATCTGACCGCCCGGCGGTCCCCTTTCCCGTTCTTCCGGAGCATTCTTGTGGCCCGTTCTTCCAGCGTTCTCGAAACTCTTGATGGCGGGCTGATCGTCTCCTGTCAGCCCGTCGATGATGGCCCGCTCGATACCAT
>OY969432.1:3130000-3330000 GCA_963699295.1 uncultured Alphaproteobacteria bacterium
GAAAAGCACCCCGACGAGGGGAGTGAAATAGTTCCTGAAACTGGATGCATACAAACAGTCGGAGCCCGCAAGGGTGACGGCGTACCTCTTGTATAATGGGTCATCGACTTAGTCTAACTAGCAAGCTTAAGCCGTTAGGTGTAGGCGCAGCGAAAGCGAGTCTGAATAGGGCGTTAAGTTAGTTGGATTAGACCCGAAACCAAGTGATCTAGGTATGAGCAGGTTGAAGGTAAGGTAACACTTACTGGAGGACCGAACCCACGTCTGTTGAAAAAGACGGGGATGACTTGTTCCTAGGGGTGAAAGGCCAATCAAACTTGGAAATAGCTGGTTCTCCGCGAAAGATATTTAGGTATCGCCTCGGACGAATACTGTGGGGGGTAGAGCACTGGATGGGCTAGGGGGTCTCACCGACTTACCAAACCTAACCAAACTCCGAATACCCACAAGTAATATCCGGGAGACAGACGGCGGGTGCTAAGGTCCGTCGTCAAAAGGGAAACAGCCCTAACCTACAGCTAAGGTCCCCAAGTCATAGTTAAGTGGGAAAGCATGTGGGAATGCTTAGACAACCAGGAGGTTGGCTTAGAAGCAGCCATCCTTTAAAGATAGCGTAACAGCTCACTGGTCAAGCGTTCCTGCGGCGAAGATGTACCGGGTCTAAAACTATGCACCGAAGCTTAGGGTTTGCACGTTTACGTGCAAGCGGTAGCGGAGCGTTCCGTAAGCCTGCGAAGCGGCACCTGTGAGGGGCCGTGGAGGTATCGGAAGTGCGAATGATGACATGAGTAGCGATAAAAAGTGTGAGAGACACTTTCGCCGAAAGTCCAAGGGTTCCTGCGCAATGCTAATCAGCGCAGGGTTAGTCGGCCCCTAAGGTGAGGCAGAAATGCGTAGCCGATGGGAATCACGTTAATATTCGTGAACCAGGTGGTAGTGACGGATCGCGCAGGTTCGTATCCCCTTATTGGATTGGGGGTGCGATGAGCCGGTTCCTGGAAATAGCTCCACCAACATTGACCGTACCCTAAACCGACACAGGTGGACCGGTAGAGTATACCAAGGCGCTTGAGAGAACTATACTGAAGGAACTCGGCAAATTGCATGCGTAACTTCGGGATAAGCATGACCTCTGTTCAGGCAACTGGGCAGGGGTGACACAAAAGAGGGGGTGGCGACTGTTTATTAAAAACACAGGGCTCTGCGAAGTTGCAAAACGACGTATAGGGTCTGACGCCTGCCCGGTGCCGGAAGGTTAAAAGGAGAGGTGCAAGCCTTGAATTGAAGCCCCGGTAAACGGCGGCCGTAACTATAACGGTCCTAAGGTAGCGAAATTCCTTGTCGGGTAAGTTCCGACCTGCACGAATGGCGTAACGACTTCCCCACTGTCTCCAGTATAGACTCAGCGAAATTGAATTCCCCGTGAAGATGCGGGGTTCCTGCGGTCAGACGGAAAGACCCCATGCACCTTTACTATAGCTTTACGCTGGCATTTGTGTCGGCATGTGCAGGATAGGTGGTAGGCTTTGAAGCTTGGACGCTAGTTTGAGTGGAGCCGCAAGATGAGATACCACCCTTATCGTCATAGATGTCTAACCGCGGCATAACAGTGTCCGGGACAGCGTATGGTGGGTAGTTTGACTGGGGCGGTCGCCTCCCAAAGAGTAACGGAGGCGCGCGATGGTAGGCTCAGAACGGTCGGAAATCGTTCCTCGAGTGCAATGGCATAAGCCTGCCTGACTGCGAGACTGACAAGTCGAGCAGAGACGAAAGTCGGTCATAGTGATCCGGTGGTCCCGTGTGGAAGGGCCATCGCTCAACGAATAAAAGGTACGCTGGGGATAACAGGCTGATAATGCCCAAGAGTCCATATCGACGGCATTGTTTGGCACCTCGATGTCGGCTCATCACATCCTGGGGCTGGAGCAGGTCCCAAGGGTATGGCTGTTCGCCATTTAAAGTGGTACGTGAGCTGGGTTTAGAACGTCGTGAGACAGTTCGGTCCCTATCTGCCGTGGGTGTAGGAATATTGAGAAGAGCTGTCCCTAGTACGAGAGGACCGGGATGGACGAACCTCTGGTGGACCTGTTGTGGCGCCAGCCGCATAGCAGGGTAGCTAAGTTCGGACGGGATAACTGCTGAAAGCATCTAAGCAGGAAGCCTCCTTCAAAACTAGTATTCCCTTGAGAGCCGTGGAAGACCACCACGTCGATAGGCCGGGTGTGGAAGCGCAGCAATGTGTGAAGCTTACCGGTACTAATAGCTCGATTGGCTTGATCGTTCTCATTAATCTATGTCCGCATAGATTGTGGATGATCGGCTCAGAACACTCGATCAACCCTCCTTGCATGGGAGAGGGTTGGTCCAAACCAACAAAACCAGAATTCACACATACGTTTTTTGCTGACCTTGTGGTCGTTGCGAGGAGCCCAAGACCCGATCCCATCCCGAACTCGACCGTCAAATTCCTCAGCGCCGATGGTACTAAGTCTCAAGACTTGGGAGAGTAGGTCACTGCAAGGTCTGCTAAAAACGTATGGTCTCTTTACATTGTCGAAACACCAAAAAGCCCCGCACCCAAAGTGCGGGGCTTTTTGACGTTCTCGCGCTGAAGCCGGGTCCACGCGCCGGCAGCGGCGCCACAGCGGCGGTCCAAAATCCACCTCGCTTTACTGACCGATTGTCCAAGCACCTCAATGAGATAGCGTGTCGGCCAGCCCGTAACCCGGCCGCCAGCAGACGCACAACCACCTGGCCCGCGCTGTCAGCTGGGTGTGCTTGGGCGCGGGGCGGTCAGGCTTGGCCAGCAGGGGTCTTGGTCTCGCCAATCGCCCAGGTGATGCCATAGGGGTCTTTGACCTGCCCATAGAGGTCACCCCAGAATTGTACCTCCAGGGGCTGGGCAATGGTGCATCCCGCAGCGATCGCGCGGTCGAACCATTGCTTGGCGTCTTCGACCTGCAGATGCAGATTGAACGCCTGCGGCGTGACCGGGGGAAAGCCGTAATCGGGGAAGAAATCGGAGATGAACAATGGCGCCCCATTGATCTCCACCATGCCATGCATCACCCGGTCCCCGCCCTCGGGGATATTGCGCTCGTGTTCAACGGCACCAAACGCCTTGCCATAGAATTCCATGGCCTTGGCTGCGCCGTCGACATTGATGTAAGGGGTCAGGCCGCTCACTGGTCGGGGTTCACTCATTTCGGGTCTCCTTGACACTATGCGTTGCTAGTATGACGAGCCGTAATCGTGTTGTTCGACAGCCGACGCCCTTGGCGCGCTATTTTTCCATCACATTGGGTTTGAAGATGGAAAGGGGGCGGATTTCGTAGGCGCCGCCCTGTGGGTTGGCGACTGCCAGGTCCTTGGCGAAAGCAATGGCCTCATCGAGCGTGTCGCAATCGGCAACGAAAAACCCCAGGAACTGTTCCTTGGTTTCGGCAAATGGTCCGTCGATAATGATCGGCGCGCCCGAGGTCTTGCGCAAAGTCGTCGCGGTACTGGTGTTTTGCAGGCGAACAACGGGACCGAGCTTGCCCTTGGCCTGCATGCGCTCTTCGACCTGGGCAAGGCGCACCAAGCAGGCGTCGTCCTCTTCCTTGGTCCAGTTTCCGACTGCCTGCTCGTCATTGTAACAAAGGATTGCGTAAAGCATGTAGGGCTCCCTGCCGCTTGCAGGGCAGCAGAATAGTCCTGCTGGCGCGCGCTACAAGCCTATTTCTCCGTGGCGACTGGTCCCTCGGGAATGGCGCGGGCCTTGGCAATAGTGATGGTGGCCCCGATTGAGGCGACAACGATGGCGACAATGCCAATGGTCTGCCACAGGGCCAGGGTTTCATGCAGGATGACCAGGCCCGACATGGCGGCGAGCGCCGGCTGGGCACTCATCAATATGCCGAAAAGGCGCGCCGGCACGTGGGGCAGGGCAATCATATCAAGGGCATAGGGGATAGCACTGGACAGGAGGGCAACGCCCAGCCCGATCAGGAGAAGGTGCGGATCCCACAATGCAGGCAATGCCGCAACGGCGCCAAACGGCAGGGTCAGGAGCGCGGCGACGCCAACCCCGAGCGCTGCGATGTGCCCGCCGCCGCCGGTGCCGGCGCGTTGGCCGAAAATAATGTACCCGGCCCAGCAGGCCCCGGCACAGAGCGCAAGCACCACGCCCACGGGGTCAAGACTGCCGCTGACTTGGCCGAGGGGCAACAGCAGGACGAAGCCGGCCAGCGCCATGGCGATCCACATGAAGTCGAGCGGCTTGCGTGAACCCGCGAGGGCAACTGCCAGCGGGCCGGTGAATTCGAGCGCCACTGCCACGCCCAAGGGGATGGAGGAAAGTGCCGTATAGAAGAACAAATTCATCGCGCCCATGGCGACGCCATAGAACAGGACAGCGCGCCACTGTTTGGCGTCGAGCCGGTGCCGCCAGGGCCGGAACACGGCGATCAGCACCAGTGCGGCCAGTGTCAGCCTTAACGTGGTCGCGCCGTGTGCGCCCACAACGGGGAACAACCCCTTGGCAAAGGAAGCACCGGTTTGGGTGCAGATCATGCCCAGGCTGATCAGGAGGACGGGTAAGAAAACAGATTGAGGCCGCAACGGGAATGCTTTCGCAGAAGTTGAAATTGAACTAGCAGGTTTGTCAGCGCTTCGCCTAGCCGCATTGACCGGGCCGGCTTTGACCTCTAGCCCTACTCACAGACCGCACTGAGGAGGATTGCAATGGAATATCGCTATCTGGGCCGTTCCGGTCTGAAGGTTTCGAGTTTGACCATGGGCACCATGACCTTTGGTGGTTCGGCAAAAATTGGTCACACCAGCCAGGCCGATGCCACGAGGCAAATTGATCTGTGCCTCGATGCCGGGATCAACCTGTTCGATACCGCCAATATCTACAATGCCGGCGTGTCCGAGGAAATGCTCGGCGTCGCCTTGAACCAGGACGGACGGCGGCAGCGCGCTTTGGTCGGGACCAAGGTTCGCTTCAAGATGGGCGAGGGGCCCAATGAGATCGGGCTCAGCCGACACCACATCATTGCGCAGGCCGAGGCCAGCCTGCGTCGCTTGCAGACCGATGTCATCGATTTGTACCAGGTTCACGAGTGGGATGGGATGACCCCCATCGAGGAAACCATGGCCGCGCTCGACACGCTCGTGCAGCACGGCAAGGTGCGCTACATCGGCTGCTCGAACTATTCGGGCTGGCATATCATGAAGGCGCTGGCCGCGGCCGATCGGCGCCAGGCCTCGCGCTTTGTTTCTCAGCAAATCCACTACACATTGCACTCGCGCGAAGCCGAGTACGAATTGGTGCCGATCAGCCAGGATCAGGGGCTGGGCATATTGATCTGGTCGCCTTTGGCCGGTGGCCTGCTTTCGGGCAAATATCGGCGTGACGGCGGGCCTGAAACCGGTCGGCATGTGGGCGGGTACCGCGAGCCGCCGGTTCCTGACCAGGAGAAGCTGTTCGATATTGTCGATGTGATCGTGGATATTGCCGCCGAGCGGGGCGTCTCCGGTGCGCAGGTGTCACTGGCGTGGTTGCTGGGGCGACCGGGGGTGACCTCGGTCATCATCGGTGGCCGCAGCGAAGCGCAGTTCAAGGATAATCTGGGCGCCGCAACACTCAAGCTGAGTGCAGAGGAGCGGGGCCGGCTCGATGCGGTCAGCCGGCCGCCTTTGCTGTACCCCTATTGGCATCAATCGTTCACTGCGCTCGACCGCTTGAGCCCTATCGATCGTGATCTGATTGCGCCCTATAACGAGGAGCCCAAGATTGGCTGATTTATTGTTTGTGACGTGTCATCTGTCGGTGGCGAGGACGATGCTCGTTTAATGCCTATCTGGTCACCACAACAGGATGCAGCGCTCAAGGCGGTGTCTGCCTGGCTCAAGGATCGCAACGGACCGCAGGTGTTCCGCCTGTTCGGTTGGGCGGGCACCGGCAAGTCGACCCTTGCGGTCCATCTGGCCCAGGACGTGCGCAACGTTAAGTATGCAGCGTTCACCGGCAAGGCAGCTCTGGTCATGCGCAAGCGTGGCTGCAAGGGCGCACAAACGCTGCACTCCCTCATCTATACTCTGGTCAGCGAGAAAGATGGCGAGCCGCGCTTCGTGCTGGACGATGAATCCCCGGCCGCCGATGCCGACCTTATCGTCATTGACGAAGTGTCGATGGTCGATGAGCAATTGGGGCGTGACCTGCTGTCGTTTGGGGTGAAAGTGCTGGTGCTGGGTGACCCGTTCCAGTTGCCGCCGGTGCAGGGCGCCGGGTTTTTTACTGCCGAAGAGCCCGACATCATGCTGACGGAAATCCATCGCCAGGCGGCCGATAACCCGATTATCCACCTGTCCATGCAGGTGCGTGAAGGCGGCTTTCTGCAACGCGGCACCTATGGGGAGTCGGTGGTGGTGGGGCGTGATCAGGTCGATCGCAATGCGGTGCTGGAGGCAGACCAGGTGCTGGTGGGCCGCAACAAGACCCGCTTGCAATATAACGACCGTCTGCGCGAGTTGCGGGGCCTGCCCTTTCACGAACCGGTGGAAGGAGACCGGATGGTCTGCCTGAGGAACAATCCGCGCAAGCGGCTGCTGAACGGCCAGATCTGGATCGTGACCGAGGTGACCCGCCGCGCCAATGGAAAATATTCGTTGATGCTGGGGGCCGATGAGGGCAAGGGCGAGGCCAAGGTGCTGACGCACAAGGCATTCTTTTCGGGCGAAGAAGATGCCATGAGCTGGCCGGAGCGTCGTCGGTTTGACGAGTTCACATTTGGCTATTGCCTGACAGTGCACAAGGCGCAGGGCAGCCAGTGGGACAACGTCTATCTGTTCGACGAAAGCTTCGTGTTCCGGGAAGAACGGGCACGGTGGCTTTATACCGGGATTACGCGCGCGGCAGAAAAGATCACTGTGGTCGCGTGATATGTCGATATCGGGTCACAGGATGGCCCAACTCCATTGCAAGGCCTGACGTGCGTTCCAGGCCTTCACGCTGCCGAAAGGCTGGACACCAGCGCCCGCTGGCTGTTCTCTAGGGTGAATATAGATGCAGGAGACACGATGCCCCTCGATAGCTCACTGATTGCCATGATCGTCGCGGGGCTGGTGCTCGCCTATCTGCTCGGCATGGTGGCTCATCGCCTGAGGCTACCGCCGATACTTGGCTATGTGCTGGCTGGCGTAGCGGCGGGGCAGGTCGGACTGTCGACAGATCCGTTGCAGTTGGCCGGCGTGGCGCAGTTTGGCGTTATCGTGCTGCTGTTCGGTGTCGGGCTGAGATTTTCGTTCAAGGATGTGATGGGCATCCGGATGTTGGCCGCCTTGGGCGCCATCGGGCAGCTTGTCATCGCCACCCTGTTGGGCGCAGCGCTGGGCTTGGTGCTGGGATGGGACGTCTGGGCCGGACTGCTGTTTGGGCTGGCGCTCTCCAGCGCCTCTGGCGTGATGCTGCATCAAACGCTGCACTATCGCGGGACTAACGTCGAGACGACCCGTATGGCCACGGGCTGGCTGGCGGCCCAGTACTTGATCGTGGTGCTGGCGTTGATCGTGATTTCAGCCTTTGCAACGCTGAACGGCGTGCCAAACGCGCCCTATGATCCCTTTGCTTCCTTCTTCGGGCGGATGCTGGGTACATCGATTGGCGCGGGCGGAACGTTGGCCCTCACGCTGGTCAAGATAGCAGCTTTTATCGGTTTCATGATGGTCGTGGGACTGCGGGTGATTCCGTGGGTCTTACACAGCACGGGTCGTGCAGGATCGCGCGAGCTTGTGCGGCTGGGTACTTTGGCCATCGCGCTGGGCGTGGCGTGGGGCGCTGCGGGGCTGTTTGGTGTGCCGCTGGCGCTGGGAGCCCTGCTTGCGGGGATGATCTTTGCTGAGCATCCTGACGGCCGTCGAGCGGCACTCCAAATCGTGCCGCTGCGCGAAGCATTCGCTGTGTTGTTCTTCGTGACGGCCGGCATGATGTTTGACCCGGCCATTCTGGTGCAGCATCCGCTATCGGTGCTGGCCACCCTGGTCATCATTGTTGGCGCCAAGGCCGTGGCTGGCTCCTTCATCGTTGCGCGGTTTGGTCGACTGGCAGAAATGGGTGCACCTGTCGCTGCCATGCTGGCCCAAATTGGCGAGCTTGCCTTTGTCGGGGCTGGCATGGGCGTGGCCCTGGCCATGCTGCCCGTCCTGGCGCTGCAACTGATCCTGGCGGGCCTGGTAATCTCGATTGTGCTCAATCCGCTGGTATTCTGGCTGGTTGGTCGAACCCGGCCGGGATCTGATGCCCGGACGGAACAGCGCAAACCTGAGCCTTTTGAGCGAAATGGCGTGCGGATCGAGCCTGGTACGCTGGCTGCCAACGAGCAGCCGCTGCCGCCGGGCGACAATGTTTTGGCGCAGGCTGCCGCGGCGCCTGCAGTAACGAGTTTAGTGACCAGCGCTGTTGCTGAAGCCAGGTCGGACGACCATGCCGTTGCGGCTGCGGAAGATATTTTGGCTAGTGCGGTTCCGGCCGACCCCGCGTCGATAGAACCAGAACCAGAACCAGAACCAGGGCCCGAATTGAAGTCCGCGGAAGTGGTGGTGGTCATAGCGGATGCGGGGCTAGCCGAACCGACGGTGGAAACAGCACCGCAGGCCGAAAGTCCTGAACCAGCTGCCGAGGACGTGGTGGCTGTGCCGGTTCAGCAAGCCGTTAACACCGAGCCGGGCGAAACGCTAGCCGAAGCCGAAGAGCTGGAGTTGCAGGAGGCGGATCAGACCAGCGAAGGGGGCATTGCGCCGGACGAAGACGAAAAACCGCCAACCGGAGCGCCACCAGTGTTGCCCGAGCCCAAGGGCTAGGATAGGGCTGGCACAGGGGCGACGCTGAGAGGAACGAGGTGATGATTGTCACTTCGACAGCGACGGGTCGTAACGACCTGCCGGGAGCAATTTGGAACGATGATCTCGCAAAAAGCCAAGTATGCGCTGCGGGCGCTGGTGTCGCTGGCCCGGGCCGGGCGCGGGGAAAGCCGCATGATCGGCCAGATTTCCCTGGAACAATCGATCCCCAAAAAATTCCTGGAGCAGATTTTGCTCGAACTCAAGCGGGCGGGCTATGTGGCCAGCCGGCGGGGGCGGTCGGGCGGCTATGAGCTGCTGATGGCGCCCGAGCAGATCACCTATGGCGAGATCCTGCGGCTGATCGACGGGCCGATCGCGCCGCTGCCCTGCCTGTCCAAGACCGCCTATCGCAAATGCGTCGACTGCCAGGACGAGGGGGCGTGCGAAATCCGCCACGTGTTCGAGCGGGTGACGCTGGCCACCCGCGCTGTGCTTGATCAAACCAGCCTGGCGGATTCGCTGCGGCTCGAAGATCTGGCGGTCTAGCCGAACACTACGGTCTTCTTGCCGTTGAGCATGACCCGGCTTTCGAGGTGCAACTTGACGGCGCGGGCCAGCACGCGGCTTTCGATATCGCGGCCGGCAGCCACCAGGTCGTCGGGGCTCAGGGCGTGGGTGACGCGGGCGGTATCCTGCTCGATGATCGGGCCTTCATCGAGATCTGGGGTCACGTAATGTGCTGTGGCGCCTATGATTTTCACGCCGCGCTCATGCGCCTGGTGATAGGGCTTGGCGCCCTTGAAGCTGGGCAGGAACGAGTGGTGGATGTTGATGACGCGACCAAACAGGCGGGTTGAGAGCGTGTCGGAGAGCACCTGCATGTAGCGCGCCAGCACCACTAGCTCGGCGCCGGACTGCTTGACGATGGCCAGGACCTGTTCTTCCTGGGCGGCCTTGGTGTCCTTGGTCACCGGCAGCAGGTGGAACGGGATGCCGGCGTCATCGGCGATTTTTTGCGCATCGGGGTGGTTGGAAATGATTGCGGCAACTTCGGCGTCGAGCCAGCCGACGCGGATCTGGTAGAGCAGGTGCAGAAGCGTGTGATCGAACTTCGAGACCATGATGACGATGCGCTTCTGGCGGCTTTCGTCGACCAGATTGGTCTTCATGTCGAACCGGTCGATCGGAGATTTCAAAGCGCGTTCAAGGGCTTCACGGGTGACATCGGCCGGCGCGGTGAAGGCGATGCGCATGAAGAAGCGCCCCGTTTCGCGATCCCAGAACTGGTTTGACTTCTGCGATATTGGCGCCCAGCGCGGCCAGCTCCGTGGTGATGGCGGCAACAATGCCGGGCTGGTCAGCACAGGACAGGGTGAGAACGAAATTGGCCGATGGCATGATCACAGCTCCGGATAATCTTTATCAGCGGTATCAATGGCTTGAGCTGGTTCGTCAAGGGCATACAAAAAGGGCCGCCCCGCGGGACGGCCCTTTCTGAGTTTTCGGCGTCGAAGCCGGAGGAGATGCTAGCCAAGAAACTCCTGAACCAGCACCATATATCCAAAACCTTCTTCGAGCGCCGTTATCTCATAAGTCATTGGATCACCTCCTAATCGTTGGTTGAACATATAAGGATGGTGCGCCGGTTATTCCCAAATGTAAACCCGGCCCGGAAAGCTGCGTATCTGGACGTATTCTGAATGCATTATGAACGGCTTATGAACGATAGATGAACGTGATTTGGCGTCATCTGAACAAGTTGTGAACTGCAGATGAAGCTATTCTGAACGCGCGACTCACGCTTTCTGCCGTTTGGGCCGCGCGCGCAGCTGCAACAGGGTCGCCGCCAGCACGCCGAGCGCCACAATGCCGATGATGATGGTGGCGAGCGCGTTCACATCCGGAGACACGCCGAGCCGACCTTGGAGAAGATCACCATGGGCAGGGTGGACGAACCGGGGCCGGAGACGAAGCTGGCGATCACCAGGTCATCGAGCGACAGGGTGAAGGCGAGCAGCCAGCCCGAGATCAGCGCCGGGGCGATGATGGGCAGGGTGATGTCAAAGAACACCCGCACCGGGGAGGCGCCCAGATCCATCGCCGCTTCTTCCAGGCTACGATCGAAGTCGGAAAGGCGCGACTGCACCACGACGCAGACATAGGCCATGCAGAAAGTGGAGTGGGCAATGATGATGGTGAGCGATGCCGCGCCCTGCCGGCCAGCCGAGCAGGCTCTCCATGGCGACGAACAGCAGCAGCAGCGACAGCCCGGTGATGACGTCGGGCATGACCAGCGGTGCCGAGACCATGCCGGAAAAGGCGGTGCGGCCGCGGAAGCGCCGGAAGCGCACCAGGGCAACGGCGGCCAGCGTGCCCAGCACCAGCGCGATGGTGGCGCTGATGGCGGCAATCTGGAAGCTGAGCCAGGCGGCGTTCAGGATCTGCGGGTCGTTGAAGAGCTCGGCATACCATTTGGTCGAAAAGCCCGACCAGACGGTCACCAGCTTGCTCTCGTTGAACGAGAACACCACGAGCGAGATGATGGGCGCATAGAGGAAGGCAAAGCCGAGCGCCGAGGCAATGGGCAGGAACCAGCCGCGTTTCATGCTACTTCTCCACCACGGCGCTCTGGGCGCGCTGCAACAGCATGATGGGAACCACGACCACGACCAGCATGGCCATGGCCACGGCGGCGGCGCGCGGCCAGTTGGTATTGGTGAAGAATTCGTCCCACAGCACGCGACCGATCATCAGCGTGCTTGGACCGCCGAGCAGCGAGGGAATGACGAATTCGCCAATGGCGGGAATGAAAACCAGCATGGAGCCGGCAATGATGCCGGGCATGGAGAGCGGCAGGGTGACCGACAGGAAGGTGCGGGCCGGCCGTGCGCCCAGATCAGCCGAGGCCTCGAGCAGCGAGCCGTCGAGCTTTACCAGCGTGGTATAGAGCGGCAGGATCATGAAGGGCAGGTAGGTATAGACGATGCCGACATAGACGGCGAAATCGGTCTGCATCATCACCAGCGGCTCGATGCCGAACAGGCCGAGGAACTGGTTGATGACGCCGTTACCGCGCATGAAGCCGGTCAGCGCGTAGACGCGCAGCAGGAACGAGGTCCAGAACGGCAGGATGACCAGCATCAGCAGGATATTGCGCCACTGATCGGGCGCCCGGGCGATGGCATAGGCCATCGGGTAGCCGATCAGCAGGGTGATGATGGTGGCGATCGCGGCAATGCGGATCGAGGACAGATAGGCCGCGACATAGAGATTGTCGGTAAACAGCTTGAGATAATTAGACAGGTGCAGCGTCAGCTGGACCGTGCCGCTCTCGGTGGTGAGGAGCGGCGAATAGGGCGGGCGGCCGAACTGCTTGGTGGACAGCGAAATGCCGAACACCACGGCCAGCGGCACGAGAAAAAAGACCAGTAGCCACAGGAACGGGGCCAGCAGCACGAGGAAGCGGCCGGAAATGCCCACCTTGGCAAGGCGCCGTTCGACGGCGCTCCAGGGGCGCAGGCGGCGGGCGGGCGGCAGATTGGTGTGAAGCGCACTCATATGGTGAGCACCGATCCGGCGTCGTCGGTCCAGCTGCAATAGACCTCTTCGTCCCAGGTGATGGCGTCGGGATTGCCGCGCAGGATGTTTGTCTGGGTGACGCGCAGGTGCTTGCCGCTTTCCAGGCGCACCTGGTAGACGCTCATGTCCCCGAGATAGCCGATATCCTCGACCATGCCCCGGGTAATATTGGCATCGCCTTCCGGGCGCTCGCGGGTGAGCTGGATCTTTTCGGGGCGCATCGCCCACCACAGGATCTGGTCGGGGGCGCAATCGACGCCGTGACCGACAAAGATATCGCAGCCCAGCTCGGCCGAGCGGATGCGCACATGATCGGGCTCGTCGTCGATGACGACGCCTTCGACCATGTTCACCGAACCGATGAAGCCGGCAACGAAGCGCGAATTGGGGAATTCATAAATGTCGGTGGGCTCGCCGATCATGGCGATCTCGCCCTGGTTCATCACCCCGATGCGGGTGGCCAGCGACATGGCTTCTTCCTGGTCGTGGGTAACCACGATGAAGGTGACGCCCAGGGTTTCCTGAATTTTCACCAGCTCGAACTGGGTTTCTTCGCGCAGCTTCTTGTCGAGCGCGCCCAGGGGTTCGTCGAGCAGCAGGAGCTTGGGCCGCTTGGCCAGGGCCCGCGCCAGGGCGACGCGCTGGCGCTGCCCGCCCGAGAGCTGGTGCGGCTTGCGCTTGCCGTAGTCCTGCAGCTTGACCAAGGACAGCAACTCGGCGACGCGGTCGGCGATCTCGGCCCTGGGCAGGTGATCGCGCTTGAGGCCATAGGCGATGTTCTGTTCCACGTTCATGTGGGGGAACAGGGCATAGGACTGGAACATCATGTTGACCGGACGATTGTAGGGGGCCACTCCGGTCATGTCCTGGCCATCGATCTCGATGCTGCCCGAGGTCGGCTCTTCAAAGCCGGCCAGCATGCGCAGCAGGGTCGACTTGCCCGATCCCGAACCGCCGAGCAGGCAAAACAGCTCGCCCTTGTAGATATCGAGCGACACGTCATTGACGGCTGCGACGTCACCAAATTTCTTGGTGACGTTCTTGATCCTGACAAAGGGTTTTGCCTCAAGATCGCGCCAGGGGCGGGTGTCGATTGCAAGCTGCGGTTTTTTGGCCATCGAGCAGTCCTAGGGGAACGCTTGTTCGTCACCCCGTACGGCGCGGTGGCGCCATTTGGGGCAGGTAAAAACAAATGTCCCGTTGCCAGCCCGACTGACCTCGATTGGAGGGCAATTGCGGGTTGACCGGGACGCTACAAGTCTTGAGGGGCGATCCGTTACGGACCGCCCCTCAACTTCAAATCTTACTGGCCCGTTTTGATGCGGGTCCAGGTGCGGGTCAAGGTCTCTTCGAAATCCGGGCTGTGAGCCGAGAGCACGAAGGCTTTTTCCAGGGTTTCGGCCGGCGGGTAGATGCCGGGATTGTTCTTGACCTCGTCATCCACGAACTCGATCGCGGGCAGGTTCGGATTGGCGTAGAACACGTAGTTGGTGATCGCCGCTACTACCTCTGGCTCGAGGATGTAGTTGATGAACTTGTGGGCGTTTTCGGGATGCGGGGCATCGACGGGAATGGCCAGGAAATCGAACAGCGTCGCCGCGCCTTCCTTGGGGATCAGATATTCGACGGTGACGCCCTGATTGGCGGCCGCGGCCGCATCGGCGGCGATGAAGATATCGCCCGAATAGCCCAGTGACAGGCACACTTCGCCATTGCCCAGATCGTCAATGTACTGGGAGGAATGGAAATAGCGCACATAGGGCTTGATCGAGGTGAGCAGCGCCTCGGCCTTGGCCAGGTCCTCGGTGCTTTCCGAATTGGGGTCGAGGCCCAGATAGTTCAGCGCAATGCCGACGACTTCGGAGGGGCTGTCGATCAGGCTGACGCCGCAGGAAGCGAGCTTTTGCACGATTTCGGGCTTGAACAGCAGGTCCCAGCTGTCGAGCGGGGCATCGGCGCCGAGCGCCGCGGTGACCTTGTCGACATTATAGCCCAGACCAATGGTGTTGATCATATAGGGCACGGAATGGGCATTGTCGGGATCGTGGCGGGTCGCGGCCTGCATCACCGTCGGGTCGAGATTGACCAGGTTGGGGAGCTTGGACTTGTCGAGCGGCAGCAGCAGGCCGGCCTTGATCTGGCGCTCGAGGAAATTGCCCGATGGCACGACGATGTCATAGCCGGAATTGCCGGCCAGCAGCTTGGCGTCGACGATCTCGTTGGTGTCATAGACGTCGTAGTTCACCTTGATGCCGGTCTGGGCTTCAAAATTGGCGATGGTATCGGCCGCGATGTAGTCGGACCAGTTATAGACGTTGAGGACGGCTTCTTCCTGGGCCAGGGCCGGGCTGGCGACCATGAGCGCGCCGAGAGCAAGTGCGAGCGATTTGTTCATCTAGAGTGAAGCTCCTATGCGGATCATTTCTTATTGATTTAGGGAGATGCCGGGCCGGGGCGCGGCGGGGATGGGGTCGCCATCAGGGCATGGGGCCGCACTCAATCGCGGGGACCCAACAATGGGAACCTCCCGCGACAATCGCAGAGTGCTGGCCTGATACGGAAGAAGAGCGCCAGGAAGCGCTGGGAAAACTTGCTGAACATGGCCCGGAGCCGGGCGTGCATCGGCCAGCACAATTGGCGTGGCCAACAATGATCTTGTGCAGCGAAGTGCCCTTCCACGCTGGAATCCAAGCGTGACCCTATTCGCAAATGCGGTGGTCGACAAGGGATTTGGCGCCAAGTTTGCAGGGGTTGACGCGTTGGCCACAGTGCGCCCAAATCCAGGCCCGACAGCGGTGCCTGCGGATGCCGCGACATGATACGAAAGCGAGCAGAGCCATGAGTGCCAAGGACTATTTGTCGATCAGTACGGAAGTCGCCGCAGCGCTGGCGGCCGGCAAGCCGATCGTGGCGCTGGAATCCACCATCATCACCCACGGCATGCCCTATCCGCAGAATTTGGAAATGGCCAGCAATGTCGAGGCAGTGATCCGCGCCAACGGCGCGGTGCCGGCGACCATCGCCATCATGGACGGCAAGTTCTGCGTCGGGTTGGGGGCGGACGATCTCGAACGCCTGGCCAAGGCCGGGGGCAAGCGCGGCCAAGGCCAGCCGGCGCGATGTGAGTGCGCTCCTGGTCAACAAGCAGACCGCGGGCACCACCGTTGCGACCACCATGCAGATTGCGGCGGCGGCCGGCATCAAGGTGTTTGCCACCGGCGGCATTGGCGGGGTGCATCGCGGCGCCGAGGAAACCTTCGATATTTCGGCGGACCTGGAAGAGCTCAGCCGCACCCCGGTGGCGGTGGTGTGTGCGGGCGCCAAGTCGATCCTCGATATCCCCAAGACGCTCGAAGTGCTCGAGACCAATGGCGTGCCGGTGCTGGGGTATCGCACTGATGATTTCCCCGCCTTTTGGGCGCGTAGCTCGGGGCTGAAGGTGGATCATCGGTTCGACGATGTCGCCGATATCGCCCGGGTGCTGGAAAAGCAGATCGAGCTGGGGCTGGGGGGGCTGTTGGTGGCCAATCCGATCCCCGAGGATGCAGCGCTTGATCCCAAGGCCATCGAGGCGCGCATCCTGCAGGCGGTGACCCAGGCCGAGGCCGAAGGGGTGGGCCGCAAGGAGGCGACGCCCTACCTGCTCAAGCGCATCTTCGAATTGACCGAGGGCAAGTCGCTGGTGGCCAATATCGCGCTGGTGGAAAACAACGCCAAGGTGGCCGCCCAGATCGCCGTCGCTTTGGGCACCATCCGCGCATGAGCGGCAAAATCCTGGTGGTCGGCGATGTGATGACCGATGTCATCGTCATGCCCGAAGGCCCCATCGTCAAGGGCAGCGACCGGCGCGCCAAGGTGCGCTGGCGGCCCGGCGGATCGGGGGCCAACCAGGCGGTGTGGCTGGGGGCGATGGGCGCCGACGTGCTGTTTGCCGCCCGGGTGGCCGCCGCCGACAAGGCCACGTGCGAGAACTATTTCCGCGGACTGGGGGTGGTGCCGGTGCTGAGCGGGGATCGCGAGCAGACCTCGGGCGTGCTGGTGACCATTGTCGATCCGGATGGGGAGCGCAGCTTTCTCACCGATCGCGGGGCCAATCTTAATCTGTGCGCCGAGGATTTGCCCGAGAGCCTGCTCGAGGATCTGGGGATGGTGGTGGTGTCGGGCTACAGCTTTTTCACCCCCGGGCCGCGCGCCGCCGTGCAGGAGCTGTTCGCCAAGGCGCAGGCGCGGGGCGTCGCGGTGGTGGTCGATCCGGCCTCGGTGGGGTTCCTGCGCGAAGTGGGGATCGAGCAGTTCCTCGCCTGGACCCATGGCGCCGACTGGATCATCGCCAATGAAAGCGAAGCCGAGGCGCTGACCGGGCAAAGCGATTTGGCCGAGCAGATCATGGCGCTAGGGCGCTCGTTTGGGCATGTGGTGATCAAGCGCGGCGCCAATGGGGCGGCGCTGGGCGACCGGGGCGGGGTGCAGGTGATGTTGCCGGCGCCCAAGGTGGAGGTGGTGGATTCAACCGGCGCCGGGGATGCTTTTGCCGCCGGGTTTCTGGCGGCGCACCTCAAGGGCGATGACGACGCCACGGCGCTCGCCAGGGGCATCGAGGCGGGGGCCAAGGCCGTGCAGTCGATCGGCGGGCAGCCCGCCTGATGGCGCTGAGACGGCTGGTCAAAGCGCAAGGCGGCGGCTAAGGCTGGGCGCAATGAGGGGAGACTGCAATGACTACCAAAAAAGTACGCTGGGGAATCTTGTCCACGGCCAAGATCGGCATGGAAAAGGTCATTCCGGCGATCATGAAATCGGCCCATTCGGAAGTCGTGGCGATTGCCTCGCGCGATCTGGGCAAGGCCGAGGCCGCCGCGCGGCAGCTGGGCATCCCCCGCGCCCATGGCTCCTATGAGGCGCTGCTGGCCGATCCCGAGATCGACGCCATCTACAATCCGCTCCCCAACCATCTGCATGTGCCGATGACGCTCGCCGCGGCGAAAGCCGGCAAGCACGTGCTGTGCGAAAAGCCGATCGCGCTTAACGCCAAAGAGGCCGAGCAGCTGCGCCAATGTCCGCCCGACCGGATCATCGCCGAAGCCTTCATGATCCGCTATCACCCGCAATGGCTGCGCGCCCGCGAGATCATCCGCTCGGGTGAGCTGGGCGAGGTGCGCGCCATCAATGCGGTGTTTGGCTATACCAATGTCGACCCCAACAATGTGCGCAACCAGGCCGATATCGGCGGCGGCGGCATCATGGATATCGGGTGCTATCCGCTGACGGCGGCGCGCTTCCTGTTTGAAGGCGAGCCGCGCCGCGTGGTGTCGCTGGTCGAGCGCGACCCCAATTTCCACACCGACCGGCTGGCCAGCGTGCTGGCCGATTTCGGCGCCGGGCGGCAGCTCAATTTCGTCGTCTCGACCCAGATTGCCGGGCATCAGCGCGTGCTGGTGCTGGGCTCCAAGGCCAAGCTCGAGCTGATCATCCCGTTCAACGCGCCCCAGGGCGAGCGCAGCGCCATCACGATCGATATCGGCGCACCGTTTGACGGCTCGCTGGCGCGGCGCGAAGTGATGCCGGCCTGCGATCAATATACCGAGCAGGCCGAGGCCTTTGCCCTGGCGGTGCTGGGCGAAAAGCTGCTGCCCTATGGGGTTGAGGATGCGATTGCCTCGATGAAGGTGATCGACGCGATCTTTGCCAGCGAAGCCAGCGGCGGCTGGGCCAGCATCGATTGACCGGCGAGGAGAGGCCGGGCACGCCATGAATGATCGGGTGCTGCTGACCGGGATTTCCGGGTTTCTGGGGGGCCATATTGCGCTCGCCCTGCTGCGCGCCGGCTATCAGGTGCGCGGCAGCGTGCGCGATCTGGGCCGGGCCGAGGCGGTGCGGGCGACGCTGCGCCAGTCGGGTGCCGATGTGGCGGGGCTCGAGTTCTGCCAGCTCGATCTTACCGTGGATGCCGGCTGGGACGCGGCAATGGCCGGGTGCCGCTATTTGCAGCACACCGCCTCGCCGTTTTCGCTGACCATGCCCAGGGACCGCATGGCGCTGGTGACCCCGGCGGTGGAGGGCACGCGGCGGGCGATCGCAGCAGCGCTGCGGGCCGGGGCCGAGCGCATGGTGGTGACCTCCTCGATGGCGGCGATCGCCTATGGCCACGGCCCGGACCGCACCCGCCCCTTCGACGGCGCCGACTGGAGCCAGTGGCAGGCGCCCGGCATCAACGCCTATATCGAATCCAAGACCCGCGCCGAACTGGAGGCCTGGGCGCTGGTGGAGGCGGCGGGGCGCCGTTCGGCGCTCAGCACCATCAATCCGGCGGTGATTTTGGGGCCGCTGCTCGATGCCGATCCGGGGATCTCCGCCACCATCGTGCAGCGCCTGCTCAAGGGGCAGGTGCCCGCCGCCCCGCGCCTGCCGCTGACCCTGGTCGATGTGCGCGACGTGGCCGAAGCGCATGTGGCGGCGATGGTGACACCGGCGGCGGGCGGGCAGCGCTTCCCCATGGGCGCGGCGACTGTATCGCTGCTTGACCTCGCCAACATGCTGCGCCCGCTCTATCCGCAACGGCGGCTGCCCCGAATGGAAATTCCCGATTGGGTGGTGCGGCTCTACGGGCTGTTCGATCGCTCGGTGCGCGACAATTTCGACGAACTGGGCATCCCCAAGCGCCTCGATTCCAGCGCCGTCATCGCGCTACTGGGCCACGAATTGATCGCCCCACCCGCCACCCTCGCCGCCACCGCGCAAACGCTGATCGCGCAGGGACTGGCGTAACTGCGGGCGGCAAAGACGGGTTCAAGCCGCGCCCAAAAGGGGCCGGCTGGGTCGCGGCCAATTTAGTGGCCAGTGTCGGGATGATTGATCAACGACCTGAGCCACTCGTCGGTGGTTTCCGGCGATCGCTTGGGGCCGCCGCGGTCCAGGGGCTTTCCGGGCCCAATTTGCCGCCAAACTTTGATCGAATCCCCCTTGGCGACCCGCCAATTGTCTGGTCAAATCGAGGTCTTGGCATGGGGCTGTAGCTCAGTTGGGAGAGCGCGTCGTTCGCAACGACGAGGCCAGCGGTTCGATCCCGCTCAGCTCCACCAGTCAACCAAAAGAGCCCTTGGATTGCTGGGTGTATCCTGGAAGTTCTAGGTTCCTATCGCCTGTGTACACAACGGGTTGTGGAACAGTTGCCAGGCACGCCTACTCAGTTTTTCCTTGGGGCGTGCACGACATAGTTCTTGAAGTGTATGCCGAGATCGGCGTTACCGCGCCAATAGCCATCAATCCATCGGTCCCGTCCCAATGATGGCTTCCTATGCTTTCGAACATAGTGAAGTTGATGCTCGCGGTGATCTCCGCCACTCTCGCTCTCAGAACCGTGGACGCCCGGCCTAATGTGGCACTCATGCCATTTTGGTGGTACAGGCTCATAGTCCCGGACCCTTGCCTCACGCAGTATTCGCTTATCTGTGTCCCGCGCCCTTCTTTCAACCAAACCCGGTTGGTTGATGATGCAAAGGAACTTCTCGACAAAGATCAAGCCGATAGCGGCGGCATCCTCTCGCTCCTTCGTTATCGAATATGCTTCGTCGACTGAGCACTCACTACCCCCCGGCGTGAATGTGGCTCGCCAAGCGACGTGAATACCGCCGTCCCCGGCATCTGAAAGGGCATGAACAGCAACATGCCCCTCATCCGGATGCTCCTGACAAAAGAAGGCTATCCGTTTGCCCCTGAGCATTATTTCAATCACGGAAATTATTCTGTACATTAGAGGCACATTGCTCAAGTGAGGAAATATTAAGAGATAATTATATATAATTTCTTCGGTGCTGGCAATTGTGCACTAATGCTAAAGCCGCTTTCGGCCTCGTCGGCCTTGCGCATTTCAAGCGCCAGTGGCGTGAGGGCGGTGCACTCAAAGAACTGAGCCGCAGCTAAGCGTCTCTGGGTGTCCTCATCGCCTGTGCGAAAGAGTTTTGCCGCTAGCGGTGTCATGTCTGGTCCCTCCATCGCTTTTAGGTGGGCGATCCCCACTGTCCGACAGGCGACCGATGATTTCGCTCGGTTACTTGCCGCAGCTAGAACCCATACTATCGCTCCGGGCTCTCGAAATCCGCTGCCGAACTGCCATTCTAAAACCTAGCCAATCTCGTCATTGATACCTCAAACTCAATATTCAATAGGTTATGATGTTAAAGCGAAAATTTTGAAAAGAACTCCCGCTCAGCTCCACCAGCCTGCATTGCGCCGAGGACGCGGTGAGGCTGGAAGGGGCGTTTTGATGGGGCGTAGCCAGCCCGGCGGCCCAAGCACTGTGCATTTATGTTTTGACAGCAGGTCCAGCATCGCCGGTGCGCTGGGGGAACTCGCGAGCCGTTCGGCGCAACGCCAGGGGCCAAACGTCTTGCGTAGCGTCGGTCATTGGTTTATACTGAACTACATGGTTCAGTTTGATCAAGGTCGCTCTGATACGGCGTTTGCGGCGCTTTCGGATGCCACCCGGCGGGGGGTACTGGAGCGATTGGGGCGGTCCGATGCCTCGATCAGCGATCTTGCCGAGACGTTTGGGATGACCCTGACGGGCATGAAAAAGCATATCGGCGTTCTCGAGCAGGCGGGGCTGGTCACCACGGAAAAGATCGGACGCGTGCGCACATGCCGGCTCGGCGCCAGCCGCCTCGAGCAGGAGGCAGCATGGATCGAGCAGTACCGCCAGCTTTGGGATGCCCGTTTCGACCAGCTGGACGAGGTTGTCGAGGAACTCAGACGATAGAGCAAGAACAAGTAGCGCCAGACTGGAGGATAGACGATCGGGTACGATGGCCGCACCACGGTGAAGCGGATCTCCGATCGCGAGATAGCGGTGACGCGCATCTTCGATGCCCCCGCGCGAATGGTGTTCGAGGCCTGGACCAGGCCCGAGCTGTTCCAGCGCTGGTGGGTGCCCAAATCCTTGGGGGTGCCGCTGCGCTCCTGCGAGATGGACGAGCGCACCGTGCGCTTTCGTCTGTGTTTGGCAAAAGGACTGTCAGCAGCTGGGCCTTTTTCGGCAAATAGTGGAAGTGACGCCGTTGGCGCGGCTGTCAGCTTCCGTGTCGAAGGCGAAACGGTGCCACTTCACGGTGACGTTCGCCGAAGAGGGCGGCAAGACGCTCGTGACCTTCAGCGAGGTCTATCCAACCCGGGAAGCGCTCGATCAATCCATGGGGGCGCTGGACGGCACGCCCGAACAGTTCGAGCAGCTGGACGAACTGCTGGCCACCCTCGGCGCGAACCGCGGGAGGCAAGCAAGAGGGCGCCCGTATCGACGGGTGACGGAGCCCACCGCCCGCTATGCGTCGGCGGGCTCGGGGGTGATGGTGGCGAAGTATTCTTCCACCACGCGCAGGGTTTTGCGGTAGTGGGCTTCGAGGAGCGTCGCGGCGGTGGTGGCGTCGCCGTCGAGGGCGGCCTTGGCGATCCGCTCGTGTTCCTGGTTGTAGTCGGTGCGGGCGCGCTGGGAGGTGGCGGCGACCGCCCGGTAGCGGTCGGATTGCTCGCGCAGATCATCGCACATGGCCAGGATGCGGGGGGAGCCGCAGCAGGCGATCAGCGCGCGGTGGAAGCGGTGGTGATAAATCTCCCATTCGGCATTGCGCACGGTGCGGGCCTCGTCGTGAAAGCGGGGGCTGCGCAGCAGGCGGTGCAGGCTGACGACGATCTCATCGCGCCATTCCTCGGTGCCATTGGCAACCGAGCGGCGCACCGCCTCGACCTCGAGGATGCAGCGCACCTCGAGCAAATCGCGCCACACTTCGAGCGAAATCTGGGAAACCGAGAACCCCTTGTGATCCTCGAGGTCGACCAGGCCTTCCGCCACGAGCCGGTTGAGGGCCTCGCGCACCGGGTTGATGGCGGTGGAAAAGCGCTGGCGCAAATGCTCGATGCGCAGACGGCTGCCCGGCAAGAGCGAGCCCTGAAGGATTTCCTTGCGCAATTCCAAGGCGATCTGGCTGGCGGCAGTGAGCTTTTGGGGTTCGTCGTCCTTGGGTCTTAGCATGGTGCTCCCTCTACCCCTGCTACGCTAGCAGAGGTTGACATTTCCACAAAATGGAAATCTATTCCGTTTCAGACGAATAATCCATTATCTTATCAGGAGGAATAATCATGGATAGTTTGAAGCGCTGGGCCGCAGGCTCGGTTCTCGCCATTTTGGCCGCCCAGGGCGCCTATGCCGGCGACATCACCGTGGCCGTGCCCAACCCCTCGGCCATCCTGCTGCTGCCGATCATCGCGGCACAAGGCGAAGGCTATTTTGCCGAAGAGGGTGTCAACGTCTCGATCGAGGCGCTCAACGGCTCGGGCGCGGTGATCCAGGCGCTGGCTTCGGGCCAGGCCCAGATCGGCAATCCGGGCGCAGCCCCGCTGCTGCAGGCGCGGGTGCGCGGCGTTGAAATCCAGAATATCTACCGCCTCAATCCGCTGAGTTCGTTCTCGCTGGTGGTGCAGCAGGGTGGGAATATCGCCTCTCCAGCCGAACTGGGCGGCAAGGTAATCGGCGTCGGCACGGCGGATGGGTCGGAAACCGCGTTTGCGCGCTCGATCCTGACCGAGGCCGGCCTTGAAGAGGGCAAGGACTACACCTTCCTCGTGGTGGGTGATGGTGGGCAGGCCACCGCAGGTTTCCTGCGCGGCGATATCCACGCCTATGCGGCGGCAACCAATGACGCGGCGATCCTGAATGCACGCGGCGTCAAGCTCGAGAACATCACGCCCGACAAGTACAAGACCTTCTTCGGCAACGCGCTGGCCGCGATGACGCCGTATCTCGAAGAAAACCGGGCCGATGTCGAAGGCTTCGGCCGGGCGCTGGTGAAGGGCGCCAAATGGGCCGCCGATCCGGCCAACCGGGACGAGCTGATCGCCCATATCGGCGCGGAAAACCCGCAGGAAGTCGAAGACAAGGACTTCGCCAATGCGCTGATCGACCAGATCGTCATTCGCCAGACCCCCTTCGATCTGTCCAAGGGCTATGGCTATCAGGATCATGAAGCCTGGCAGGCCTGGGAAGCGAGCCTGCTCGCCGCGGGCGAGCTGGAAAAGCCGCTCGACGATCTGTCGGCCGCCTATACCAATGACTTCATCGATATCTGGAACGGTAAATGACCCAAACCTGTCCCCCGGACAGCACTGAGACAGCGGTGGGGGCTTCGGCCCCCGCCGTCTACAGGGTCCGCAACCTTCGCAAGAGCTTTGCCCGTCACGGCGTGACGGCGCTGGAAAACGTGGGCTTTGACCTGCCGCGCGGTAGTTTTACCGCCGTTATCGGCGCGTCCGGCTGCGGCAAATCCACCCTGCTCAAGATCATGGCGGGGCTGACCTCGCCCTCGTCCGGCTCGGTGATGCTGGCGGGCAAGCCGGTGCTGGGCACCAGGCCCGACATCGGCATGATGTTCCAGCAGGCGGTGCTGCTGCCGTGGAAGACCACGATCGAAAACATCATGATGCCGATCGAGATCCGGCACGGCAAGGCCGCGGCCCGCGCCCGGCGCAGCGATGCCGAGGCGCTGATGGAGCTGGTCGGGCTCAAGGGGTTTGAAAACGCCTATCCCTCGGAGCTGTCCGGGGGCATGCAACAACGCGCCTCGATCTGCCGCATGCTCATAACCGAGCCGCAGATCCTGCTGCTCGACGAGCCGTTCTCGGCGCTGGACGAGCTGGTGCGCGACCATATGAACATGGAATTGCAGCGCATCTGCATGGCGCGCAATGCCACAGCGTTCCTGATCACCCATTCCATTCCCGAAGCGGTGCTGCTGTCGGACAAGGTGTTCGTCATGGGCTCACGCCCGGGCCGCATCCTGGAAGAGGTCGAGATCGACCTGCCGCGTCCGCGCACCCTCGACATGATGCTCGAGCCGCGGTTCAGCGAACTGGTCGGCTATATCCGCAACCGCCTCGATCTGGGGGTGAACCATGGCAAGTGACATGACCACAACGCTGCCAATGGCCGAGAGCGACGAATTTCCCTCCACCGTGTGGAAGGAAGAGGATTCGCTGATCGACCGCATTCCGCGCCCGGTGGCCATTGCGGGCCTGGGCGCCATCATCGTCGGCATCTGGCATGTCGTGACCATGACCGGCATGATCAACGCCGTCATCCTGCCGACGCCGGCGCAGGTGTGGACGCAGATCCTCACCGTCGGCACCAATCTGGTGACCGGGGGCTATATGCTCGCCGCGCTGTGGGTGACCACCCAGGAAGTGCTGATCGGGTTTGTCATCGCCGCCTTCGTGGGCATCGGGCTCGGCACGCTGGTGGGAGAGACCAAGTTTGGCGCCCGCGCGGTGATGCCGTATCTGGTGGCCATCGACACCATGCCCAAGATCGCCTTTGCCCCGCTGTTTGTGGCTTGGCTGGGGTTCGGGCTCGAGAGCAAGATTGCGCTGGCGACCTTTGTGTCGGTCTTTCCGATCATCGTGGGCACAGCTTCGGGGCTGCAGGCCGCCGAGGACAGCGCCCATATGCTGTTCCGCACCGTGGGCGCGTCGCGCCTGCAGACGCTGCTGCAGATGAAGTTCCCGTTCGGGCTGCCGCAGATCTTTACCGGCCTCAAGATTGCCGCGCTCAGCGTCATGGCCGGCGCCATCACCGCCGAATTCCTCGGTGGCGGCAAGGGCTTTGGCGAGCTCATCCGGGTCGCGGCCTCCCAGCTCGATACGGCGCGGGTGTTCGCGCTCATCATCTATCTCAGCCTTGTGGGGCTGGCCATGTACGGCATCGTCATGCTGGCGGAGCGACGCATCGTCTTCTGGCAGCACCGCTCCACCGCCGAATAATCAGTTCTGGAAATCAATCCATGTCGAACCGTCTTTTTGCCGATCCCGTCTTCCCTACCGTTCCCGTCATGGGCGAGGACGACGTCTATCCGGTGCACCGCATTTTTTGCGTGGGCCGCAATTATGCCGAACACGCCAAGGAGATGGGCGTCGAGGTGGACCGGGAGGCCCCGTTCTACTTCCTCAAGCATCCGCTGTCGCTGGTTGGCAATGGCGAGACCATTCCCTATCCGCCCGGCACCCAGAATTTCCATTACGAGCTGGAATTCGTCGTGATCATCGGCAAGCCGCTGTTCAAGGCCCCCAAGGACGGGGTGATGGATGCGGTGTTCGGTTACGCCACCGGGCTGGACATGACGCGGCGCGATCTGCAGCTCAACGCGCGCGGCAAGGGCCGTCCGTGGGATTTCGGCAAGGATTTCGAGAACTCCGCCGTGCTGTCGCCGATCACCCGGGCCGACGCTTTTGGCGCGGTCGGCGAGCAGTCGATCTGGCTGGAAGTGGACGGGCAGACCCGCCAGAAGGCAAGCCTTGCGGACCTCGTCTGGTCGGTGCCGGAGCTGCTCTCGGATCTGTCGCACTACTACCATTTGCAGCCGGGCGACGTGATCTATACCGGCACCCCAGCCGGCGTTGGCGCGGTTACTTCCGGCCAGGTGCTGCGCGGCGGTGTGGACGGGCTCGAAACCATCCACCTCACCATCGGCGCGGCGGAATAAGCGGCTGATTGAGTTGTAAATGAAAGGCCCGGTCCGCAAGGACCGGGCCTTTTGTCATGCGGATGGCTGGCCGTGCCAGAGGGCGTCGAGGACAAAATCGGCGCTGAGTGGGACGCCGGTTCGGGGCGGCACGCCGGTTTCGAGGAAAATCCCGCGTATGCCGGCATTGCGGGCGGCCCCGATATCGGTGTCGATCTGGTCGCCCAGCATGATGGCGTCCTCAGCCTTGGCGCCGAGACGCGACAGGGCTAGCTGCAGGATTGTTCCCGCCGGCTTGCCCAGGATGGTGGGGGTGACGCGGGCCGAGGCGGCGATGGATTGGACGATCGCGCCGGTGCCTGGCTCATAGCCGCCGGCGATGGGGCGGATGACGTCGGGATTGGTGCCGATCAGCTCGGCACCGGCGAGGATATTGCGCACGGCACTGGTCATCATGGAATAGTCGAACTGGCGATCGAGCGCGACGATCACGACGCTGGCGCCGGTTGGGGCGAGGGCGAAGCCGGCCTGCTCGACGCGCGCCTTGAGCGAGGCCGAACCGATCACATAGGCGCGGCTGCCGGCCGGATATTTGGCGCGGGCATAGTCGAGCGCCACCTCGGCCGAGGTGACGACCTGTGCGGCGCCGCAGGGAATGCCGAGGCGCGCGATCTTTTCGGCAAACTCGGCGGGGGATTTTTCGGCGTTGTTGGTGACAAAGCAGTAGGGCACGCCCTGGCTGTGCCAGTGGTTGAAGCGCTCGACGGCCCCGGGGATGGCGTCCTCGCCGCGGTAGACGACACCATCGAGATCGGACAGCACCGCCGAGAACTGCAGCTCATCGATCGAAGCCAGACGGCGGGCGGAGAAGTGCAGGTTCATCAGACTTTGCCCTGAAGGTTGGGATCGAGTTTGTCGCGCAGCCAGTCGCCGAGGAGGCTGATGGCGAGGGTGGTGAGGAAGATGACGATGCCGGCGGGGACGCCGATCCACCAGGCGGTGGCAAGATAGTTGCGACCCTCGCCGAGGAGAAGCCCCAGACTGGTGCCGGGTGGCTGCACGCCGAGGCCGAGGAACGACAGCGAGGTTTCGAGCAGGATGATCTCGGGGAAATTCAGGGTCACCTGGACCATGATGATGCCCATCATGTTGGGCACGACGTGGCGCCAATAGACCTTGGCCGGATGCACGCCCAGCGTGCGAATGGCAAAGGCATAGCCCTGGCCGCTGGTGGACAGCACGAGGCCACGAGCGATGCGGGCATAGCCATCCCAGCCGAACAGGCCGATCAGCACCACCAGCAGGACGAAGTTGTTGCCAAAGAACGCCAGCACCGCCAGCGCCACGATGAGGAAGGGGATCGACGCCTGAAAATCCACCAGCAGCATGATCACGTCATCGATCCAGCCGCGGAAATGGGCGGCGACGATGCCCAAAAGCGTCCCCACGGTTGCGCCGATCAGCGTGCCCATCAAGGCGATCAGTATGCTGGTGCGCATGGCGTAGATCACGCGGCTGAGCACGTCGCGGCCCAGATTGTCGGTGCCCAGCCAATACTCTGCCGCACCGCCGAGGAAGCCGGGCGGCTTGAGGCGGTTGAGCAGGCTCTGCTCGGCATAGCCGTAGGGGGCGAGGATTTCGGCGGCGAGCGCCGCCACCACGATCACCGCCAGCCAGCCAGCGCACAGCCCGATGACCAGCGGCGGGCGGGATTTCCAGATGCGGGTGAGCCAGCCATGGCGGCGTCGGGGGAGCGGGGGAGCCGCCAGATCGATCGCACTCATGCCGTGGCCTTTCGCTTGTTTTGCAGTTCGATGCGCGGATCGAGCCAGCCGTAGGTGAGATCAACGATCAGGTTGACGGTGACCATGGTGAGCGCGATCAGCAGGACGATGCCCTGGACGACCGCGAGGTCGCGCTGGTTGACCGAGTTGACCAGCAGCATGCCGATGCCGGGCCAGGCAAAGACGGTCTCGATGGTCACCGCGCCGCCGATAAGCCCGCCAATGCGCATGCCCACCACCGTGACCACCGGAATGGCAGCGTTGGGCAGGGCGTGGCCCATGATCCGGCGGCTATGGGGGATGCCCTTGGCCTTGGCGGTGCGCATGAAGGGCTGGTGCAGCACGTCGAGCATGGAGGAGCGGGTGAAGCGCGCCACCGTGGCCGCCGCCGCCGTGCCCAGGGTGATGGCGGGCATGAGCAAATGCCAGAAGCTGCCGGTGCCCGAGCTGGGCAGCCAGCGCAGCGTCATGGAGAACAGCAGGATCAGCAGGATCCCGAGGAAGAAATTGGGGATGCTGTGGCCCAAAATGGTGAACGACATTGTCGCCTGATCGACCCAGCTGCCGCGCTTGAGCGCTGCAATGATGCCGGCGGGAATGCCGAGGGCGAGGGTGAGCAGGAGCGCTGCGACCCCCAATTCCAGGGTAACCGGCAAGCGCTCGGCAATGACCGTCAGGGCCGGCCGGCCGTCGCGGAACGAGGTGCCGAAATCGCCCTGCAGCATGGCGGTGAGATAGGTCCAATATTGGTGGAGCATGGAATGATCGAGCCCCCAGCGTTCGCGAAAGGCGGCGATGGCGTCAGGGGAGGCGTCGTCGGCCAGCATGACCTGGGCCGGATCGCCCGAGGCACGCAGCACGATGAAGACGAAGGTGACGGCCAAAAGGAGCGTGAGAAACCCACGCGCCAGCTTGGTCACAAGGAACTGCAAATTCATTGGCTCCAGGCTCCCGTGCCGGTGGTCCAGCCGCAATCAACGATGGTCTGGCCGTCGATGACCCATTGGCGCAAATGTTGTTCGTGGCCGCGGTGAGTGGCGCTGAGGACGCGGGTTGCGACCTCGGGAGCCTGGCCAAAGCCCGGCCTGTCGCCGGCCAGCGCCTCGACCAGCGGGCGCCCGGCGGTGCCGTCAAGCGGCAAGCCCATGGTGGTGAGGATGGTGGGGGCGATATCGGGCAGCCAGCACGGGGTGTCCGAGGCGAAATTGGCGCGGTAGGCGGGACCCTGGGCGGCGAGAACGGTCGACAACTCGCCTTTGTTGAGCCCGCCATGCATGCCGCCGCCGACCGGGATCCAGCTGGCGAACAGGCATTCATCGAGGTCGGGGCCGTATTGCTCCGAGGAATTGGATGAGCGCAGGGTGAAGCCGACATCGGCGTTACGGGGATGATCGTTGCGCACGGCCGACCAGGGCAGCGCCCCCTCGATGGCCGATCCGTCCTCGGCGCTGGCAAATACCAGGCCGCAGAAATTCTGCTGCACCAGCCAGTCCACGACCTTGGCCTTCTGGCTGTCGGAGCGATCGTGCAGATAGATGCCGCTGAAGGCGCCGATGGAGGCGTGGCCGAACTCGGCCGGGATGATGTCGAGGGTTGCGAGCTGGCGCTGGCCGGTGATCTGGCCATGGTCGGACATGACGATGATGTTTTCGGGCCCGTTGCCGGCGCGCCACCAATCGAGAATCCGACCGAAATTGTCGTCGCAGGCTTTCTGGGACTGCGCCGTCTCGGGCGCGGTGACGCCGAACTCGTGCGAGCTGGTGTCGGGGTCGTTCATCCAGAACACGCACAGGTCCGGGGCGTAGGTGGGGTATATGATCTGGAGCAGCGCGTCGGTGGCATAGGTCATGCGGTTGCTGTTGGGCGCCGCCGGCTGGGGAATGTCGCCCAGGGTCGCGGTGACGAGGGCGTGCAGCTCCGCGCTCGACACCGGCAGGCCGTGCATCGAGAACACGGGCTGGTCCAACGCATGGGCGCTGGAGTTCATCATGCGCGATGCCCCCTTGGTGGCGGTGCTCAGGACCGCCATGGTGCGCCCGGCCGCGGCCATGCGCTGGCCCAGGGTCAGCCGGTCGAGCAGTTGGCCCGCTTGAGCCGCTGCCTCGAGATGGTCCCAATCGGCGGTCTTGAACAGTTCGCCGGGGCGGAACGGATGGATGAACTGGTTGGCGACGAGGCCGTGCTCGCCGGGCGGGCAGCCGGTCATCGTCGAGGTCACGGCGACGCGGGTTTCGCTGGGGAAGATCGAGCGTGAATTGAGGAAATTGCTGCCTTCGGCCATGAACCGGGCGAGATTGGGCATCAGCTCGGGCGTTGCCCGGTCGCGGCGCAGGCCATCGAAGGTGACGATAAGGGTCGAACCGCGGCTCATTTGAGGGTCTCCAGGATGGTCTTGGTCAGGCGCACATCGTTGACGAGGACGCCCTCGACCCCGGCGTGATGGAGGGCGGCGAGGCTTGGCGCGTCGGTGTCACCGACCAGGCGGCCGGTCGAGCCTTCGCCGGTGGTGACCCAGATCTGCGCGCCCAGCGCCTGCAACGGCTCCATCCGCTGCGGAGTGACGTCACTTTCCCACAGGCGGATGATGCTGGCGCCGGCATTGATGAAATCGACGCCGGCGTCGCGCTCGAGGATGAACCCCAGAATGGTGACCCCGCCGCGCGCGGCAAAGAACGCGACGGCTTCGCGAGTGTGGCAGCCCACGATCACCAGATGGCGCCGGTCCTGCGGCACCTGCTGGTCGATGGCCTGCCAGACGCGCTCCAGCCCCAGCGGGCTTTCATCCTTGAGATCGAGCAGCACGGTGCGCCAGTCGGCCCCGTGGGCCAGCACATCGGCATAAAGACCGATGACGGCGCCCTGCGCCTTGGCCAGCGCCGCAAGTTCGCCATAGGCCAGGGCATCGGCGCGCTCGGGACGCTCGAACAACCGGCTCAGGGTTGGATCATGCGCGCAGATGCCGATGCCGTCGGTGGAGAAGCGGATATCGGCTTCGATCGCGTAGGCGCCCCTGGCAAAGGCTGCGTTCCAGCTGGCCGGGGTGTTTTCGGGATGGTGGGCGCTGTCGCCGCGATGAGCGATGATTTTCATGAACTTGCCTTGGTCGTCGAATGGTGTGGGGAGCCTAGAGGGCTGCAAAATCGCGCAGCTTGCGCGCGTGCCGCTGCTGCGGGGTATCGGCGGGAATGGCGGCCAGCAGCTTGCGGGAATATTCGTGCTGCGGGTCTTCGAAGAGGGTCTTGGCGTCGCCGATTTCGAGCAATTGCCCGCGGTGCATCACGCCGACGCGATGGCTGATGTGGCGCACCACCGACAGATCGTGGGAGATGAACAGCATGGAAAGCTTGAGGCGCTCGCGCAGTTCGAGCAGCAGATTGATGATCTGCGCCTGCACCGACACGTCGAGCGCGCTGACGGCCTCGTCGCACACGACCAGCTTGGGGCGCAGCACCAGGGCGCGGGCGATGACGGCGCGTTGCAGCTGGCCGCCGGACAGCTGGTGGGGCAGGCGGTTGCCCATGGCGCCCAGACCCACGAGGGTGAGCATGTCCTGGGTGCGGTCGTCGGCCTCGGAGCGCGACAGGCTCTCGTGCGTGGTCAAAGCCTCGCGCACCTGGTTGTGGATGGTCCAGCGCGGATCGACGACGGCGGCGGGGTTCTGGAACACCACCTGCACGTCCCGGCGCTGTTGACGCCAGAGCGGGGTATCAACTGGCGCATAGTGGGCGCCCCAGAATGAAACCTGGCCGCTGCTGGGCGCTTCGATGCCGGCCACCATGCGCCCCAGGGTCGACTTGCCGCTGCCGCTTTCGCCGACAATGCCCAGGGTTTCGCCCTCGGCGAGGTGAAAGTTCACCTTGTTGACGGCATGGAACATGTCGGGCTTGCCAAAGAGCCGCCGCCCGACGGGATAGGCCTGGACGAGGTTGGTGACCTTGACGCCGGTTTCAGCCTGCGGGGTCATTGCGCGGTCCCCTGGGCGGGCTGAGCGGCGAGGTGGCAGGCGGCCAGCGTGTTGCCGGTGGACGCAAGGGCGGGGCGGGTGGTGCAGATATCCTGCGCCAAAGCGCAACGCGGGGCAAAGGCGCATCCGGCCGGGCGGGCGGTGGGGGCGGGGACTGCCCCGCCGATGGCCTCGAGCGGAGTGCCAGGCACGCGCGAAAAGCCGATGCGGCTGTTCATCAGGGCGCGGGTATAGGGGTGGGCGGCGCGCTCGAACAGATCGTCGGCAGAACCGGTTTCCACGATCCGGCCCGCATACATGACGGCGACGCGGTCGGCGATTTCGGCGACGACGCCCAGATCGTGGGTGACAAACACCACGGCGAGGTCAAGCTCGGTTTGCAGGTCGCGGATCAGGCGCAGGATCTGGGCCTGGATGGTCACGTCGAGGGCGGTGGTCGGCTCGTCGGCGATCAGCAGCTTGGGCCGGCACGCCAGCGCCATGGCGATCATCACGCGCTGGCACATGCCGCCGGACAGCTGATGGGGAAAGAAATTCTTGTTGCGCTTGATCTGAGGGATGCCGACCTGGTCGAGCAATTCCTCCATGCGCTGTTCGGCGGCCCGGCCGCGCAGCGTGGTGTGCTGCTCGATGGCCTCCACGATCTGGCGGCCAATGCGCCGGATGGGGTTGAGGGCCGACATCGGGTTCTGGAAGATCATGGTGACGCTGTCGCCGCGCAAGCCGTTGAGCACGCTTTCGGGGGCGCCCACCGTTTCGGTGCCGAACAGCTTGACCGAACCGGACGCGATGAGGCCGTCATCAAGCAGGCCCAGCGCGGACATGCAGGTGAGGCTCTTGCCGCAGCCGCTCTCGCCCACGAGGCACAGGGTCTCGCCGGCATTGACCGACAGGCTGACGCCTTCCACCAGCTGCGCGGTACCGGCGCTGACCACCAGATTGTTGATGTCGAGAACGGGCCTGGTATGCAGGCGCGTTGGCGCCTGCAGGGGGGCGTGGGAGGCGCCGAGGCCCCTCCCGATTGTCGCCAGACCTGACATTACTTGCCTTCGAACCCAAGGTTATAGGCGCGCAGGTCCATGTAGTAGAAGGTGTAGGGCTGCCACTGCAGGTCCTTGGACACGCCATAGGTTTCGAGCGGCTGGTAGAGAATGGTGCCGGGCGCATCGGTCTTCCAGATGTCGAGCATTTCCCAGCCGGCTTCCTGGCGGGTCGGCAGATCGACTGAACCTTCGAGCGTCTTGCCCAGTTCGTTGAAGCGCGCCACCCCTTCGGTATCGACCCATGACTTGTGCAGGCGCTGCGGGTTGCCATAGGGGCCCCAGGCGTTCCACAGCCCACCGACCGGATCGGGATAGCGGGTGGAATTGGACCAGGTGCGAACCTGGATGTCGGCGCTGTCGATGCCGGCAAAGCTCTCGACCACGTTGAGCTCGACGTTGAGCCCGATTTCCTTCCACATCTCGACAATGACCTGCGCCGCGTTGAGCGCATTGACGTAGTAATTGGGCTGCGTGGTGTAGCGGATCAGCTCGCCATTGTAGTCGGATTCGGCAAGCAGCGCCTTGGCGCGCTCGGGATCAAACTCGAGACCGACATGGTCCGGGTTAAACATGTCGCCGAATTCAAGATATTGGTGGCCGTTGGGAATGACCGCCTCGCCGCCCCACAGGGCGTCGTTGAGCAGCTGGCGGTCGATACCCAGATTCATCGCCTGGCGGATGCGCACGTCATCGATCACGGGGTCGGTGACGTTGTAGACCAGCACGTGCGAGTTCGCCAAAACCACCGAGCGGGTCTCGATGTCGTCATAGCCGTTGATCTGGGCGATCTGGTCGGGGGCAACGTTGGTGATGATGTCGAATTCACCCGAAACCAGGCCCGCCACGCGGGTGGAGGGCTCGGGGACTTCGCGGAAGGTCACCGTTGCAGCGGTGGGCAGGCCGTCGAAATATTCGTCATTGGCGAGCAGGCGGATCGATTCGTCGGCGCGGTATTCGTCCAGCTTGTAGGGGCCGGTGCCGACCGGGAACATCGGCACGCCGCCATCGGTTTCGGCCTTGGCCAGCCAGTCAGCCTTGTTGACGATCCACGAGGCCCACGAGGCTAGGCGCTGTTCGAGCAGCGGGTCGGGGGTCTTGGTCACGAAGTGCACGGTCGTCGGGTCGATGATCTTGACGTCCTGCAGGATGGAAAAATATGCCGGGCCTTCGGGCAGCAGCGCGTTTTCACCGCGGAGGCGCTCGGGCGAGAAGGTGAAGGCAACGTCTTCGGCGGTCAGCGGCGCGCCATTGTGGAACTTGACGTCGTCGCGCAGCTTGACCTCAAGGGTCAGCTCGTCGATGCGCTGCCAGGAGGTCGCCAGGGCCGGCACGAGCTCGGAACCGCTGCCACCTTCGGCCGAGAGGAAATTGCGGCGGATGAGCGTGTCGAAAATGCTGTAATTGACGCGGGTGCCCACATTGGACAGTTCCTTGCCCGGCTCCAGCGTCGCGGGCAAATCGGCAACGCCGACCACCAGGTCAGGACGGGTCTGCGCCATGGCGGGGAGTGAAACAGACGCGAGCGCAACGGCGCTCAGCAGTCCGAGAGCCAGGCGATGGGAAGTGGATGAATGTGGCATTGGGGAGCCCCTGATTAGTCGAATAGGGGGCACCTACAAATGGCCAATGACAGTCGGGTGACGTGTTTACGACAGTTCGGTGAATGCGCGTCTTTGTGAACGGCGCACCGTTGCCGCGGGACGGGGATGCGGTAGTCAGGGGGACGGGCACCAGAAAAATGTGCTTCGCGAACGGCGCGGGGTGGTGCGCCATCGGCTGCTCTTGCATGGTCCCGGTCCCCCTGTAGGGAGCAAGTTATTGGACGAAACGGGGGGTTCCGGTACGCCCCGGCAGCGAAAATTCGTTGGTTTGTGGCCATGAATTAACCGACTGACCTTACCGGGCCGCGATATTATTGTTAGTGCTGCCCGTTGGTGCGCCAAACCGGCTGCGCCAGTTCGCAGTTCGAAGAAGCCCGGCCTGGACCGCGGTAAGGAAGATTTGGATATGGCTGGAATAATGACAACGTGCCGGCGTGAGGAAGACACGCTCGGGACGGTGGAGGTCCCCTGTGATGCGCTGTGGGGCGCACAGACCGAGCGCGCGCGCAACAATTTCACGATCTCCGGCGCCACCATGGCCCAGTTTCCGACGCTGGTGGCAGCGCTGGCGATGATCAAGCAGGCCGCCGCCCGCGCCAATGTGCAGGCGGGCGTGCTGGAAGCGGACAAAGCCGCGCTGATCGAGGCGGCATGCGCCCAGCTGATCGCGGGCGAGCATCTGAGCGCTTTCCCGGTCGACATGATCCAGGGCGGGGCCGGTACGTCGGCCAACATGAACGCCAACGAGGTGATCGCCAATTTGGCCAATGCGCTGGCCGGCAAGCCGCTGGGCGATTACGCCTTCATTCACCCCAATGACCACGTCAACCGCTCGCAATCGACCAACGACGTCTACCCCTCGGCAGTCAAGCTGTCGCTGGTGGCGGCGGCCCTGCCGCTCGAAGCGGCACTGAGTGCACTGGTCGACAGCTTTGACGACCGCGCCAAGGCCTTTGCCGATGTGTTCAAGCTGGGCCGCACCCAGATGCAGGACGCGGTGCCAATGACGCTGGGGCAGGAGTTCGGGGCCTATGCCGCGACCCTGCGCAAGGATCTGGCGGCGCTGCGCGCCGTGGTGCCGCAGCTCTATGATCTCAACATGGGCGGCACCGCCATCGGCACCGGGCTCAATGCCCCGGCCGGCTATGCCGCCGCCGTAATCGCCGAGCTGCGACAGATCACCGGACTGCCGCTGGCGACCGCCGACGACCTGATCGAGGCGAGCTGGGACATGGGGGCGTTCGTGTCCCTGTCCGGCATGCTCAAGCGGATCGCCACCAAGCTCTCCAAGATCGCCAATGACCTGCGGCTGCTCTCGAGCGGCCCGCGCGGCGGCTTTGGCGAAATCCACCTGCCCGAAATGCAGCCGGGCTCGTCGATCATGCCGGGCAAGGTCAATCCGGTGATCCCCGAAGTTGTGAGCCAGGTGTGCTTCCAGGTGATCGGCAACGACATGGCGGTGACGATGGCCGCCGAGGCGGGGCAATTGCAGCTCAACGCCATGGAGCCGCTGATCGCCTACAATCTGCATTCCTCGATGCAATTGCTGGTGCGCGCCGTGAGCGTGTTGGATGAGCGCTGCGTGTCGGGCATTGTCGCCAATGAAGCGCGCTGCCAGGGTAATCTCGACGCCAGCGTCGTCACCGTGACGGCGCTCGTGCCGATCATTGGCTATGCGCAAAGCGCCAAGCTGGCGCTCGATGCGCTCAAGACCGGCAAGACCATCAAGGAAAGCGTCGTGTCCGAGAATATCCTCAAGGTCAGCGAATTGTCACTGCTCGATCCGACCACGCTGGTATTCCCTCACGGTCGCTGATTGTTGACCTGAATGCCTTTCGGGCCCGGCATGGCTGGGCCCGAAACGTTTGCGCCGACGGTGACCGTGGGGACGGGATTGTCCGGCTCGGCTCACGCGCAAAACCCACCCTCGACAGTATCTTTGCCGTCGCAGCGTTTCGGCTCGCGGGCGTCAATGCCGGCTTGCCTAGCCGGGTTTTATGGCTGCCAATCCGTTCAAAACGTTAGTTGCTTGATATATTGATAATAAATCGGCAATGATGATGAATTGCCTGTAGCAAGCGGGTGTGAGTCGTCTATGGCGGGCAGGCAGCTCATGAGAAAACCATGGCATTTATAAGAGTATTAACCACGAACATTGGTGATACGATAATAAACACCAATCACATCGTTTCGATTTCCCGGGCTGGCTCTCAAACCTGCTTTATCCTTGTCGGTGGGCACCAATTATTCGTGCCCGATACCCTGGCTGACATTTCCCAGCAGCTGGCGGACCTCGAGATCAAGATCCACGGCATGAATGTCAGTGCAGAATATGCCAGCAATGCAAGGTAAGCCGACTGGCTGATGAGCCGGATGGGCCGCTGGCTCACGGCAGCAGGGCGGTGGCTTCGATTTCGATGAGGTAATCGGGGTGGGCGAGGCCCGCGACCTTGATGCCGGTGACGGTGGGTGGGGCCTTGATGTTGCCGGCCTTGGCCATCCAGGCGGCAAAGCCGGCGCCGATATCGGCGTCTTCGCGGAAATAGATGCCGACGCGGATCAGGCTGTCGAGTGTGGCGCCGGCGGTTTCGAGCACCATGATGAGGTTGTCGAGCGCCTGGGTGGTCTGGGCGGCGATATCGCCCTTGCCCACCACCTCGCCCTGCTGGTTGACCGCGTTCTGGCCGCCGATCACCAGGATGCGGGCATTGGCCGGGATGATGATGCCCTGCGAATAGGCGGGGTTCTTGTGCATGCCGTCGGGATTGAGATGTTCAAGGCGCATCGCTGTCTCCTGTGGGGTGCGGCTGGGCCGGGCTTAGCTGGATGGCGGGTGGATTGGTCAGCACGCGGCGCAATTCGGCCAGCGCCTCGCGCAGCACGCTGTCGGGCAGGCGCGGCACCAGATCGGCAAGGCTGTGGGTGAGCGTCTGGCGCAGCTGGTGCAGGGTTGCTGGGATATCGGCCGGGTCGGGCAGCGGGGCGGTGCCGTCGGCTGTGCCGATGTGGTGCACGGCGCTGAGCTCATGCAATTGGACCAGCCGGCCGGCCAGCAGCGCGGCGTCGGGGTTGAAGGGCGGGCCGATGCGCGACGGGTCGTCGGGGCGCAGCGCCAGGGTCAGGCGCAAGATGTCGTGGCACTGACGCATCAGCGCGGCGATGGGGGCGACGATGTCGTCAGGCGAGAGGATGCCGGCATAGTCACCCGTCAGTTCCCCGACATAGCACACCGCCGAACTGGTGCCGGCGAGCGGAATGGGCAGGCGGGGAATGAAGGCGCTGGCGTCGGCGAGCAGAGTGTCGAGGCGTTCTCGGGCGGGCACGATTGCCGTAATGGCGCCGACGCCGGTGCCGGCATAAAGCGCCATGGCGGCGAAATCCCCGGTCATCGAGCGCAGCGGAGAATCGGTGCTGAACAGATAAATCGGCCGGCCCTCCTCCTCGCCGATCACCTGCGGGGGGACGGGAGGCGTCGCCAGCGCGGTGACGCGGCTCTTGAGCACCCGCACCGGGGCGTGCGGCGGCCAGTTGATGTGGAAGGTGTCGGTGAGCACCGTATCCTGGGCGTCGGCGTTGAGCAGTTGCTGGCGATGGAAGGGGTGGGCAAAGGATTCCTCGGTGGCCATGAGGGCCGTGCCCAGGACAATCCCCTGGGCGCCCAGAGCCAGGGCGGTGACGAGGTCGGCGCCGGTGGCGAGCCCGCCCGCGGCCAGCACCGGCACGTGCACAGCATGAGCGACTGCCGGGAGCAGGTCGCGCAGCGGCACGACGCCGCGGACGTGCCCGCCCGCCTCGACACCCTGGGCGATGAGCAGCTGGGCCCCGACGCGCTCGGCGGTGAGTGCTTCATCGACCGAGCCGATTTGGTAGACCACCACAATGCCGGCATCGCGCAGCCGCGCCACGATGTGCGGATCGATATCCCAGAACAGGGCCACGACCGGCACCTTTAGCGCGATGATGGCGTCGAGCTGGCGGGCGAGCAGTGCGGCATCGGTGGCGGCCGGAACGATGTTGACGCCAAAGCGCTGGTGGCCGGCGGCGCGAACGCGCGCCACCTCTTGCTCGATCAGGGCGACCGGCTCGCGCACCATGCCCAAAAAGCCAAAGCCGCCCGCCGCGGTGACGGCATTGACCAGCTCGGAGCGGGCGACGCCGCCCATGCCGGCCAGCACAATGGGCCGGGTGCAGCCGAGCAATTGGCAGGCGGCATTGGTGGGGGTGAGCGCTGGATGGATCGGGTCGATGGCCACAACAACTCCTTCAGCAGGTGCGCGTGGGGGGTGAGCCTGGACGCGGGGCACCACGTTAGCGCTGGCGGTGACCGGGCGGCAATTCAATAGTGTGGCCTGGCTTGGGGTGATCGTCGGCGCTGGTGGCGGGATAGACCAGCTGGTGGCCGATAATCCGGGCGCCGGGGGTGAGCTCACCGATTTGCGACTGCCCCACGCCGAGCAGATGCACCACCGCGTGGCCGTGGGCGAGCAGATAGTCGGTGATGATGCGGCGATGGCAGCGCCACCACACGGCCTCGGCGCACATCAGGGTGAGGCGCTGATGTACGCCGATCGCTTCGACCTCGGCAAGGGCCGCGGCGAACTCAGGGCCGAGCGCGTAATCGGCGTAGTTGTGAAAGCTCGGCAGCCGCCACAGCCCATTGCGCTGCGGGTCGATGTCGGGCTGGCGGCCGCGGCGTCCGCCCAGGGCCGGGCAATGTCGATAGGCGATCTGCACCGCCTCGAGGCTCTGGGCCAGAGGGAGCCGATTATAGGCGGGGTAAGCGCGCGAAGAGGGGAAGGACCGCACGTCGATCAGCAGGCTGACCTGCGCGGCCGCCAGGATGGCCAGGAATTCGGCGATATCGCGGGTGGAATGGCCGATGGTGGTGAAATTGGGCATCATGGGGCGTGCCTCCCGATCCTCACAGCTGAATGGGCACGGCGCGGGAAGGTTCATTTTTCAGCGCCGGCAATGGTGCGGCAGATCGGGCAAAAGTGCAGTTTGGGCTTTGCTGCGAGCGCAGCGTTGATTAACAGGGAGGGGCCAAATTGCGCCGTCGATCCCCGACCAGCTGCACCAGCAATTGCGATCTGCCATGACCTCCCAGACCCTCGATTCCGAAACCCTGCTCGGCCAGTTGCGCCAGATTGTGGGCGCCCCGCATGTGGTGAGCGATCCGCAACAGGCGCGACGCTTCACCAAGGGCTACCGCTTCGGTGAGGGTCCGGTGCTGGCGGTGGTGTCGCCGGGATCGCTGGTGGAGCAGTGGCGGGTGTTCAAGGCCGCCATCGAGGCCGGGCGCATCGTCATCATGCAGGCGGCCAATACGGGGCTCAATGGCGGCTCCACCCCCTATGGCGAGGACTATGACCGCCAGATCGTGCTGATCAGCACGCTGCGGATCAACCGCATCGACCTGCTCGATGGCGGCAAGCAGGTGCTGTGCCTTGCCGGGGCGCGGCTGCATGAGCTGGAAAACAAGCTCAAGCCGCTGCAGCGCGAGCCCCATTCGGTGATCGGTTCGACCACCATCGGGGCAACCGTCGTGGGCGGGGTGTGCAATAATTCGGGCGGCGCGCTGATGCGGCGCGGGCCGGCCTACACCCAGCTGGCGCTCTATGCGCGGGTCAATGCCGATGGGCAGGTAGAGCTGGTCAACCATTTGGGGATCGCGCTGGGCGATGAGGCTGAAACCATCCTGGCGCGGCTCGATGCCGGTGACTATAGCGCCGCCGATGTGGAACACGATGCGAGCAAGCGCGCTTCGGACCCCGATTACGCGACATTGGTGCGCGAGATCGATGCGCCGACGCCCGGGCGGTTCAACAATGATCCGCGGCTGTTGTTCGAGGCTGCCGGGAGCGCGGGGAAGCTGTGTGTGTTTGCCGTGCGGCTCGATACCTTCCCCAGCTCGGGACCGTCCAAGGTGTTTTATATCGGCTCCAATGATTACATGGAGCTGACCAATATCCGTCGGCATATCCTCGAGAAATTCGGCACGCTGCCGGTGGCGGGGGAATATCTGCATCGCGACGCCTATAAGCTGGCGCAGACCCACGGCAAGGATTTGTATCTGCTGATCCAATATGCCGGGGCCGGGCATATCCCCACCGCCTTCAAGCTCAAGAGCGGCTTTGACAGCCTGACCGCCAAGCTGGGGCTGGGCAACAATATCTCCGACCGGCTGCTGCAGGTGGTGACCGGGCTTCTGCCCAACCATCTGCCCAGGCGGATGAACGCCTTTGCCGACCGCTATGAGCATCATTTGCTGCTGCGCATGGATGGTGACGGCATTGACGAGGCGCGGGCCTATCTGGGCGGGATATTCCCCAGCATCACCGGGGATTTCTTCGAAGCCGACGACAAGGAAGCCGCCGCCGCCTTTCGCCATCGCTATGCGGTGGGTGGAGCTGCGGTGCGCTATCGGGCGGTCAATCCGGACCGGGTGGAGAACATCGTGGCGCTGGACCTGGCGTTGCCGCGCAATACGCTCGATTGGCGCGAGACGCTGCCGGCCTCGGTGCTCAACGCCATCGAGCGGCGCATTCCGTGCGGGCACTTCTTCTGCCAGGTGTTCCACTATGATTATGCGATCAAGAAGGGCAATGACTGGCGGGTGATCGAGGATGCGATCATCGAGCACATGGCGCGCCAGGGGATCGAATTTCCCTCCGAGCACAATGTGGGGCATCTCTACCACGCCAAGCCGGTGCTGAGCGAGTTCTACCGCGCGCTTGACCCTACCAACAGCCTCAATCCGGGGATCGGCATCACCTCCAAGCGGCGCGACTGGCAGTAGCGATCAGCCCAGTTTTTTGGCCGAGCGGGCATAGCCTTCGCGGATCACCGCCTGCATGGCCACGCGGGCTTCTTCGGGATCGCCGGCCTTGATGGCATCGGCGATCCGGCGGTGGGCGCGCACCGTTGCGGCCATGGCTTCGTCATCCTCCACCGCCGAGCTGATGGTAAAGGTTGCGGTGAGCGCGACTTCCACCAGCGCACTGATCGAGGCCATGAAGGGATTGCCCGAGGCCTCGGCCACGGCCCGGTGAAACGCAAGGTCGGTGCGGGCGAATTCTTCGGCGGTCCTGGCCTCGGCCAGCCGGTTCGCGCAGGCGATCATCGCCTCGGCCTCGGCGTCGCTGCGGCGCAGGGCTGCCAGCGCCGCCGATTCCACTTCCACCCCGATGCGGATTTCCGCGAGGCTCTGCAGGAACCCCACATCCGGGCCGGTTTCGAAATGCCAGGCGAGCACGTCGGCATCGAACAGATTCCAGCGGCCACGCGGCAGCACGCGGGTGCCGATGCGGGCGCGGGCCTCGATCATGCCCTTGGCGGCGAGGGTCTTGAGCGCCTCGCGCAGGACGGTGCGCGACACCGAAAAGCGCTGCAGCAGCTCGGCATCGGTGGGCAAAATGGTGCCTTCGGGATAATCCCCGCCCACGATCGCGACCCCCAATTGCCAGAGCACGAAGGCATGCAGATTGCGTGGCCGGGTGCGCCCGGTGATCGAGGCAATCAAATCCCCGCTCGTGCCTTTCCGGGTATTGCGCGCTGCCATGAAATCTCCTGGGGCCGGATTGAGGCGCCCAGAACTATACGAGCCCACGCCGGACAACAACCACGCTGGACACAACTGGCCGGGGGAGAGAGTGTAGCGCCAAAGGAGTCGACGATGACCGCTACCACTACCGATCCCATTCTCAGCCAGGTGCTCGAAAGCGTTGATACCGGGCTGGGCGCCAGTCTTGAACGCCTCAAGGCGCTCTTGCGCATCAAATCCATTTCCACCGACCCCGCCTATGCCGCCGAATGCCAGCGCGCCGCGGACTGGATCGTGGGCGAGTTGAACGGGATCGGCTTTGAGGCCTCGGCCCGCCCCACCCCGGGGCATCCGGTGGTGGTGGCGCATGGCCCTGAGCAGAATGGGCCCCATGTGCTGTTTTATGCCCATTATGACGTGCAGCCGGTCGATCCGCTCAATCTGTGGCATACCGACCCGTTCGAGCCGGTGGTCAAGCAAGATGCCAACGGGCGCCAGATCATCGTGGCGCGCGGCGCCTCCGATGACAAAGGCCAGATGATGACCTTCATCGAGGCCTGCCGCGCGTGGAAGAGCGTGACCGGCAGCCTGCCGGTGCAGGTGTCGCTGATGCTCGAAGGCGAGGAAGAAAGCGGCGGGATCAATCTGCCCGGCTTCATGGAAGCCAACAAGGATGAGCTGGCGGCCGATATCGCGCTGGTGTGCGATACCGACATGTGGGACCGCGAGACGCCCTCGATCACCACCATGCTGCGGGGCCTGGTGGGTGAAGAAATCGAGATCACCTGCGCCAACAAGGATCTGCATTCGGGTATGTTCGGCAATGCCGCGCGCAACCCCAATCAGGTGCTGGCCGAGATCATCGCCTCGCTGCGCGCGCCTGATGGCAGCGTGACGGTGCCGGGCTTTTATGACGATGTGGCCGAGATCAGCGATGAACTCAAGGCGCAATGGGCGGGGCTGGGCTTTGACGACAAGCAATTCCTGGGCGATGCGGGGCTATCGATCCCGGCGGGCGAGCAGGGCCGTTCGGTGCTCGAAATGGTGTGGGCGCGCCCGACCTGCGAAATCAACGGCATGATCGGCGGCTATACCGGGGACGGCTTCAAGACGGTCATTCCGGCCAGGGCCAGCGCCAAGATTTCCTTCCGCATGGTGTCGGGGATGCAGCCCGACAAGATCCGCGCCGCCTTCCGCCAGCATGTGCTCGATCGCCTGCCGGCCGATTGCACGGTCAAGTTCACCGCCCATGGCAGCTCGCCGGCGATCACGGTGCCCGATGACGGGGTGCATCTGCGCCGCGCGCTGGACGGGTTGACCGGGGAATGGGGCAAGCCGGCGGTGATCACCGGTTCGGGGGGCTCGATCCCGGTGGTGGGCGAATTCAAGCGTATCCTGGGGCTCGATACCCTGCTGATCGGCTTTGCCCATGTGGATGACGCGATCCACAGCCCCAACGAGAAATATGACCTCGAAAGCTACCACCGCGGCATCCGCTCCTGGGTGCGGGTGCTGGCAGCATTGGCGGCCTAGGAAACGAAGGCTGGCTGGATCAACCGGCCAGCCTTTTTGACTATTTGCGGGCGCTAGTGATCTTCCTTGGCGTCGGCAACGCCGAGCAGCCAATAGCCCGCCGCCTTGATATATTCGGGGTTGAAACCGCGCTCGTCGGTCAGATGCGCGCGCACCGCCTTGCTCATCGAGCTTTCGCCCGCGAGATACGCATAGGCCACGCCGTCGGGGAAGCTCGTGGCCTTGATCGCGTCAAGGATCAGGCTGGTGGTGCCGGCCGGCTGGCCGTTGCGGTGGACATAGTGCAGCGCGAGATCGGCGCTGGTGTCGAAGCGCTGTTCTTCGGCGGCATTGTCGACTTCGATGATGGCGATCACCTTGGCGCCTTCAGGCAATTCCTCGATGCGGCGCCCCAAAGCGGGCAGGGCGGTTTCGTCGCCGGCCAGCAAATACCAGTCAAACGCCACGGGCACGACCTGCGAGCCGCGCGGGCCGCCGATCACCAGCTTTTGCCCAACGGCCACCTGCGTTGCCCAGCTCGAGGCAGGGCCATCGCCATGCAGCACGAAATCGAGGGTGAGGGTGCCGGCGGCAGCATCGAAATAGCGCGGGGTATAGTCGCGCATCTCGGGCTTGTCGCCGGGCCACTGGATGCCGTTGGGGCCGATGGGGGGAACGACCGGCTCGACGCCCTCGTCAAAAAAGAAGCACTTGATGTGATCGGCGTGGCCGAGCGAGCGAAATCCCTCCATGTCGCCCTTCAGGCTGATCCGGCGCATCAGCGGGGTAATGTCGGTAATGGCGGTGACCTCGAGCAGGCGCGCGCGGGTTTCGTGGCGGAAGCGTTGCGGGGTGCGGGCGTCGGCGAGGGTGGTCATGAGCTATTCCTGATCTGGGTTGTCCGGTTTTAGGCGAAGGCTTTTGCTTGTTCAAGTGCGGCATCGCATCAGCGTCGGTTGCACCGATCCGGCAAAGACCTATGTGAAGGCGAGGGAAAACAGAAAGGCCGAAACGATGCGTAGTGTTGTTTATGAAAAATTCGGCTCACCCGTGCAGGTGCTGCGCCGCGCCGAACGCGATCGACCGGTGCCCGGCCCGGGGCAGGTGCTGGTGCGCATGATGCTCTCGCCGATCCACAATCACGATCTGATGACCATAGCCGGCCAGTATGGCTTCAGGCCGACGCTGCCGGCGGTGCCGGGCACCGAGGCGGTCGGGGTGGTCGAGGCGCTGGGTCCCGGCGTTGCCAATCTGCAGGTGGGCCAGCGCGTGGCGGGCGCCGGCGACAAGACTTGGGCGCAGTTCTATCTCGCCGATGCCAAGCGGCTGGTGCCGGTGCCGCCGGGGGTGAGCGACGAGACGGCGTGCCAGCTGGTGTCGATGCCGCTCAGCGCCAAGATGATCCTTGAAAGCCTGGGGCTCAAGGCGGGCGACTGGATTGTGCAGAACGCCGCCAATGGCGCGGTGGGGAAGCTCGTGGCGCGCTTTGCCGCCGAGCAGGGGATCAATGTCATCGGGCTGGTGCGGCGCGATGCGGCGGTGACCGAGCTCGAGGCCTTGGGGATTGCCAATGTGGTATCCACCGAAAGCCCGGGCTGGCAGCAGCGGGTCAGGGCGCTGACCCTTGGTGCTCCGATCATCAAGGCCATCGACGCGCTGGGGGGCGACGGGCCGACGGATTTGCTGGCGGTGGTGGCCGATGGCGCCGAACTGGTGAGCTTTGGCGCCATGACGCAGCAGCCGCTGCAGATTGCCGCGGGCGATCTGCTGTTTCGCAACATCACGGTCAAGGGGTTCTGGGGCGCTAGACCGCCCCTCGCGCCGGAGCGGATCGGGGCGCTGCTGGGCGAACTGGTGAGCGTGGCGGCCAAGGGCGAGCTGGTCCTGCCGATCGAGGCGGTGTTCGGGCTCGATCAGGTGGTCGAGGCGGTCAAGGCGAGCGGGGAGCCGGGCCGCCAGGGCAAGGTGGCGTTGCGCGGCTAGCGCAACGCCCAAACGATCAGAGCAGGCCGAGCATCTTGTCCTGGGCGCGGCGCAGGGCGTAGAGCCGGGTCGACGTGTCGGGGGTGGCGTTGGCGCTGGTGATCAGCTCGCCGATCTTGATCGGCGCGGTGACCTTGCCCCCTTCGAGCAGCCCGACCGGAATGGCGCGGGCAGCGCGGCTATCCACCACCGTCATGGTGTAGGAGCGGTAGCAGGTCTCGCCGATGGCATCGAGGCTGTCGCCGGGCTTCAGGTCGCGCTTGGCAACGGCGCACACTTCGGCCACCGGATTGGGCAGCGGCACCATGTCGGGGCGGCCATACAGCATGATGCGCGCGCAGGTCAGCGGCACTTCAAGGCTGGTCAGATGGTAGGGCCGGAAGAAGCTGTAATAGGGGCCATGGCCGATATTGAGGTCATCGAGGCGCTCGATAATGCGCGGATGTTCGGCCTTGACGATGACGAAGACGCCGGGGGCGACGCCCTTGCCGATGGTGTAGTCGACCACGCCCATCTTGTTGAGCAGGCCGCCATCGGCCTTGGGAATCAAGACCTTGGCCAGATTGTCGCGATCGGCAGCGGGGCCGTGCATGCCCGGAACGTCGGGCACGAGCCCGGTGGCATTGGCGATGGCGCACATTTCCACGGCGGTCTTGGAGCCGTCGATGAACTCGACCAGCATGCGCGGGTTCATGTTCCGGCGCAGCGCTTCCTCGCGATAGTCATCGGGCACGGCGTTGTGCCTGAGCGGATTGTTCTTGCCCTTGCCGGCGGCGACGATGGGCAGGCCCAGCGCCGAGACGAATTCGATCAGCTCCATGCAGGAGCTGGGCTCGTCGCCCGCACCCACCGAATAGATCACCCCCAGCCGGTCGGCCTGGGCCTTGAGATAGGGGCCGATGGTGACGTCGGCTTCGACGTTCATCATCACCAGATGCTTGCCATGTTCCATGGCGGTCAGGTCGTAATCGGCGGCAACCCCGGGCTTGCCGGTGGCATCGATCACCACATCGATATTGGGGGTGGTGACCAGCGTTTGCACGGAGGTGACGGCGATCTTGCCCGCTTCGATGGCGGCGGTGGCCTGGGCGGTGGTTTCAACCTCGCGGCCATGGCTGTCGTCGCCATAGGCGATGGCGATGGCGGCAAGCGCTGTATGGGGGCGGCGGGTGGCGATGGCGGCCATTTCGATGCCGGGCATCAGCGCCATCTGGGTCACCAGATCCGTGCCCATCTCGCCCGAACCGATCACCCCGACGCGGATCGGCTTGCCGCTATCGGCACGGGCAGCGAGATCTCGGGCAATCCCGGTCAGGGAAATGTTGGCGGTCATGGGCATAGGTCTCGAGCAAGGATGGATTCCCCCTACCACCCCGACACGCCCAAGGAAACACAAATGCCGCGCCGCTTTGCCCGCGGCCGGGCGATACTATGGGAATATAGCGCTAGACGCTGGGGGCTGCTTAGCAATTCTTAAACCGTTCCCGGTAGAGACTGCGCCAGGAGATGGCTCCGGGGACTGTTACACGACATGGTCAAAGCCAATAAGTCCGTCGCTTTGCCAGCGGTCATAGATCTGGATTCGCTCGACGCGGTTCGGGACGATCTGATCGATGGACTCGATGAAGGTTCGGTTTCGGTCACAGCGGATGCTGTCGAGCGCGTCTCGACCAATGCCTTGTTCATGCTGCTGTGTGCAGCAGAAACGGCGCGCCGGAACGAGTACGAACTCGTTCTGACACAACCAAGCGCGGCAATAACCACCGCGATTGAGCGGCTGGGCCTGAGGGCCCAGTTTTCGGGGATGATAAGACAATGAAGCTGCGGGTACTCACGGTCGATGATTCTCGGACCATCCTGGCCATGTTGCATCACACCCTGTCCAATGCCGGGTTCGAGGTGTTGCAGGCCGAGGACGGCCAGCAGGGGCTGGATGTGCTGATGGCGCACGATGTCGATGTGGTGATCACCGACATCAACATGCCGGTGATGGACGGCATCGAATTCATCAAGCAAGTGCGCGCCACCGGACGGCACCAGAGCCTGCCGATTTTGATTCTGACCACGGAAACCAGCCAGGACAAGCGCGACCAGGGCAAGGCTGCCGGCGGCACTGGCTGGATCGTCAAACCATTTGACCCGGACAAGCTGATCAGCGTGATCAACCGGGTCGTACACTAAGTAACCCAAAGGGTTTTTTGTTCGCATGAGCGACCTGGACGACTTCAAGGCCACCTATTTTGACGAATGCTCCGAGCTGCTGACCGAGCTCGAAGAGCAGTTCGCGGCGATTGAGGCAGGCGAGCGCGACGCCAACCGGCTCAACGCCGTGTTCCGCGCCATCCACTCGATCAAGGGCGGCGCCGGGGCCTTCGGGTTTTACCGGGCTGGTCAATTTCGCCCATGCCTACGAGACGCTGCTCGACTTCGTGCGCGATGGCCGGGTCGAGCTGAGCGACGACGTGGTGACGCTGTGCATCCGCGCCAATGACATCGTGGCTGACCATGTGAGCGCGGCCCAGACCGGCGTGGCCCTGCCTGCCGATTACGGGCAGGACGAGCAGGCAAGCTTTGACGCCCTGGCGCGGGGCGATGCGGTGGCGGAGGCTGACACCGCGAGCGATGACGACGATGAGTTCGATATCGAGTTTACCCCGGTCATGGTCGATCTCGGGGCCGTCGGCGCCGACGATGACGAGTTCGATGATTCCTTTGGCACGGCGCCCTTGCAGGTCGAGGCCGGACATTGGGAAATTCACTTCACCCCGCATGAGGCGCTTTATGCGCGGGCCAATGACCCGTTGCTGCTGTTTCGCGAACTGGCCGCCATCGGGCAGGTGCAGGTTCGCCCGATCCTGAACGATTTGCCCCCGCTGGCCGATTTCGAGCCGTTCGGGGTCTATTGCAGCTGGGAAATCACGCTGGTCGCGCCCCATGCCAGCGAAGCCGCGATCCGCGAAGTGTTCGAATTTGTCGAAGGCGACTGCGACATCACCATCACCTCGCTGGACGCGGTGGATGGCGAGGGCGACATCAAGTTCGATATCCCACCCGCCCCCGAGGCCAGATTCGAGCCACAGGCCGAACCGGCTCCGCCCCCGGCGCCGGTCGCCAAGCAGCCCGCCCTCAAGGTGCGGGCCGAGGCGGATGAGCCGATCGACCTGCTGTCGCTGGCCGATGAGGAGATCGCCAGCCTGCTCGATTTCAGTCCCGAGCCGGCGCCGGTCGTGGCCAGCAAGCAGGACCAGTTCGAAGAGGCTCCGACCCCCAGCTTTGCCGAGCTGGCCGAGAGCATCAAGCCGCGCCGCCCGGCAACGCCGCCACCGGCCGCACCTGTTGCGCTGGCCCCAGCGGCGCCACCCGCCGACGGCGATGACAGCGGCCGCAACCTTGGCGTGCAATCGATCCGGGTCGATCTCGACAAGGTCGATCGCGTCGTCAACATGGTGGGCGAGCTGGTGATTACCCAGTCCATGCTGACCCAGCAAATGGATGAGACGCTGCGGGCCCGCTATACCGAGCTGGTGCGCGGGCTCGAAGTGCTGGCCCAGACCACGCGCGGGCTGCAGGATTCGGTGATGGCGATCCGCGCACAACCGGTCAAATCGGTGTTTTCGCGCATGCCACGGCTGATGCGCGAACTGGCCGCCAAGACCGGCAAGCGGATCAAGCTCGAGACGGTGGGCGAGAACACCGAAATCGACAAGACCATTATCGAGCAGCTGAGCGATCCGCTGACCCATATGATTCGCAATTCGGCCGATCACGGCATTGAAATGCCTGAGCAGCGCCGCGCCGTGCGGCAAGTCGGAAACCGGCACGATCCGGCTGTCGGCCGAGCAGGCCGGGCGGCAATATCTTGATCGCGTGGAAGATGACGGCGGCGGCATCAATCGCGAGCGCGTGCTGCAGCTGGCCCGTGACAAGGGCATCGTCGCGGGCGATGTGACGCCCACCGACGAGCAGATCGACCAGCTGATCTTTGCGCCGGGCTTTTCGACGGCCAGCGAAGTGAGCGACATTTCCGGTCGCGGCGTCGGCATGGACGTCGTGCTCTCCAACATCAAGAAGATCGGCGGCTCGGTGCATGTGCGCTCCTGGACCGGCAAGGGCACGCGGATGACGCTGCGCCTGCCGCTGACGCTGGCCGTGCTCGACGTGATGCTGGTCAAGGTCGGCGCGTCGCCCTATGTGCTGCCGCTGTCCTCGATCGTGGAAACCATCCAGTGCTCGCGCGCCAATTTCGAGCGGGTGCCCAGTGGCGGGCTGGTGATGCAGGTGCGCGGCGAATATGTGCAGGTCATCGACCTGGCGCAGCGCTTCGGCATGCCCACCGAGACCGCGCAGGCCAACCGCTTCGTGGTGCTGTGCGAAACCGAAGGCAATCACAAGCTGGCGCTGGTGGTCGATGACATTATCGGCCAGCAGCAGGTGGTCATCAAATCTCTCGAAGAGAATTTTGAGCGGGTCGAGGGCATTGCCGGCGGCACGATCCTGGGCGACGGCAATGTCGCGCTGATCGTCGACGTGCCGGCGCTCAAGGCCAATATCGTGCATCGGAACGCCGCCTAGCGGCCTAGTATTGAGTAGCCGTCCAGAATGGGCGGCAGAAAGGCAAAGACCATGGAAGCGCTCGGATTGCGCGACGATCTGGCCGACAAATCGGCTATCGCCGCCCAGAATTCACTGCAACTCATCGCCTTTTCCATTGGCGAGCAGACCTACGGCGTCGAGATCACCACCGTGCGCGAAATCCGCGCCTGGAACGGGGCGACGCCCCTGCCCAATACGCGCCCCTTCGTGCGCGGCGTGATCAATCTGCGCGGCACCATCGTGCCGATCTTTGACCTGCGCGCGCGCTTTGGCGACGGGCAGACCTCGGCCACCAAGAACCACGTCGTGGTGGTGATGAGCGTCGGCGACAAATGGGTCGGCATCCTGGTGGATGCGGTGAGCGATATTCTCACCGTGTCAGCCGCGACGACATCCACAATGTGCCCGAAGGCCATTCGCTCGATACCGAATTGCTCAATGGCATCGTGACCCATGAGAGCCGCATGGTCGGGTTGATCGACCTGCATGCGGTGGTGTCGGGCGCCAAGCTGGACGGCTGATCCTAGCCGTCAGAGCGCATGGGAAAGGGCGCCGCGGCGCCCTTTTTGTTTGCGCTAGAACAGTTCGACGTCGCCATGGCTGGGGTGGGCGGCGACCCCCGACAGTGCGGGCACGCGCAGTTCATCCAGCGTGAGGCTGGCCCAGATCTCGTCATAGACGCTATCGGGGGAATTGGGGGGCAGCAGGGCGAACTGGCGCACGGCCAGCGCCATGTTGTGGCAGCGCTGCTCGATGCGATCCTGGCCCTGGAGCGCGGTGATGATCATCTGCGTGGCCGCCTGCACGGCGGGATCCGCCGCGACCGGGGCGGCCGTGAGCAGATCGAGCGCCGCGGTGATGCCGTCCAGCATGGCGCCGGTCTGGCGGGCGGTCTCATCGAGTTCCCGTCGCAAGTTTTGATAATGACATGGCCGTCTATCCTGATCCGTAACTGCACTCTAGACAGCGATTGCTAAAGTTCTTCGAGCCGGCGTCGGGGGCAACGTCCGCTCGCCAGTGCTGGTTAGCAATTGCATAACGAGTTGTCGCTAGCATTTGTCGTCGGCCAATTGGGAAATTAATACGATCAATGGCACTGCCTAACTCCCTGCCTCCCGAATTCGACCGCGGGGTAGTGACGACCGTCCACCAGGGCGATTGCCACGTTTCAAATGCTGTCTGACCTGACCTACTCGACCGTTCTGGGCTCGTGCGTTTCCGCCTGCATTCGCGACCGGGTGGCCCGGGTGGGGGGAATGAACCATTTCCTTCTGGCCGAACAATCGGGCTCGGCCACGCGATCGCTACGGCGCTTCGGCCCGCTATGGCGCCTTTGCCATGGAACAGCTGATCAACAAGGTGCTGGGGCTGGGGTCGGGGCAAAAGGCCAATCTCGAAATCAAGCTGTTTGGCGGCGGCAAGATCAACTCGTCGCTGGAAGATATCGGCGCCAAGAACATCGAATTCGTGCTGCAGTTCCTGGCCGATGAAGGCTATGTGGCCAACAGCCAGGACCTGGGCGGCAATTATGCCCGTCGCGTGCTGTTCAAGCCCCATTCCGGCCGGGCCTTTGTCAAACGGCTCGACAGCGATATCGGAGCCAGCGTCGCCCGCGAGGAATTCGCCATTGCCCATCGGCCCGTGGTGGCGCCGTTTGGCTCGCTGGATATCGAACTGTTCTAGCGATCTGCCGATCTCTTGTTGATCGGCGGCGGATCTAGTGCCCGCCAAAACGGGTGCAGTTGTTGAGTTTGGTAATATTGCTTAGCAAACTCCTAAGTTCCGCGGCGTCTTACAGAGTTGATTAACCATTCTTCGCCTAGGTTCGGGCAGTTCAGCTATTCCGGTTACTGATTTGCCCCACGAGCGCGCTACTCCCGATTTGCGTCTGGCGCTGATTGCCGCAGCCCTGTGGTTTGGCGCGCTGGCGACCGGCGTGGGCGTGGCGGTGCTGCTGGGCGAGGGCCTGGTGCTGGTGCTCGCGGTGGCCGCGACATTTGCCGTGACCGTCTTGGCCAGCATTGCCACCGCCGCGCGCTTTGATCGCCAGCAGGAACACGTGCTGACGCAAGCTTGCCGCGGTGCACGGCATCCACCCGACTTGCCGGAACTGCGCTGAGCCTTCGGGCAATCGTCGACCAGCTGGGCGACCGGCTGGAGCAGGCGCATAATTTCCGCACCGCCATCGGCTCCATGCACCAGCTGGCGCTGGTGGTGGATGAGGGCGGGGTGATCCTGGCCACCAGCATCGGCGCCGCGCGCCTGGCGCGGGACGTCGTGGTGGGCGGTACGCTCGATGCGCTGTTCGGGCGCGGTTATCTGGCGGCGGGCGGTGGTGTGGCCGAGGACAGCCTGATCATGCTCGGCGGCGTGCGCTATGACGTGCAGCGCCGCACCCTGGGCGGCAAGACGCTATCTGCTCGAGCTGGTGCCGGCGGGCAGCTATATCGAGGACGATGATCTCGACGCCTTTGCCGCGGCCCTGGCCAGCGGCCGGACCGGGTTTCAGTTCGAGCGCGACGTGGCGGCGATCAATCCGGCGCTGGCCGCGCTCAATCGGGGGCTGGCGGCGCTCGATGGGGGCGTGCAGCAGCTCGAGCAGGTGATCAGCACCAGCAATGTGCGCATCGCGCCGAACCTGCCGCTGGCGGGGCTGGCGCAACGGGTCGACGAGCTGTTCAGCCAGTTCACCCAGCAGGTGCAAGCCGAGCAGGGCAGTGCGCGCCAAGCTCGAGCGGCGGCTGACGACGGTTGGGCAATTGCTCGACAGTTTCGAGGCGCGGCTGGCGCAGCAGCAATCCCATGCCGATGGGAGCGACGAGGCGATGCGACAGGCCGGCGAGACGCTCCGCGAAGGCTCGGAAGCAGCGCGGCAGGCACAGCTGCTGGGGCAGCTGAGCCAGGCGCTGGCGGGTGATGCGGCGCTGGTGGCGCGGGCGGACCGGCACGACGCTGAGCGATATGGAGCTGATGACCCGCGACATCGACCGCATGGTCGACGGGCTGGAGGACGTGTCGCTGCGCACCAATCTGCTGGCGCTCAACGCGGCGGTGGAAGCGGCGCGGGCCGGCGAGCACGGGGTGGGCTTTGCGGTGGTGGCCGACGAGGTGCGACAACTGGCCCAGCTGACCAATCGCTCGGCCAAGGAACTCGGCAAAGTGGTGCGTCACGGGCGCGAGCAGGCCGAAACGAGCCAGGATGACGCAGCGCAGCCTGCAAAAAATGCTGGGCGAGCTCGACGGACATTTACGCAATCTAAGGGATGCAGCGGACACTATCGTGCAGACGCTGGACGATAGCGGGACGACGCTGGAGCGCGCCGTCGATCGTCCGTTGTCCTTCGGTGACGCGGCACCGGCCCCCCGGCCGGTACTACGCGCCATCGCTTAAGCGGTATCCAGAATGGAAGGCCGCGAATATTTTGGGGCGGCATAATGGAAGCGGGAGAATATCTCTCTCAGCGAGCGCGAATTTTCGCGGATCAAGAACGCGGATCTATCAGGTAGCCGGCATCTCGCTCAGCGATGCCAAGCGGACGCTGGTGATTTCGCGACTGTCAAAAATCGTACGCAGCCTCGGCCTGCCCGGCTTTGATGCCTATGTCGATTATCTCGAAACGCGCCGGCACCGAGCAGGACGGCCAGGATTTCGTCAACGCCCTGACCACCAATCTGACGCGGTTCTATCGCGAGGATCACCATTTCGATCATCTGCGCACCCATGTCGGCGGCGCTGATTGCCGAGAGGCCGCGCGGCTCGCGGCTGCGCATCTGGTCGGCAGGATGCTCGACCGGGCCAGGAGCCCTATACCATCGCGGTGGACCTGCTGACGGCGTTTCCCGAACTCAAGCGCTGGGATTTCAAGATCCTGGCCACCGATATCGATACGGCAGTGCTGCACAAGGCGGCGCGCGGCATCTATCCCGAAAGCGAGCTCAGCGGGCTTACACCAGAGCGCGCGCGCCTGTTCAAGCGCGTGGGCGATGGCACGGTGCGCATGCCGAGCGAAGCGCGCCAGCTCATCGCCTTCAAGCCGCTCAACCTGATCGGGCCGTGGCCGATGAAGGGGCCGTTCGACGCGATTTTCTGCCGCAACGTCGCGATCTATTTCGACAAGCCGACCCAAGGGCGAAGTGTTCGGGCGCTTCAACGGCATGCTGGCGCCCGCAGGCGTTCCTCTATATCGGCCATTCGGAAAATCTGGGCTCGGGATCGGCGATGGGTTCCAGCTGGTCGGCAAGACCATCTATCAATGCAACTGAGTCCGCCAAGAAACGAGAAGCGCATGAGCATCAAGGTTCTGGTCGTCGACGATTCGGCGCTGATCCGCGAGGTGCTGACCCGCATACTGACGCGGGACGGCGATATCGATCGTGGTGGGCACCGCCGATCGATCCGATCGATGCACGCGAGAAGATCAAGGATCTGAACCCCGATGTCGTGACGCTCGACATCGAAATGCCCAATATGAACGGGCTGCAATTTCTCGACAAACTGATGCGCCTGCGCCCGACGCCGGTGGTGATGGTTTCGACGCTGACCAAGAAGGGGGCCAGCGAAACCCTGCTGGCGCTGGAGCTGGGGGCGGTGGATTTCGTCGCCAAGCCGAGCACCGAGCTGGAGGGCGGGCTCGAAGGCGTTCGGTGCGGGCCTGCGCGACAAGATCCGCGCCGCAGCCAAATCCGACGTGCGGGGACGCACCGAAAGCCGGGCCGAAGCTCCCAAGGTGGCGGTCAAGACCGCCGCGGCCCAGCAGGGTGCGGTGATCGCCATCGGCGCCTCGACCGGCGGGGTCGAAGCGATCCGCGCGGTGCTGATGCCACATGCCGGTCGACTGCCCGCCCATCGTGATTGCGCAGCACATGCCGGCCGGGTTTACCGGGCGCTTTGCCGCGCGGCTGGATGAGCTGTGCGACATCACGGTGGTGGAGGCGACCGACCGGCTGCCGATGCTGCCCGGGCATGCCTATGTGGCGCCCGGCGATTATCATTTGCGGGTGGAGCGCAGCTCGGGCCAGCTCAAGTGCCGGCTGTCGCACGATGAGCTGGAATCGGGGCACCGGCCCAGTGTCGACGTGCTGTTTGAATCGGTGGCGCGGGTGTGCGGGCCATTGGCGGTGGGGGCGATCCTGACCGGCATGGGGCGCGATGGCGCGCGCGGTCTCAAGCTGATGCGCGAGGCGGGAGCCTATACCGTGGGCCAGAGCCAGGCCTCGTCGCTGGTATATGGCATGCCACGGGTGGCTTTCGAGGAAGGCGCCGTCGTAGAACAGGCCCCGGTCGAAGCCATCGCCGCGCGGCTGGCGCAGGCGCTGATCCGCCGCAAATCCGCAGCCTGAGCGGCCAAACGACACAAAGTCGCGCTCTCGATTGAGAGATTTGTAACGCTTGATTCCTAGGGTTTCGCCGGCAATTCGGGGCATCGGCCCCTGGCACCAGGAAGGTGAACTACGATATGCCAAAAGCCAGCGCGGTCAGCGTTCTTATTGTTGACGACCAGCAATCGATGCGCGGCATCTGCAAATACATTCTTACCCAGCTCGGCTTCAAGGACATCATCGAGGCCAAAAGCGGTCGCGATGCTTTGGCGAAGCTGGAAAAGACCAATGTCGACCTGATCATTTCCGACTGGAACATGGAAGATATTGACGGTCTGACCCTGCTCAAGGTGATCCGCAAGCATCCGCGCACCCAGGCGATGCCGTTTATCATGGCGACTGGCCGGTCCGACAAGGAACAGGTCAAGGAGGCGATCTCGTTTGGGGTGAATAACTACATCATCAAGCCATTCGATGCTTCCACCATGAAGAAGCGCATTGAAGCGGTGATCGGGGCGCTGACCTGATCACGACCAAACTGCATTGATCGTCTCATGAGCGGCCACCCCATTGGGTGGCCCTATTTTTTGGCGCATCATCTCGAGCGCAACGGTCGGCGTGCGATAAAGGCCATGGCAAAATCGCCGGATTTGCAGGGCGTTCAGTGATGGTTAACGCCGATTGGTCATGATCGCGCCGATTAACGAATAGCCCCAGGCCCGCCTAAATGTTTAAGTTCAAATTGCGCAGCAAGATCGTCGGTGCTGCCGCACTGGTTTTTATTGCAGCCATTGTCAGCAGTCTCGTTTACGTCGTCACCACCACCCAGAACAGCGCCCTGGCGGCGGCCGACAATTTGCTGGTGAGCGTGGCGGAAACCCAGGCCAAAAATATCGAAGTGGTGCTCAAGGAGCATCAGATGCAGGCCATGGCCCTGTCGACGACGGTGGAAACCCTGATCCAGAATCGCCAGGTCACCGCCCAGGATTATGAAAACCTGTTCCGCGACCAGATGGCGAACGTGCCCCATTCCACTGGCATCTGGACCCTGCTCAACCAGGATTCGCCCACGGCGGGCAATCCGGCGCTCATGCTGTCCAAGTTCGGGCTGCAGGATGGGTATTTCGGGCCCTCGATCGTGCGCGATTACGACACCGGCACCATGGCGTTCGAACAGCTGAACCTGTCAACGGATGCGGGCTTTGCCGACTGGTTCCTCAATCCGCTCGCCAAGGACAAGGCGACGCTGGTGGGGCCGTATCTGTATGAAGGCAAGCTCTTCACCTCGGCGCTCGAAATGGTCCGGGACCGTTCCGGCAAGGCCGTCGGGGTGACTGGCGTCGATTTCAATGGCGGGGTGTTTTCCGATCTGATCGGCACGCAAAAGCCGCTCGGGAGCGGTGCGGTAACGGTCGTCAATGATGTGGGGGACTGGGTCGTGGCCAGCGATCCCTCGCAACTGGGCATGGCCGTGACCGATCCGGCAACGCTCGCAGCGATTGCCGGTGCCGCCAGCGGCATCCATCACGCCACCAGCGATGTGAATGGCGAACCCTGGCGCCAGAGCGCAGTACCGCTATTGTTGCCGCAGATGGACGGCCAGTGGACCATCATCGCCGCCGTTCCGGAAGCGGCGCTCTACGCGAGCTCGGTGGCCGAGCGTAACATGCTGGTCCTGGGCGGGCTTGTCGTGCTGGTGCTGGGATTGGGCGCCTTCTGGGTAATGGGAGCCTCGATCACCCGCCCGATCACTCGCCTGACCGAGACGATGAACCAGCTGGCGGCGGGGGATCTGCAGATCGAGGTCACCGGCGGCGAGCGTCATGACGAGCTGGGCGCCATGGCGCGGGCCGTCGCGGTGTTCCGCGAGCACGGGCTCCAGGTCGAGCGGATGACCCAGGCGGAAGCTGCGCAGATCTTGCGCACCCAGGCCGATCGGGCGGCGATGATGCAGGAATTGCAGATCGCCTTTGGCGAAGTGGTCGACGCCGCCATTGCCGGTGATTTCGGCCGGCGCGTCGATGCGAGCTTCCCCGACGCCGAACTCAATACCCTGGCCCAATCGGTCAATAATCTGGTGGCGACGGTGGACCGGGGCCTCACCGAGACCGGCACGGTGCTGGCGGCGCTGGCCAATACCGACCTGACCCTGCGCATGCATGGCGATTACCAGGGGGCGTTCGCCCAGCTCAAGACCGACACCAATGCGGTAGCCGACAAGCTCAACGACATTGTCGGCCAGCTCAAGGATACTTCGGGCACGCTCAAGATCGGCCACCAGCGAAATCCTCAGCGGCGCCAATGATCTGTCCGAGCGCACCACGCGCCAGGCGGCGACCATCGAGGAAACCTCGGCAGCCATGGAGCAACTGGCCGCGACCGTGTTGCAGAACGCAGAGCGGGCCAGGGAAGCCTCGGGCGTGGCCGCCGGCGTCAGCCGGACGGCCGAAGAGGGTGGGCAGGTGATGCTGCAGGCGACCGATGCCATGCAGCGGATCACCGAATCCTCGCACAAGATCTCCAATATCATTGGGCTGATCGACGATATCTCGTTCCAGACCAATTTGCTGGCGCTGAACGCCTCGGTGGAAGCGGCGCGGGCGGGCGATGCCGGCAAGGGCTTTGCCGTGGTGGCGGTGGAAGTGCGGCGGCTGGCGCAATCGGCGGCCAGCGCCTCGGCCGATATCAAGGTGCTCATCGAGCAGTCGGCCAGCGAGGTCAAGGGCGGTAGCCGGCTGGTGTCGGATGCGGCCAGCAAGCTGCAGACCATGCTGGTGGCGGCGCGCTCGTCCAACGAGCTGATGCACAGCATTGCCAGCGACAGCCGCGAACAGGCCGGCGCGATCAAGGAGGTCACCGTCGCCGTTCACACCATGGACGAGATGACCCAGCACAATGCGGCGCTGGTCGAGGAGATCAATGCCACCATCGAGCAGACCGAGGCGCAGGCCACCGAGCTTGACCGGATCGTCGATATCTTTGTCGTCGAGCCCGTCAGCGTACAGCGCTTGCCGGCGGCGGGATTGCGCCAGCCGGCCAATGTCAATCGTGACGTTGGCTCGCGCGAAAAACACCTGAGGCAGGCGGCAAACGCCTATCTGGGCAAGGGCAATGTGGCGCTCGACAATGACTGGGCTGAATTCTAAGTAATCGCCGTTATCTGTTTGTGCTGTTCTTGGGTGGGTGTGTATCAAGGGTCTTGATCAAGGTCATGAGTACTAACCCCGAAACGAACACTTAACCGGTATGCCCTAACCTTCCGATGATATTCACGGCGCGCCCATCTGGGTGCGCCGGAATTCCTTGGGGGGAAGAATTATGGCTAAACTGGTCCAGATGCTGGGCAATATCAAAATGACCGCTACCATCATGGCATTGGTGATGGTGGCGATCATTGGCTCGATCATTGCTGTTTCGGGTTCGATCTACTTTTCGCTGCGGGCACAGTCGCTCGCCAATAGTGAGCTCGAACAGAGCGCCAATCTGGGCATCGCGGCCACCATTCTGGAACGCCGGATTTCGGGTTCGGTGCTGAACTGGACCGAAGAGGGCACCATTGCCAGTTTCCAGAGCTGGGCCATTCCCCCGTTCTACAATGACGAAACCATCAATTCGGTGACCCGCGTCACCCGCCAGGACGCCACCATCTACGAGCTCAAGCCCGAGACCCAGGTGCTGTTCAGCAAGACCAGTAGCCTGCGCGACGCCAAGGGCGAGCCGGCCACCAATATCGACCTCAAGCCGGGCCATCCCATCCATGCCAAGCTGCTGGCCAACGAGCCCTATATCGGCCCGGTGGAACTGCAGGGCGTGACCTATTTCGGCGCCTTCCAGCCGGTCGTAAAGCTCAATGGCGATGTGATGGGCGCGATTTTTGTCGGCACCCCGCAGGCAGCGGTGGAGGCGGCGGCCAATGACGTGATCAACCTGATCCTCGTGGTAGGCGGGACCGTGACTGCGGTCCTCAGCTTGATCGGTTTTGCGCTGTCGCGGCTGATCGCCCGCCCCATCCCCCGCCTCGCCAGGGCCATGGATGCCATCGCCGAGGGCGACTATCAGGGCGTGGTGCCATTTACCCAGCAGGGCAATGAAATAGGCGGCATGGCGCGGGCGGTGGAGGTGTTCCGCCAGAACGGACTGCGCGTCAGCCAGATGACCGAAGCGGAGGCCGCGCGGATCATTGCCGAGCAGGAAAACCGCCAGCGCATGATGACGCAATTGCAGAGCGCCTTTGGCGAGGTGGTCGATGCGGCGGTGGCGGGCGATTTCACCCGCCAGGTGCGGGTACAGTTTCCCGATGCCGAGCTCAACGGGCTGGCTGCCAGCGTCAACAATCTGGTGTCGACGTTCAATCGCGGGGTGACCGAGACAAGTCATGTGCTGGGGGCCATGGCCGACATGGACCTGACCCAGCGCATGAGCGGGGACTATGAGGGCGCGTTTGCCCGGCTCAAGACCGACATCAATGGGGTGGCCGACAAGCTGACCGAAGTGGTCGGACAATTGCGCCATACTTCCGGGGCGCTCAAATCGGCAACCCGGGAGATCCTGAGCGGCGCCAATGACCTCTCCGAGCGCACCACGCGCCAGGCTTCGACAATCGAGGAAACCTCGGCGGCCATGGAACAGCTGGCCACCACGGTGATGAAGAACGCCCAGCGGGCCCATGACGCCAGCATCAATGCCGCGCAGGTTTCGCGCACCGCCGAGGAGGGCGGCGGGGTGATGGACAAGGCAACCGTGGCAATGGAGCGGATCACCCATTCCTCCGCCAAGATCTCCAACATTATCGGCATGATCGACGACATCGCCTTCCAGACCAATCTGCTGGCGCTCAATGCGTCGGTTGAAGCGGCACGGGCAGGGGACGCGGGCAAGGGCTTTGCCGTCGTGGCCGTGGAAGTGCGGCGCCTGGCGCAGTCGGCGGCCAGCGCCTCGGCGGAGGTCAAGGCGTTGATCGAGCAATCGGCCGGCGAGGTCAATTCCGGCTCCAAGCTAGTCAGCGACGCGTCGGGCAAGTTGCAGGTGATGCTCAATGCGGTGCGCGACAACAATGCGCTGCTCGATTCGATTGCCAGCGACAGCCGCGAGCAGGCCGCCGCGATTGAAGAGGTCAACAGCGCCGTGCGGACCATGGACGAGATGACCCAGCACAATGCGGCACTGGTGGAGCAGACCAACGCCGCCATCGAACAGACCGAGGCCCAGGCCAACGAGCTCGACCGCATCGTGGACGTGTTTGCCATGGAAGAAGTCCCCATCGTCGAGCAGCGCCGTCGCCGCCCCATGCCGGTGCCCAATGCTGCACCCCCGGCCGATGCCCGCAGTTTGCAGAGCAAGCTCAAGACCATGACTTCGGGCTATCTCAGCCGGGGCAACGCGGCGACGGAGCGGGATTGGGACGCGGTTTGACATGTCATCAGCAAAGGAAACATCATGCAAAACGGGATGGCCCCCAATCCCGCCGGGACGAGACGGCTCCGCGCTGACCACCCAATTCTGACAGGGTTGCAAGGCCTGCTGCAGAACCACTTGCCCGGTGCGGGATCGCCGCCGTGAGCCGGGCCGGGAGGACGCCGCTCATCCAGTTTGTGCCGGCTTTGGCCATTGGACTGGTGAGCGGGGTTGCGCTCCTGATTGCCTACCATTTGCCCCCTGAACGGGGCGAAATCGGGGTGATTTTTCCACCCTGGACGGCCCAGACCGAGGCCCTCGGGGCGATTGTCGCGGCTGGCGGCTCGATCGTCAGTACCGGACGTTTTTCCAATATTGTCATCGCCTTCTCTCACGATGAAGGCTTTTCCCAGCGGGTCACCGGGTTTGGCGCGTGGTTCACCACCGCCGCTCGGGGGCTGTGCACGCCTGCCCTGGAGGTGCGATCATGACTATGGACCTGTTTCGGCGGCGCGCCGATTTCGCGCTCTCGGGCCTGTGCGCGGTGATCGCCGCCATCGTCATAGCCATCGAACTGCTGCGGTTTGGTGCACCGGGGCTGGGCGTGGGGCTGGCGATAGCCATGCTCGTGGCGCTGGTGCTGAGCCGCGTGTTGCTGGGCGACCAGCCCGCCCACCGCTACGTGGTGGTGACCGTGATGATGGCCCAGGTGGTCGCGATGCTGATCGCGGCGCGCGGCCATCCGCTGCAGATCGACCTGCATATGGCGTTCTTTGCCGCGCTCGCCATGTGCGCCTTGCTTTATGACATCCGCACCATCGTGGTGGCGACCGCGGTTGTGGCCGTCCATCATCTGGGGCTCGGGCTGCTGTGGAGCGAACTGGTGTTTTATGGCGCCGGGGGGCTGGAACGGATTGCCATGCACGCCGTGATCCTGGTGGCCGAAGCGGCGGCGCTGATCTGGATGACCTATAATACCGAAGCGGTGCTGGCGCTGGCCAACGCCAAGGGCGAGGAGGCGGACGAGGCGGCCCAGGCGGCCATGGCGCAGACCCAGACCATTGCCCACAACGCCGAACGTGCCAATGTCCGCGGCGCCCAGATGGCGCTGTTGCAGCGCGAATACGGGCAGGTGGTGGAGGCGGGTATCGCCGGGGACTTCGGCAAGCGCATCACCACCCAGTTCGAAGACGAGGATCTGGGGCAGCTGGCCCGCAACACCAATCTGCTGGTCGAGCGGGTCGAGCAGGGGCTGGCAGCGACACTGGTGGTGCTCGAGGCGTTGTCTCGCGCCGATCTGACCCAGCGGGTGGAGGGAGCGTTCAGCGGCGTTTTCACCCGGCTCAAGGACGACATTAACGGGGTGGCCGACAAGCTGGGCGAAGTGATAGGGCAATTGCGCCAGACGTCGGGGGCGTTGAAAGACGCCACCAGCGAAATCCTCGGTGGCACCAATGATCTGGCCAGCCGCACCAGCAAGCAGGCGGCCAGCATCGAGCAGACCTCGGCGGCCATGCAGCATCTGGCCGGCATGGTGATGCAGAATGCCCAGCGGGCCAATGACGCCAGCGCCACCGCCGCCGCCGTATCGCGCACCGCCGATGAGGGCGGACAGGTGATGCAGCAGGCCACCATCGCCATGGAGCGGCTGACCGAAACCTCGCGCAAGATTTCCACCATCACCGCGCTGATCGATGACATTGCGTTCCAGACCAACCTCCTGGCGCTCAATGCTTCGGTGGAGGCCGCGCGGGCCGGGGATGCGGGCAAGGGCTTTGCCGTTGTGGCGGTGGAGGTGCGGCGGCTGGCCCATTCGGCCGCCAGCGCTTCATCAGACATCAAGCAGCTGATCGAACGCTCCAGCGACGAAGTGCGCGGCGGCAGCCAACTGGTGCTCGATGCGGCGCGCAAGCTAGAGGCCATGCTGATCGCGGCCCGATCCTCGAGCGAGCTGATGCACAATATCGCCCGCGACAGCCGCGAGCAGGCCTCGGCCATCGAGGAGGTCAATGTCGCGGTGCGCCGGATGGATGAGATGACCCAGCACAATGCCGCGCTGGTGCAGCAGACCAATGCCGCGATCGAACAGACCGAGGCGCAGGCGGGGGAACTCGATCGCATCGTCGATGTGTTCCGGCTCGAGCCGCAAACCAGCGCGCCCAGACCCGGCAGTAACGATGGCCGGGCCCGGCAAAAACGCCTGGCCGCCGCCGCATCCAGCCTGAAGCCCCATGGCAAAGTGGGGCTGGCCAAGGACTGGCCATAGATCAGCCACGTGCCTTCCAGCGCAAAGCAAGTCTAGTGCCCCGGCATTGGTAGGCCAAGTCTGTCAAAGCGGGTGTTCTGGGGGGATTTGTCCCCAAACTGGTTTGATCAACACTCAGTTAAGTCCCCGCTGGTAGCTTCCTGCAGCGGTATGGGCGCCTTCTAGGGCCGGCATGCCAAAAAAGATCCTGGGGGACCCTGCATGTTGAAGCGTGCGCAGCACTTCATCGGCAACATCAAACTGACAACGATGATTGCATCACTGGTTGTTTCGGCGGCCATATTTTCTGTCGGCTCTATCATTGCCGCGCTCTATGTCGACCTGAGCGCCTCCACGCGCAATACCGCGATGGAGCAACGCGCCACCAATCTCAAGACCGCCGCCACCATCGTCAATACCAGCCTGCCGGGCGCCGAAGTGGTGTGGGCCGAAGATGGCACGATCGCCTCGATCACCACCTGGGCCATGCCGCGCCAGTTCATCAGCCACGACATGGTGGACTCGATCCATCATATCACCAGTGAAGCTGCCGCCCTGTTTGGCTGGAGCGAAGAGGCCCAGGATTTCGTGCAGATGACCACCTCGATGGTGGGCGAGGGCGGGGACCGCACCGTGGGCGTGCCGCTGGGGCGCGACAATGAGGCGTTTGCCGCCGTGCAGCAGGGCCAGGCGTTCTTTGGCGAAGATGTGCTGGCGGGCACGGCCTATTTCACCGGCTATCAGCCCATCGTCGACCAGAACGGGGCCACTGTCGGCCTGGTATTTGTCGGTATCGACAAGACCAAGGTCGACGCCATTGTCGAGGATTCGCTGAAGCTGCTGCTGGGCGTGGGCCTCGTGGTGCTGCTGGTGCTGGGTGGTGTTGGCTTGGTGCTCTCGCGCGTGATGATGGCTGCCATTCCGCGCCTCGCCAAGACCATGAACCAGGTGGCCGCCGGCGACTACGAGCTGGTCGTCCCCTATACGAACCGCGGCAGCGAAGTGGGCGATATGGCTCGCGCGGTCGAAGTTTTCCGCGAAAACGGCCTCAAGATGGGCGCCATGACCGAGGAAGAGCGCGCCTCCTCGATCCGCCGCCGCGAAGAGCGCACCGACATGATGGTGGCGCTGCAGGCAGCCTTTGGCGAGGTGGTGGACGCAGCCATTGCCGGCGACTTCACCAAGCGGGTCAACGCCGAATTCCCCGATCCCGAACTCAATGCGCTGGCGCTGAGCGTCAACAAGCTCGTCGAAACGGTGGACCGGGGCCTCGACGAAACCGGCACCGTGCTAGGGGCCTTGGCCGATACGGACCTGACCCAGCGCGTGCATGGCGATTATCAGGGCGCCTTTGCCAAGCTCAAGGAAGATACCAATGCGGTGACCGAGACACTGACCGAAGTGGTGGGCGATGCCCGCCAGATTTCGGGGGCGCTCAAGCAGGCCACCAGCGAAATTCTCTCGGGCATGAACGATTTGTCCGAGCGCACCACCAAGCAGGCGGCAACCATCGAAGAGACGTCGGCCGCGATGGAGCAGCTGGCGACCACCGTCAACCAGAACGCGCGCATGGCCGAAGAAGCCAGCGGCAAGGCGCAGGCCGTGTCGCGCACCGCCACCCAGAGCGGCTCGACCATGAACGACGCCAATGCCGCCATGGAGCGCATCACCTCCAGCTCGGCCCGCATCTCCAACATTATCGGGATGATCGACGACATCGCCTTCCAGACCAATCTGCTCGCGCTCAACGCCTCGGTGGAAGCGGCGCGCGCTGGCGATGCCGGGAAGGGCTTTGCAGTGGTGGCCGTGGAAGTACGGCGCCTCGCCCAATCGGCGGCCAGTGCCTCGAGCGACGTCAAGGCGCTGATCGAGCAATCGGCCGAAGAGGTCAAGGGCGGCAGCAAGCTGGTGTCGAGCGCTGCCGAGCAGATCGCCATCGTGCTCAACGCCGTCAACGAGAATGCCGAAATGATGCAGTCGATTGCCCAGGCCAGCCTGGTCCAGGCGGCCGCCATCAAGGAAGTTTCGGTGGCGGTCAACAGCCTGGACGAGATGACCCAGCACAATGCGGCGCTGGTCGAGGAAGCCAATGCGGCCATCGAGCAGTCGGAAGCGCAGGCCAGCGAACTCGACCGCGTGGTGGCGGTGTTCAAGTTGTCCGGCAGCTGGAACGAGCAGCCAGCCGCCCGGAGCCCAGTCGCCCCCAAGCGGGCCGAGCCGGCAAAGCCCGCATCCAGCCGAACGGCCGCCCAGGCTTATCTCAACCGTGGCGGCGCTGCGGCCGCGATGGACTGGAGCGAGTTCTAGCAGAGTAACTGCTGACCAGGATCAAGAGGCGCCCTGCGGGGCGCCTTTTTTGTCAGGCGTTGGCGAGGGAATGCGTATTGGTGCGTAGCCGGATCGAAACGTCCATTTTTTGAACCAGCCCTATCATCGCCGTAGCGCCTCGACCCGGCGCGGCACAGGGCTGGAGGCTTCCCATGAAGCGACTGTTCGGACGCGCTGATATCGATGACGACCGGGCCAAAATTGACGCGCTCATGTGCAGCCAGGCGATAATGGAATTTGGCCTCGACGGCACCATCCTCACCGCCAATGACAATTACCTGAACCTGCTCGGCTATTCCCTGCCCGAGATCGTGGGCAAGCATCACCGGTTGTTCGTGGACGCGGCTTTCGCGCAGTCGGCGGAATATCGACAATTCTGGGCCGAGCTGGCGGCGGGCAAATATCAGGCGGCGGTTTACCGGCGGCTGGGCCAGGGTGGCCGGGAGGTCTGGATCCAGGCAAGCTATAATCCGGTGTTCGACAAGTCCGGCAGGCCGGTCAAGGTGATCAAGTTCGCCACCGACATTACCGAGCAGAAAAACAGGTCGGCCGACCACGAGGCCCAGATCGCTGCAATCAACCGGGCGCAGGCGGTCATCGAATTCGGGCTCGATGGCAGGGTCATCCAGGTCAACGATAATTTCCTGTCGATCCTTGGCTATCGCCTCGAGGAAGTCGTCGGCCAGCATCATCGCATGTTCTGCGACCCCGACTTTGCCGCCAGCGCCGAGTACGCCCAGGTCTGGGAGCGCCTGCGGGCCGGGGAGTATGTGGCCGCCGAATTCCAGCGTTTCGGCAAGGGCGGCAAGGAAGTGTGGATCCAGGCGTCCTACAACCCGATCCTTGATGCGCAGGGGCGCCCGGTTCGGGTGGTCAAGTTCGCCACCGACATTACCGAGCGCAAACGCGCCGAAGGCATCATTGCCCAACTGACCGCCAGCCTCAAGAAAATGGCCGAAGGCGATTTGAGCGGGCGCGTCGATACCGCATTCACCGGGCAGTACGAGCAGTTGCGGCATGCCTTCAACCAGTCGCTGGGGCGGTTGTTTGAAATCGTGACGAGCCTGCAAGACACCTCGCGGTCGCTGCAAACGGCCACCGGTGAAATCCTGGGTGGCGCCAACGATCTGTCGGAGCGCACGACGCGGCAGGCGGCAACCATCGAGCAAACCTCGGCGGCCGTCGAGCAACTGACCAGCGCGGTGCAGGACAATGCCGCGCGCGCCGCGACCGCCAGCCAGAAGGCCCGGGCCGTGTCCACCAGCGCCGCCGAGGGGGGCGTGGTGATGAGCCAGGCCAATACCGCCATGGCCGCGATCGAAGCCTCCTCCGCCCGCATTTCCAGCATCATCGGGCTGATCGACGATATTGCCTTCCAGACCAATCTGCTGGCGCTCAATGCCTCGGTGGAAGCCGCGCGCGCCGGGGATGCGGGCAGGGGTTTTGCGGTGGTGTCGCTCGAAGTGCGGCGGCTGGCGCAATTGGCGGCGCAGGCCTCCAGCGAGGTCAAGGTGCTGATCGAGGCCAGCGCCAATGAGGTCAGGAACGGCTCGCATCTGGTGGGTTCGGCGACCGAGAAACTGCTGGCCATCCTGCATGGGGCGCAGGAAAGCTCGACCCTTATCGATTCCATCGCCCAGGCCAATAAGGAGCAGTCCTGCTCGCTCCAGGAAGTGTCGGTGGCGGTCAGGCAGATGGACCAGATGACCCAGCAGAATGCGGCGCTGGTCGAGCAGATCAATGCCGCCATCGAACAGACCGAAGCCCAGGCCAGCGACCTCGACAGCATGGTCGATGTATTCAGGATGAAGAGCCCTGGCACCAGGCTACCCGAGGCGCGGGCATTGACCCGCCAGCCGGTGCCGGCGCTGCGCAGCATTGGAAATGCTGCACTTTCGCCCGATTGGCGCGAATTTTAGGCGGATCGGGCGGTACGTAAGGGGAGTCTTTACCACCGTCGGTTCTAGTGCGGGAAATTGATTGATCTTGGTCATGGGGACCGTGACCAGGATCGTCTTGCCCCATTAGAGTAGTCCGATGTCGATGCATGCCTCTGCCGAATCCACCAGCCTCAGCGAACGACTGGACTTCATTGGCCTCGATACGGCCGCGCGCGAGCGGTTGATGTCGGTGCACGGGCTGATTGCCAAGCATCTGCCGCCGGCCCTGGATGGGTTGTACGAAAAGATTTCGGCGGCGCCGGAGGCGGCCCGGTTCTTCTCCGGCACCGAGCAGATGGCGCGCGCCCATGGCAAGCAGCTCGAGCATTGGAAGGCAATTGCCTCGGGCCAGCTCGATGAGGATTACGCCAAGTCCAGTATGCGGATCGGCCTGGCGCACGCGCAGATCGGGCTGGAGCCGCGCTGGCATATCGGGGGTTATGGCGTGGTGCTGGATCGCCTGCTGCAGGGTGTGATCCACGATGCCATGACCAAGATTTTGGAGCAGCCCAAGGGGCTGTTCGGTCGCCCCGTGCCGCTCGATCCGCAGCACGTGCTGGCCGAAACCGACGCCATGGCCAAGGCCGTGGCGACCATGGTCAAGGCGACGCTGCTTGATATCGATCTGGGCGTGAGCGCCTATTTCCACCGGCTCAGCGCCGAGGCGCGCGCCATCGAACAGACCGCCGCCGACAAGATTGCCCGCGCCGTGGAACTGACCGGCAATGTGCTGCGCGACGTGGCCCAGGGCGACCTGACCAGCCGCATCACCGCCGATTTCGAACCCGAATTCCAGCAGATCAAGGACGACACCAACGCCGTCGCCGAGCAGCTGGAAAGCATCATCGCCCAGTTGCAGGGCACTTCGCGCTCGCTCAAGACCTCGACCAGCGAATTGCTGGCTGGGGCCAATGATCTGAGCGAACGCACCACCCGCCAAGCCGCCACCATCGAGGAAACCAGTGCCGCCATCGAGACCCTGGTGGACACGGTGATGGACAATGCGCGGCTGGCGGCCACGGCCAGCGACAAGGCGGTGGCACTGTCGGCCAGCGCCACCCAGGGCGGCGGCGTGATGGCCGAGGCTAATCTGGCCATGGCGGCCATTGAAACCAGCTCCGGCAAGATTTCCAAGATCATCGGGCTGATCGACGATATCGCCTTCCAGACCAATCTGCTGGCGCTGAACGCCTCGGTGGAAGCGGCGCGCGCGGGCGAGGCGGGCAAGGGCTTTGCCGTGGTCGCGGTGGAAGTGCGGCGGCTGGCGCAGTCAGCGGCTAATGCCTCGGCGGAGGTGAAGGTTCTGATCGATCACAGCTCGCACGAAGTGCGCCAGGGGACGCGCTTGGTGGGGCAGGCCACCACCACGCTCCACGATATTCTGGCGGGGGCCGAGGAAAGCGCCCATCTGGTCAATACGATCGCCGAAGCCAGCCAGCGCCAGTCCACCGCGCTTGCCGAAGTGTCGGTGGCGGTCAAGCAGATGGACGAGATGACCCAGCACAATGCGGCCCTGGTGGAAGAAACCAACGCCGCCATCGAGCAGACCGAAACCCGCGCCAGCGAACTCGATGCCATAGCCGATGTGTTCAAGATCCACTCTGCCCAAAGCGACGAACTACAGTATCGTCGCTTCGGCTGACCCGACTCGGTCGGCGGTTTGCAGCAGGAGGAATGCATGGCGCGAATTGGCCTGGTGGCTCATGATGACAGGAAGGATGAGCTGTGCGCCTGGGCGGTCACGCACCGGGACAAGCTCTCCGAGCACCAGCTATGGGGCACCGGCACGACGGGCGGCCGGATCATTGCGGCGACCGGCCTGCACGTTCATCTGCTCAAGAGCGGCCCCCTGGGCGGGGATCAGCAATTGGGCGCTATGATCGCTGAACACCGGCTCGACATGCTGATTTTCTTCATCGACCCGCTCTCGGCCCAGCCCCATGACGTGGACGTCAAGGCGCTCACCCGGCTGGCGACGCTTTACGATGTTCCCCTCGCCAATAACAAATCCACAGCTGATGCGGTGCTCGCCTACCTTTGACCAACTGGTCAAGGTTGACCGGCTGCTCGCCATATGAACAGATGCGACAAAATAACCCGTAGTAAACGGGATCGTTGGCTTCAGGAATGGACGGGATTGGGTGTCCACTGACTTGGTTATCGACGTCAAGAACGTCAGCAAACGCTTTGGCGGCCTAACCGCCGTAAACAATTGCTCGCTATCGGTTCGCCGCGGTTCTGTAACGGGGCTGATCGGTCCCAACGGTGCCGGCAAGTCCACACTATTCAATATTGTGGCCGGCAATATCGTGCCCGACGAAGGCTCCATCATCTTTGATGGACAAGAGGTAACGGGGCTAAAACCGCACCAATTGTTCCGCGCCGGGATGTTGCGTACCTTCCAGATAGCCCATGAATTCTCCAACATGACGGCGCTGGAGAATTTGATGATGGTGCCGCGCGACCAGCCCGGGGAGGCGCTGGTCAAGGCCTGGTTCCGGCCGGGGCTGGTGCACGCCGCCGAAACCGAAGTGCGCAAGAAAGCCCTCGACGTCATCGATTTCCTCAAGCTCGGGCATGTGCGCCACGAACTGGCGGGAAACCTCTCGGGTGGACAGAAAAAGCTGCTTGAGCTCGGGCGCACCATGATGGTCGAGGCCAAGGTGGTGCTGCTCGATGAAGTGGCCGCCGGCGTCAACAAATCGCTGCTCCACGATCTGGCTTCCAATATCGAGCGGATGAACAAGGAGCTGGGCTATACCTTCTTTGTCATCGAGCACGACATGGACCTGATCGGGCGCCTGTGTGATCCGGTCATCGTGATGGCGCAGGGCGAAAAGATCGCCGAGGGCCCGATGGCCGAAATACGGGCCAATCCGCAAATCGTTGAAGCCTATTTCGGCACCCCGGTGGAAGTGTAATGGCCATTATCGAGCTGAACCACGTGGTCGGCGGCTATGGCGCCACCCCGATCCTCAACGGCGTCGACATGGCCATCGAGCAATCCGATATCGGGGTCATCGTGGGCCCCAATGGCGCCGGCAAGTCGACCACGCTCAAGGCCATTTTCGGCCTGCTCAAGGTCACCTCCGGCACTATCAATTTCAAGGGCGAGAACGTCGCCAATGCCCTGCCCGACAAGCTGGTGCCCAAGGGGCTGAGCTTTGTGCCGCAGGAAAAGAACGTCTTCACCAGCATGACCGTGGAAGAAAACCTCGAAATGGGGGCCTTCATCCGGCGCGATGATTTCAGCGGCACGCTGGGCTGGGTCTATGACATGTTCCCGGTGCTCAAGGAAAAACGGCGCCAGCCGGCCGGGGAATTGTCCGGCGGGCAGCGCCAGATGGTGGCGATGGGCCGCGCGCTGATGAGCCAGCCGCAATTGCTGCTGCTCGATGAGCCCTCGGCGGGGCTGTCGCCGCGCTATGTCATCGAAATCTTTGAAACCATCGTGCGTATCAACAAGCAGGGCGTCGGCATTCTCATGGTCGAACAGAACGCCCGGCAGGCGCTGGCCTTCGCTTCGCGGGGCTTTGTGCTGGCGCAGGGGCAGACCCGGTTCACCGGCACCGGCCCCGAACTCATCGCCGATCCCGAAGTCGCCAAAAGTTTCCTGGGGGGCTAGGCGTTGGACGAACTGATATTTTTTATCAACCGCGTGTTGATATCGGGAACCGTATTGGGCTCCATCTATGCTCTGGGCGCTATCGGCATCACGCTGATTTTCGGCATATTGCGCTTCGCCCACTTTGCCCATGGCGACATGATGACCATGGGGGCATTTATCGGCTTCGTGCTGGCGGGGATGCTCGCTTCGATGGGCATCGTCACCCCGATCCCCACCGGACTTGTGGTGTTGCCGCTGGCCATGGTGCTCACCGCCATCATCGCGCTGGGGCTCGACAAGGGATTTTATGCGCCGTTGCGGCGGCGAGGCGTGCCATCGGTGACGCTCATGATCGCCTCGATCGGGGTGACCCTGATGATCCAGGGCCTGATCCGGCTGATCTTCGGCTCCGGCACCAAATCGTTCTTCGGCGCCGAGCCCAAGGACATCTTTCGCATCGACATGACCGCCTTCGGCGGTAGCCGCCCGATCACCATCACCGAACCGCAGGTGCTGATGATCGTGGTCACCGTGCTGATCGTGCTGGCCCTGCACTATTTCCTCACCCGCTCCCGACTGGGCAAGGCGATGCGGGCCATGGCCGATAATGCGGCGCTGGCACAAGTTTCGGGGATCAACACCGCCGTCGTTGTCCGCGTCACATGGCTAATCGCGGGGGCGCTGGCCTGCGTTGCCGGCACCATGCTGGCGCTCGACGTGGCGCTGATGCCGGACCTGGCCTTCAATATCGTGCTGCCGATCTTTGCCGCCGCCATCGTGGGCGGGTTGGGCCATGTCTATGGCGCCATCGTCGGCGGGTTCCTCATCGCTTTTGCCGAGACGCTGTCGGTGTTCAACTGGACCTCGGTGCTACGCCCGTTCGGCAATGCCCTGGGGGTTGAGCTGCCCGCCAATCTGGCGCTGGTGCCCACCGAATACAAACTCACCGTGGCCTTCGTGATCCTCGTGATCACCCTGCTGGCGCGCCCCACCGGTATCTTCAAGGGAGTGTCGTCATGAGTGCCCCCGCGCTCCAGCGTCGCTGGGACATGACCAATTCCGTCACCCGCTCGATCACCCTGTTTGCGGCGATGTTCGTGCTCATTGTCATCGTCGGGCTGACCCAGGGCATGGCCAATACCAGCCTGCTGCTGACCCAGGCGACGGCTTATGCGCTGATCGCGCTCGGCCTCAACATCCAGTGGGGCTATGGCGGGCTGTTCAACTTTGCCGTGATGGGCCTGATGATGGTGGGCGGGGCGGCCGTGGTGACCATTTCGGCGCCGGTCAATCCGCTGTTCTGGGATGGAGAAGGTCCGATCCTGCTGGCGCGGGCGCTGGGCGCACTGGTCATCGGGCTGCTGTTTGTGCTGGCGGCGCGCCAGGTCAGCCGCATCGGCATTCGCGGGGGCTGGCGCACGGCCGTGATCGTGCTCGCATGGCTCGCGGCTTATATCGGCTATCGCAGCCAGATCGATCCGGCGGCGGCCTATATCGAGACCAATGCCGGCTTTATCGGCGGGCTGGGGCTCAATCCGGTGCTGGGCTGGGCCGTCGGCGGGCTGGTCGCGGCGATCATCGCCTATTTCGTCGGCAAGATCAGCCTGGGCCTGCGCAGCGACTATCTCGCCATTGCTACCATCGGCATTTCCGAAATCCTGCGCGCCTTCGTCAAGAACATGGACTGGCTGACCCGCGGCACCCAGACGGTGTCGCCCATGCCCTGGCCGGTGCCCCTGCCGCAGCAATACCAGGCCGACGGCATCGCCATTGCCCAGTCGTTCATTTTTGCCCGCCTGGGGTTCCTGGCGCTGCTGGTGGTGATCCTGGCCGCCATCTTCTTTCTGGTGCAGCGTGCCTATGCCGGCCCCTGGGGCCGTACCATGCGGGCCATCCGCGACAATTACATTGCTGCCGGCTCGATGGGCAAGGACGTCAAGGGCCGCCAGCTCGAGCTGTTCGTGCTCGGCTCGGTACTGATCGGGGTGGGCGGCGCCATGCTCGCCAGCTTCAACCAGATTTTCGATCCGGCCAGCTACCAGCCGATCAACCACACCTTCATGGTCTGGGTGATGGTGATCGTGGGTGGTGCGGGCAACAATTGGGGCGCACTGCTCGGGGCCTTCCTGATCTATATCGCCTGGGCGGTATCCGATCCGCTGGCCCAGGCGATCTTCCAGAACGTGTCGTCCTGGAGCGTGTCCATGGGCTGGGGTGCCATTCCCGAGATCGATTCGCGGTCCCTGCAGATGCGGGTGTTCGTGCTGGGGGTGATCATCACCATCGCCCTGCGCTACGCGCCCAAGGGGCTGCTGCCCGAAGTGGTGCGCAAGCAGGAGTAGCGGGCAGGGGATAATGCTCCCCGCCGCTCTCACTGCTCGGAATGCCCCTACCCAACGGGTCGTTCCCGCGAAAGCGCGAATCCCTGTTGTGCGGGGTTGAGGGGTAACGGAGGTTCCCGCTTGCGCGGGAATGACATCGTGGTGGGTGCGTCACTTGCCGTGCCTCTAATCCCCACCCACCGGCTCATTCCCGCGACAGCGGGAATCCCTGTTGTGCAGTGACGGCTCAGAGAACGGAGGTTCCCGCTTTCGCGGGAATGACATCGGGGTAGGGGAACGAGTGTGCGTCACCTGCCGCCTTTCCCCACCTCGCCCAGTTCTTTACCCGGGTCGTTCCTGCGCCAACGGGTATCCCTGTTGTGCGGGGTTGAGGGGTAACAGAGGTTCCCGCTTGCGCGGGAATGACACCTTGGTTGGTGCGTCACTTGCCGCCCTTCTACCACCCACCAGGTCGTTCCCGCGAAAGCGGGAATCCCTGTTTTCAATGATAGATCAGGTAACAGAGGTCCCCGCTTTCGCGGGAATGACGCCGTGGTGGGTGGAACGAATGTGTGTCACTGGCGGCCTTTCCCCCATCTCGCCTAGTTCGTTACCCCCACCTAGTCGCTCCTGCGCCAACGGGAATCCCTGCCGTGTGCGGATTGAGGGGTAACAGAGGTTCCCGCTTTCGCGGGAATGACACCGGGGATGGAGACCTCAAAACAAAACGGCCCGGGATTGCTCCCGGGCCGTCATGGATGATGGTATCGAACCAGCCTACTCGATCAGGCCCTTGTTGAGGATCTGGCCGCCTTCGATGACGAAGTAGTCGATGCCGCCGGCGATATCGCCTGCTGCGTCGAAGTCGAGATTGGAGGAGGCGCCTTCGTAGTTGATGTCGGTGCCGGCCTTGATCAGTGCGACAGCCTTGGTCCACTCGCCCGGCAGGATGGTTTCCCCGGGTGCGCTGGTGACATCGCGCAACGCGGTCGACAGATTGGCGCGGTCGGCCGAGCCATTCTTTTCGATGGCCAGCGCCAGGGCAAACACCGCGTCATAGGACTGCGCCCCATAGGTGGTGTCGGCCACGAGGCCCGCATCGGTTGCGAGCTTGGCATAGATGTCATAGGCCTCGCCGGAAGCAGCGGCCGCCTGGGTCAGGATCAGTCCTTCGAGCGAAGCGGCGTCGCGCGTGGCGAGCAGGGCATCGCCGGCCATGCCGTCACCGCCCAGATACTGGGTGAAGCTGCCGCTTTCGATGGCCTGGTTGAGAATGGCACCGCCACCCGCGTTTTCGTAGCCGTAGATCACCAGCGTGGTGGCGCCGCTCGATTCGATCTGGCCGATTTCCGGGCGGTAGTCGGCCTTGCCGTCCTCGTGCGCCACATTGGCCAGCACCTTGCCGCCACCGGCGGTGAAGCTGGACGCGAACTGATCGGCGAGGCCCTTGCCGTAGTCACCATTCACATAGGTGATGCCCACTTCCTTGATGCCCATGGAGAGCAGCAGGTCGGCACCCTTGGCACCCTGGAAGGCATCGGACACGACGGTGCGGTAGAGCAGGTCGTTATCGGCGATGGTGGTGACGGTCGGAGCCGAGGCGGATGGCGAGATCATCACCACATTGCCGGGCAGGGCCGCCGTGTTCAGGGCTGCCAGGGTGGCGCCGGTGCAATAGGCGCCAAAAATGGCGGTGACGTTTTCGGAGTTGACCAGACGGTCAGCGGCCGGGCCGGCGGTATCGGCCGAGCAGGCGCCGTCGGCCATCACCGATACGAGCTTCTGGCCACCCAGAATGCCGCCTTGCGCATTGACCTCGTCCACCACCAGATTGCCGGCGGTTACCATGCCACCGGCAAAGCCGGCGATCGGGCCGGTCACGTCGGCCAGAAAGCCCAGCTTGACGTCATCGGCAAGAGCCGGAGCGGCAGCGCACAGTGTTGCGGCGGCCACAGCCAGTGTCAGTGTCTTTTTCAGAATTGCCATGTCTTCCCTCACATGAATGGCGCGTCGCAGGCCTACCTCCAGCCTGTCAATCCAACGCGCCAGCGCTCCCCGAGGCGCAACGCGCGCCCCGCTGGCCGCGACTGTGGCACATTTAGCGCGCACGAGTCACCGGATATTGTAGAGCAGGTGCGACCACGCGCAGAGTTGCTTAACGGCGCTAGGTTTTGCATAGATTCGCCATTGAAACGGAGCATGGCAATGTCAATTGGGCGGATCAATGCACTGGTGCTGTTGCTTGGAGCAGCATTGGTGTCCCCCGCGATGGCCCAGGTCTCCGTGCTCGACACCGCCCAGGACAATAGCGCGGCGGCACTGGTTGGCGAGATGTCCCCCGCCCCATCCCCCTGCGGCACCCAGCCCATCACCATTGCCCGCATGAGCTGGCCTTCGGCGGAGCTGCTGGCGGAAATCCATGCGCGGGTGCTGCACCAGGGCTTTGGCTGCGAGGTGCGCGTCATTCCCGGCGACATGGCCGCAACCGGCTCGTCGATGAGCATCACCGGCCAGCCTGCAATTGCCCCCGAATTATGGGTCACCCGCATTGCCGAGGTGTGGAATGCCGGTGTGGATGCGCAAAAGCTGCGCGCCGCAGCCCCGACCTTTACGAAAAACCAGCTCGAGGGCTGGTTCATCCCCGATTATCTCGCTTCGGCCCAACCCCAGCTCAAGGACGCCGCCGGGCTTGCCCCGCTGATAAGCCAGCTCAACGGCGGCGCCCGCCTGCGGTTTATCTCCTGCCCGATCGACTGGGCCTGCGCGGTGATCAACCGCAATCTGCTGGCCGCCCATGGGCTAAGCGATGCCGTCGAGATCATCGAGCCGGCCAATCGCTTCGAAATGGACACCCTGATTGCCGAGGCGGTCAGTCGGCGCGAGCCGTTCCTCTTCTATTACTGGCGCCCCAATGCGGTGTTGGCGCAGTTCAGCTTCGTCGCCCTCGACATGGGCGCCTATGACGAGGCGGCCGCCAAATGCCTGGCGCGGCTGGCGTGCCCGACGCCTGTGCCGAGCGCCTTTGCGCCCGAGATGGTGGTTCTGGCGCTCAGCGAATGGGTGTTTGCCGAGGCACCCGCCATTGCCGGCTATTTCCAGCGCGCCAGCCTGCCGCTCGAGGTAATGGATCAGCTCCTGGCGCAGCTCAACGAGCCCAATGCCAGTGTCGAAGGGGTGGCGGACCGGTTCATCGCCCAGCGCGAGGACGTATGGCGCGGCTGGGTCGGCACCGGCGTCCCCTGAAACCCGGGGGGGACATATGCGCCTACAGTCGCAGTTGCGTCGGGCAAGGGCACGTGGATATAAGGGACGCGGAACCGGCAGGTGGTAGCGGAGCAGCATCTTGGATTTGAAGCGAATCAACGATCACGTCAGTGTTTATGGGCAGATCCAGCCCGAAGACGTCGCTGCGCTCAAAGCCGCCGGGTTCGCTACCATCATCAATAATCGCCCGGACGGCGAATCGCCGGACCAGCCCCACGGGGCCGCGATCGAAGCTGCGGCCAAGGCCGCAGGACTGGACTATTTTGCCATCCCGCTGGGCCGTGAAGGGGTAACCCCCGCCATGGTTGAGCAGACCAAGGCCGTGCTCGAGGGGAGCGCAGGCCCGGTCTTTTGCTTTTGCCGGTCGGGAACCCGCTCCACCACGCTTTGGGCACTGAGCCAGGCCGGGGAGCAGGAAGCAGGTGAGATCATCGATCAGGCCGCAATGGCGGGCTATGACATGAGCCATCTGGCGGGCCATCTGGGCCGCAACTAGACTGGTTTGCAACGGTTGTAACGGGCAACCGTAACAGCTGTTCGCAGGACATGAGAGCCAGACCCTCACGGGTCTCCAACCCCTCTGCTCGGACGGACTATCCATGCCCATCAAGAAAATTCTCGTCGCCAATCGCAGCGAAATTGCCATCCGCGTCTTCCGCGCCGCCAATGAGCTGGGGCTCAAGACCGTGGCGGTGTTTGCCGAAGAAGACAAACTCGCCCTGCACCGGTTCAAGGCCGACGAGGCCTATCTGATCGGCAAGGGCAAGGGGCCGGTCGAGGCCTATCTGCAGATTGACGAATATATCCGCATCGCCAAGCTCTCGGGCGCCGATGCCATTCACCCGGGCTATGGCCTGCTGGCGGAAAGCCCCGAATTCGTCGACGCCTGCGTTGCCGCGGGGCTGATCTTTATCGGCCCGCACGCCCAGACCATGCGCGACCTGGGCAACAAGGTGGCCGCCCGCAACATGGCGATTGCCGCCAATGTGCCGGTGGTGCCCGCCACCGAAGCGCTGCCCAATGATCCCGAAGCGATCAAGCGCATGGCCGCCGAAATCGGCTACCCGCTGATGCTCAAGGCCAGCTGGGGCGGCGGTGGTCGCGGTATGCGCCGCATCATGGACGAAACCAGCCTGCTCGCCGAAGTCTCGGAGGGCCAGCGCGAGGCCAAGGCGGCGTTCGGCAAGGACGAGATGTATCTCGAAAAGCTGCTCGAGCGCGCGCGCCACGTCGAAGTGCAGCTGATCGGCGACAGCCACGGCAATCTGGTGCACCTGTATGAGCGCGACTGCTCGGTGCAGCGCCGCAACCAGAAAGTGGTCGAGCGCGCGCCGGCGCCCTATCTCAACGATGCCGTGCGCAAGCAGCTGACCGATGCGGCGGTGCGCCTAGGCAAGGCGGCCAACTATCTGTGCGCCGGCACGGTCGAATTCCTGATGGATGCCGACACCGACAAGTTCTATTTCATCGAGGTCAATCCGCGCATCCAGGTCGAGCACACGATCACCGAAGAGGTGACCGGCATCGACATCGTCAAGGCGCAGATTCAGCTGCTCAACGGCGCCGCCATCGGCAGCCCGGAATTGGGCGTTCCGCTGCAGCAGGACATTCGCCTCAACGGCAATGCCATCCAGTGCCGGGTGACCACCGAGGATCCCGAGCACAATTTCATTCCCGATTATGGCCGCATCACCGCCTATCGCGGGGCGACCGGTTTTGGCGTGCGGCTCGATGGCGGCACCGCCTATTCGGGCGCGGTGATCACCCGCTACTACGATCCGCTGCTGGAAAAGGTCACCTGCTGGGCCCCGACCGCCGAAGAGGCGATTGCCCGCATGCACCGCGCCCTGCGCGAGTTCCGCATTCGCGGCGTCTCGACCAATCTGGCGTTCCTTGAAAACATCATCACCCATCCGGACTTCGTCGAAAACCGCTACACCACGCGCTTTATCGACACGACACCGGCGCTGTTCGACATTCCCAAGCGCAAGGACCGCGCCACCAAGCTGCTCAGCTACATCGCCGACGTCACCGTCAATGGTCACCCCGAAGTGCGCGACCGCCCGCGGCCGCCCGCCACGGCGGCAGCACCGGTGGTGCCCGAATTTGCGCCGCTCGCCCAGATCGAGGGCAGCCGGCAAATCCTCGAGCGCGATGGTGCCAAGGGCCTCGCCGACTGGATGAAGGCCCAGGAGCGGGTGCTGTTTACCGACACCACCATGCGCGACGCGCACCAGTCACTGCTGGCCACCCGCATGCGCAGCTATGACATTACCCGCATCGCCGAGGCCTATTCGCGCGGCCTGCCCAATCTGTTCTCGCTTGAATGCTGGGGTGGCGCGACCTTTGACGTGGCGATGCGCTTCCTCAACGAGGACCCGTGGGAGCGGCTGGCCAAGGTGCGCGAAGGCGCGCCCAATATTCTCACCCAGATGCTGCTGCGCGGCAGCAATGGCGTGGGCTACACCAATTACCCCGACAATGTGGTCAAGTTCTTCGTCGCCGAAGCAGCCAAGGGCGGCGTCGATATCTTCCGCGTCTTCGATTGCCTGAACTGGGTCGAGAACATGCGCGTCTCGCTCGACGCGGTGATCGATTCGGGCAAGGTGGCCGAGGGCGTCGTGTGCTATACCGGCGACCTGCTCGATCCCGACCGCGCCAAGTATGATCTCAAATATTACGTCGCGCTGGCCCGGAACTCGAAGCGGCCGGTGCCCATGTGCTGGGCGTCAAGGACATGGCGGGCCTGCTGCGTCCGGCCGCCGCCAGGAAGCTGATCGAGACCCTCAAGCAGGAAATCGGCCTGCCGATTCACCTGCACACCCACGACACCTCCGGCGCCTCGGCGGCCACGGTGCTGGCGGCGGTCGAGGCGGGCGTCGATGCGGTCGACGCGGCCATGGATGCGCTGAGCGGCACCACCAGCCAGCCGACGCTGGGTTCGCTCGTTGCGGCCCTGTCCGATGGCGAGCGCGATCCGCAGCTCGATGCTTCGGCGATCCGCCAGATCTCGTTTTACTGGGAAGCCGTGCGCACCCAGTACCGCGCCTTCGAGAGCGATCTCAAGGGTGGCGCTTCGGAAGTGTATTTGCACGAAATGCCTGGCGGGCAGTTCACCAATCTCAAGGAGCAGGCGCGCTCGCTGGGGCTGGAAACCCGCTGGCACGAGGTCGCCCAGACCTATGCCGACGTCAACCAGATGTTCGGCGATATCGTCAAGGTAACCCCCTCGTCCAAGGTCGTGGGCGACATGGCGCTGGCCATGGTCTCGGCCGGACTGACCCGCGCCGACGTGGAAGATCCCAATCGCGACATCGCCTTCCCCGATTCCGTGATCGGCTTTTTTGCCGGCGATCTGGGCCAGCCGCCCGGCGGCTTCCCCCAGGCGCTGCAAAAGAAGGTGCTCAAGGGCAAGGCCCCGCTGACCGAGCGTCCCGGCTCCTATCTCAAGGATGTGGACCTCGAGGCCGAGCGCACGCACCTGGCCGAGGAAGTGGGCTTTGAAATCGATGATTTCCGCCTCGCCTCCTATCTGATGTACCCCAAGGTCTACACCGACTTTGCCAAGACGCAGGACCGCTACGGCCCCACCGAAGTGCTGCCCACTCCGGTCTATTTCTATGGGGTGAGCGAAGGCGACGAGCTGCTGGTCGATATCGAGAAGGGCAAGACCCTGGTCGTGCAATATCTCGGCCGCGCCCCCACCAACGACAAGGGCGAAGTGCGGGTGTTCTTCGACCTCAACGGCCAGCCGCGCACCATCGTCGTGCCCGATCGCCTGAAGGCCGGCGACGTCAAGGTGCGCGCCAAGGCCGCGCCTTGGATGATCCCCGCCAGGTCGGCGCGCCGATGCCGGGCGTCATCTCAACGCTCAGCGTCAAGCAGGGCCAGACCATCATTGCCGGCGACGTGCTGTGTTCGATCGAAGCGATGAAGATGGAAACCGCCATCCACGCCGAGGTCGGCGGGGTCGTGGCCGAAGTGCTGATCCGCCCCGGCGATCAGATCGACGCCAAGGACCTGCTGGTCCGCATCGAATAAACCAAAGGCCCGGAGCGATCCGGGCCTTTTTTGTTTCTGGAGGTGAGGTGCTCGTTTGCACCTGCGCTCGCCGCCGCCACGGCGTCATTCCCGCGAAAGCGGGAACCTCCGTTTTCTCACCAAACAGAGGTCCCCGCTTTCGCGGGGATGACCCTGTTGAGTACTAGGGAGACCTGTGCGAGCAGGGAGAATGGAGTTGGTTAGATCCGCCGTGCCCGCCCGTTGATGGTCTGGCCGTTGCGCTCGCGGGTGTCGGCACGCACCGGCACCGGAATGCGGCTCACGATCCAGCTCACCATCATCGGGATGAGGATGATGTCATCCACCCAGCCGATAAACGGCAGCACATCGGGGAGGATGTCGAACGGGTTGACCAGATAGAACGCAACGAACAGCGTCGCGGCCTTGAGATAGAGCGGGGTTTCGCGCTTCAGAAAAGCCTTCCCAAGCAGGACGACTTCCTTGCGGAACAGCATGAGGCGGGGGAGGAGCATCTTGATCATGACCTAGATTTAGGGTCGTCGGCCCCGGCTTCAATAGGCACCCGATCACAAAGTTCTGTCCCCGATCACGCTCTATCGCCCATCGCCCTGCACAATCACGCAAGCGTAACATTGCTCTTCTGGGCCCGGAGGCCTATTTCTGCGTCAACAAACTTGAGGTGTGTCATGGCTGGGCCGCTCGCGCGCAGGCAATCGGTAGGTGTGGATGTTGGCGGCGTCATGGTCGGGGGCGGTGCGCCCGTGGTCGTGCAATCGATGACCAATACCGATACCGCCGACATTGATGCCACGGTCAAGCAGGTCATGCAGCTGGCGCGCGCCGGCTCGGAGATAGTGCGCATCACCGTCGACCGCGACGAGAGCGCCGCCGCCGTGCCCGAGATCCGCGACCGCCTGGCCAGCATGGGCCATGACGTGCCGCTGGTGGGCGACTTCCACTATATCGGCCACAAGCTGCTCACCGATCACCCGGCGTGTGCCGAGGCGCTGGCCAAATACCGCATCAATCCGGGCAATGTCGGCTTCAAGGCGAAGCGCGACACGCAGTTTTCGACGCTGATCGACATCGCCAACAGGTACAACAAGCCGGTCCGCATCGGGGTGAACTGGGGTTCGCTCGATGAAGAGCTGCTGACCAGGCTGATGGACGAGAACGCCGTTTCCGCCAATCCGATCTCGGCCGCCGCCGTGCAGCGCGAGGCGATTATCCAGTCGGCACTGCTCAGTGCGCAGCGCGCCGAAGAGCTGGGCATGGGCCGCGACAAGATCATCCTCTCGACCAAAGTGTCGGACGTGCAGCACCTGATCGCGGTCTACCAGGATCTGGCGGCGCGCGCCGATTATGCGCTCCATCTGGGGCTGACCGAAGCGGGCATGGGCTCCAAGGGCATCGTCGCCTCCTCGGCGGCGCTGGGCATCCTGCTGCAGCAGGGAATTGGCGACACCATCCGCATTTCGCTCACCCCCGAGCCGGGTGGCGATCGCACCACCGAGGTCAAGGTGGCCCAGGAGCTACTGCAGACCATGGGCTTCCGACAGTTCCTCCCCGTCGTGGCCGCCTGCCCGGGTTGCGGGCGAACCACCTCCAATACCTTCCAGCACCTGGCCAAGGATATTCAGGATCACATCACCGTTTCGATGCCGGAATGGCGCGAGCGCTATCCGGGGGTCGAGAGCCTCTCGGTCGCGGTGATGGGCTGCATCGTCAATGGTCCGGGCGAGAGCAAGCACGCCAATATCGGCATTTCCCTGCCCGGGACCGGCGAGACCCCGGCGGCGCCAGTGTTTGTCGATGGCCAGAAAGTCGCGACCCTGCGCGGCGCCGATGTTGCCGACCAGTTCAAGGTGATGGTGGCCGACTATATCGAGCGCAAATTCGGCGCCGGCGCCAAGGCGGCCGCCGAATGAGCGATCCCAACCGCCCCGACGAGGACGATTACCGGCCGCGCAGCTTCCTTGAGATCCTTTATGGCAATCGTCGCCGCTGGATGTGGATCGGCGCGCTGATCGCGATCCTCCTGGTGCTCAAGGCCACCGGCCACCTGGACTAGCGGCCCGAGGCGCGGTCCAGCTTCGCCTTGCCGTTGGCGGGCGCGCATGTTAGCGCGGGCCCTTGCTTACCTGCGGCGGACCATGACCGAACTCACCAGCTTTGAAATCTATCTCGTCGCCACCCCCGGACTGGAAGCGCCGCTGTGCGCAGAAGCGCGTGCGGCCGGCTTTGCCGAGGCCAGGGTGGTCGATGGCGGGGTGGCGTTCATGGGTGGCTGGCCCGAAGTGTGGCAGGCCAATCTCAAGCTGCGCGGCGCGACGCGCGTATTGGCGCGGATGGCGCAGTTCCGCGCTTTGCATCTGGCGCAGCTCGACAAGCGCGCCCGCAAGCTGCCCTGGGCCGAGATGCTGCGCGTCGATGTGCCGGTGAAGGTGGAAGCCGCCTGCAAGCGCTCGCGCATCTATCACGCCGGCGCCGCGGCGCAGCGCATTGCCACCGCCATCCACGAAGAGCTGGGCGCCCCGATTGCCGATGATGCCACATTGCGGGTGATGGCGCGCATCGAAGACGACATGGTCACCATCAGCCTCGATACCACCGGCGAGTCGCTGCACAAGCGCGGCTTCAAGGAGGCGGTCAACCGCGCCCCGATGCGCGAGACCATGGCGGCGATGTTCCTGCGCCAATGCGGTTATGATGGCCATGAGCCGGTACTCGACCCGATGTGCGGCTCGGGCACCTTTGTGATTGAAGCGGCGGAAATGGCGCTGGGGCTTTATCCCGGCCGCGAGCGCGATTTTGCCTTCGAGCAGCTGGCCGGCTTCAAGCCAAAAGTCTGGGCGCAGCTCAAGGACAGCGCCGTGCTGCGCACGCCCACGATTCAGTTTTATGGCAGCGACCGCGATCCCGGCGCCATCCGCATGAGCCGCGACAATGCCGAACGCGCCGGGGTGACGGCGCTGACCCAGTTTGAAGAGCGAACGGTCGAAACCCTGCAGCCGCCGCCCGGCCCGGCGGGGCTCGTGATCGTCAATCCGCCCTATGGCGCGCGGATCGGCAACAAGGCGCCGCTGGTGGCACTTTATCAATCGCTGGGCAAATCCCTGCGCAGCCGTTTCCCCGGCTGGCGCGTCGGCATCATCACCACCGATGCATCGCTCGCCAAGGCGACGGCGCTGCCCTTCCTCCCCAATGCGGCCCCCGTGCTGCATGGCGGCCTGCGCGTCTCGCTCTACCAGACGGCACCCCTGCCGCCACACCGCGGCTGATCCCGCCTGACCTTATGGAGGCCGCATGGCACAGATTGGCATAATTGGCGGCGGCCCGGCGGGCCTGATGGCCGCCGAAACGCTCTCGGCGCAGGGGCACGCGGTAAAGGTCTTCGAGGCCATGCCCACGATTGGGCGCAAATTCCTGATGGCGGGTAAATCCGGTCTCAATATTACCCATGCCGAGCCGCACGAGACGTTGCTCAGCCGCTTTGGCGCGGCGACGCCCCGCCTGAAACCGGCACTCGATGGTTTCACCAATGAGCAGATTCGCGATTGGTGCACGGGGCTGGGAATCGAGACCTTTGTCGGCTCCTCGGGCCGGGTGTTTCCCGTGGCGATGAAGGCCTCGCCGCTGCTGCGGGCCTGGCTGGCGCGGCTGGCCGGGCAGGGGGTGAGCATCCATCCCCGCCATCACTGGCGCGGTTTTGCCGGGGATGGGCTGGCGTTTGATACGCCGCAGGGGCCGCAGACACTGCAGTTCGATGCGGTGGTGCTGGCGTTGGGCGGGGCCTCCTGGCCCAAGCTTGGCTCGGATGCGGCCTGGGTGCCGTTTCTCGCCGACAAGGGCGTCGACATCACCTCGTTTGCGCCCGCCAATTGTGGCTATGAGCGCGACTGGAGCCCGATCTTTATCGAGCGCTTTGCCGGGGCGGCGGTCAAATCCGTGGTGGCCAGCAGCGCCGCTGGCGCGCTGCCGGGCGAATTCGTCATCACCCAATGGGGTGTCGAGGGCAGCCTGATCTATGCCCACGCCGCAGCCTTGCGCGAAGCGCTGGCGCGCGATGGCGAGGCCAGCCTGACGCTGGATCTGGCGCCGCAGCGCAGCGTCGAGCGCCTCGCCAGCGATCTGGCGCGCCAGCCGGCCAAGCTCAGCTTTACCAATCGCCTGCGCAAGGCCACCGGCATTGAGGGGGTCAAGGCGGGCCTGCTGCGCGAATGCGCGCCCGATGTCGCCAGCCTCTCCCCCGAGGCGCTGGCGACCCGTCTCAAGGGGCTGGAGCTGCCGCTGCTGCGCCCCCGCCCCATTGCCGAGGCGATTTCGTCGGCGGGCGGCATTGCCTGGCCCAGCGTCGATGAGCACTTGATGCTCAAGAGCGTGCCGGGGGTGTTCGTCGCCGGCGAGATGCTCGATTGGGAGGCCCCTACCGGGGGCTATCTGCTTACCGCGTGCCTCGCCACCGGACGGGCGGCGGCCGAGGGTGTCGCGGCCTATCTCAGCCGATAATGGCCTTGATCCGCTCATAGGCCTTGGTGGACAGCTCCGCCAGGGTCAGCAGCGTCTGCCAGCGGGCCGCGTGCACTTCATCTTCCTGCGCCACCAGCGGGGCATCGGCATCGGCCACGAACAGATATTGGAAATCGTGGTGCACATGGGGCGGCTCGTTTCGGCTGGCCTTGCCCGGCACGTCATGGCTGTCGATTACCAGCGGCAAATCCCCGCCCCGGTGCCAGGGATGCAGCACCAGCCCCTGCACCTTGGTTTCTTCCAGCGCCTCGCGAGCGGCTGATTCCCAAAGGCTCGCCGCGCTTTCATAATGCCCGCCCGGCTGCAGCCAGCGCCCGATGGTGACGTGGTCGATCATCAGGATCTGCTGGTAGCCCCGTGACAGCACCAGCGCGCTGGTGGTCACATGGCCGGGGAACGTCGTGCGCTGGTCGAGCGCATCGCCCTGGCTCAATTGCCAGCGCAGCAGCGACAAATGCTCATGCGGTCCGGCAATCTCGGCGCGATAGCGCGCCACGAGCTCGCCCACATGCGCGGCAAAGGCCGCCCCGGTCAGCGTGCTCATTGCGCCGCCACCGCTTCGGGCTCGACGCAGGCATTGGCCCAACGATTGCCGCACAATTCGGCCAGCCGCGCCACCGACAGTCTGACCGAGGAATGGGTCGAGCCCCCGGCCGGGATCACCAAGTCATACACTTTGAGCGACACATCGAGATAGATCGGCAGCGGCGCCGGCAGCCCGAACGGGCACACTCCGCCCACCTCGTGCGAGGTCAGCCGCAGCACGTCCTCGGCCCCCAGCATGCGGGGACGCCCGCCAAAGGCCTCCTTGGCCTTCTTGTTATCCAGCCGCGCATCGCCGCGCGTCACCAGCAGGAATTCCTCGTCCCGGACGCGGATGCATAGCGTCTTGGCGATCTGCCCGGGCTCCACCCCATGCACATCGGCGGCCAGCTGCACGGTGGCGGTGGAGGCATCGGTCACTAGCACTTCGAGCTCCGGGGCGCGGGCGGCGAGATCGGCTTGGACGGATTCAAGGCTCATCTAATCTGCTTTCGGCTAGAACAGGCGGGCAAGGCGATCTTCAAAATCGGCCCGCATCTTGTAGTGAAGGGGAGCGGTGAGGGCGCGCCGCAGGATATCAGGGTCGATGTCGCGCACCCCGTCGAGTGCCATCAGCTCGGCCACGCTGAAGCGTTCGCCGGCATAGGGCGTGTAGGTGATGTCCATGCCGGCCTCGACCGTGCCGGGCGCGATGACCCGGCAATAGGCGCCCGAGCGGCCAGATTTGTGGAAGCGCTTGGCAAATTTGGGATCGCCCATGCGGGCCGAAAACACGCTGCAGGGCGTGCGATGCGAAGTTACCTCGAGCACCACATCGCCCATGGCCAGCCGGTCGCCCACCGCCACGGCGCGCCCTTCGATCCCCGAGATGGTCAGGTTCTCGCCAAAAGTTCCCGGCTCGATCGCCACGCCCAGCTCATTGGCCCACCAGAAATAATCATCGGCGAAATAGGCATAGATCGCCTGGTCCACCCCGCCATGGTGGCGCCGATCGAGGATGGAATCATCGGCCAGCCCCTGCGCGTCGACATGCACGCGCCCCTCGACCGGGCGCTTGAAAATGCCGGTCAGCTTGGATTTGGCCGGAATCAGTTCGGGCTTGCCGCAATTGACACTGACCAGCCGGGGCATGGGCTAATGCTCCCGCGTCGCAAAATAGCGGGCGGTGGCGCGCAGGCCGTCCGCCTTGGGGCCAAAGGTGCGTAGCGCCACTTGCGCCTCGTTGACGATCTGGTTGAGCCGGGCGCGCGCGCCGTCCACCCCAAGCTGGCTCACCAGCGTTTGCTTGCCCATGGCGGCGTCCTTGCCGGTCGCCTTGCCCATCACTTCGGCCGAGGCGGTCACGTCGAGCAGATCATCGGCCAGCTGGAAGGCCCGCCCCGCCGCTTCCGCATAGGCGGTGAGCGCCGACAGCGCCCGCGGCTCGGCCCCGCCCAATATCGCCCCCATGCGGACGCTGGCGCGGATCAGCGCGCCGGTCTTCATCGCGTGCATGATGGAAATCTGGTCGCCGTTGAAGCCACCCTTTTCCCCTTCGATATCGCGCATCTGCCCGCCTGCCATGCCTCCGGCGCCCGAGCCGGCCACCAGTTCGCTCACCAGGCGTATGCGCACCACCGGGTCGGGATTGCACGCCTCGTCCGCCAACAGCCCGAAGGCGTGGGTCAGCAGCGCATCACCAGCCAGGATCGCCGTGGCCTCGTCATAGGCCTTGTGCACGGTTGGCCGGCCCCGGCGCATGTCGTCATCGTCCATGGCCGGCAAATCATCATGCACCAGCGAATAGCAATGCACCATTTCCACTGCCAGCCCTGCCAGCAGCGCCTGATGCGGGGGCACCGAAAAGATCGCGGCGGCCTGGCGCACCAGCAGCGGGCGCAGGCGCTTGCCGCCTTCGAGGCTGCCATGGCGCATGGCCGCCACCAGTCGCTCGGCGGCCGGTCCGGGCCCCGACAGGCGGGTCACATTGAGTTGCCGCTCGAGGGCCGTTTCCACGGCTTGGGCGCAATCGGCGATGTCGGCAGCAAAATCATACATGGTCCTGTTGCTAACCGTTCAATTGCCACGCCGCAAGACGGTCGCGCCGCCGCGGCTGGAATGTCGTGTTGGCCTCGTTTAAGGGAGGGCATGGCACGACGAGGCAAAGCACGGGGAATTTGGCGCGTATTGCGCGGGCTGGGGCTGTTTCTGGCCGCGGTGGTTGCGATTCCGGTGGTGCTGACCCCGGCCTATCTGGTGGTCGATCCGGTCTCGGTACCGATGCTCGAGCGCTATCTCACCGGTCGCCCGGTCGACCGGCAATGGCGCGATATCGGCGAAGTTTCCGATCGCCTGAAGGCGGCGGTCGTGATGTCCGAGGATGGCCAGTTCTGCCGCCATCACGGTGTGGATTTTCTCGCACTGCAGGATGAGATCGACAAATATTTCAGTGGCGCCAAGGCCCGCGGCGCCTCCACCATCACCATGCAGGTGGCGCGCAATCTGTTCCTGTGGAACGACCAGAGCGTGGTGCGCAAGGTGCTCGAAGTGCCGCTGGCGCTCTATATCGATCTGCTCCTGCCCAAGCAGCGCATCATGGAAATCTACCTCAACATCGCCGAATGGGGCCCCGAAGGCCAATTCGGCGTCGCTGCCGGCGCCCAGCGCGCCTTTGGCCGTGAACCGCAAAACCTCGACTGGCGCACCGCCACCCTTTTGGTCACCGCGCTTCCCAACCCCATGCTGCGCCAACCCGCCAAGCCCTCCCCCGGCATGGAACGCATCGCCCGGCTGGTCCAGGCCCGCACCATCGAATTCGGCCAACGCGCCGCCTGCGTCTCACCCACCGGCTCACTGGCGCTGTAGGGCTCTCAATCGTCCGAGGATACCCCCTCCCAACCTTCCCCTGAGCAGGGGGAGGGGCCTTGGGGCTCACAAATTTCATGGGGTATTCCTCCTCCTCTCGGTGTCATTCCCGCGAAAGCGGGAACCTCTGTTTCCTTCCCACTGACCGCAAAACAGAGATCCCCGCTTTTGCGGGGACGACCCTCTCAAGATAGGCTTGATTGGGTTCGGTTGCGCACCATCTCCCCCACGCATCGCGCTTGGGTGTGGGCAAAACGTCCCATGGGCCCGGGCGCGCGTCTATTTGCTGGCGGTGGCGGGGATTCGGCGCTATAGCGGGCACAAGGCAGTGTGAAACCATGCATTGGTGGCAGCGGGGGCTCGAAAAAGCTCTAGCCAAGCCGTCGTGCATGCTCTATAGCACCGCCAATCCCTACAGAGAGACCGTCTCTGGGCCGCCCTGGCGGCGCAACAATATTGAATTCGGAGTACCGATCATGGCAGTGCCAAAACGAAAGACCTCGCCGATGAAGCGCGGCTTCCGCCGCTCGGCCGACGCCCTTGCTGCGCCGGCCTATGTCGAGGACAAGGATTCGGGCGAGCTGCGTCGTCCGCACCACGTTGACCTCAAGACCGGCATGTATCGCGGTCGTCAGATTCTTGACGTGAAGAAGTAGAACGAAAGACCGGCAGCTTTGTGCGCCACTTTCTGATAATGAGCGGCCGATCCCGATATGGGGTCGGCCGTTTTGTTTTGTGCGCCGCCGGGGAGGCGGCTGCTATTTCGGAGATCTGCCATGACGTCGCGCGTTGAATCGGATTCGATGGGTAATATCGATGTGCCCAACGACAAATATTATGGCGCGCAGACGGCCCGGAGCCTGGCCAATTTCGATATCGGCACCGAAAAGATGCCAACCGAGATCATCCATGCCTTTGGCATCCTCAAAAAGGCGGCGGCCCTCGCCAACAACAAGCTCGGCCTGCTCGATGATTCGACGCGCGACCTGATCGTGGCGGCGGCCGACGAGGTGATTGCAGGCAAGCTTGGCGGGCATTTCCCGCTGGTCGTCTGGCAGACCGGCTCGGGCACCCAGTCCAACATGAACGTCAATGAGGTGATCTCCAACCGCGCCATCGAAATGGCCGGCGGCGTCATGGGCTCCAAAAGGCCGGTGCATCCCAATGACCACGTCAACATGAGCCAGTCCTCCAACGACACCTATCCCACCGCCATGCACATTGCTGCGGTCGAGGCGCTGGAAAACTATCTGTTCCCGCGCATCAAGCTGCTGCGCGACACGCTGGCCGCCAAGGCCGATGAATTCATGAGCGTGGTCAAGATCGGCCGCACCCATTTGCAGGACGCAACCCCGCTGACGCTCGGCCAGGAGATCAGCGGCTGGGTAGCCCAGCTCGACCTGGCGGTGGCGGCGATCAAGGCAACCTTACCCCAGCTCAAGGAGCTGGCGCTTGGCGGCACGGCCGTGGGCACGGGCCTAAATGCCCATCCTGACTATGCTGTCGCCGTGGCCAAGGAGATCGCGACCCTGTCGGGCCATGATTTCGTCACCGGGGCCAACAAGTTTGCCTTGCTGGCAGGCCATGACGCCTTCGTGGGCAGTTCGGGTGCGCTCAAGCAGCTCGCCGTGGCGCTGATGAAGATTGCCAATGACGTGCGCTGGCTGGCCTCGGGCCCGCGCTCGGGCCTGGGTGAAATCACTATCCCCGAAAACGAGCCGGGCTCCTCGATCATGCCGGGCAAGGTCAATCCGACCCAGTCGGAAGCGCTGACCATGGTGGTCGCCCATGTCATGGGCAATGACGCCGCCATCGGCTTTGCCGCCAGCCAGGGCAATTTCGAACTCAACGTGTTCAAGCCGGTAATTGCCTATAATTTCCTGCAATCGGTGCGCCTGCTGGCCGATGCGGCCAAGTCGTTCAACGACAATTGCGCCGTGGGCATCGAGCCCGATCGCCAGCGCATCAAGCAGCTGGTCGACCAGTCACTGATGCTGGTGACCGCGCTCAACCGCAAGATTGGCTATGACAACGCCGCCAAGATCGCCAAGACGGCCCACAAGAACGGCACCACGCTACGCGAAGAAGCCATCAATCTGGGGCTGCTGAGCGGCGAAGAATTCGACGCCGAGGTCAAGCCCGAGCAGATGGTTGGCCCGCTCAAGCTGAGTTAAGATCCAGACTCGTGTATTTGGAAGGCCCCGGCACCCGCCGGGGCTTTTCTCGATTCAGCGGCTCTGGCATGCTGCGACTGAAACTGGAGAAGCGCCGTGACCGAGACTGTTCATCTTCCGCCGCGGAGCGCCCGGCTGGCTCCCCGGGGGCGGTTCGTGCCACCGCTGCTGGTGTTCCCCTTCCTCGCCTACAACCTGGTGGTGTTCACCATCTTTGGCGCCAACCCGGTCAATTGGGCGGCCGGGATGTTCGCCATTCCCATGCCATCGGGCATGCCCTGGGCGATTAGCGCCGGGGATTTCCTGCTGGTGGTGGGCATTGTGTGCCTGTTCTTCGAGGTGCTCAAATCCACCCGCAGCGCCCGCGCCTCGATTGTGGAGCACATGCTCTCGATGGTGATCTTTGTGGTGATGCTGGTGGAATTCCTGCTGGTGGGCGCCGCCTCCAGCTCGGTGTTCTTCCTGCTCATGGTGATGAGCCTGATCGATGTGGTCGCCGGATTTACCGTGTCGATTACCAGCGCGAGCCGCGACGTGGAGTTCAACTAGGCCAGTTTGGTGGTGCGGTATCCTTGGGGCATGCGCTTGAGCGCGCAGCGTGCACTATTGCCATAAGCGCCGATGGCATCGGCGCTTTGCCTCGGGCCATCATCCGCATGGAGCGGACGGGCGGTGGCGATGAGCTGGCTGAGAAAGAGCGCTGGGGCGCCGCCTTCAACGGCGCGACGGTCGCTGCGACGGCGGCGTTCGACGAATGCTGGCTGCGCTAGCGATGGTGTCTCAAAATCAACCATTGGCGTCTCGCTCCGGGTCGCCCTGTCCCGTATTGGGTCAGTTGTTGCGCCCTTTGATCCGTTAGAGGCAATTGGCGTGCCACCATGGTAACGATTTGTTAACGATTGACCAGTGTTTAGTGGCACCCGACCCCAATACAATCGGGGTCGGGTGCAAATGTTCCGGACTTAGTAGTTGTCCTTGGCCTTGCGGATGGCCGCGAACACTTCGGCGGGGGCGGCGCCTTCGAGCCCGAAATGCCTGGCCAGCTCCGGCGCATCGGCCCGCAGGAACGGATTGGCGAGCTTGTCCTCACCCAGCACGAACGGGATCGTCGCCTTGCCCGCGGTGCGCAGTGCCGTGACTTCAACAGCGCGCTGCTGGAGCGCGGCATTGTCCGGATCGATGGAAAGAGCAAAGGCCGCATTGCTGGCGGTGTATTCGTGACCGCAATAGACCAGCGTATCGTCGGGCAGCTCGCGCAGGGCCTTGACGCCTTCCCACATCGGGCCCGGGGTGCCTTCAAACATGCGCCCCACGCCCAGCGAGAACAGCGCGTCGGCGGTGAACAAATGCTTGCCCGCGGCGTCATGGAAGGCGATGTGGCCCAGCGTGTGGCCGGGGGTGTCATAGACGGTGAAGGCGGTCTCGCCCAGCATCACCGTATCGCCACCCGCCACCAGCGTGTCGAGATCATTGATCTTGTCGGCTTCGCCGCGTGGTCCCACCACATGGGCACCAAACTCGGCCTTGAGCGCGGGAATGGCTTCCACATGGTCGATATGATGGTGGGTGATGAAGATATCGGTGAGTTTCCAGCCGCGATGCGCCAAAGCGGTGCGGATGGCCTCCGCGTCGGGAGCATCAATCGCTGCCGTCCGGCCCGTGGCAGTGTCGTGCACCAGATAGCCGAAATTGTCGCTCCGGGCGCCAAACACATCGACGATCAATCCCATAACAGCACTCCTTGGCAATAAATGAACAGCTTGTAAGCTAGGCAGCGCGACCTGACATGATAACCAGCCATTAGACAAGTGCCGGGGAAAGCGTCACACTTGCTGCCATGACCGCCGATGTGAGCCGACTGATCGCCTATTACAAGACCCCACTGGGACGCATCTCGCGGACCCTGGTGCGTGAGCAGGTGATCGGGCTGACCGGCGACGTGACCGGCAAGCGGGTTCTGGGGCTGGGATTTGCCACCCCCTACCTGCGCTTCACGCTCGAAAAAGCAGAGCGGGTGCTGGCCTTCATGCCAGCCCGGCAAGGCTCGTCGGCCTGGCCGCGCGAGGGGCCATCGCATACCGTGCTGTGCGATCCGCTGGAAATGCCGCTGACCGATGCGGCCATCGATCTGACCATCGGCATCCACGCCATCGAACACGTGGCCGACGCCGAAGAGCTGATGCGTGAGCTCTGGCGGATTACCGCGCCAAACGGGCAGCTGATTCTGGTGGTGCCGCGACGGCGCGGCATCTGGGCGCAGCGCGACAACACGCCCTTTGGCTCGGGCAATCCCTATTCCGGCGGCCAGCTCGACAAATTGCTGCGCGACCACAGCTTTGTGCCGGAAGCCTGGCGCGATGCACTGTTCACGCCGCCCTTTCAGTCGCGCCTGGTGCTGAAATCGACCCGGCTGATCGAGCGGGCAGGGCGGATGTTCGGGCCGGCCATGAGCGGGGTGATCTGTGTGCGGGCGCGCAAGGCGGCGTTCCCCGCGGTGCCCCGGCGCCAACGCGCCGAGCGCTATGTGCGGGTGCCCAATCTCAATACCGCAACGGCGCGCAGCAGCTAGCCGATCTTGCCAAGCTTGTTGATGGCATTCTGGCGCATGGTCATCAGGCTGCCCAGCAGGCCATCGATCTGGCCCTGGGACATGCCTTCGTAGAAGGTGTTGTAAAGGGAGAGGCCTTCGGTGGCGAGAATCTCCTGAATGGGCCTGGCCTCTTCGTGCAAATAGACCCGGCGAATGCGCTGGTCCTTGGGATCGTCACGGCGCTCGATCCAGTTCTTGCGCTCTAGGCGCTCGAGCATCTTGCCGACACCGGCGCGCCCCATCTGCATATATTCAGCCAGCTCTGATTGGGTGGCGCCCGGATACTGATAGATGTGCATCATGGCCGTCCACTGGGCGCGCGTGATGTTGTGGCGCGCCATGGCCTGGTCATAGTACGTGCTGATGAGGCGGGAGACCTCATGAACCAGGTACATGACCTGGCCCCGGTTGGCGACGTCTTTGCTCCAGATTGCGCCGGTCTCGACCGATCCTGCAGCATCTTCACTCATAGGTTTGCACTCCTCGGCATGCGGCAGGACCATAGCGATCTGCGGCCGTAAGTGAAGTGAGCAATTGGAACCCGGCGCAAACAGGGGGTGCCGAACAAAGCTGGAGGGGCGATCTGAGGGAGCCCCGGGCGCTGGTTGCGAGCACTGGGGCCGTAACACTCTTCGCAAGGGCCTAGGAGGAAGGATGAAACCTTCGGTGCCAGCATGCGTTCGACTAGATCGTACGCGGTTGTGAAACCGCCGCGATCAGCGCAGCGGGCGCCATTTGTGAAAGGGTAGTCCAATGAAGAAGCTATGGCCGGCGGCAGTGGCCGCGTTCATCATGCTGGGCTCGTCGGCGGCTTTCGCCGATGCGTGCCTGGACAGCTATACCAAGGATGTCGAGCCGATCGTCTCCAAGAAGTGCGTCAGCTGCCACAGTGATGCCTCGGCAACGTCTGGCGTGTCGTTCCAGAAAGGGAGCGGTTACGACAATCTGGTTAACGTCGCCAGCGAAGAATTGCCCGCGATGAACCGTGTCACTCCCGGCGATAGCGAGCAGAGCTATCTGGCCCACAAGCTGTTGGGGACCCATGAGAGCGTGGGTGGTTCGGGGTCCAAGATGCCGCCCTCAGGCAGCCTTAAGGACGAGGAAATTGAAACGATCGTCGCCTGGATCAATGGCTGCGCGGCCACGCCATAAGGACACCGTCCTGAGGAAACCGGCAGATTATTGAAACGCTACGCGGCGCGGAGAGAGTTTCCTCGCGCCGGGTGAGACAATCTCGCCTCCAGGCCCGGATAACTCTACGGAGGCTTTGCCAATCGGGGCGTGTTTGACTATGGTCCGCGCGGCCTAATTTGTCTGTAAAGCCCTCCCTCATGACCGACCAGCTCCGCCCGATACCGCAACCTGGCATTCTTGATGTCGCCCCCTATGTGCCCGGCAAATCCGGCGCGCCGGGAGCCCAGTCGATCAAGCTGTCGTCCAATGAAAGCCCGCTGGGGGCCAGCCCCAAGGCGATGGAGGCGTTCCGCTCGGTGGCGGACCATCTCGAGATCTATCCCGAGGGCACGTCGCGGCTGCTGCGCGAAGCGCTGGCCGAGGTGCATGGGATTGCGGCGGACAGCATTGTGTGCGGCAATGGTTCGGATGACCTGTTGCATCTGCTGGCACAGGTTTATCTTGGCGACGGCGATGAGGCCGTGATGAGCCAATATGGTTTTTCGATCTATCCGATCGTGACCAAGGCCGCTGGGGCGAGCATCGTCATGGTGGACGAGGCTGACTACACCGCAGACGTCGATGCACTTCTGGCAGCGGTGACGCCCAGGACCAAGATCGTCTGGCTGGCCAACCCGAATAACCCCACCGGCACTTATCTCAGTGATGCGGAAGTGCGCCGCCTGCATGCCGGATTGCCCGCTGATGTGCTGCTGGTGATCGACAGCGCCTATGCGGAATACGCGACGGCCGCTGATTATTCGGCCGGGGCCGACCTCGCCCTGCAGGCGCAGAACGTGGTGATGGTGCGCACCTTCTCCAAGATCGGCCTCGCGGCTGCCCGGATCGGCTGGATGGTCGGGCCGGACCATATCGTGGATGCCATCAATCGCATCCGCGGCCCGTTCAACGTGAACCTTGCCGCCCAGCTGGCTGGAGCCGCCGCAACGCGCGATGTTGAATTCACCGCCAAGCTCAAGGCGCACAATGCGCAGTGGCGCGAATGGCTGACCAAAGAGCTGCACTCCAACCATATGCGGGTGATCCCCAGCCAGGCCAATTTCATCACCGTGCTGTTTCCCGATGCCGAGTTTGCCAGCAAGGCGTTCGAAACGCTGATGGAGCGCGGGCTGATCGTTCGTGAAATCGGCAATTCCTACGGCATTCCCAATGGTTTGCGGATTTCCATCGGATCCGAACAGGCGATGCGCGGCGTGGCCGGCATCCTGCACGCGCTGGTCAAGATTTCATGAGTGCTCCCTTTCGCAAACTAACGCTGATCGGCATTGGCCTGATCGGCTCTTCCATCGCGCTGGCAGCACGCCGCCACGGGCTGGCCGAAACGATTGCCATTTCCACCCGCACGCCCGAAACGCTGGAAGAGGCGCGGGCGCTGGGGCTGGGCGATGTCTATACGCTTGATGCGGCCGAGGCCGTAGAGGGTGCTGATCTGGTCATCCTGTGCACGCCGGTCGGGGCCTATGAGAGCGTTGCCAAAGGGATAGCCTCCCATCTGGCGCCCGGCGCCATCCTGAGCGATGTCGGTTCGGTCAAGGGCCACGTCGTCAAGGTTATCAGCCCCTATGTGCCCGAAGGTGTCAGCTTCGTGCCGGCTCACCCCATAGCGGGAACCGAGCATTCCGGCCCGTCAGCGGGTTTTCCGGAACTGTTTTCCGGACGCTGGTGTGTGCTGACGCCGCTTGCTGGTGTGGATCCCGTTCAGACCGAGAAGCTGGCGGCGTTCTGGCGTGCCATGGGCAGCCAGGTCGAGGTGATGACCCCGGAGCACCATGACATGGTGCTGGCCATTACCAGCCATATCCCCCACCTCATCGCCTACAACATCGTGGGCACCGTGGCAGATCTGGAAGCAGCCACGCAATCCGAGGTGATCAAGTTCTCGGCCTCGGGCTTCCGTGATTTCACCCGCATTGCCGCGTCCGACCCGGTGATGTGGCGCGACGTTTTCCTGACCAATCGCGACGCGGTCCTGGAGATGCTGGGGCGGTTTTCGGAGGATCTTGCGGTGTTGCAACGGGCCGTGCGGACTGGGGACGGTCCGGCGCTCGAGGCCATGTTCACCCGAACCCGGGCCGTGCGGCGATCAATCATCTCGGCGGGGCAGGAAACGGCTAAACCCGACTTCGGCCGGCTGCAGGAAACGACGCCGGCCATCGAGACCAAGTCCTAGCCGATCGATAGCGACGACGCATGGGGTGCGTCGTCGCTAGTGCTTTAGAACAGCGGTGGGACGGACGCCACGGGAACGACCCCGGAGAAAATCGCGCCGCCCTTGAAGCCTAGCTGGTTGGAATAGCTGCCATCATCGCGGGGGGCGCCGAGCATCAACGTGCGCCATGGCTCTGCCAAGAGGGCGCCCAGCCGTTCCGCAACCCCAGTGGAGGTGATGGCGATCTGGCCATCCAGCAGGCCAGCAGGGTCCAGGCCGAGATTGCCCTGCGCGGATAAGACGGCATTGTCGTCGCTTGCATGTATCGAGACGATCTTGAGGTTGCCGCCGGCCTGTTGAATGCGCGGCAGGAGCTGTGGGTCGCCCCAATTGCGCACGTCATCGGGCAGGCCGGTGAGCTCAAGCTGAAGTTCAGTGGCGGCGTCGGTCAGAGTGAAGCCGGGCCAGGTAATTTCTTTTGCGCGCAGATAGCCGGCCAAGGCGGCTGTGTGCTGTCCACTGTCATGCTGTTCTGGAATATCCATCAGATGCAGCTCGGCCGACGGGGTGCTGGCGATGAGTGCATCGCCAAACAAGGCGTCCGTCCAGACCAGATCGCTCCCAACCACGGAGGCGCGGGCAATGCGCCAATCGTTGAGCCGGATGCTGGAGCTGAGATCCGTCCATGCCAAGGTGTTGCGGGTGCCGGTGAAGCTGTCGGTGAGCTGCAGCGGGGCGTGTGCCGATGCAATCACGTGGGTCGGGGCGTAGACCAATACGCTGGCCCAAATCGCGGGCAGCTCCAGCATGATGTCGCCGGTGACGATGGTGGCCCCTGCGCATTCGGCGTCAAAGCGGAAGGGAAACCCTTCGACCGTCAACTGCGCGCAGATGAGTTGGGGCTCGGTGACGCCGTCGGCGGTTGCCTGGGCCGCAATGGTTTGCTTGACCAAGCCGGCCAGCGTAACCCAAGCTGCGCTCCACAGACCGATAACGACCAGCACGACGCTGCTCAAAATGATGATTCGTTTCTTCATGGCGCCACTTTTACCTGTCCTAATGAGCAGACAGAAGCTTTGTTGCGTCCATGGCGTCAAAACCGGATCGCAATCAGATGGCTGGAGCGATATCGGTTGGTGCAATGAAGCTGCTGGCCAACCAGCCATGGATTCGCTCGGTTAACTTAATGATGCATGAAAACCCTGACGCCGTTACCCATTGGGTGTTTGGCTACGGATCACTGATCTGGAATCCCGGTTTTGCCTATGTTTCGGCCCAGCAGGGCCTGTTGCGAGGGGCGCACCGCAAGCTTTCCATTGTTTCCCATCACCATCGCGGCACGGTCGAACAGCCGGGGCTGGTGTTCGGACTGGCGCGCGGTGGATCCTGCCGGGGCATGATGTTTGAAGTGGCCGCTGGCGAGTGGCAGCAGGTGAGGCTGTATCTGAAAGAGCGCGAGCTGGTGACGTCAGTCTATCGCGAGGTGCTCAGGCCGGTGCGGCTGGCTGATGGCCGGCTGGTGCTCGGGCTGGCCTATGTGGTGGATGAGCATCACGACCAGTTCGCGGGTAATCTGTCGCTGGAGCAGCAATTGGCGATGGTGCGCGCCGGCGTTGGGTTGTCCGGACGCAATGTGGACTATGTGCTCAACACTGCACGGCATTTGGCGGAGCTGGGCATAAGGGATCGCCAACTGATGGCCATAGCCGAACTCTTGCGTGAGGAGTCTGGCCCGATTTGACCGCCTAGGCCGCTTGCGCGCCCGCCAGCGGTTCGGCCCCCTCAAGGTCCCAGATGGTCGAGAGCCGTTCGGTCACAGCGTTGTCGGAGAGCACGCGGAACGCTCGATCGGCACAATCAAGAGCCAGCCGAAAGCGGGTGCGACTCATTGGATCTTCTACCAGTTCGTTCGTAGAGCCGACCCAGAGCACGCTTTTGCCTTTGGCGATGACGTACAGCGCGGCCTCAATCATGACGAAATGTTCGAGGTTCTCGCCGACCAGCCCATAGGTGCGTCCCGAACGCCCCTGCCAACTGGCACCGCGACCAAAATCGTGCGTAACAATCCTGCTCTGAGTGCTGGCCATCTACGCTATCCTCGCAGCGTTCTCTCGATGAGAACAAAAATAGAACAAAGCGCAGCCACCGTCAATGGGCTGCTGCGCCATGTCTATATGTATGGCTACTGGTTTCGAAATCGTCAATATGTAGACTATTGTTCGCCCGCGCGAGATTTTACCGCGTCGATTTTTGCCTGTGTCTCGCTGTCGATCGGCCGACCTTCACCCCGGGCCAGGGCCGCCAGAGTAAGGGCCTCCGATTCGGGCTCGATGGCCTGCTTGAGCCGCGCCATGAACTCATCGGCGGTCAACCCTGGCTCGATAGCGGGCAGAAATTTGGCTTCGGCGGTGCCGGGCCAGATCACGAGGCTATTACGCCCCCAAAAAATCCCAGAGTTAACGGCAACGGGCACAACCGGCACGTTCAACTCCAGATAAAGACGCACAATCCCTTGGCGGTACTGGGCCGGCGCAAGCGAGGCGCGACGCGTGCCCTCGGGAAATATGACAATGCGGCAACCACGCTCGATGGCAGCATGGGCTTGGCGCATCATCTGGGGGATGGCTTCGGCGCCACGGCGGCGATCAACCGAGATGCAATCGAGGGATCGCGCAGCCTTGCCGAAGAACGGCAGATCCATCAGCTCTTTCTTGACGACATAAGCCGGGCGACCCGTGAACGGGAAAATCGAAAACACATCCCAATCGCTTTGGTGCTTGGCTGCAATGATGCAACCACCGGCAGGAATGTTTTCTTCGCCGGTTACCTTGGTCTTTACGCCAGTCATTCCGCGCAGAATGGACAGATTGGACCGGCACCAGAACTTGGCGAGGCGCCAGCTGAATTCGGTGCGCCCGGCGAACATGGCGATAACGCCGATGGTTATCGCGACGATCGCCGTCAGACCGATAAACAGCAGATAAAATAACACCGTGCGAATGGCCTGGACGACAAACATGGGCTTCTCCGACAGCAAAGAGTGCTGCAGCGAGCGTTCTTAGCGCTCAAAACGTGCCTTGGCGAGTGTGTTGCGCGTTTTCGGTCTTTACGAGGTTTCGCTTAGAAACCGGCGCACGGTGGTGCGTGACGTAATGGCAGTCAACGCGGCGATCACTGGAATGACGGCCGCAATGCCGATGATCCCGTCCAGGCCCAGTGCAAAACGCCCGAACAAGACGCCAACCTGAGCCCCCGCTTCACTCGAGAGCATGTTGCCGGCAGCCGTGCCGATCAAGGCAAAAAACAGCAGGGCGGCGGCGGCGCCCAGCAACCCGCCTTGCAGGCCGATGGACAGGAACCGTCCCTGAAACTCCCCGGCAATGAATTTGTTGGCGGCGCCGATATAGTGGAGCACGTCGACGATCTCGCGATTGGACGCCATGGCACCGCGGGTGGCAAAAACGATGGCGAGGACTGTGGCAGCGCCGATCAGGACGAGCACAAGCAGGCCCGAAAGTACGATCGTGCCGGCCATGGTGTTGAGTTGCTGGCGCCAGGCGGCGTGGGTGTCAAGGCTTGCTCCCTTGACTGCACTGAGGTTGCGCGCGAGCCCTTCAATATCGGCATCGACCGGGTCCGCCAGTTGCACAACGACCAGGCGCGGAATTTCGATAGCCGTCAGGTCGAGCCCGGCACCGAGCCAGGGATCGAGCAGCTTCTGGCTTTCTTCAAGGGTCAGCGCACGGGCCGATGCGATACCTGGAGTGGACTCGGCCAGGGACACGGCAGTGCGCAAATTCGAATCCATCACCTCGCCCTCCACGGGGCGAATCTGAATGGTCACTTCGCGCCCCACATCTGCGGACCAGGCAATGGCGGACTTTTGTACCAGCACCACCCCGCCCAGCGTCACCGCCGAAAGGAAGCTCATGATGGTAATGAGCAAGAGCAGGGTGCGACCAGCTACGCTTTTTTCGGGGACGATCGGGGCGGCGCCACTGCGACGCGGCATATAGGCAAGAACGCGCTCAATCATGAATCACCAACTCGCCCTTGGAGAGCAACATGCGGGGGTAATTGAACTGGTCGAGCAGCGGCAGTTCATGGGTCGCCAGAATAATGGTGGTGCCGAGGGTGCGGTTGAGCTCGGCAAACAGGTGGACCAGACGGCTCGACAGCTCCGGATCGACATTGCCCGTGGGCTCGTCTGCGAGCAGCACCTTGGGGCGTGCGATAACGGCGCGCGCGATGGCAGCACGCTGCTTTTCGCCACCCGAAAGGAGCGAGGGCAAGGCATTCATGCGCTCGCCCAGCCCCACCCATTCGAGCAGTTCGGTGACGTTCGGGCGGTATTCGCTTTCGGCCTGTCCGAGCACCCGCAAGGGCAGTGCGACGTTTTCGAACGTGGTCAGGTGGTCCAGCAGGCGAAATTCCTGGAACACGATGCCAATATGCCGACGCATCTGCAGCAGGCGGTCCTGAGTAAGGTTGCTGACATCCTCGCCAAACATCGTCACCCGGCCGCGGGTGGGCTTGAGCGAGAGCAGCAACAGCCGCAGCAGCGACGTCTTGCCTGCCCCGGATGGCCCCGTCAGAAAATGAAATGAGCCCGGCTCGACCGCAAATGTCAGGTCCCGTAGGATCTCTGGACCATTGCCATAGCGCAGGCCCACATCGGAAAACTCGATCAAGAGCGGTGGCTCCTCATTTGGTCTGCTAGCCCGACGAATCAGGCGGTGGACGCATCATAACAGTGACGACCGCCAGATGCGGCACCGGTGCGTTGTTGCCCGCAAGAAAGCGGCACAAATATGATTCAGGGGGATGCTCGCGCGGTTTGAGGAGTCTTAACTCCCTGCGGGCTAGGTTCAGCCCGATATTCGTCCCGTGCACTTGTCTGGCTTCATGATCATCACCTGTCCACACTGCCAAACGAAGTACCAGGTGGCCTATCAGGCCATTGGCTCGGCCGGGCGTAAAGTTCAATGCGCGCACTGCCAACTGGCCTGGAACCAGCGCCCGGACGAGCCCGATCGGGATCCGGACGGGGCTGTGCAGCAAGCAATTTCGGAGCTGGTGGAGGACGGTCTCGATGAAGCGCTGCAGAGCGAAGAAAAGGCTGTGGCTGCTGAACTCGGGGTGCGTAGCATTCAGAGCGACCAGGAGGCCGGCAAGATTGATCCAGCGGTCATCCGGCGGCGGCAACGGGCATTTTTTCGGCGACAGAACGCCATGATCGCCGGCTTGCCCTTTGCCAAGCTTCGCCGCATGGCGCGAGTTGCCGGTGTGCTCGCATTGGCCGGCTTGATCACCGGTGCCTACATTGGGAGGGGCCCTCTGGTACGGCACTATCCGGATTTGGCGGGCGTCTATGAGGCCATGGGTCTGGAAGTGAACGTGGTAGGTCTGGATATTTCCAAGGCGACGACCTTGCGAACGCTACGCGAAGGTAAGGAAGTTCTGGTGGTAGCAGCGCAGATTACCGGGTTGAACAAGAAGCCCACCCCGGTACCACCCGTCATTGTGACGTTGCTCGATGATGGCGGACAGGCCGTGTTCGAATGGCGAGCCGTACCAAAAATTGGCGACCTCATGGTGGGAGAGCGCGCCGACTTTGAGACACAATTGGTCATGCCGCCGGTTGACGCATCGCGTGTCCGGTTGAGTTTCAGTGGCGGAAGCAGTGCAATGTCACCTTCGGGCCAGAACAATTCGCCGGCAGTCGTTCCTGCTGCCCCTGCCAATCGATAATCGGAGTAATTCAGATGGCCCGAATTCTTGTCGCTGAAGACGATCCGTCCGTCCGCGCTTTTGTGGTCACAGCTTTGACCATGAGCGGGCATGAGGTGTTGGCCGAGGAAGACGGCGAGCTGGCCGCTGAAACCTGTGATGCCGAAGGAGGCAGGTTTGACCTGTTGCTCTCCGACATCAAGATGCCGATCCTGGATGGAATTGGCTTGGCGCAGCAAGTGGCCCACAAATATCCCGACATTACCATCGTGCTGATGACCGGCTTTGCCGATCAGCGGGAACGGGCCCATGGGCTCGATGCGGCTGTCTATGACGTTATCGCCAAGCCCTTTACCCTGGCCGACCTGATCGGGAAAATCGACGATGCCCTGGCGGGCACGCCGGTCCAGGTCGTGTCGCTGGCCCGCCAGGCCATGAGCCAGCGGGCCTCCTAGGCGGCGCTAGAGCCAATCGGGTACGCTATCGAGGGCGATCAGGTCTTCAATCGTCTTGCGGGGACGAATAACGTGGAAGCGGTCGCCATCGACCAACACCTCCGGAATGAGTGCCCGGGAATTGTAGGTTGAGGCCATTACCGCCCCATAAGCCCCCGCGCTCATGACAGCCAGCAAATCGCCTTCCTTGACGCCGGCGATGGTCCGGCCCTTGGCCAGGTAGTCCCCGGTTTCGCACACCGGTCCGACAATATCGGCGGTGATCGGTGCAAGGTTCGACTGGTTCACCAATTCGATGCCGTGGTGCGCTTCATAGAGGGTCGGACGCAGCAGGTCGTTCATCGCGGCGTCCACGATCACGAAATTGGCCGCGCCTTCCTTCACGTATTCAACCTTGGTCACCAGCACGCCGGCATTGCCGACAAGCAGCCGACCGGGCTCGATGACGAGGCTGCATCCAAGGTGGCTGAGCTTGTCGCGCACCACCGCTGCATAGGCAGTGGGGAGGGGCGGAGCATCTTCGGTTTCATCATAGGGAATGCCCAGCCCGCCGCCGACGTCAACGTGGCGGATAGTGTGGCCATCGGCGCGTAGCGCGGTGACCAGATTGGCCAGAAGCTCAAATGCGCTGGCAAATGGCTCCAGATCGGTAATCTGGCTGCCAATGTGCATGTCGACGCCGACAGCTTCGACATTGGGCAATTTGGCGATGCGCGCGTAAACCTCACGGGCGCGGGCATAGGGGATGCCGAACTTGTTTTCGGCCTTTCCGGTGGAGATCTTGGCGTGGGTGCGCGCATCCACATCAGGGTTGATCCGCACTGAAACCGGGGCTGTGACGCCTAGTCCCTGCGCCACCATCGACAATCGTTCAAGCTCGGGCTCGCTCTCCACGTTAAAACACTTGATGCCCACTTCGAGGCCACGGCGCATTTCGGCGACAGTCTTGGCAACGCCGGAAAACACGATCATGCCGGGCTTGATACCCGCAGCGAGGGCGCGCTCGAGTTCACCGCCGGACACCACATCGGCGCCGGCCCCCTCGGACGCCATCACCTTGAGCACGGCCTGGTTGGAGTTGGCCTTCATGGCGTAGGCCACAAGGGTGGGGATGCCTTCGAAGGCGGCTTTGACCACGCGCACATGGCGGCGCAGCGTCGCCGTGGAATAGGCGTAAAATGGGGTGCCCACCTTGGCCGCGAGGTCGTTGACGTTGACGTCTTCGGCAAACATCGTGCCGTCGCGGTGCTCGAAATGGTGAACCATAGTGTCCTCGGTAGGAATAGCCCGGTGATCTAGCCGAAGAACCGGGAAAACGAAAGTGTCAGTTAGAGCGCCAGACCATGTGTTGCTTCGATCCGGCGGGCAGTGAGATCCTGCAGGCGCCACAGGCGGCGGTCGTGGATACCCATCTGTTCAAGGTGGGCCACGGTAGCGTGCAGATATTCCGCCATCGAGCCGCCAGCGCCAGTGGCCGTGGCGAGCATGTCGACCATCTCGTGTTCGGAGAGGCCGGAGACATAGCGACCGCTGTGCCGATCAATGCAGAAAGTCAGGGCGCGGATTGGGCGTTCGGGCGTGGATACATTGACCCAACGCGGCGGGAAGGCGGTTGGCCGCCAGCCCATTTCGCGTTGCAACAGCTTGACCAGATTGGCTTCTACCGCGTCGGGCGGCAGGCGATACAACGCGCCGTGGCAGGAGCCCCCGCGATCAAGCGCCAGCATCAGGCCCGGATTGTCGGCGCTGCCACGAAAGGTCTCGTTCCAGCCCAGGCAAAAGGATCGGTGCCAGCCGCGCAACAGGCCGGTGCGCAGCTCCACAAAATTGCAGGCCGGCTTCCAGATCAACGAGCCATAGGCAAAGAACCAGAACTCGTCATCCGCAGCCCGATCGACCGTGAGTTCGCGGATGGTGGCGAGATGGTCATCAAGCGTTGCCGCGGCCAGATTGGGCGGCGGCGGGGGAGGACCATCCAACCGGTGGCCGGAAGCGAGCAGCGCGACGTGCTGCTCGCTCAGGCGCATCTTTCGAAGTGGCTCGGACATATCTCTGATCAGGCGATGCCGCCATCGCCGTGACCGCCGGCGGATTTCTTTGCCAGCGTGCGCGGTTCGTGGGGTTGTCCGGTGAGCGCGGTTTTCCAGCGTGCGGCCTGAACGACCACATTGGCCGGTGCAGTGCCGCCATAGGACTGGCGGGCGGCGACTGACGCTTCGACAGTGAGCACCTTGTGGATGCGGCTGTCGATGCGCTGGTCGATGGTCTTGAAGTCCTCGATGGTGAGACCTTCGAGGCCGGTGTTCTTCTGCTCGGCCAGCGCCACGATCTGCCCGGTAATGTGGTGGGCGTCGCGGAAGGGGATGTTGAGCTCGCGCACCAGCCAGTCCGCCACGTCCGTTGCAGTGGAAAAACCGGCGGTGGCCGATTCGCGCATTCGGGCGTGATTGGCGGTCAGGTCGCCCACCATGCCGGTCATGGCAGCCAGTGACAGCGACAGGGCATCAAGGGCGTCGAAGGCGACTTCCTTGTCTTCCTGCATATCCTTGGAATAGGCGAGCGGCAGCCCCTTCATCACGACGATCAGGCTGGTCAGGGCGCCAAGAATGCGACCGATCTTGGCGCGGACCAGTTCGGCAGCGTCCGGATTGCGCTTTTGCGGCATGATGGACGAGCCGGTGGTGAACTTGTCCGAGAGCTTGATGAAACCGAACTGGGCCGACGACCAGATGACCATTTCTTCGGCGAAGCGCGACAGGTGCATGGCGCAGATCGAGGCGGCAGCCAGCGTTTCTAGGATAAAGTCACGATCCGACACGGCGTCCAGCGAATTGGCCGTGGGGCGATCAAAGCCGAGCTTTTCGGCAGTCATGAAGCGATCAATCGGATAGGGCGTACCGGCAAGGGCAGCCGAACCGAGCGGGCTCTCGTTGAGGCGCTTGCGGGCGTCAAGCAGGCGACCGGAATCGCGCCCCAGCATCTCTACATAGGCCAGCAAATGGTGACCGAAGGTTACGGGCTGCGCGTTCTGGAGATGGGTGAAGCCCGGCATGATGGTTTCAGCTTCAGCTTCGGCGCGGTTGACCAGCGCCAGCTGCAGCGTGTGCACCTGAGCGATCAGGGTATCGATGGTGTCGCGGACATAGAGCTTGAAATCGGTCGCCACCTGATCGTTGCGCGAGCGCGCAGTATGCAAGCGGCCGGCTGCATCGCCGATCTTTTCGCGCAGGCGCAATTCCACATTCATATGAATGTCTTCGAGCGCACGCGAGAACGTGAAGCTGCCACCCTCGATTTCAGCAAGCACCTCGTTTAGACCCGCAATGATGGCGTCGCGGTCTTCATGTGTCAGTATGCCCGTCTCGGCGAGCATGGACGCATGGGCTATAGAACCTGCAATGTCCTGGGAATAAAGACGCTGATCAAATCCGATCGAGGCGTTGATTTCTTCCATGATGGCGTCGGGGCCGGTTGCAAAGCGTCCGCCCCACATCTTGTTGCTCATCTTTGACCTCGGAGTAGTGAATTGACCGATACGCACGCACCACGCCCCGGAGCTCCCAGCCGCGCTGGGCTGGTCCTCATCCTGGGCTTGGCGGGATTTGCGCTAGCTATAGCTGTGTGGCTTTGGCTCGGCAATGCCAGTGTGGCCAAGCAATGTCCGGCGCAGGAAGAAGCCGCCGCGCTGATCGATGGAGCGGCCAAGGGGGAGCTTGCTGCTCTGAACGGCACGGGTGGGGGGCGTGGCTACGCCGATATGGCTTTCAAGGATGCAACCGGCGCGGATTTTACGATTGCCGATTTCAAGGGCAAGGCGCTGCTGGTCAATTTCTGGGCGAGCTGGTGCGTGCCCTGCCGCGAGGAGATGCCAGCGCTGGACGCACTGGCCACCAAGTACAATTCCGATGAGTTCATGGTCCTGCCGATCAATCTCGACATCGGCGCCAACGGCCTGACCAAGGCGCAGGCCTTCATGGATGAAAATTCCTTCGAGAACCTGCCACTCTATGCGGACAATACATTTGCCGCGTTTGAGCGCCTGAAGCAGGAGGCTGTGGCCATCGGCCTGCCAGCAACGCTGGTGCTGGATGAAGAGGGGTGCGAACTTGCCGTGTTGCAGGGCCCGGCCGAATGGCACTCCAAGGATGGTGAAGCGGTGATCGAAGCGCTGATCGGGCTCAGGAGTTAAATCAGGCGATCCACAGCGGCGCCGGAATCAATGATCGGCGCCCCGGCATCCCCCTCCGGATGAAGCAAGTCTGCCTTGTTTTGTTCGGCCTCGGCCTTGGCTCTAAGTTCCATGCGCAGGGCCGCCACCTTGGTGAGCTGTGCCGCAGGCGGAGTACCAGCGCGATCAACCAGACGGTTGATCATGACGCTCGGTGATATTGCCAGGGCATTGCTCATGCGGAGTCAGGCGCTCTTGTCGATCTTGAGCCCCTGGCCCGGTGGCGGGGCTGCCTTGGCCGACGCCATCAGTGTCTCGAGCAGATCTGTCTGGATCTCGTGGGATTTCTTGAACACGGCAATCTGGACGCTATTTTGCGTCGACAGGGTGTTCATCGTCAGCATCTGCATTGAGAGATCCGTGTCCACGCAGAGTTCCTTGCATTTGCGTCCGCCAGGCTGGAGTTTGGCGGTAAACATGGCCTGGTAACAGTCCCGTATACTGGTGAAATTCGGTTGCGGTTAACGGCCGCCTAACAGCGGCACGCTGTCCCGCTTGAATAGGATGGCCAAGATGATACCCGTGACGAAGCCGCCCAGATGGGCCCACCAGGACACCGGTTCTTCCGATCCTGCGAGCAGATAGAACAGCTGCGTGGCGATCCAGAACCCCAGCATCCAGAAGGCGGGTATCGGCAAGGGGATGGGAACGATGATGCGCGCCAGCACCAGGATGCGTACATGGGGATAGAGCAGGATATATGCGCCCATCACGCCGGCTACCGCGCCTGAAGCGCCTACCAGCGGGCCATTGGCATCCCAATTGAACGCCAGGTGCGCCAAAGCCGCCATGGCTGCGCAGGCGAGGTAGAACAGCACGAATTTGACGTGCCCCATGGCGTCTTCAATGTTGTCGCCGAATATCCACAAAAAGAGCATGTTGGACAGCAGGTGCAGCCAGTCTGCGTGCAAGAAGGCATAGGTGATCAGATTGGCCCAGTCGGGCAACCACTCCACCGGCTGCGGATAGGCGTTCCTTACCACAATCGGGATCATGCCGAAGTCGATGGTGGCCTGCTCAAACTCTGCCGGCGGCAGGAGCGATTGCAGGGCAAAGCACAAGATCGTCAGCGCGATCAGGCCGTAGGTCACATAGGGAAACCGGATGTGACGGATCGGATTGCGATCATGCAGTGGAAAAACCATGAACGGGCGTCAGCCCTTTTTCAGGTCGCCGTAATTGCCCGGAACCCATAGCACGTCTTCCGTGCCGTTCGCGTTGGCAATGCGGGACATGACAAACAGCAGGTCGGACAAACGATTGAGATAGCGCACGGCTTCGCGGTTCGTGTCGGCTTCGATTTCAGCCAGCGCCACGGTGAGACGCTCGGCCCGACGAACTACGGTCCGTGCAACGTGAAGCGCCGCCGATAGAGGCGTGCCACCAGGGAGGATGAAGCTCTTCAGCGGCGCCAGGTCTGCATTGAGGCGGTCGATCTGTGCCTCGAGATAGGCCGTCTGGACAGGTCGAATGCGCAAGGACGGATATTGCGTGGCGGCGTCGTCCAGACCAGGCGTGGCCAGATCAGAGCCGACGTCGAACAGATCATTCTGGACCCGGCCCAGAATGGCGTCGAGGTCGGCGTTGCTGCCTGAGTGCAACCGGGCCATCCCGACAAAGGCATTGGCCTCATCTACCGTGCCGTAGGCTTCCACGCGCAGATCGTGCTTGGAGCGGCGCGGGCCGCGCACGAGGCCTGTAGTGCCGTCGTCACCGGTCTTGGTATAGATGACGTTCAGCTTTACCATCAGCGATTGACGCCAAAGATTGCCAGCGCGGCCAGCAAGAGCAGCACCGCGACGGCCTGGGCGATAACCCTCAAGCGCATCAGGCGTTGACTGGTATTGGGCGAGCCGCCCTTGGCCATGTTCCACAGGCCAAGCCCCAGCACGAGGGCGACCGAAAACAAGGCCAGGAGGATGATGATGTTCAAAGCAGTTTGCATGGGTTCCTACGCATAGACGGCTCAGCCATTGATATAGCTTACGAGACCTTCGGACAGCACATCATAGATGGCACGAATGCGATGCGAGGTGAACAACTCCTTGTGGGTGGTGAGCCAGACTTCGAGCGGGGGGATTTTCAGGTCGATGGGCAGGGCGACCATGCCGGGCGTGTTCTCGATCAGTCCCACTTGAGCGAAACCGATCCCGAGGCCCGCCTTCATCAACTCCCACAGATGGCATTGATCGTCGGTGCGCAGCCTGAAATCCTCACGGCGCAGGGGAATGCCGACCGCTCGGGAATGGGCGATGAGGGCATCAGAGCGATCCAGCCCGATCAGGTCGTGGGTGTGAAGCTCGGCGACGGCGCGGGGCGTGCCGCGCCGGGCAAGGTAGTCGCGATGGGCGGTTGGCCGCAGCGGCAAATTGCCCAGATGCCTGGTGACGAGTTCCAGTTGGGACGGCCGGAACATTCGAATGGCGATGTCGGCCTCGCGCAGCAGCAGGTTTTCAGTCGAATCAGATGGCACGATTTCCAGCGCTATATTGGGATAGCGCTGCCTAATCGGGAGCAGAAGGGCGGGCAGAACGTAGTTTGAGATGATGGTGCTGGCGGTGATACGTACGCTGCCGCCATAGTCTGCCTGGGCGCCCTCGGCCATGATCGCAGCCTGCGCGAGGGCGGCCTGGGCGGTCGATACCGGCTCGTATAGACGCAAGGCGGTGCTGTTGGGCTTGAGGCCCGACAGGGTGCGCTCGAACAAGGTGACGCCCAGGTCATATTCGAGAGTTTCGATGTGACGGCCAATTGTGGGCTGGCTGATGCCCAGTTCGCGTGCACCGGCCGAAAGCGAGCCGTGGGCGACGACGGCTGCAAAACTACGCCACAGGGCCCAGTCCGGCTCTCTATTCATGATCAATTGGCCATTTGCGGTGAAGCGGGAGTCGGAACGGTAGTGGGCGAAGAAATGGTTCGTCCACATGTTGAGGGCAAGTAGTTACAGAAGCGCAAGGCGAGCCCCCTTCTTGGTCGCTCCCGTCCAAGTGACCGGATTGTCCTCCGCCAAGGCGGCCTTATCACTTTCGGGTTGCGGTCGTTGATGGGTGGCGGCACTTTGGATCGTCGGTTCAGAGCAGCAGACGAACACAGAATTGTTTGGATGAGAAGCTATTCCCAAGGTCCGTGCACATGAACGAATCCATGCAGTTGGCGCGTCTTGACAACGTCGAGGCGATCGCCCGGCAGCTGGATCAACTGGTCTTAGCTGATCCGCGGCTCATTCTGGTGCGGGCTGCGGCGGGGCAGGTGGTGCCGCGCATCTACCCCAGCGGATTTGCCGGAATGGCCCGGGTGATTTGCGGGCAGCAATTGTCCGTGGCAAGTGCCCGAGCCATCTGGAACCGCTTCGAGCTTTTGCCGGGGGCGCTGGAGCCTGAGGGATATCTCGATCTCACCGAGGAGGCCGTGCGCGGTGTTGGCTTTTCGCGCGGCAAATATCTGACAGTGCGGGTCATTGCCGAAGCAATAATGGATCGAACGCTGGACTTTGACCATCTTGCGACCTTGCCGATTGATCAGGCGGTCGCCTATCTCGTCGCCCATAAGGGCATCGGACCGTGGACGGCGGAGGTCTATCTGCTCTTTGGAGCCGGGCACCCCGATGTGTTTCCCGCCGGCGATTTGGCATTGCGCAAGGCCGTGGGCGACGGTTTGGGAATGGAGGGCACTCCGGGCATTGCCGAGCTAACCGCGCTGGCTGCCAGCTGGTCGCCACATCGCTCGGCCGCGGCGCTGCTATTCTGGCGCTACTTTGCCGCCAGCCGCCAAAAAGAAGGCATCTCCAGCTGATGTGGCTTTGTGCGCTGGATTTTTCCGGCGCGGGAGGGCAGTTTGCCCCAAAGCTTTCCAGGACTGCAGCAATCATGACTCCAAAACTCTCCGGCCCCATGCTCCCACCTAAATCCGGCGTGGCGGCCAAGCAGGCGGTCGTGCTGCTGCACGGCTATGGCAGCGACGGCAATGATCTGATTGGTTTGGCCCCCTACTGGCAGGATGTGTTGCCCGATGCCTTGTTTGTGGCCCCGAACGGCCCGCAGGCATGCGGCGCCTTTGGTTCCGGCTACCAGTGGTTCGACATAGATTTCGAAGGAGACCGGCTTGCTAGCCGGCAGACCGGGGTGCTCCAGGCACGCCCCATATTCGAGCAGTTTCTCAAGGATATGTGGGCTCAGACCGGCATTACTCCCGCCAACACCATTCTCGGCGGGTTCAGCCAGGGCGCGATGATGAGCCTGCATGTGGGGCTGGGGTTGGAGCAGCCCTTGATGGGTATCATTGCGTTCTCCGGCGCCTTTTTGCCGCCCGAGGGGTTTGGCGATGCCGATCTACCCAGGCCGCCGGTCGCGTTGATTCACGGAGACCGGGACGATGTCGTGCCACCCAAATCCAGTGCCGAAGCCCACGCCCTGCTGCAACAAGCCGGCTATGATGTCGCCCACCATGTCAGCGCAGGTGTCGCGCACGGTATTGCACCCGACGGGTTAGCATTCGCCACGGAATTTATTGAGCGGGTGAAGCCCAAATAAAGTTTTTCACGCCTTGTTAAGGTAGCTTCACAGCCCTGACACAAAGGGCTTATTATAACGGAGCTATGGACTTACTCGATTCCCGATCCGGGAGACTCAAGTGACGATCCACGTGTCGCCTGAGGCCTGTCCCGCGCTGGTGCTGAACGCCGATTTTCGGCCTCTCAGCTATTACCCGCTTTCATTGTGGTCTTGGCAGGACGCCATCAAGGCGGTCTGCCTGGAGCGGGTGAACATTGTCAGCAGCTATGACACATTAATTCATTCGCCCAGCTTCGCCATGCGGTTGCCCAGCGTGGTGTCGCTCAAAGAATATGTTAAGCCGCCCCGCCATCCGGCGTTCACGCGGTTCAATGTTTTCCTGCGCGATCGCTTTCAGTGCCAGTATTGCAGCGCCAGGGACGATTTGACGTTCGACCACGTCATTCCGCGCTCCAAGGGCGGTCAAACGACGTGGGAAAACGTGGTCGCGGCCTGCGCCCCTTGCAATCTGCGCAAGGCCAACCGGCTGCCCCACGAGATCAAGATGTTCCCGCATCAAAAGCCGTATCGCCCCACGGTGCATGACCTGCACAATAACGGCCGCGCCTTCCCGCCCAACCATTTGCATCAAAGCTGGCTGGATTTTCTCTATTGGGATATCGAACTCGAGCCGTAGGCTCGATTAGGGCGCAGCCCCGCCAGGCTGCGATTAGCCGCGAGTACGCGGTGCCCGTGTTACGATAGCCAATATCAGCAGCGCGACAACAGCCAGCGACACCAGGGCATTGTAGCCAGCGAGGGAAATGCCCAGGAAACGGAACTGCACAACATCGCAGCCGATGACCGGGGTCAGATTGTTGAGCGATTCAAAGCTGAAGCTGTCGCCGACGCCGGTGCAGGCGGTCGGTCCGGGCCAGAAGCCCCATTCCACCCCGGCGTGGAAGCTGCCCATGTAGGTGCCCCAGGCAAAGATGACGGTGACGATGGCCATGGCCACGTACCACACCGTCAGCGGAAGCCTGTTCCAGAACGCCAGTATGAGTGCCAGCACGGGCAGGCCCCAATAATAGGCCCAACGCTGTTCGAGGCACAGTTCGCACGGCACCAAGCCGCCGAAGATCTGCGAGGCCCAGGCCAGCAGGATAGCCGCAAGACCCAGAATGAAGGCTAATCCGGCTGCAATCTTGTCGAGGGGGCGGGCGGTCGTGGCAGCCATGACAAATCTCTCAAGTGACGCTTGGTGACGAGGCAATAATGGGCCTGCGACAAAAACGCTAGGGTGCAACGGCGTTGTGAACAATCGCCGGGCAAACTCACTCCAGCGCTTGCCGCAGGGCAATGGCATTTGCCGGGGCGTGCAGTTTGTCCTCATGCACGAAATAGGCAAAGACGTCCTTGCCGGCTTCCGACCAGGCCCTGGCCGTCGCCGCCCAATCGGCGATGTCGCCAGACTCGTAGCCGCTGGCGTGGGGCCGGGCTGGCCCCTGCAGGCGGCAATAGGCGAAATCTGCTGTCAGGTCGCGGGACGGGCTGTCGACCGTGTCAGCGATAACCCGCGCCACATTGTGCTCGGCAAGCAGGGCGCTGACCTCGGGCTGATCGAAACTGGAATTGCGCGTTTCGATGGCGTGGCGGATTCGGGAAACTCCGGCTGCGTCAAGAAAAGGGTCGGATTTCAGCCGCCCATCCGCCTTGCTGGCGAGTGCGAGATAAGCGTCGACAGATTTGGGCAAGGTGGCCAAAAAGTTTGAAAGTACGTCCCGGTCGTAGCGCAAATGGGGTGGCAGCTGCCAGATGAAAGGTCCCAGCTTCTCGCCCAGTGCCAGGGGGCCCGAGGCAAAAAAATTGGCCAGCTCGGCTTCGCAGTTCTGCAGGCGCTTGATGTGCGTGACCAGTTGCGGGCCCTTGATGGCAAAGACAAAACCATCGCGCGATTCGGCGGCCCATTTGGCAAAGCTGGCGGGCTTCTGGGTGGCCCGAAACGTGGCATTGATCTCGATGGTGCCCAGTCGGGAGCTGGCGTATGCCAGTTCTTTCTTTTGCACCAGGTCGGGTGGAAAGAAGGTGCCGCGCCAGGGCGCGAATACCCATCCCGCGGTTCCCGTACGAACGATACCTGCCGACATGTCGATCTCCCTGGTCGTCTGCATTAAGGCTAGCAGAAACAACGACGGGCCGCACCAGATGGGCGGCCCGTCGTCGCGAATGACCCCGTGGGCAGGCCGCACCATGACCCGCCCGCAGTGGAGGTGTTCGACTAGAACTTGTAGTTGATGCCGGCGCGAACGGTGCTGAAGCGCTGGGTGATGTCGTTGTTCATCCCGCCAACGGTGTAGTTCTGCTTGCCGAGGTCGACGTAGAGATATTCGCCCTTGATCGAAATGTTGTCGGTGATCATGGCTTCCAGACCAACGCCTGCCGTCCAGCCGAAATGGGTGTTGGACTGTGAGGTAGTGATTGGCGACGGGCTGGTGTCCTGGTGGCTGGCGCTGCCGCGGCCGACAGCGATACCAGCGGTCACGTATGGCATCACCTGGCCAAGGTTGGCGCCGGCGCGGGCGCGAACGGTACCGTAGACATCGACACCGGTCTTCCAGGTGGAGCCACCAGCCAGGTCGCGGGAATAGGCAATGTTGGCCCACTGCAGATCGGCTTCGCCGCCGAGCACGAAACCGCCCATGTCGGCATTGTAGCCGGCCTGCACGCCAGCCTGCCAGCCGCTGGAATTGTTCTCGATCGTGCCGCCGCCGAGACGGTCTTCTTCAGTCACCCGACCCCAGCCATGGCCCAGATTGGCACCAGCATAAAAGCCGGCCCAGCTGGCAGCAGGAGCAGACGAATACATTGTGCTCGGCGAGCTGTTCCAGTTCAGGTCGGCTGCATGGGCCGCAGTCGCAGAAACCAGCATGATGGCAATGAGAGAGGGGCCTAGGCGCGTCATTTTGGAATCCTCTTGGGGGAGTGGAATTTCCCGTAAAATGCGCCGGAAAAAATTAACGCCCCGGTAAGGAACAAGGTTAACGCCATGCTCTGGTGCATGGCTGCCGATCACAAATTGGCGCGCGCGGCCTAAATGTCACCGGCGTTGGATCATGCGTGTGACGGCCACGGTGACGCTGGCCGCGAACTACCCGGCAAACACCGCAGAAATTGACGGCAGCACTGCAAATTGGGAAAATGGCGCGATACCACGATATCGCGAAATGGTGCCCCCCGCCGGACACCGGGCACTAAATCGACCCGTGCACTCATCGTGTTTTTCCTTGCATAATCAATGACTTGTCTTGGCGTGCCGCTTCAGTGCAGTTCTGCCCCGTGTGCCGGGTAGGGCCGCATTGTGTACCTCGAGAGCTTCGCCTAGACACTGCCGGTGACCATCGTCGGGCGGTACTGGCAAAGCGCAAGCCATTCACCGTCCGGCACAGATGAAAACATGCCGGTGGGCTCCGTCCCAAACGTTGCGGCCAATTCACTCTCCATATCACGCAGGCTACGCATTGCTGCCGGGAGAAATGCCTGTTCACCCCAGAGCAAGGCCCAGATTGCCCTAGCGTCGTCACGCGCTGAGGGCAGCACGCCTACCCCCACTGAGATCATCCACACTTCAATCGCCCGGCGGGTGTCTTTGGACTGCTGCTCTACGAGCGCCGGGAAGGGCATGCCGATGCGAGCGGAGACCTTCTTCGACTGCTCAAGCTCCAACGCACTTGAGTTCCTGATGGTCTCCAACGTCGTGTAGAGCTGAACTACGGTTGCTCTGTCGTAGTTGAACGGCTGGTCGATCAGTCCCGTTGGCAGCCCACTTGCAGACAACAGTTCGGACCGAAGCAATTGTGCGAGTGCAAGGATTTTGGCTCTGCGCAGAGGCTGGGCGGTTTCAAGGTCCCACTTAAGCTCCTTGACGCACATCGCCACGCGGGCATCTTCGCCCTTCTTTGCCAACCATCCGAACAATTTAGCCCCCTTGTGTTACTTCCGGCGCAGCCATTCCACGTAAGGGCATGATTGACAATCTCAGGCCCCAAAATTTGGCACAAATATCTGAGGCCCCACCCTCGACAGGGAAAGGATCGCGATCACCCCCCGGTCCAGCGGCGCACTCCACACCACGCCCAGAGCGGGGCAACATTTCCCGGCATACACCACGTGCCTAGCGCTGACCGGCCCGCCGAACCCCGCTTCAACGCCGCAGGCGGCAGCGTAAGTGCTCCTGTCCCATAAGGTATACCCGCTCTGGACAACCGCCAGTGCCACCTTCGTGTCCTGTATGGGTTGACTTATGATTTCTCGGACGGTATTCCGATTAAGCCTTAGACATTCTCGGACACTGATTGCACCATGAAGATCGCTTACGCTCGCGTCTCCACCACCGGCCAGAATGAAGCCGCCCAAGTGGATATACTCACCCGCCACGGCGCGGAGGAGATGTTCATCGACAAGGCCAGCGGGACCACTCGGGATGGTCGGCCCAAGCTTGCGGAGGCGATCAAGTTCGCTCGCACGGGTGACGTGCTGATGGTCACGCGGCTAGACCGCTTGGCCCGCTCTGTCTCCGACTTGCACAGCATCAGCAAGGAACTGGACGCCAAGGGAGTGGACCTGATCGTCACCGAGCAGAGCATCGACACCACCACGCCTCACGGACGGCTCATGTTCAACATGCTCGCGGCCATCGCGGAGTTTGAGACTGACCTACGGAAAGAGCGGCAGCTTGAGGGGATCGCTAAGGCCAAGGAAGAGGGACGCTACAAGGGCCGTCCGGTCACTGTAGATGCAGAGGCCATCAGGGCCGCTCTGGCCGCTGGTGACAAGCCCATGGCGATTGCCAAGCGGTTCAACGTGGCGCGGTCTACCGTCTACCGCGTGGCGGGTGAGCAAGGGGCCGGGGCCAGCCAAGGAGCCGGGGAGGCAGGGCTATGACATTCGCGTCCATCATGACGCTAGTGGGGCTGTCCATCATTGCCCTGATCGCCCTGGCAGGCATTGCAACGGTGATTGCGGCCTTCCGAAACTGACCGGGGAAGCAACCTTCTCCTCACCCTCGATGTACGCGCCATCCTTGCGGATCGCCGGGAGGACCACGCTAGTGACCCAGTGCTGGAACTCCTTGGCCTCCGGCTTGTCGCTACGCAGGACGAGCTTGTAGAGTCCACTCTCGGTGACAAGGCGCACCTTCGGGGCCTTTCCCGTGAATAGAACAGAGGGATACCGATTACCTCTCTCGATGACGCGCTGCTCAGCCTCTGGCACACGGCGGAAGATCGAGGACAGGCCCGTGGTGCGATCATAGATCAAACGAACCACGTCCGAAGCGACAACCAAGGCTCGCCCTCGATCTCAACGGCGCGGATGGTCAGGTTGTGGAACTGGAAGTCGTGGGTTTTCATTCGTGGGGGTCTCCCTAGAAAATAGAGACGGCCCCCGAAGGAGCCGCTGGTTCAATCTTCGCCCCTCGGGCCGTGCCACGGCGTGGAGCGTCCGTGATGCCCCTGCGACATTCTGTCTTTGTAGTAGCGACGTGGTGACGGTATTCCGGCAGCGCCGCCGTGCGCCTCAGCAACAGAGTCAAAGAACGGTCACCACGTGGGGACAATAGATCGCCCCGATCAGGCTATGTCATTGGTGCTGCAATTCTTTCTGGTTGAACCGCCTGAACTCGTGCTGACTAATAGGCCCTGCCCAATCACCGGCAGGAGACTTGTTCACCATGAGCAACACCACGACGATTACTGACCTCGCACACCATCAGGACCACCTCAACACCCCAGAGTCACTGGTGATGAGCCACTTGGTGGCAACCGCCGACGCACTCGATGCCTGCATGGACGCTCACGGCACCCCAGCGGCGCTACAGGATGGCGTCATTGCCCTGCGGCATGCGGCGGACTTCGCCCTACAGGCGGCGCTAGAACTCGCCTCAGCGGACTCCCTAGAGGCCCCAGAGGTGGTCACGCAATACAAGCTGGCCGTGTGGAAGCTCATTGAGTTCGCCATGCTGATGCCGCCAAAAGCCCGGAGGGTTCCCGCGCGGTGGTTCAAGGTGTTGGCAGAGCCAGCGGCCACCCACGCCAAGGGGCGCTGACATGAACAGCAACCGGCCCAGAGCACACCACCACGATGATGCGCCACGATTGAGCGAGGCCCCCATGCGGAGGAGGCGGCGACATGCCGGTGAGGCGGTGGATGAGCACGACCCGATCCTAACGGCCATGCGCCAGATACAGCGCCGCCCACAGACCCTTGAGGGAGTCCTGGGGATGCTGGAAGCTCGCCACTGGGGGTATGGTTCAGGATAGCCAATACACCCGCCGCAAACCGCCTACAGGGCACCACAGGGGCCATGCGATGCAGTTGCGAGGCTCCGCGCACCCATCACCATCAACGCCCCTCCGAGGCCATCTGTTTGGTCTCAGAGAGGGCACCCATGAGGTGCACCGTGTTGGTGTTCTCTCCCCTTCGGGGGAGGTGGCCGTATGCTCGGGGGGATTGAATTACCCCGTCCTTTAGGCCCGGTGGATATACAGGTTGTATAGGTGTCCTATCGGGGCAGGCACGGGGCCTCTGGTGGATCAAGCATGGGGAGGACACCCACGGCGTAGACCCAGAAGGACCACACCGACATGGTGAGGCCTATTTGGGCCTGCTACATGCCCACACATTGCTAGCCCATTTTGGGCAGGCCGTCAGCGACCTTCAGCATCGCCCTTGAGGTTTCCTCCAGCTTGGCGGCATCACCGCCGTAGGTCCTGTTGCCTACGCCGTTGAGCGAGTGACCAAGAATGAGGTTCTGCACGTGATCAGGGATTTGAGCCAGCATGAGCCTGTCCTTCATGTTGTGTCGGAGGGAGTGGACAACGTGCTTGGGGTTCGCGGTCACCCCGCGGACATGCTTCATCAATGCCTTGGAGGCGGCGTCAGCCCCCCGAGTGCGCCCATACAGAGGAAATAGCATCTCACCTTTGGTGCTCCCCACGGCTTCCCTAGCGGCCACGAGTGCGTCTCCTGCGAGGGGGACATGGCGGATTGATGCCTTGGTTTTCAGGCGGCGGTCCTGGTGCCACGTGACTTTGATATGTGGGAAGGTCTCGCCCAATGGGCCAGCCAAGACCACATCGGCGGTACGCAGGCCGCTCACCTCAGCGAGTCGACACCCGGTGCCCTCTAGGATGCGCCAGATATGGGCCAGTTCAGGGTTGGCACGATCAAGCACACGCCGCCGGACGGCGATAAGGACCGCCTTGGGGAAGGGATCACGCTTGGTTGCGTCACCGCCAGTTCTCAGCGCGGAGGGCATGGGCAGCTTCTCGAAATAGTTCGCGGTGTTACGCGGCACCAAGCTATCAACGATGGCGAAACTGATCACTGCACGGACATTGTTCAATTCCCGCTCGACGGTGGCAGCGCTGACAGTCTCCCCGTTGACCTTGGTTCGGGCAAGCATGAAGTCACGCGCTTCCTTGGCATCGTCGCGGGTGATCCCCGTGATGGTCGGGTTGCGCCCCAGAGCTGTGATCACCAGCCTGATAGCCCGCTCAACGCTAGCCACGGCAGTCTTATCTTCGGGGGCGGTTCCCCCGTTCCATCGTTCTTTGATGTACTCCCGCTTGGCGTCTTCGAGGGTCACCGCAGGGGCCTTTGTTTCGACCTCAGTGTTCCGCAACAGGTTGACCAAGTGGCGCTGAACGGGTGGCACACCTACTGGATCGCCGGTCTCCCGATCCTCCGGGTAGGCAGACAACAGGCTGTCGGCCATATCGCCGTGCAAAGCTTCTACATCCATTGGGGCATGCGCCAGCAGCGCCCGGTACTGCCTCAGGGCTTCAGCATACGCGGCTCTTTCAGTGGTCGATGGTGAGGCCGCGCCCACGGAGGGGGCAGACATAGCCTCATCTATTTGTTTTTCCACAGCCGCATGGAACCGGGGCCACGCCAATAGAGCCTGCTTCTCGGTGTCGCCCAGTTTTCCCTTGAACTCGCGCTTGCCGACCACCTCAGCAATGGCCTTGGGAACCCTACGGCGATAGTGCCAAGCACCGGACGGGGCACGGGTAGCGTACTTCAAGACAAGCCTCATGAGTGCCCCACGTGTACTGCGCGTGTACCGCAATGTGTACTGGCGCGGGGGCCGAAAGCCTTACAGGCCGGGGGTTCTGGGGTTTTTGAGGTGAGAAATGGTGCCCCCCGCCGGACTCGAACCGGCACGCCTCGCAGCGGAGGATTTTGAGTCCTCTGCGTCTACCATTCCGCCAGAGGGGCACGGCATGGTCTCTAGCGCAGGTTCGATTGCATCGCAACAGGGCCAGTGCACGAAATCTGCAACCGGGCCGGCGCCATCAACAGGAGGCAACTGGGCGCGGCAATTAGGCGCCTAGTGCCTGGCGGGCGAAATATACGACCAGGATTCCAGCCGCCATCGCTGCGAACAGATTGCGGGTGAGGAAGAAAACCAGCGCTGTCGCGGTGGCGGCAATCATCTCTGCCGGGTTGCCGGTCATCAGGGCGGGCGCAACCAGGGAAGCCAGCACGGCGCCGGGAATATGCTTGAGCCAATTGGCCAGAAAACCTTGGCGCGGCAGGCGATTGGCCAGCAACAGGCCGCTAGCCTTGATCATGAACGAGACCACGGCCATCCCCAGGATGGCGATCAGGGCTTCCGGACTGGTGGTCATTTGCGCACCTGATCGACAATGGCCCCGGCCAAGCTGCCAACGATGCCGCCAATCATGATGTACCAACTGCCCTCGATCAGCTTGGCTGAAATGACCGCGCTGATTGCTCCGACCAGCCAGGGGATAAGGTCGAGCTTGCCCCTCCACATGCCCAGCAGCAGCGCCAGGAACGTGGCGGTAAAGGCGAAGTCGAGGCCGTATCTGGTGGGATCATCGATAACGGATCCGAGCTGGTGCCCGATCAGGGTGGTGGCCAGCCAGCAGACATAGGCCAGCAGCGCGCCGCCGAGCAGGAAAGCAAAGCTGCCGCGGCCCTTGTTCATTTCACCGATGGTTACCGCCCAGGTCTCATCGGAGACGATGGCCATAGTCAGCGCCCCCTTGAGCTGTTCATGGGGAGCAAAGAGCGGGCGAAGCGTGGCCGTGAGCAGCAGATAGCGCAAATTGACGATCAGCGCCGCGACGACGAGCGGGCCGATGGGCAGTGTGGCAGGCGTTGTGGTCCACAAGTCCAGGGCGACAAACTGGGCCGAGCCGGCAAACACCAGCCCGCTCATCATCAGGACTTCCAGCACGCTGAGGCCGGTGCCTCGCGCCAGCACGCCCCACACAACACCATACGCTCCCACGGAAATCACCACGGGAATGCAAGCGCGGGCGCCGGCATAGAATTGGTCGAAAAAACGGGGGGCAGATAAGGAAAGAAGCGTCATACTCGACCAATAGCGCCGGCTGGGAAATGTCGGCTGGAATACTTGCGTGCGAAGATGAACAAATGCAACTCAGCAATGCTGCAGGGCAGGGCCCAAGCGCGTTGACGGCGTTTGGGTCCAGGGATACAGAGGTCGCAGTGTCATTTCCAAGTCTCCAGCGCCCAACCCTCCGGCGCCCTGTTTCGGGGTGAAGCGGTTTCTGTAGCGAACTGATTTCTTCCTGAGCTTGCCGCAAAAATCGGGCTCCGTGATGTGACGCCGTGTTTTAGGTTTTCTGGAGCGTTCTCATGAGCCCCCTTCCTGCGCCGCTGTGGCGGCGGTTTCTTGTCTTTCTCGTCCCGCTCATGCTGGCCAATATCCTGCAGTCGCTGTCGGGTACCATCAACAACATCTTCATCGGCCAGATGATCGGCGTGGATGCCCTGGCGGCGGTGTCGACTTTCTTTCCGATCATGATGCTGCTGATTGCCTTCATCATCGGGCTGTCGGCCGGCTCGACCGTGCTGATCGGGCAGGCCTGGGGCGCGCATAACGTTGACAAGGTTAAGGAAATTACCGGTACCACGATCGTGGTGACGCTGGTGCTGGGCGTGATCGTGGCGGTCTTTGGTGGGCTGTTCGCACCCCAGCTGATGACCGTGCTGGGCGCTCCGGCCAACGTTCTGGACGCGTCGGTCAGCTATGGCCGGGTGATGCTGATCGGCATGCCGGGGCTGTTCCTGTTCATGATGGTGACGTCGGTGCTGCGCGGCGTGGGCGATACCATGACGCCTCTCTATGCGCTGGTCGGGTCATTGCTGGTCGGGCTGGTGGTCACGCCGGCGCTGATCCAGGGCTGGTTCGGCCTGCCGCAGATCGGGGTGATGGCTGCGGCGGTCGCGACCAATGTCGGTTTCATCACCGTTTTGCTGTTCCTGTTCTTTTATATGCGGCTCACCAAGAACCCGCTGGCCCCCGATGCGGTGCTGCTTAAATATCTGAGGATCAACCCGAATTTGCTCAAGCTGATCCTCAAGCTGGGCATTCCCGCGGGCATTCAGATGATCGTGGTTTCGGTCGCGGCCATCGTGGTGGTGGGGCTGGTCAACCGCTTCGGGTCGGACGCGACGGCGGCCTATGGGGCGACCAACCAGGTGACGAGCTATGTGCAGTTTCCGGCGATGTCGATCGGGATTGCGGCGTCGATCCTGGCGGCGCAGGCAATCGGTGCCGGGCAGATCAGCGAAGTGCGCCGGATTACCCGCACCGCGATGGTTCTGAACCTGACCATTACCGGCGGATTGGTGCTGCTGGCCTATCTGTTTTCGGAGCATCTGGTGGCGCTGTTCATCACCGATCCGGCCGTTATCGACATGACCCAGCACTTGCTGCACATCGTGCTGTGGAGCGCTATCATGTTCGGGTGGCAGGGAATTCTGGCGGGCATCATGCGCTCGAGCGGGACCGTGCTGGTGCCGATGCTGATCTCGATGGGCTGTATCCTGCTGATCGAAATCCCGCTGGCGGTCTATCTCAGCCAGGGTCCGCTGGGGCTGGGCGGGATCTGGTGGGCGCTCGCGATCAACTTCACCGCGATGTTCGTTTTGCAGGGACTTTACTACTGGTTCTCGTGGACGAAGAAGTCGATCAAGGCACTGATCTAAAGCGAAAGGCCCGCTTAAAAGCGGGCCTTTTTGCTGAATATGAACGAAAAATAACAATAGATGAACGAATTATGAACGGGTTTTGCCCCCCAGCTGAACGGCATTTGGCCGTTTCTGAACGGGCATTGGCCGCTCAGCTGCGCACATAGGCGATCTTGCGCGGCTCCTCGGCGGACATCGCATTCTGGCGCGCATCGTAAATCGCCCGCGCGTCGAGAATGGCGCTGTGATTGTCGGCCGACCAATCCCACAATTTGCTGATCGGCACCTGCAGCGTCTTGCCCAGCTCGGTGAGGCTGTATTCCACCCGCGGGGGCACTTCGGGATAGATGGTGCGGGTGACCAGGCCATCGCGCTCCAGATTGCGCAAGGTGAGCGTCAGCATGCGCTGGGAGACGCCGTTGATCAGCCGCTTGAGCTCGTTGAAGCGCAGCGTGCCATTGCGGCCCAGCATGCCCACGACCATGACGCTCCACTTGTCGCCGATGCGGTTGAGAACGTCGGACATCGCCGTGCAATTGGCCGACTGGGACGTGTCCTGTAGTGACATATCGATACCCTGATGAGTGTTGCTTAGGCACTTATATAGACGTAGTTCCTTTCTGTGACTAGTGGCGGCCCCAGTCGGCCGGTCAAAACCCTGTCAGCGCCCCGGCCTTGCATTGAGGTCAGCGGAGCGCGCTGCTAAGAAGACCTTCCTCAATTGTTCAGGAGCGATCCCCTCTTGCTGTCCGTCCGCCGGTTTGCCCTTGTCCTGTTCCTGGCCCTACTCAGCCTTTCGCCCGCGCGCGCCAACCCCATGTTGCTGGTCGACATGGACAGTTTCGACGTGCTCCACGCCCAGGACGCCGGCCAGCCCTGGCACCCGGCCTCGCTGACCAAGATGATGACCGCCTATGTGGCGTTCGAGGAACTGGCCAAGGGCACGATCACGCTCGACACGCCGGTGGTGTTGTCGAAAAAGGCCATCAACGTGGCGCCCTCGAAGTCGGGGCTGCCGGTGGGCAGCGCGCTGACGATGAAGGACGCGCTCTATGTGATGACGGTCAAATCGGCCAATGACGTGGCCATGGCCATTGCCGAGACGGTGGGGGGCAGCGAAGCCGGCTTTGTCGCCAAGATGAACGACGTGGCGGCCCGCATGGGCCTGAGCGCGACGCATTATGCCAATCCCCATGGCCTGCATGACCCGGCGCAGGTAACCAGTGCGCGCGATTTGGCGCTGCTGTCGCTCTATATCCGCCAGAATTTTCCGCAGTACATGCCGATGTTCGCCACCGATACGGTGCAGCTGGGCAAGGCCAAGCTTGAATCCAACAATGTGCTGCTGTCCAAATTTGCCGGCACGACCGGGATGAAGACCGGCTTTGTGTGCGCCTCCGGGCTCAACATGGTGGCAACCGTCGAGCGCAACGGGCGCAAGATGCTCTCGGTGGTGCTGGGCGCTTCATCGGCGCGCGAGCGCAATGAACGCGCCGCCGAGCTGGCGCTCAAGGGGCTGTCGGGTTCGGCCAGCCCGACCGGGAAGACCGTCTTGACGCTGGCCAATAATCCCGGTGCCGCCCCGGTGGACATGCGGGCGCAGATTTGCGGCAAGGAAGCCGAGGCCTATGCCGCGGCCCAGAAGGCTGCCTATCCCATGGGGCTCAAGGACCAGCCCAGTTTTCTCAACGATGCCGTGGTCGCGCGGTCGTATGTGGCGACCGACCTGGGGCGGATTGCCGTTGGCGTCACCCTGCCACGCCCGCGTCCGGCCCATATCCCGCTGTTTGCCGATCCGGTGGAAGCAGCGCTGGGCGGCGATTTGCGCGGGGGCATGGTGTCGACAGGCAGTGTTTCGGCTGGCCCGGCCACGCCCTTTCCGCTGCCCCGTCCCAGTTTTTACTAGGCTGGCCGGGCGAGCACGGTAATATTGCACGAGCCTGAGGAGGATGAAGCAATGTCCAATGCCACGACCGATACCATCTCCGTCGTTTTCGAGCGGGATTTCGCCCATCGGCCGGACAAAGTCTGGCGGGCACTGACGCAGCCGCAGCTGATCGAGCAATGGCTGATGAAGAACGACTTCAAGCCCGAGATTGGCCACAAGTTCAAGCTGAGCGCCGACTGGGGCGCGGTGGATTGCGAAGTGCTGGCGATCGAGCCCAACCGGGCGCTGTCCTATAGCTGGAACGCCTATGGCCTTGAGAGCGTGGTCGACTGGACCCTGAGCCCGACCGATGCCGGCACCCATGCGCGCATGGAACAATCGGGGTTCCGGGCAGACCAGCCGCAATATTCCGAAGGCGCCAAGAGCGGCTGGCAGAACTTTCTCAATACGCTGGACCAGGTGCTGGCCAAGATCGACTGATCGCAGGTCTTGCCTAAGCGCACATCGAGGGAAGGCCGCCGGATGAAATCCGTCGAAGAGCAATCGAAAAAACCGGCCAAGACCAAGGCCAGCAAGCCCGTGGTCTTGCTCTCGGGCGGCAATCCGCAGATCGCCAAGGCCGATGGCGACGCGCCGGTGCAGGCCTATATTGCGGCGATGCCAGGCTGGCAGAGCGCATTGGGGCGGCGCCTCGATGCGCTGATCGTGCAGAGCCTGCCCGAGGTGCGCAAGGCGGTGAAATGGAACTCGCCGCTTTATGGCGTGGAGGGGCAGGGGTGGTTCCTGGGCATCCATGCCTTTGCCAAATACGTCAAGGTGACGTTCTTTCATGGCATTGCGCTGGAGCCGCTGCCGCCCGGCGGCACGCCGCGCAGCCAGAATTCGCGCTGGCTCGATATTCGCGAAGACGACGAACTCGATGAGGCGCAATTGACCAGCTGGATTCAGCAGGCGGCCAGGCTGCCCGGATTTCTGGCGCCGTGATGCCGACCAGCCGGACGTGGCCGAGATCGGGCGCCGGACTGCATTCTTGATGATTGAGGGGCAGGCAGTGGAGGCAAATCCCATGACGCCATCGGACCAGATCGACCAGCTGATCGCCGGACTGGGCGACTGGCGCGGCGCCATGCTGGCGCAGCTGCGCCAGACATTTCTCGCGGCCGATCCGGGGGTTTTCGAGGAATGGAAATGGATGGGCAGCCCGGTGTGGGAATGCGACGGCATGATCGCGGTCGCCAATGCCCATAAGGGGAAGGTCAAGGTAACCTTCTCGCGTGGGGCGAGCCTGCCGGACCCGGACAGACTGTTCAATGCGGGGCTTGAGGGCAAGGTGTGGCGGGCGATCGATCTGTTCGAGGGCGATCAGATCGATGCGGCGGGGCTGACCGAGCTGGTACGCGCGGCCATCATCTTCAATCGGGGCAAGCTCAAGAAAAAGGCCAGTGCCGGCCCGCGCGCCAGGACGCCGAAAAAGCCTGACGCAGTGGCGTGAGGGCGGAGTTGCCTAGCCGCGAATGACCATGAAGCGCAGGGCTTCGGGGTCATCGGCGATGGTGCACGCATGGCCGTTCTGGCGGCAATAGAGCGGGATATCGATGCGGGCCATCGGATCGGTGGCGAGCACGATCAGGCTGACGCCCGGAGCCAGTTGCTCCAGGCGCTTTTCGAGTTTGAGCACCGGCAATGGGCATTTGAGCCCCCGGGCATCAATCGTCTCAGTTGCCAAGGACCAGCACCCAGTGCACGCCATAGGTTGAGGTGCCGTTATAGGACACGGCAATGCCGGCCTTGGTGGCATTGGCGCGCAGCCCGGCCGCATCGGCCGGATTGTTGCGCCAGCCCGAGAAGGTATCGGCAAAATTGGCATAGCCGGCGCTGAGCTTCATGCCGGCCAGGCCCTGTGGGGTCTTGGGCGGGGTGCCGGTCTGGGCGTATTGGTTGGCCAGCGCCTGGGCGGTGCCTTCAAGACCCGCATCGGCGACCAGCGGCTGCATGCCGGTGGTGGCGCGATAGGCATTGATGATGCCCAGGGCATCGGCCTTGTTGAGCCTGGCGCCGGGCTGGTCCATGCGGGCGGTGAGGCCCGCGGCAAGGCCGCCCCCGGCCGGGGCACCGCCGCCCATGCTGCAGCCGGCAATGGCAAGCCCGAGGAGAGCGGCGGCGACAGGCAGCGCGGCCTGGCGGATAAAACGCGTTGCGATCATAGAGAGGTCCTGATGCAGAAATTGGTCGCTGGGCACTAGGCAGCCACCGCGGCCAAATGATGGTGTGGCAAGTGGTTTAGCGCGAGGTGGCTGATTTTGGCTTAACGCGGGGCCGGGCGGGGCCACAAAGTGACCAGGATCGGGGCAATGGGGGCAATTTTGTCCGGTGGCGCCGGGGGCGTGCAACTTTATGGCGGGGGCGGTGGTTTCTGTTGGGACCAGAAGGAGCCGACATGGGCTATTTCAGCACACCGCGACCGGGGGAATCCGCGGACCCTGGGGTTTTCACCCTTCATCAGTTCATTCCGCTGATCGGCCTCGTCTGGGTTGGGGCGGCGTTGATCGGGCTGATCCTGATCTACGCGAACGTACACGAACTGGCCGCACCCCAGCCGGCTGCCGACCAGACGCCCGTGGCCGATAGCCCGGCAACGCAGTGAGGCGTGGCTTGAGGGTCGTGTCGGAAGGTGGTGATCTCGGCGGGATCGCAATGCAAGCTTTTTAGGCTTGTAACTAATTGAAATTCAATTGTCTTTTTGAAGGTGCGGGGCTGCAGGTCGAAGGTGCGGGGATAGAATGTTCCCGTCTTGTCCTTCTCCAAGCATTCTTGCTGCCTCGCCAGCCAACTTCCCGCGGTTGGCTTTCCGGGTATAAAGGCCGGCCTGTCGCGCATCGGTCCAGCCAAACAGCGCCATCAATTGCTGGTCGCTTGCACCGTTTTCAGCGGCGATGGTGGCACCGGCTTTTCGCAGCCCATGGGCGCGCCCCGGCACCTTGGCAAGCTTGCACTGCTCGCGGAACCAATTGCCAAAGCTGGCGGCAGACTTAAACGGTCCACCATGCTCTGTGATAAGAATTGTCATGTCGCCGGTTTTGGTAGCGTCGATGGACTGGCGCAGAGCTGGCAATACGGGAGCGTCAACCTCGATGCTGGTCTTGATGGACCTGTAATGCAGCCAATCGTTGCGAATATGCTGGTGGCCAAGTAGTACCGCATCGCTGGAACGCATGCCGGTAAAAAGTAGGATGTCCATGGCAAGACGGGCGCGAGTGCCGGTTGGGTGTTTTTCCCAAAACTGAAGCACCTCCCCAATAGTCCAAGTGTGATGTCCATCGGTTTTTGGTTGAGGGTTCTTCAGATCGGATGCCGGGTTTGAAGTCATATGCTCGGCTTCGACCGCCCAATTGAACAGCGCTTTCATCGTTTTCACGAAATTGACCGCTGCGGCCGGCGTGGCGCTTCGCCGGTCCCTGCCAGACACAACCGTGCCGCGCGTCAGCTGCTTGATGAGAAGATTGCCGCCCGTCTCCTTCACCCTGTTCAGGATCGAGCGTCTGGCCTTCTGGGTGCCCTTAGCTAGTCCTGCAAACGACAAGCTGTCGTAGTAGCGCTCAATGAGCCAGCCCAGCGTGCCGTTCGAAGAGCGGACTTTGGGTTCAGCCTGCTGGCTACTGGCAAGGGCGTCCTCGTAGTCAGATAGCCATTCGGGGTCTTCGTAATCGCCATGCAGCCTGATGCGAGGCCCATCGCCTTTACGGAAATACCAAACGGTTTTTCCGTGACGTGTCTTCTCACGCTGAGTGTAGGGCTTGCGAGGGCGAGGCATGGCAATCATCAAAGGTAGCCCTCGGGCTCTTTGTCAATGGGGCGAGCGCCTTTGACCAACGCCGCGGGGATTAGGCGCACAATGCCAATCTCCGTTTCCACCTCGATCACCGCATTGCCTTCGGTTGCAGCTTTGATGAGGGTCTTTGCCTGACGGCTGGTGATAGCGAGAGCACGTGACATCTAGCTAACGCAGCATTTGGCGAATCGTGGCGACATTGTTCTTGATGTGCGTAACCACCACTTCCTCGCCTGCGCGCGATGCCATGGCGTTGCTCAAGTCCTTCGGGTCAAGCACAAGCACCTGCTTTATGCCTCGCGAGGCAGATGCTCCAACGGACTCCTCGCCACCCAGGTTGTTGCGGTGCCGGGGGTTCTCTTCGGTCAGAATTTCTTCTCCGATCTTCAAGGTAGCGTTGACCTCGTCGGGCTTGAACCCCGCGATGCCCCCGGTGTGATAGGTGAGGGCGCTTCGCATCCACGGGGCTGATTGTCCGATCCTGGCATTCCCGCCACCAATCGCCTTGCTGCCGACTACGCCGCCCGTGTGTCCAACGGCTCCAATCCCTGGAAATATCCCACCGAGAGCGTTCAAAAGCATCTTCTTCAGAATCAACTGCGCTATCTCTCGAAGGATGCTCGCGATCACCTGCAAGAAGGCTTTGCCCCAGGATTCTACGGCATTTGTGCCATCCGCAATAGCCTGTGCCAAGGCGTCGAAAGTGCCCACTAGGCCATCAGCAAAGCTATTGCCGACCTGATCCCACTGCTGCAGGGACAGACCAAGGAAGGTCATTTCTCTACCAGCGTTCTGGATCGACATCGCTGTGGTTTGCAGTTTGGCGATAGCGGCATCCGCTTCCGGTCCACCCATTGCCTGCCACATGGCAATAGCCCTATGAATGGCGCCATCCAGTTGGCCATTCACCTCGACAATGCGACTCCGAAGATTGACCGCCTGCGTCTGATCGCCGTTCTCCTGCGCCATCTTCAGCTGTTCGAGCAGCTGCTGGCGAAGCTGATAAAGCTGGTTCACCTGGTCTTCAGCTGCCTTCTTTTCATCGACAGCATTTTTCAGCGCGTATTCCTGCTCGGTCAGCAAGGTAAGCTGTTGAATTTCCTGTGCAGTGATATTGGGGTTCTCGGCGCGAGCGGCTGCAATGACTGCTTCGACAGCGGCCTGTTGTCCCTTGCCGGCATTGATGAGCTGCTGCTGTGCAATCGCGAACTCGGTCTGAGCGATGCGTTCTTCGGTGGCTTGACCGCCCGCTATCTCAGCCTGGGTTTGCTTGACTGTTTCCTCAACAATCGCGGCATAGGTCGCCAGTAGGCCATCGGCGCGCGCCTGATGACCTCCCATCTGGTGATTGACCTTATCAAGCACCGTACCTGGGGCGGCGCCGTTACCAGCGTCAGATGCATGAATGCGGGTAGCATCACCTGCATTAATCGCGGCATAAATTTGCAGCAGCCCGTCGCCAGTTTTTACCCCAGCGTCAGCTAGGTACTTTCCGGCAGCCTCGACCTGGGCGGTAATGGAGCTATCACCATTGACGCCGTATTTTGCGGCCTGCGGCTCGCCCCACTGGATAAGGCCACGATGCTGACCCCATTGCGTAGTGGGGCCAGCCATCCATGGGTCAAGCGTGCCGCCAGTCTCGTAGGACATGACGGTCAGAAGATCTTTGGCGCTGACCCCCATCTTCTCGGCGAGAGCCGTTGTGGCACGCACCAGTTCAGCCATTTGAGCGCCCTGTGGTGTGCCACGTTCAGCTGTGTATTTTGCCTCGAAGTTGGTGTTACCCGTGGTCAATTCTTCCCGGCCAAGGCGCAGTAGATCGAGAATTTGTGCTGCCGCTGCTAAATCACCAGCGTTAAACGCAGCAACCATACCCTGCCAGGCGAGCGTATTCAGTTCCGTCATATCCTTGAGATGCTTCATCTCTTTGGTTAGGCTGGGGATCTTTCCTTTTAGATTGTCAATTGCTTCGGTGTAGGTCTTGATTGCGGCGCCACGATCATAGGATTCAGCATTGTCATTGTTGGCATCGGTGTTTTCTCCGACAATCTCCTTGAGCGCTGACGTCTTGCCGCGCAGGCCAGCGACAAGTTTGGCCTGACGTTGCATGGCGGAGCCCAAATTTGTTAGGCTGCTTTGCCCCTCATCTGCCTGACGAGTAAATTCCAATAGCTCTGAAGCAGCCTCTTTGATCCGGTCATTCGCACTCTTTTGCGCGATTCCATTCAGTTCACTACGAAACTCAGCAACAGTCTTGCTGCCTGCCTCAAGTGCGTCGATCAGGTTCACGATCTGAATGATGGCGTCGGCGAATCCATCTCCTTCTGCAGTTCGAATTTCTCCGCCGCGATCGCTGTTAAGACGGTCATAGATGGTGCGAATGCCCTTGGCGCGATTCTGCAGCTGCTGAATCTTCTTGTCGTATTCGCTCATCAAATCGTTGAGATTTTTTTCCGCCTCGGTCAGCGTGACGCCTTCAATCTTTTCAGCCCAGCCTTCCAGCTCACCGCCAGCGGCATGGTAGGCGTTCTTAACCAACTCGATCTGGCGTTCATGCTCGGTAAGCGCTGTTGTTGCATCGCCGACGCTGGTCAACCACGAGCCGACTGCGATGGTGATGCCGGTAGCGATGACGCCGGGAAGGCCGCCGAACGCAAGCCAAAGTGCGCGAGCTGCACCTGCGGTCATCACCATCGCTGTGCGGACCACACCCAGGGTCCCGGCGAATGCAACGTTTCCTAAGCGCGCAGTGTTGGTGGCGGCGGTCGAGCGCAGCAGGCTTGCGCGATAGACGTCAATCCAGCCCACGACCTGAGCAAAGCCCTGGCCCAGCACACGCTGTGCCATGCTCATCTGCTGCATCTGTGGACCAATGAAGGCCATGGACTGAGACAGGCCCACTATGGCCATACGCATCTCGCCAATGTGGCGCACACCCTCGATCATAAAACCGGCGAGCTTCACTGCAATGAAGCCCTGGACCGCTGCTTTGATCAGATTGAAGTACTTCGGCACCTCGGCCAACACGGAAATGAACTTGCCGATCGTCACGCCGATTTCGGTGAAGAACAGGCGCCCCTCAGTGCTTTTGCTGAAGTCGTTAAAGCTCTGCAGCGCATCCCGTAGGCCAGGTATGAAGCCTTGCGCCAAGGCAAGCTGCGCGCTGAATACGCTGTTCTCGAACCGCCCCAAGTCGGCCGTAACGGTATCGAGCGAGGCAGTGAGCTGCGGACCAAAACGGCGCCCGAGCTCATCTGCGAACTTGAGCAGAGTTGAGCGATCGGCGATGACCTCGCCCTTGCGCATCACTCCAAAGCAGGAGCAGCGCGTACTGAATTTGGTAGAGAAATCCGAGGGCGGCGGACTCCGCGCTATGCACGTTAGTATTCAACGTCAGCAATCCTTTGACCGTGATATGGTCGACAGAAATTCCTTGAAAATCAACTTAACCAACGAGCAGGAAGCTGTGTCAATGGCAACACCGAAGCTCCTGTGCATTATAGATTTTCTTTCAGGCTTCTGGAACGCTTCGTGGGTCGCGGTTGTGTTTGCCACAGAAGCCAGAAATCTTCACCAGCAGACCACCCTTTGAGCCGGCTTTGCGGTCGATTTCCGAAATGTGGAGAACCACGCCAGCCGTAGCAGGCCAATAAGAGTTGTATCGTTGAAAACCCGAGTACAGCTCCAAATCAGACTGCTTGCAATTCGCTTGTAAATGAACGCGCAGATCTGGTCTGCCCGACAGTCGGCCTTCTCGGATCTGCAACATTGGCCTAAACCGCCGGAAGGGGGCGCGTTGCCATCAGGCAGCTTCCGCCCCCCTTTTCGGTCATCTACCGACGCTGTTTGTGTGTTTGATAGCAGACCTGCAGATGATCCGCTTCAGGCCGCTTCCTCTCACGCCTTCTTATTCGTTGAAGAGTACGGCGTCGTCGGCATCCTCGGACTCCGGCATGAGTGTATCGAGTACCACGCCGACCCGGTCCCATTCGGCAAAGTATGAGTGGACTACCAGTGTGCGCCCGCTCATCGTCGCACCAAAGCCAAGGTCTTTCAGCGACCGCGGTGCGAGCGCGCCGAGCCTGGCGATACCCCGAAGGCGCTGACCCTCATAGAACGTCTTGTGCGCGCGCTTGATGAACTGAAACCGTTGCGGATCGACTAAGGCGTGCTCGAGGGCCGACATCGGCCGCAAGTTCCAAGGTCGGTTAACGAGGCGCCAATAGCGCTGGTTTCCGAACGTCCGTCTGACACGATAGAGTACGCCGGTTCGGGGGTTCTTCGGCAGAAAATGTGAAAGCTCGAGAAGTTCGCGGCCTCTAGGAAAGGCCGGATTCATCCGCACAGTCCCGCCGGCGACCCCTAGTGCATTCCGGTTGCGATCTGCGAGATCGCGGGTCCATGCCATGTTTGGCGGGTTGCGTCCAAAGCGTCTCTCCATCTGGACAATTCGTCCTGCTCCGCGTCCTGCGGGCGCTAGGCCTTCGCCAAATCCGCCGATGAGGGCACCGGTCTCGAGGCTTTCCAAGTCGCCACCGACGACCAGTCCGGTGACTCCACCTACAAGCCCACCTGGCGTTCCCAGCGCGAGAACGACCCCAGTTGCCTGATTGGCCGCGGCGTCCTGTTCAGCAGTGGACCGACCGGAATAGGACATGCCAAGCTCGACCGAGCTTGTGGCGGTCGCGGCGACACCGGCTGCAAACAGCAGTGCGGCCACACCCGCCACCCAACCTACAGGGTTCGACACGATCAAAATAACCGCCAGCGTTGCCGTGGCGCTGCCAATCAGCAGCCCGGTCCCGCCGCGGTCATAGAAATCGCGCTCGGGGCGGACCGGAACCATGACCCCCGTGCGGCGGCCGGCGGGCACGTATTCGAACCGGTTCCATTGAAATGGCTGCGGCAGTGGCGTATGCGCGTTCCCTTCCGGCACCTCGGGCGCGAGAAGTGGCGGTATCAGCCAATCGGGAGAAATCGCCTGGAGTCCAAGTCCCTGCGTTTCGAACGGATCTATATCCACCCTTCCGTTGCGTCTTGGCAAGGGCTGGACGGGTACCGGTGGGCGCGCCGTTGGTTGACGCGGCATCGGAGCGTGGGACCTGCGCGGCGGACGTGCTCCCCGTATAACCACGATGTCAATCGGACCGCCAGTGTCGAGCATGTTCTCCTGCCTGACCGGCGCCCAGCGCTCGGGCTGGTCCTTCCAGGCTTCGCGGCCCACAGACGAAGAATTGTCGGCAAGCAAGTCTGGACTGCGTAGGTCCGAACGCCGACGACCGTTCTCTCCCGGCGTATCCTGAAAGGAGTCGGGCCAGCCACCACTGTCCTGCGATCCTCCGTCGCGATCCCTTTTTCGGTCGCGTCGCTCGCTGGGCCCGTCGACAGCTTGGTCAAAATCTTCCAATCCGCTGGTGAGATCGGAAAGGTCTTCTCGGCCGGTCAGATAATAGCCGAGATAGGTCCCAATGTAAGGAACTTGGCTTGCATACTGCCCTAGCGCGAACTGCCCGGCGGTTCCGCCGCCGGGACTGCCCGTCGACCCATCGCCCCTAAATAGCTCGTCGACCCATTCCATAAAGCTCATGTCGATGGCTTCCCATGGCGAGTAGGCCCGGCAGAGACAGCTCAGGCAATGTCGATGTCGGTGGCGTCAAAGTCGAAGTTGTAGTTCAATGGCAGGATGCGGTTGCCATTGGCGACATTGTCGCAGCGTATCAGCACGTCCCACTGTTCATCGATCGCGTTGTGCCCCCGCACGGCACGAACCATGCCCTCGATCTCAACGTCGACTGCGCCAGGTTGCCCAAAGAGCGTGGTGGTGACGGTCACGCCGTCGCCGATCCGAAGTAGAGCCCGGCACTTTATGGTCCCGACGAGATAGACGGCAGAATCGTCCTCGAGCCGCAAAACCGGCTGGCCGGGTGCCACATAGTCCCCCACACCTCGAAATACTGCAGTTACCAGACCGCTGAAGGGTGGCAGCAGGAACGTGTCTACATATGCGACTTGGGTTTTTCGCACTTCAGATCCGGTGAGCGAGCGCTCGAACAGCGGTCCTTGACCGCCATGCAGCTGGAGCAATCTCCAAGCCGCTAGTCGCTCCTGCTTGAGCGCGACCAAAGAGCGGAGACGGCTGATCCGGTTTTCGCGCCAAGGAAAGCTGTAGTCCCGCCCGAGATAGGTGGTCTCGGTCGTCGTCGTGGTCTCAAATTGCTGCCCGCCGGTCGTCTTGCTAGTAGCGGTGCTGGTGCTTGTCGGATTGGTGACCGCGTCAGGCCCGAGTGTGTTGTAGAGCTCCTCAAGTTTTTCAGACCGAGTTCCGATCTCTGCGTTCAGCTTCTCAAGCAGCCGGTAAAGTGAATCGTTCGCACCAGGCGACGAACCCAGTATCTGACGCTTCTTGCTCACAGCCTCTTCGGACTCGTCAGAGCGATACTTTAGCGAATGCCAGCTGACAGCCTGCACCAGTTCGGCAGCGAGATCGTCTGCCCGAAGTCGACTCAAAGCCCGGCGACCAAGCTCGGCGTCGATACTTGCGGGTCCGTCCCCAGAGGCGGTCGAGATTTCGATTTTCTCAACGATGGAGGACGTTGTCGGCTGCGTGAATGTAGTCTCCGAGAAAATTCCGGGGGAGTCAGCCGCACTGGGAAGACGGGAACGCGGTTCGAGACCAGTGATGAATGCCTTTTGGTCGAAACCCTCTACATTGCGCCCGAGAAGGTCGTTCGATTGCTTATCGATGATCCCGCCAAGAGGAAAGCACAGGTCTGCTGACTGCACCGGTCGGACGCTCAAAGCGACGGCTTTGGCCTTAGCCATGATCAATACCTCCCAATAAGCAGCCGCGCTATGTCGGCTCACCAAGATGCGGCATGATTATCGAGCATGTCACCAGACTATCAGCGGCGCAGGTCGCATGGACACCGCGCAATCCCAGCAACGGTACGGTCCAGAACTCGCCGGGGCCTAATGTCCCGAGCACATCAGCGCTGGTCAGATCCTCGGCCACGAGATCGATCGGGTCGCCTTGGAAATCATTACCGACCACAAGAAGAAGCGGCCACGCCAGTTCCTTTAAAACGCCTGACGAGCCCCAAAGAAAGACATTGCCTCGGACCTTGACTGAATAGCTGAACATCAATGAAAACCTCGACAGACGGAACCCATCGCCGAAAAATCAAGCTCTACTTATATAATAATCTCGTTTGCTCGATAAATGTCAATCCGCATTGGTTCAAGGACTGGGGGCGTCTTCAGGATTTAGCTTCAACGAGGTATCGTGATTTGGTTGAAGTTTGCAGTTCGGACGACATTTTCTGGTCGCAAACTGGATTTAGTTGACTGAGGCAGCTTTTTCACTTGCAAATTCAGCTGATTAAGGCTGTCGAGAGCAAACAGCTGTATCGTTCTTCTCTCCACCATAAGCGGGCCTGCTGGCTTTCGGCCCATTCGCCAACTCCCGATGTCTACGTTCCCGACCAACTTACCCAGAAGCAGACCGTCAGCTTCCAACCTCAATCTGTTCGTTCGCCAGGTCAGGCACTTATGTCCGTTATTGGGAGTCCGTTAGGGGGCGTTGAACGTCCGGAATGGGGCGCGTTTCTGTCGGGGCGGCTTCCGACCCCATTTCGGTCATTCGGAGAGGAAGCGACAATGCCCGAAAGCGGACATTCATCGGCCGACCCTGAAACCATAGCCGCTTACTAGCTTCGCAGGGCGTTCACGATGACGGAGAAGGCCGGCGAGTTCTGCCGGCGGCTGGGATAGTAGAGATAGTAGCCGCCAAACTTGGGTGACCAGTCGTCAAGCACCTGGAGAAGGGCGCCTGAAGCGATGTGGGCTTCGACCAGGTCCTCGGGAAGATAGGCGATGCCGTAGCCATTCACGGCGGCATCAACTTCGGCATAGGAGGTGTTGAAGGTCAGCTGGCCATCCACCCGAACGCGCAGTTCCTGTCCACCTTTCGCAAATTCCCACACATAGAGTCCACCGGAACGGATCTGCCGGTGGTTAATGCAGGTGTGGTTGACCAGGTCCTGCGGGTGGGTCGGAGCCGGGTGTGTGGCAAAATAGGCCGGCGACCCGACCGCCACCAGGCGCCAGTCCGGCCCGATGCGGACGGCGATCATGTCCTTGTCCAGGCTTTCGCCGAGCCGCACGCCGGCATCGAAGCGTTCCTCGACGATATTCCGGAAGCCGTTATCGCTGTTCAGTTCCAGCTTGATATCTGGATAGTCCCGCAGCACCGGGCGGAGTTTGGGCCATACCACGCTTTCCTGGGCATGGTCCGACAGCGTGATCCGTACCGTGCCCGACGGCTTGTCACGGATGGACATCAAGGCGTCGATATCGGCCTCAAGTTCGGCGATATGCGGGGCCAGCGAGCGCAACAGGCGTTCGCCTGCCTCAGTGGGCGACACGCTGCGCGTGGTCCTTGTCAGCAGCCGCAGACCCAGGCGCGCCTCGAGTTGCTTGATGGTGTAGCTTAGCGTTGGCTGCGAGGTGCCAAGCCTGGCGGCGGCCTTGGTGAAGCTGCGTTCCTCGGCCACGGCCAGGAACCAGAGCATGTCCGTCAGGTCTTCGCGTCGCATGGATCACCTCTCGCATTCATATCATTGGCCGATAAGTCCATGTGGATTGCAATGGCTAATCCTCGGCGAGGTGCCGGCCTATCTTGCAGCCCATGACACGCACCATGGCTCCGGCCTACGACACCGATGTTTTGCGCGCGCCCGCCGCCTGGGGTGCGATCCTCTCCATGGCGCTCTGCGTGGCGGTGCTGATCGCTTCCGAGTTCATGCCGGTCAGCCTGCTTACCCCGATCGCCGCGGACCTTGGGGTTACCGAAGGACAGACGGGCCAGGCCATCTCGATCTCCGGCATCTTCGCCGTCCTGACCAGCCTATTCATTTCCAGGCTGACGCGCCGACTGGATCGCCGGCTGGTTTTGCTGGCCTTCTCGGCGTTGCTGGTGCTGTCCGGCGCCATTGTGACCTTCGCCCCCAATTATCCGGTCCTGATGCTTGGTCGGGCATTACTCGGTGTCGCCATTGGTGGCTTCTGGTCCATGTCGACCGCGATCGTCATGCGCCTGCTGCCGGCGGCTATGGTGCCGAAGGGGCTGGCGATGATCAATGCCGGCAATGCCATCGCCGCGACCATCTCGGCGCCGCTCGGGAGCCTGCTGGGCGCCTATATCGGCTGGCGTGGAACATTCTTCTTCGTGGTACCGCTGGCCATTCTGGCGCTGGGTTGGCAATGGCTGCGCCTGCCGAGCCTGCCGCCACGGCCCAACGAAGGATCGCCCAACGTTTTCCGGCTGCTCAAGCGCCCGCAGGTCGCGCTGGGCATGTCATCCACCATGCTGCTGTTTATGGGCCAGTTCGCGCTCTTCACCTACCTGCGTCCCTTCCTCGAAACCGTCACGCAGGTCTCGATCTCGACCCTGTCGCTGCTGCTGCTCCTGATGGGACTTGCCGGTGTGGTCGGCACCTATGTCGTGAGCCAACTCCTCAATACGTGCCTGTTCAGCATCGTTACCGCGATCCCGCTGGTCATGGCCGCGATCGCGGTTGGGTTGATCGCCTTCGGCGCTTCGCCGATCCTGACTGGCGCATTGTTGATCGCCTGGGGCTTTTTCGGCACTGCGGCACCGGTGGGTTGGGGCACCTGGCTCAGCCGCAACTTGCCCGATGATGCGGAGGCCGGCGGCGGCTTGCAGGTGGCCACGATCCAGCTTGCGATCACGCTGGGCGCCGCGATCGGTGGCACGCTGTTCGACACGGCTGGCTGGTGGAGCACGTTCATCTTCGCGGCCATCCTGCTCTGCCTGTCATCGCTTGCGGCCAACGCAGCGCGCATCAACTGGGAAGGCGCCAAATGACCACCCAAATCGTTCGCATCTCGTCCGCCTGGGGTGAGGTCATCGCCGAACTGGCACCGAATGCAGCTGCAGAAGCGCTTGCCGGCTTGCTGCCGATGACCCTGTCGATGCACGACCACATGCGCCAGGAGAAGACGGCAAGTCTGCCGTCGCCATTGCCGGAACTGCCACGGCAAAAAGACTTCGCGGTTGGCATGCTGGGCCTCTGGGGCTCGGACGATTTCGTCATCTACTACCGCAATGGCCGCGTTCCATCGCCCGGCATCATCGTCCTCGGTCAGGTGACCGGCGATGTTTCGATCTTCGACCGTTCTGGAACAGTGTCCGTCACCATCGAGCACCTCAACCGACACGCCCATATGAGGAGACAAGAATGATCCGCTTCATTCAAGCTACGGGGACGCTACTGGTCTCGGGCGTCTGCCTTTCCGTGCCCGTAACGCTCGCCTATGCCCAGGCAAGCGACGGCATTGTTGGCACCGTCGTGCAGTTCAGCAATGCCGCCATCTCGGTCGAGTTGACCATCGGCGAGGACAATCCCACCGTGCGGGATTTCCTATCGCTGCTGCCGGTCACTATGACGCTCGAGGAATTCAACGGTCGCGAAAAGATCGGCTATTTCGCCCGAGAGTTGACCGTTGAGGGCTCACCCGGCTCCGACCCTGAGGACGGCGACCTGATCTATTTCGCGCCTTGGGGCAATCTGGGCTTTTACTACAACACGTCGGGCATCGGCCATTCCGACCAGACCATCCACATCGGCACCTATAACGCGACCCTGGAACAGCTCGAAGCGCTGTCCCGCGAACCCGTGACCATCGAAGTCATTCGCTGATCCCTTCCGCCAGGCGGCCCTGACACGCCCCATCATCCCTCGCCCAGAGAAAGAGCAGCCATGCTTGCCACCGTGCTTCACGGCCCAGGCGACGTTCGTTTTGAACACGTTGCCGAACCCAAAATCCTGAAACCCACCGACGCCATCATCAAACTGTCAGCCACCTGCGTTTGCGGGTCGGACCTCTGGCCCTATCGTGGCGCCAGCCCAATCACCTCGCCACAGCACATGGGCCATGAATACTGTGGCATCGTGGTCGAGGTCGGAAACGACGTTCGTCACATCAAGCCGGGCCAGTTCGTAGTCGGCTCGTTCGCGACCTCGGATAATACCTGCCCACATTGCCAGCACGGCTTCCAGTCGTCCTGCGATCAGCGCGAGTTCATGTCTGGTGCCCAGGCGCCCTATGCCCGTGTGCCGCTCGCTGACGGTACGCTCGTCGCCCTTGATGGCATTCCCGACGACGACCTTCTGCCTAGCCTGCTGGCCGCCTCGGATGTGCTGGGGACCGGCTGGTATGCTGCTGACGCGGCTCGCGTTCAGGCCGGTTCGACTGTCGCTGTTGTTGGTGATGGCGCGGTTGGACTGATGGGCATCCTTGCCGCCAAGCAGATGGGCGCCGAGCGCATCATCGCCATGAGTCGTCACAAGACGCGCCAGGACCTGGCAGTCGAATACGGCGCCACCGACATTGTCACCGAACGCGGTGATCACGGCGTGTCCCGGATCAAGCAGTTGACCAAGAACGTCGGCGCGGACGCTGTGCTGGAATGCGTTGGCACCAATGAGTCCATGCACCAAGCCATCAACGCTGCGCGCCCAGGCGGCTCCATCGGCTTTGTAGGCGTGCCGCATGGCGTAGAGCTCAAGGGCGAATTCCTGTTCTTCGCGCAGAAGAACCTGCTTGGCGGTCCAGCACCTGTCCGTCGCTTCCTGCCACACCTGATCGACCTGGTTCTCACTCGCCAGATCAACCCAGGAAAGGTGTTCGACCTGGAGCTGCCTCTCGCCGATGTCGCCGAAGGCTATCGCGCCATGGACGAGCGCCGCGCCATCAAGACGCTGCTGCGCGTCTGACCCAGTTCAACCAAGGAGACCAATATGAAGCTGCTCAAAATGGCCATCGTCTTGGCTGGCACCGTCGCCGTCATCACTCCGAGCATTGCGCAGGACCGATCGTCGGCTGACCTGCTGACGGGCGTATGGCAATTGCTGCCACCTGAAGGCGTCGCCGCCGACCAGCCTCACCTCACCGGCCAGATCGTGTTCAGCGATGCTGGTACAATGTCGGTGCAGGCAATGGATCCCGACGCAACCCTGGCCACGGCATACATGGTCAATGGCTATGAAGCGTTTTACGGCACCTTCGAGCCCAACGAGGCCGAGGGAACATTTGTTGTAACGGTCGAAGCCGCCCTTGCCCGTGACATGATCGGCCAGGCACTGGAGCGCGCCTTTGTCGTGACCGAGGACCGCCTGACGCTGACGCCCACGAACCCGGAAGAGACCTGGAGCGTCACCTACGAACGCCTCTAGTTCATTGGATGGACGTCCGCTTTCGAGAATGTGGGGCTCGAAAGCGCACAGTCCGCTTCCCACCCCGAAGCAAACTCCGGCCCAACACGCTTCCCCAGCGTACAGCGGCGCCATGTTCCTCTTGTGGACAGTCCGGATGCGAACACGTGGGCCTGTCGGCAACTAGCAATATGCCCTTGGGTCAGATGAAGCCTTTGCGGACGAGGCGGGCGAAAAAAACGCCACCAACACATCAATCGCGCCGGGACACAAAAACCGGGCGCTCGCATGTTCTGCGAAAACACACAGTTTGTTTGTCGGAGTAAAGTGATTCGAACACTCGGCCCCTGCGCCGAAGCAGGTGCGTGAGCATCCTTGCTCCAGAAAGTGTTGGGGCGCAGGTGCGGGTGTCGCGCGAAATCCTCCAACAATTTCAAAGGACGTTCTTTCCAGCTGGTGCGGGGTAAAATGCTTGATTTTATTGATGAATTTTAATTATTGGTGATCTCGGCGGGATTCGAACCCACGACCCCAGGATTAGGAATCCTGTGCTCTATCCAACTGAGCTACGAGACCACGGGGGTTCGATAGCAAATACCATGCGCCAGCGAAAGCCTGTTTGCATCGGGGTGCAAGCGGGGCTTGTGGGCTGGCACTGGAGCTAAACACTCCGATTTATTGCGGCAGCGCTATTCCTGGACAAGACTTGAAGCCGGTTTGAACTGGAGGCCGATCCATGTCTCTGTTGAAGATACTCGCATTTGCCACAGTAATCGTGATGGTCACGTCCAGCGGATTTTTCGTCTACCAGATGCTGGAGCACAATCCCGACAGGGCCGGGATGTTCTGGGACAATGGCGGCCAGCACGGGCAAATGGTGGGGGTGCCGGGTCCCGTCGCGGGCGTAGGCCTGCCGCTCCTGGCCGTCGCAGGGGCCTATGTCTGGGTCCGCAACCGTCGCCGCAATCGCTGACCAACCACCAGGCCGGGGCGGTCGTTGGCGGCTTGGTCGCCCGGTATTTCCGATACGAAGCGCCTAGCGTCCGCAAGCGTACAGAGCTGGAACTCGACATCACGGTCGACGTTTTAGCGCGTACGCAGGACACCCACACCCTGTGCACAAACGCTTTCCAGTGGAGGCCCGGCTTGGGCCTTTCCACCTTGGTGAGGGTAAGGAACCAGGGCCCTGACCCCTTGTTCCTCCGGGCGCAGGTCGAGAGCATTTTCCCTGTGCCCTGGACGGCCTCGGTTTTCGCCAGCAGCAACCGGGGCCGTCCGCCTTTTGGTTGCAGGGAACCGGCGGCCCGCCGGCGCGGGCGATTTGCGGCTCTAGCGCCCCATGGCGAAGTGGGGGTATTCTGGGCCGACAAGATCGCGAGACCATGAGCCCGCCGTGCGCTATTTCTTTCACGTCAGAAGTGAGCTTGAGCTGGTGCGCGACGTGGAAGGTGCCGAATATGCCACCAGTGACGAGGCCCGCCTGGAGGCCATTGCCATTGCGCGCGAGCTGATCGGCCGACAGCTGCTCCGGGGCGCGGCTGTGGATTGGACCACGGTCGTGCAAATCGAGCGGGAGGATGGGGTCACCGCAGTGCTGGTCGGATTTGTGGAAGCGGCGGGTTTGCGGGCCTAGTGGGGGCGGCGCCTGAAATCCCACCCGAGCAGGCGCTCATAATGGGTCTCGGCCTTGCCGTAGCTGCCATTGGCCTCGTCGATGAGACCGCTCCTGTTGCGGATTTCGATCTGCCCGCGGGTCGAGGCGATCAGGCCCTTGCCTTCCAAAAGGTGCAGGGCGACGGTCACACCGGGGCGGCGCGTGCACAGCATCTGCGACAGGAATTCATGAGTGATGTGGAAGATCTGGCTGTCCAGGCGATCATGGACCATGAGCAGCCAGCGGGCCAGGCGCTCCTCCAGCAGGGCGCGGCCATTGGCCGATACGGTGGAGGCGACCTGCAGCTCGAACGCCCGGGCAAACTTCAGCACCAGCGCGTGAAACGCCGGATCGGCATCCATGGCCTCGCGGAACAATGCCTTTGGCAGGCGATAGGCCGAGCCTTCAGCCTGGACGGTGCCCATGAAGGCTGCCACGTCATCGCGCAGCACGAATCCCGGATCGAACAGGCCCTCGCGGCCGATCATGCCCACTTCGATCATGCGCCCCGGCTCGTATTCGGAGATCAGCGAGATCAGGCCGCCTTCGATGAAGTACATCCACTCCGTGGAGCCGCCAGCCTCCACGATCGTATCGCGGGATGAAAGCGTGATCAGCTCAAGATGGGCTGTGATGCGGGCAAGCGAGGCATCGTTGAGTGCTCTCAGCAGTAGATTGTCGACCCTCACACAAACCTCCAGCGGCAGAGCTGGGGCTGGCCGCCATGCCTAGAACCATACTACCGCGTTAGTCTCACGATCCTTGGTACGCAATAGACAGTACAGATCGTACCAAGCCGCGCAATCGGGGCCGCCGGCGCGCGGCGTGCCGCAGGAGCAAAGGACTTCGGAAGGGCTGCTACAAGCAGCGCTATGGGGGCGATTTGCGGCGCGCGCTTCAGCCAGAGCGCCGAAACATGGCCCACGTCCTCCGTTTGAACGGGTAAAATTGTGGCTGGCCGCGACCCGCCTGTATATCCCGCATTTCCTAGAGTATCGGGACATTTTCGCGACGGAAAGCGTCGCCCTGGTGCCGCCTAAAAGTCCAAAAATTGACATCAAGGGTTGAACTGAGAAATTACCCGTAATAGGTTCCCCGAAATCCGATCAATCATCATGCTACAGCAACACTATTGCTACAAGCAGTCGCGCCGATACTATTTTGTGGCGCAGTAAAATTGAAGGGAACTTTGCGGGCTGGCGAATAATTCGTCCCAGTTCGTCTTGATCATTACATGACAGCAAAGTTAAAGATCCAAAACCTCACCAAGATTTTCGGTGACAGTCCGGACGCGGCGCGTAGCCGCCTGCTGGCGGGCGAAAGCAAGGCCCAGATTTTCGAGGCCACGGGCAATACCGTTGGCGTAAACAATGTTTCGTTCGAAGTGCCTGAAGGGCAGATCTTCGTGGTGATGGGACTGTCGGGTTCGGGCAAGTCGACGCTGGTGCGCATGCTCAACGGACTGATCCGGCCCACCCAGGGCAGCATACTGGTGGACGGTACCGACATCGCGTCGTGTTCACCCGCCGCCCTGCGCGCGGTGCGGCGCGACAAGATTGCCATGGTATTCCAGCACTTCGCACTGTTTCCCCACATGAGCGTCATCGACAATGTCGCCTACGGCCTGAAGGTCAAGGGCATCGGGGCAACCCAGCGACGGCTGCGGGCGCAGGCGACCCTGGAGCAGGTCGGACTGGCGGCCTATGGCGACAGCGCACCCGATGAACTCTCGGGCGGCATGCAGCAACGGGTGGGCCTGGCCCGGGGACTGGCGAGTGATCCCGAAGTGCTGCTGATGGATGAGCCGTTCGGGGCCCTGGATCCGCTGATCCGCCGCGACGTGCAGGAAGAACTGCTGCGCCTGCAGAAGACCCTGCGCAAAACCATCGTCTTCATTACCCACGACCTCAACGAGGCCCTGTTGCTGGGGGACCGCATTGCCATAATGAAGGATGGTGAACTGGTGCAGGTCGGCACCGCGCAGGAAATCGTGGACCATCCGGCCGACGACTATGTCAGCGCCTTTGTTGCCGACATCGACCGCGGCAAGGTGTTCACGGCGCAGTCGGTGGCGCAGGAGCCGGTGTTCCTGCAACTGGGCACGGACACCGCCGAAAGCGCAGTCCAGAACATGGAAGACGTTCATCGCAACGCGCTCTACGTGATGGATGGCGACACTATCGCGGGCACCGTGACCTATCAGGATGCCGCAGCGGCAGTGCGCGAGGACGGCGTTACGCTTGCCGACAAGATCAACGCGGATTTTTCCTGCGTCGACGCGGGCACGCCCCTGCATGCGCTGTATGCGCCGGCCAGCATGGGCCTGCCGATTGCCGTCACCGACGATAAAAATCGCCTGCTCGGCGTGGTCGAGCCTGAAGCGGTCCTGGCGCAGCTGTCGGGCGACCCGACAGCCCCTGCCGAGCCCGAGACCGTGGCCAAGCCCTGAGGACCCCCATGCCAAGCCCTTCCGATTTCTTCCTCCTGCCTTTTTCCGACTGGGTCAATGTGCTGGTGCGCGAGTGGATCGTGCCCAACTTCCGCCCCTTCTTCCGGGCGCTCCAGGCCCCGGTGACGTTCGTGCTGAACTGGCTCGATATCTTCCTCAACATGGTGCCGATGCTGGCGTTCACCGCCGTGCTGGCCTGCATTGCCTGGCGCCTGGTCGGGCGGGGCCTTGCCGTCTTCACCATCGTCGCCCTGGTCTTCATCGACCTGATCGGGCTGTGGCCCGAGACGATGACCACCCTTTCCATGATCATCACCTCGGTGTTGTTCTGCGTCGTGTTGGGCATTCCGCTGGGCATCGTCTCGGCGCGGAGCGACCGCGTGCTGGCGGTGCTGCGGCCAGTGCTCGACATCATGCAGACCATTCCGTCCTTCGTTTACCTGGTGCCCATCGTCATGCTGTTCGGCGTTGGCATGGCGCCGGGGATCATCGCGACGATCATTTTTGCGCTGCCCCCCATCGTTCGCCTGACCGATTTGGGCATTCGCGGCGTACGCAGCGACCTGATCGAGGCCGCCGAGGCGTTCGGCTCGACACGCTGGCAGATGCTGGTGGAAATCCAGCTGCCACTGGCGCTGCGCACCATCATGGCCGGCCTCAACCAGACGCTGATGCTGGCGCTTTCGATGGTGGTCATTACCTCGATGATCGGCGCCGGCGGGTTGGGGCTGACCGTTTATACCGGCCTGGGGCGCCTGGATGTGGGCGGCGCGACCGCCGGCGGCCTTGGCATCGTGCTGCTGGCGATCATCCTTGACCGCATCACCCAGGCGCTGGGCGAGGCCAAGGGGTTCCGCACCGTCTCGCTGCGCCAGAGCATTGTTACCTTTTTCCGTCGGGGGACACCCGTGTCCACCCGGGAAACGCGGAGGACTGCCTAGCCCTTCCAAGGCGCCCTTGCGGCGCACTCGAGCGGGCGTTGGCGCGCCCGCATAAACTTGAAACGAAACAAGGAGAGCTGATCACATGTTCAAACTCGCCCACACGCTGACCACCATTGCCCTTTCCACGCTCCTGGTTGCCGTTCCGGCGCTCGCCCAGGACAATCCGGGCGAGGGCAAGACCATCAACATGGCGCAGGCCACCTGGGATACCGGCTGGTTCCATGCCGAAATCTATAAGCAGCTGCTCGGCGAACTCGGCTACTCGGTTCAGGGCCCGACCACGCTCGATAACCCGCCCTTCTACCAGGCCGTCGCCCAGGGTGACGTCGACCTCTGGGTCAATGGCTGGTTTCCGCTGCACGACACCTATCGGCCAGCCTTCGAGGGACAGGCGGAGATCGTAGGGGCGGTCGCCAAAGGCGGCGCGCTCGAGGGCTATCTGGTGGACAAGGCGTCGGTCGAAAAATTCGGCATCAAGTCGCTCGAGGACTTCAAGCGCCCCGAAGTGCAGGAAGCGTTTGACCGCAACGGCGACGGCAAGGCCGACCTGGTCGCCTGCCCGCCCGGCTGGGGCTGCGAGATCAACATCGAGCATCACCTCGACGCATATGAACTGCGCGAGCACATCAACCCGATCAAGGCCTCGTACTCGGCCTCGATGGCCGATGCGCTGGCGGCTTACCAGGCCGGCGAGCCGATCCTGTTCTATACGTGGACGCCGAACTGGACGGTCAACGCGCTGGTGCCGGGCAAGGACGTGATGTGGATCGAGGTGCCGGAGGTGAACCTGCCCGGCGATCTCGCGGACCTTGCCGATGCCGCAGTCCTGCCGGGGGTCGAGGGTTGTGTTGCCGACCCCTGCATGCTCGGTTTCCCGGCCAACGACATCGCGCCGGTCGCCAATTCGAGCTTCCTGGCGGATAACCCCGCCGCGGCAAAGCTGCTTGAGGTCGCGGCCATTCCGCTGCCGGCAATCTACGCCCAGAACGCTGCAATGAACGATGGCGCCGGCAGCCCGGACGACATCCGGCAGCAGGCCGCCGAGTGGATCGCGACCAACCGCGATTTGGTCGATGGCTGGCTGGAAGCAGCGCGCGCCGCGCACTCGTAAACTATTGGGGGGAGCCGGTTGATCCCGGCTCCCGCCTTGGCGATCAAGGTCAGCCGGTGATCCTGGCTACCAGTTGACCAGCAGTATTTTCTGGAGGGCCTCGACCAGGGGATGGGCGAGGCGGAGGACGCCGGTGGCGATGATGAGGCCGAGGGCGATGGTCAGCCAGAGCCAATGGGGCTTGAGGCGCTGGTAGATGGCGGGGCGCCAGGCGGCGAGCCAGTGGCCCATGGCAAAGGGGGGCAGGGGGATGAGGTTGAACAGCGCGTAAAAAATGCTGGTCCTGCCGAAGGCCTCGATCATCCCCACCGCGACCACCGCCGGCATGGCGCCGGGAAAATGGCGCACCAGCACCGGACGCAGCTGCCAGGCGAGCATGGCGGTAAACACCAGGATCACGAGGCTACCGGCAACCACCAGCCAGATGCCGGCCCGGCCGAAGCGCAGCTTGGCGGCGTCGATCTGCATCGGCTTGATCCAGCCCATCTGGGCGAGGCACACGCAGAGCGCGCCGACAAGATCGATATGGGCCAGCGGATTGAGGGTCAGGCGGCCATCGTGCTCGGGGCCGCGATCGCCGAGCAGCCGGGCCATGAAGGCCAGTGCCCAGCCATGGATGGCAATGACCAGTAGGCCCGCGAGAATGCCATAGGCCAGGGTCTGGCCGGAGGTGGCAAAAAAGCGCTGCAGATCAAACATGCGAGGCCTCGGGAGGGAATGGGTGGGGCGCCATGGGCCGGCTCAGCTGTCGCCGGGGATGGCGGCGATGCCGTAGCGGGCGGCCAGTTCGGCAAAGCGCCCCTCGTGCTGCAGATCGGTGATGATGGCGTGGATGCGGCGCTTGAGGGTGAGATCGCCCTTCCACAGGCCGAAGGCGATCGGGTCGTGGGTGTCGCCGGGCAGCCAGTGGGCGGTCCAGCCCTGTTCGGCGGCAATGGCGCCCCCGATCAGCGCCTCGGTGACGACCATGTCGTATTCGCCGTTCTTGATGCCCGCGGCGAGCTTGCTGCCCGAGTTGACCAGCTTGATCTGCGCCTGCTGGTCGCGCAGCAGGCGGCTGAGCTGGATGCGGTCGCGCCCGGTGATGCCGATATAGACGCCGACGCGCTGATCCTTGAGGCTGGGCAGGTCGGCGGCGGGGGAGAGCAGCACCCAGCCGGTGCCCAGATGGGGCGGGGTGGTATCGAGGAAGCTGCGAATGGTGTCATTGGCGACGATGCCGCCGCCGATGATCTGGCAATTGGCGCGGCTTACCTGCCAGTTGCGCGGATTGAGCTCGCGGCCAATGGCGGCATTGGTGTTGAGCACGAGGCGCACGCCGAGGCGGTCGGCGACATCGCGCAGCAATTCGATTTCAAACCCCGGCAGATCGGCATTGGGCTGGGCCAGGGGAGGATAGTTCTGCGGCACGCAGGCGCGGATATAGCCGGTGCGCTCGAGCTCGGAGAGCGAGGTATCGGCGGGCAGCAGATAGATGCCGGCAAACAGCACCAGTACGGCGACAATGCCGGCCAGATCGCCGAACCAGCGGCGCTCGCCTGTGGCTGAGGGCGCGCGCACGGCGTCAGCTCTTGCCCATGCGGGAGAAGTCACGCAGGCCGATCAGGAAGAAGACGATGGCGATGGCGGCCATGATCAGCGGGCCGCGCATCGGGTCGAACTGGTTGAAATTGATGAAGACGCCGCGGAAGCTGTCCACCGCATAGGTCATCGGATTGTATTGCACGAGGAGCACCAGCCATTCGGGATAGAGCACCTTGGTCTGGGCGCCGCTCAGCGAGGGATCGAGGGGAAATATCGAGCTGGAGGTGAAATAGAGCGGCAGGATGACGGCGTTGGAGAAGACGCCAAAACCCTCAAAGCTGCGCACGCGATTGGCGATGACAATGCCAAGGCAGGTGAGGCCAAAGGCCAGGAGGAACATCAGGGCGAGGCCCATGGCCAGTTCGCCCAGCCGCAGGTTCACATCGGTAAACTGGGCGAGCAGCAGCACGATGCAGCCATGCAGCATGGCGACGGTGGCGCCGCCGAGCACCTTGCCCAGAAGGATCACCCAGCGCGGCTTGGGCGAGACCATGATCTCGCGCATGAAGCCGAACTCGCGATCGGAAATCAGCGACACCGCCGATTGGATGGCGGTGTACATGATGTTGAGCACGATCACCGCGGGGAAGATGAACTGCAAATAGGTGTAGGGCACGGCAAAGCGCACCTGGCCGAACACTTCGGCGCGGAAATAGGGATTGAGCCCGATGCCCAGGATCAGCACCCAGAGCAGGGGACGGCTGATGCCGCCGATGAGCTGTCCACGATCGCGCAGCGAGCGTTTCACCTCGCGCAGCCAGATGGCATAGACCCCGACCAGATTACCCATCATGCGCCCCTATCGTGCCGAGGGCCGCGCCGCAGTGGCGGGGTCACCGGGTTTGGCTTCGCGCAGGTCGCGGCCGGTCAGGTTGAGAAATACGGTTTCAAGCGATGGCCGCTCGAAGGAGAGGTTGCGGATGGAATTGCCATGGCGCGACAGCAGGGCGTCGATCATGGCTTCGCTCGAGCCCGGGGAGGGAATGGCGATTTCCCCGCTGGCCAGTTTTGAGGCCTGGGCATGGTCGCCCAGGATGGCAGCTTCGGTGGCGGCATCGCGCGGGCGCACCCGGATGATCTCGTGGCCATGGCGGTCGCGCAGGGCATCGGGGGTGTCGAGCGCCAGAACCTTGCCATGGTCGACGATGCAGACGCGGTCGCAGGCATCGACTTCCTCGATGTAGTGGGTCGACACGATCATGGTCAGGTCGCGCTGGCGCCGGGCCTCGGCCAGGTATTCCCAGATGCGGTCGCGCGACTGGGCGTCGAGCCCGACAGTGGGTTCATCGAGGATCAGCACGCGCGAATCATGGACCAGGGCGCGGGCGATCTCGACGCGGCGCCGCATGCCCGGCGACAGGGTGCGCACCAGGCGCTGGCGCACATCGGAGAGCTCGACCATGGCCAAGAGGTCGGTGATGCGCTGGCGGCGCAGGGCCTGGGGGACGTCGTAGAGCAGGCCATGAAATTCGAGGTTTTCCTCGACCGTCAGGCGGTTGTCGAGGCTGGGTTCCTGAAACACCACGCCCAGCTGCCGGCGCACCTGCAGCGGCTGGCGGCGGGCGTCAAAACCCAGAATGGTGGCGGTGCCGGAATCGGCCTGCAGGATGGTGCACAAAATGCCCATCAGCGTGCTCTTGCCCGCGCCATTGGGGCCGAGCAGGGCGAAGGTCTCGCCGGCGCGGATATCGAGCGAGATTTCATCGAGCGCCAGGGTGCGGCCAAATCGCTTGGAAATGGACTGCACGGAGACCGCAATTGGAGCCGCCGCGGCGGGGGCGCTGGCGAGATTTATCGCGGTGCCATCCAAAACCAATGCAGACTCTCCTTTGGCGCTTGAGCGCCGCCTAAGGCGCTGGCGGCAACAGGGCCGCCCGGTGCTGATACTAAACAAACCGCGTTCTTGCCAATGTTAACAGGCCGGGGCGGTTGCTGCCGTAGTGTCTCTGCGACCGAATGACGCAATAGCACTATCGCGGGCGGGGTCATTTCAGACATTAACTTCTATCGAGATGCCCTTGGGAGGAATGAAATTCCGTCAAGCCACCCCGGCGTTTACGCCGAAAGACCCAGTGGAGTTTTGCGCGGCGTTGAGGCAGCACCGGCGGCGATTTGCCTGCGACAGTTCGCCCGAGGGTCGCCGCGGCGATTTCGGCGACGGGTTGACTTGGGGTGGTGGGGTGAACTCTATAACCCCAATGGCAAGAGCCAGAACTGGCCTTTTTGCGGGGTTTGGGCGCCAATAGGCCGAATCGTCTGAACGAGACAGGATTGTAGATTTCCAATGAGCGCAGTTACTAAAGCACTGAGTTATGTAAGCCTGGGCCTCGTGGTCGGCACCATGTCACTTGGGGGCTTGAGCGGCGGTGCCATGGCGCAGGAAGCCGGCTGGTTCACGGCCGAGCAGGTCGAGCGCGGCGCGGACCTGTATGAGCGTCGTTGCGCATCATGCCACGGTGACGAGATCGCCCAGAGCTTTGGCGGCACCACCTCGTCGGCGGCCACCATCATCGAAACCATCATCTCGATGGGGATGCCGCAGGACAATCCGGGCGGCCTGCCCAAGCAGGATTACACCGACATCGTTGGTTACATCATGAACCTGCATGGCCTGCCCGAAGGCGCAGCTGTGGAAGCTGATTCCGCCGAACTCGAGCAGATCCACCTCCCAAAATAACAGGGCGCCGCGGAACCCAGGTTCCGCACCCTGATGCCCAGACATTTCACTCAGGACGCGTTCACCGGGCGCCCTGAGAAACGCCATTCCTGCCATCTGGCAGGGAGCGGTGCGCCATGACCCAGTCCGCCCAGGCGGCTGGGTCAGCGTGCATCGGCTGCCAATTCGTAATGGGGGCTCTCAATACGGATTGATCCATCGGCGACCGGCTCATGCAGCATGGGCGCTCGCTGTCTTAATTAGGCTCGAAGAGGGGTAATTCTCGTGAATTCTCTGAAGCTCATGTCAGCAACATCGCTTTTGGCGGTGGCTCTGCTGGCAGTTCCGGCCATCGCTCAGGATACCGCCCGCGAATATTCGCCGGTGACGTCCGAGATGATCGTCGACCCGAATCCGGGTGACTGGCTGCAGTGGCGCCGGACCGTCGACAACCACGGTCACAGCCCGCTCAACCAGATCAACCGTGAGACCGTCGCCAACCTAGAGCTGGCCTGGTCGTACCCGATGGGTGTGCCGGGTCTGCACGAAGTCGTGCCGCTGGTGCACGACGGCATCATGTTCCTCGCCACCAACCAGAACTTCGTTCAGGCGGTGGATGCGGTGACCGGCGACATGCTGTGGTCCTACACCCATGAACGTCCCGAGTTCGAAGGCGCCTACCACAACAACCAGGCAGCGCGTCAGAAGAACTCGATCGCCCTGTGGGACGACAAGGTCATCCTGACCACTGTCGACGCCAAGCTGATGGCACTGAACGCCCTCACCGGCCAGGTGGAATGGGAAGTCCAGGTCAATGACTGGGAAAAGGGCTACAGCTACACCGCTGGTCCCCTGGTCGCTGACGGCAAGATCTTCACCGGTACCTCGGGCTGCTCGATCGTGGGCACCAATGGCGCTTGCTACATCACCGCTCACGACGCCAACACCGGCGAAGAGCTGTGGCGTTTCAACACGCTCGATGATCCGAACAACCCGGAAGTCGATGCCAGCTGGAATGGCGTGCCGGCCGAAAACCGTTGGGGCGCAACCCCATGGGCGACCGCTTCGTACGATGCCGAGCTGAACATGGTGTACTATGGTACCGGCATGCCGGTTCCCTACACCGAAGTGACCCGTGGCACCGGCGACGGTGACACGCTCTACACCAACTCGACCCTGGCGCTCGATGCCACTACGGGCGAGCTGAAGTGGTACTTCCAGCACCTGCCGCGCGACAACTGGGACATGGACTCCCCGTTTGAGCGCCTGATCGTGGAAACCGAGATTGATGGCGTGATGCGCAAGCTGATCGTCACCACCCCCGGCAAGAACGGTGTGACCTTTGCCCTCGACGCCGCCACTGGCGAATTCGTCTGGGTCAAGGAAACCATCTACACCAACATGATCGGCGACATTGATTCCAAGACCGGCAAGGTCACGGTCAATGTTGACACCATCCCGACCGACTTCGGCGACCAGAAGCTGTTCTGCCCCGCCATCAATGGCGGTCGTCTGTGGCAGGCTACTGCCTACAGCCCTGACAGCGGCAATTTCTACCTGCCAGCTGCCAATATCTGCCAGACCATCGCGCCGCGCCAGTTCGAGCTTGCCTCGACCGGTCAGGCCATGGGTCTGAGCCAGTCGGGCCCGCAGGTTCTGGCCCCCGGCTATGACAATGTTGGTTCGCTCCATGCCCTGAACGTCAAGACCGGCGAGCACGCTTTCGAGCTGCAGCAGGGTCCGCGTTTCACCAGCTCGGTGCTCGTCACCGGTGGTGGGCTGATGGTGGTTGGCGATGCTGACCGTTGGGCTTACGCAATGAACGACGAGACGGGTGAAGTGCTGTGGAAGCAGCGCCTGCACGCCCCGATCGGCGGTTCGCCCATCACCTACGAAGTTGATGGCGTGCAGTACCTGGTGATCCCCGCTGGCCAGTCCGGCACCACCCAGGCACCGCTGACCCCTGGCATGGTGATCCCACCAGTCAATGGTTCGAACCTGATCTATGTGTTCAAGGTTCGCAGCTAAGCCTGATTGATCTGGTTTCGGGGGAGGCAACTCCCCCGAAGCTTTTGTCCGGACCCATTGTCGAAGGTTTTCTCGCATGTTCAATGTTGCAGCTGTCGTTCGTTCCCTGGCGCTGGCGGGCGTGCTGGCCGGCGCGGTCGCGGGGCCTGCCTCGGCGCAGATCCTGGACAAGCTGGGCGATGCGCACCGGCTGACGCCGTGGCTGCTCAAGACCGGCAATGTGATCCGCTTCTGCTATTACACCAGCTCGGAAACGCGCGATCTCGACCATGCGGTAGGCGAGGCGATCGCCGAGCGCGTGCTGCTCGACGCCAGCTTTTCGACGCTGAAATCGGGCTATGGCATCGGCGGCGAATATGCCGATGAAGACCTCTATATTTCGCTGACCAATGATTGCGACGTCGTGCTGGGCATGGGCCTGGGCAGCGACGCCTATCCGGCCGAATTCACCATTACCCGCCCCTATGTGAGCTATGGCTATCTGACCATCGCCGCCGATGAGGCGCTCGACAGCCTCAACGACCTGTCCCCCGAGCGCAAGGTGGGCACGCAGATGTCGTCCTACGGGGCTTATCTGTTCCGCCAGTACAATGCGGTGCGCTCGCCCGAGCAGCGCTGGACCCAGCTGGTCTATGCCGACATGGACCTGATGCTGACGCGACTGCTCGACGATACAGTGGGCGCAGGCATCATCTTTGGCCCCAGTTGGCGCCAGCTGCAGCAGCAGCGCAGCGAAACTGCCCAGATCAAGGTGCTCGAGACCATTCCGGAGCTGAGCTCGATGATCAATGTGGGGGCGGTGCTGCTCAGCGACAGCACCTTCATGCGCACCGAAATCGACAAGGCGATCACGGATCTCGTGGATGACGGCACCATGGCCGAAATTCTTGCCGCCACCGGCTATGACGTGATCGGGGCGCGGGCCGGCGGCTTCTAGCCGCCAACGCCGGGCCACCGGGTCCGGCGAAGTCCCGTCGGGATAATGCGGCGTTCATGAATTTTTGCCTTAATTGGGTGCATGGTGAACCAAATCTCACCGGGGCCTGATTTGCTCAAGACCAGTATCGCCCATCTTTCCGCGCTTGCCCTGCTGAGCGCCGCTTCGGCCACCGCGCTCGCCTGCGAGGACCTGCGCCTCGTGCCGGGCGGCACGGTGGTGGAAGTGACCGATGGCGACACGGTCATTCTCGATGATGGACGGGTGGTGCGGTTGATCGGCATCCAGGCGCCAAAGCTGCCTCTGGGGCGCGAGGGTTTTGCGATCTGGCCGCTGGCCCCCGAGGCCAGGGCGGAATTGACGAGCCTGGCGCTGAACCAGCCGGTGCAGCTGGGCTATGGCGGGGAAGAACGCGACCGCTATGACCGCCAGCTGGCGCATCTGTTTGTCGAGGGCGAGGCGGGGCTGGTGTGGGCGCAGCGCGAAATGCTGAGCCACGGGCTGGCGCGGGTTTATTCGTTCCCGGATAACCGCAGCTGCCTGGATCAATTGTTGGCGACTGAGGCCGGCGCCCGTGCGGACAGGCTTGGCATCTGGAGCATTCCCTACTACAGCGTGCGGACGGTCGACGATCCCGCCCAGCTGCTCGAACGGGTCGGGCAGTATGAACTGGTCGAAGGGCGGGTGCTGCTGGGCGAGCAGCGTTCGGGGCGCGTCTATCTCAACTTTGGACGGTCCTGGAAACAAGATTTCACCGTCGTTATCGAGGCTGCGGCATTGCGGTTATTCGTGCGGGACGGCATTGATCCCCTGGCGTTGGAGGGGGCGCTTGTAAGAATTCGAGGCTGGGTGGATGAGCGGGATGGCCCGCGCATCGAAGTGACCCATCCCGAGCAAATCGAGGTTCTGGCGACACGATGACTGGCTCCGGTATTATCGCGAAGGGTTTGCGCGGAGCGCTGCTGGCAGTCTCGCTGCTGGCGCTGTCGGCCTGCACCCCTTTCACCAGTTCCAATATTTCCGTCAGCAAGACCGGCGACCGCCCGGCGCCAGCCGTGGCCGCCGAAGGCGCCGCCTCGACCGACGCCGTGATCGGGCGGCGCGAGCACCCCCGAATCGTGGCCGCCTATGGCGGTGTCTATTCCGACCGGCCGGCCGAAATCATGGTGGCGCGGATCGTGGGGCGGCTGCTGGCGGCGGCCGACCAGCCCAATGCCCAGTTCCAGGTGACGATCCTGGACACCTCCGAGGTCAACGCCTTTGCGCTGCCCGGGGGCTATATCTATGTGACGCGCGGCATCCTGGCGCTGGCGTCCGATACCAGCGAGCTGGCGGCGGTCCTGGCGCACGAAATTGCCCACGTTACGCTGCGCCATGCCCGCGCCCGCAATGACCGCACCCGCACCACCCAGATCGTTGATCGCGTGATCACGGGCGTGTTTGGCGGCGATAGCGACGCGAGTGCCGCGCGCACCCAGCAGTCGATGGCCGCGTTCGGACAGAACCAGGAACTCGAAGCGGACCGCGAAGGCATCAAATATGCCGGCAAGGCGGGCTATGATCCGCAGGCGGCGGCACGGTTCCTCGGGGTGATGAGCCGGTTTGCCAGCTTCTCGGCCGGGGCCGGGCAGGGCGAGGACGGGTTCCTGTCATCGCACCCCTCGACGCCCTCGCGCATCCAGAAGGCGCTCGATATCGGCAAGCAGATGTTCGGCCAGAGCGGGCTGGGGGAAGCCGACCGTGACGGGTATCTCGCCTCGATCGCTGGCATGACCTTTGGCGACAGCCCGTCCCAGGGCACCATAACGGGCCGGCAGTTCATCCATGCGGCCTCCAAGTTCACCTTCACCGTGCCGCAGGGCTACGCGTTGCAAAATTCGCAAAGCGCGGTGGTGGGGGTGGCCGGCGATGGCGAGGCGGTGCGCTTTGACAGCGCCGACGTGCAATCCAACGTGGCGCTGACGGACTATCTGAAATCGGGATGGATTGCCGGGCTCAAGACCGACAGCGTGGCCAGCCAGAACTACAACGGCATCGAGATGGCGACGGGGCTGGCCCAGACTGACCAGTGGTTCTTCCGGGTGTCGGTGATGCGGCTCGACGGGCAGGTCTATCGCTTCATCTTTGCCGCCAAGAGCGACAGCGCGCGCTTTGCGCAAGGGGCAGAGGCGACGCTGAAGAGCTTCCGCCGCACCGAGGCGGCCGATCTCAACCAGATCCGCCGTGTCGCGGTGAAGGTGGTGACGGCGCGCGCCAGCGACACCGCCGATTCGCTGGCCCGCCAGATGGCTGGGCTGAGCCGGGGCAGCGAGCTGTTCTATATCATCAATGACCTCTATCCCGGCGACCCGGTGGTGAGCGGGGCCAAGTACAAGGTCGTGGCGGTGCAATAGGGGCTAGCGGTTGAGGCGCTCGAGGCTCTGGTCGAGCGTGCCGGCCGTGGGGGTATCGAACAGCACGACCAGGCTGTTGCCCAACAGGGTAAAGCTTCCAATGATGGCCAGGCTAAGCAGTGCGGCCAGCAGGCCATATTCAATTGCCGTGGCGCCATCCTGATCGCTCAGGAACGCCTTGATCGTCCGCACCATGCCTGCCCCCCAAAGCGTGCATCAATCTCTACAGCAGATCGCACAATGCAGCGATCAGCGGTTCATCGGCCGGTGGCATTGGGTAGTCCCTGAGCGCCGGAGCGCGCACCCATTTGAGGGCGATATGCTCTTTGGCCACAGGGGTGCCCTGCCATTTCCGGCAGACGTAAAGTGGCATCAACAAGTGAAAATTATCGTAAGAATGACTGGCGAAGGACAAGGGCGCGAGGCACGCCGTCTTGGTCGAGACGCCCAGTTCTTCCTCGAGCTCGCGGATCAGGGCCGCCTCTGGCGTTTCGCCCGGCTCGACCTTGCCGCCGGGAAACTCCCACAGCCCGGCCATGGATTTGCCGGCGGGGCGCTGGGCGATCAGGACGCGGCGGTCGGCATCGACCAGGGCGCAGGCGACGACGAGAAGAAGCTTGGGCTGGCTCATTTGCGGCCGCCCGGAATGCGGTAGCTGTAATCATATTGACGGGCGTAGCCGAGCCCGGTGTAGAGCGCGATTGCCCCGGTGTTGTCGGCCTGAACGTTCAGCGCGGCAGTTGTGGCGCCTTCGCCTTTGGCCCAGGCAAGGCCCGAGCGCATCATCGCCGAGGCCAGGCCCTGACGGCGGCGGGTGGCGTCGGTGACGACATTGCCGGTGATGACGATGCCGTCGGCAATGGCCATGATCGAGGAGGCTACCGCCTCACCATCGCGCGTCAGCACCACGCCGGTGGCGGGGACCTTGAGCGCCGCAAGCAGGTTTTTCAGTCCGGCGGTGGTGGGCTCGGAATAGCCGCCCAGCCTTGCCGAAGCCGCCAGGAATTTCGGATCGAGCACGTCCAAGAACTGAGCGTCCTTGTCGGCCTCGTGGTCGCCCAGCTCCATGGCAAACACATGGCTTGGGTCGGTCTCCTGCCAGCCGGCCTCATCGAGGGTGGCATTGAGCTCGGGGCTGGAGAGGGGGGTGATACGGAAAACGGGCGCGAGTTTTCGCATCACCATCCAGGAGCTGGCCGAGATGACGCGCAGATCGGCGTCTTCAAAGTCGTCCGGGTCAAAGCACTGCACGCAATTGGCGCGCTTGGTATAGCCGCCAGCGGCGCGACGGACCCATGAGCCGTCCCATTTTTCTTCAATGGTGGGCCAGGCCAGAAGGCCTGCCCGTTCGATGGTTTCGACGTCGGGCAGGGTCATCCTAGCTCCGGTAGTCGCCGTTGATGGTGATGTAGCCGTGGGTGAGGTCGCAGGTGTAGACAGTGGCGCGACCCTCGCCGAGGCCGAGGTGCACGGTGACCTCGAGCTCCTGGCCCTTCATGTAGGCGCTGGTGGCGGCTTCATCGTAGCCGGGGGCGCGCTCGCCATCCTGGGCCACCAGCAGATCGCCGAAGCGGATCGAGAGCTGGTCGCGGTCGGCGGGCTCGCCGGCCTTGCCCACCGCCATCACCACGCGACCCCAATTGGCGTCCTCGCCGGCAATGGCGGTCTTGACCAGGGGGCTGTCGGCAATGGCCTTGGCGATGCGGAAGGCGCTCTGGTCGGAGACGGCACCCTCGACATTGACCGAGACTTGCTTGGTGGCGCCTTCGCCATCGCGCACCACCTGGATGGCCAGGTCGAAGAGCACATCGCGCAGCGCTTCGCCAAAGATTTCGGCGCGCGGATCATCGAGGCTCTCGATCGGCTCGACGCCGGCCTTGCCGGTGGCAAAGGCGAGCAGGGTATCGGAGGTGGACGTATCGCTATCGACGGTGATGGCGTTGAAGCTGGTCTGGTTGTGGCGGGCCAGCAGCGCCTGCAGCACGGGGGCGGCAATCGGCATGTCGGTGACGACAAAGCTGAGCATGGTGGCCATGTCGGGGGCGATCATGCCCGAACCCTTGGCGATGCCGTTGAGCTTGACCTCGACGCCGTCGATGTCGAGGACCGCGCCGCTGAGCTTGGGGAAGGTGTCGGTGGTCATGATCGCCCTGGCGGCGTCCATCCAGGGCTGGTCGACGAGGCGCGTGGCCAGCTGATCGAGCACGCCATCGAACTTGGCGGCATCGAGCGGCTCGCCGATGACGCCGGTGGAGGCGAGGAAGATCTCGGCCGGGGAGCAGCCGAGCGCCCGGGCGGCGATCTGGGCGGTCAGCTCGACGCTTTGCTGGCCCTTGAGGCCGGTAAAGGCATTGGCATTGCCCGAATTGACGACGAGGCCGCGCGCCACGCCGCCGGGCAGATTGGCCTTGCACCAGTCAACGGCGGCTGAGGAGCATTTGGAGCGGGTGACGACCCCGGCGGCGGTGGTGCCGGCATCGAAGGCCATCAGCAGCACGTCGGTGCGGTTCTTGTATTTGATGCCCGCTTCGGCCGTGGCAAAGCGCACCCCGGCAATGGCCGGCAGGTCGGCAAATGAAGTGGGGGCAAGAGGAGAAACCGGGATGGCCATGTGCCGAACCTTCTAGGGAGAGTTTGCTGGCCCCGGTGTGCCTCAAACATCAGCTGTTCGCAAGACGGCTTAACCAGCTGTTAACGCGCGCTTGTGGGCAGTTCTGGCCTGAACAGGCGTGGGACGCCCCCGGCATGGCCGGGGGCGGAATCGGGCGGAAGGGGGCTACTTCGCGGCGGCGCCGGCTTCCATGTCGGTCTGGGCCTTGACGGCGGCGGCCAGCGCCTCGTCGGGGATGTCGATGGCCACGCCATCCATCAGGCGCGCCACGGTCTCGTCGAAGGTCTTCATCAGCAGCTGCTGCTGCAGCTGGCCGGCGACCTGCTCGAAGGCGGGCGGGGTGGACTGGCGCTTTTCCTCGAGCTTGATGATGTGCCAGCCGAACTGGGACTGCACCGGCTCGGAGACCTGGCCGATCTCGGTCATGGCAAAGGCGGCCGTTTCAAATGGGGCGACCATCATGCCCTTGCCGAAAAAGCCCAGATCGCCGCCCGAGGCTGCGCCCGGATCGATCGACTTTTCCTTGGCCAGTTCGGCAAAATCGGCGCCGCCATCGAGCTCGGCCTTGATGGCCTTGGCTTCTTCTTCGGTGGCAACCAGAATGTGGCTGGCGCGCACTTCATCGGCGGGCACGAACTCGGCGACGAACTTGTCGTAATCGGCGCGAATGGCCTCTTCGGTGACGGCCGCAGCGATGGTCTCGCTGAAATAGGCGCGACGCAGGGCGCGCTCTTCAAGATATTGCAGGCGCTGCTTGAACAGCGGGGTCTCGCCGAGACCGGCATCCTTGCCGGCCTGCGCCATGACCTTCATGTCGATGAGCACGCGCAGCAGGAAGGCCTTGCGCTGATCGGGCGGGATCTGGGACAGGTCCTGGGTCAGGTCTTCAGCGGCAAAGCTCAGATCGGCCTCGGTGATCTCGGCGCCGGCAACGGTAGCGACCACAGTCTCGGGCGCGGGAACTGCAGCTTCGGTGGCTTCGGCAGCGGGAGCGGTCGCAGCGGGCGCTGCATCCTGGGCGAAGGCGGGGGCCAGCGCCGTGGCGGCGAGCATCAGGCTGAGCACGCTCGCGGTGCGGGCCAGGCGCAAGGGGGAAAACAACATCAATCAGGTCTCCTTGGCCGACGCTCGCTGGGGCGCCCCGGCTCAGTTGGTAATAGGCACATAGGTGCGTGCCGCAGCTATTGGCGCAAGCCCCGTCACATGGCAACTGGGCAAAAATATGCCTCGTCAACTTTGTTGCACCGACGAAAGCGACAAGAACCCCCACGAAGTGCAGGTTTTTGCCGGGATCGACGAGGTTTGTCCGATTTTGGTGACGTTGACAAGACAAGGTGCCGCTCTTACATCTCAGCCGCTTTTCCGCCACTCGGCGGAGACACAGTATTCAAAGCCGCAATGGCTACTCATCGCGCCACGACATGCTGGCGGGGCTGGATATCGGGCTCCCCAACAGCCGCGCAGCGGTGAGCAATCGAAGGACCTGACATATGGCACTTGCTGCGCTCGCCCGGCGGATTTTCGGTTCCCCGTCCGATCGACACGTCAAGCGGTACCAAGGCAATGTGGCCGCCATCAACGCGCTGGAAGGCGAGCTGGAAAAGCTCAGCGACGAGCAGCTGCGGGCGCGCACCGCCGAATTCAAGCAACAGCTGGCCAATGGCGCCAAGCTCGAAGATTTGATCGTGCCCGCCTTTGCCACCGTGCGCGAAGCAGGCAAGCGTGCGCTGGGCATGCGCCACTTCGACGTGCAGCTGATCGGCGGCATGGTGATGAACGAGCGCGGCATCGCCGAGATGCGCACCGGTGAAGGCAAGACGCTGGTGGCGACGCTGCCGATGTATCTCAACGCCCTGACCGGCGAGGGCGCGCATCTGGTGACCGTCAACGACTATCTGGTGCAGCGCGACGCCCAGTGGATGGGCCAGATCTACAATTTCCTGGGGCTGAGCTATGGCGTGATCGTGCACGGCATGAGCGACCCCGAGCGCCAAGCCGCCTATGCTGCCGATATCACCTACGGCACCAATAACGAGCTGGGCTTCGATTACCTGCGCGACAACATGAAGTATACGCGCCAGCAGATGGTGCAGCGCGGCCATGCCTTTGCCATCGTCGACGAAGTGGACTCGATCCTTATCGACGAGGCGCGCACGCCGCTGATCATTTCGGGACCGTCCGAAGACCGCTCGACGCTCTACACCACCATCGACGCGCTGATGCCGATCATCGAAGACGATGATTTCGAGCTCGATGAAAAGCAGCGCGCCGCGACCTTTACCGATGCGGGTATTGAAAAGCTCGAGGCCAAGCTGGCCGAGGAAGGCCTGCTCAAGGGCAATTCGCTCTATGACCTGGAAAACGTCGCGCTGGTGCACCACGCCAACTCGGCGCTGCGGGCCCACAAGCTGTTCCGCAAGGACAAGGACTACATCGTCCGCAACGACGAAGTGGTGATCATCGACGAGTTCTCCGGCCGCATGATGCCGGGCCGCCGCTATTCGGAAGGCCTGCACCAGGCGCTCGAAGCCAAGGAACACGTCAAGATCCAGCCGGAAAACCAGACGCTGGCCTCGATCACCTTCCAGAACTATTTCCGCCTCTACAAGAAGCTGGCCGGCATGACCGGTACGGCCGCGACCGAAGCGGAAGAATTTGCCGACATCTACAAGCTCGACGTGGTCTCCATCCCGACCAACGTGCCGGTGCAGCGCAAGGATGACGAAGACGCCATCTTCCGCACCGCCGACGAGAAGTTCGAGGCGATCGCCGAGCTGATCAAGCAGTGCCATGAGCGCGGCCAGCCCGTGCTGGTGGGCACCACCTCGATCGAGAAGTCGGAAATGCTGGCCGAGCGCCTGCGCCAGAAAAACATCGGCTCGATGAACGTGCTGAACGCGCGTCACCACGAGCAGGAAGCCGGTATCGTCGCCGATGCGGGCCTGCCGGGGGCGATCACCATCGCCACCAACATGGCTGGTCGCGGTACCGACATCCAGCTGGGCGGTAACCTTGAAATGCGCATCAAGCGCGAGGCCGACGGGCTTGAGGGCGCCGAGCGCGACCGCCAAGATCGAAGCCATCAAGGCCAAGATCGCCGAGGACAAGGCCAAGGCCCTGGCCGCCGGCGGGCTGATGGTGATCGGCACCGAGCGCCATGAAAGCCGCCGTATCGACAACCAGCTGCGCGGCCGTTCCGGCCGTCAGGGCGACCCCGGCCATTCGGCGTTCTTCCTGAGCCTGCAGGACGATCTGATGCGCATCTTCCCGGTCGACAGCATGGATTCCATGCTGGGCAAGCTGGGCCTGGAGCAGGGCGAATCGATCACCCACCCATGGGTGAGCAAGGCGATCGAACGCGCCCAGGGCAAGGTCGAGTCGCGCAACTTCGATATCCGCAAGAACATCCTCAAATACGACGACGTGATGAACGATCAGCGCAAGGTGATCTTCGAGCAGCGTATCGACCTGATGGATGCCGAGGATATCAGCGAGACGGTGGACGAGATGCGCCACGACGTGGTGCAGAACATCGTCACCAAGGCGATCCCGCCGCGCTCCTATCCCGAGCAGTGGAATGTCGAGCAGCTCGAAGCCGCCGCCAAGACCTATCTCAACCTCGACGTGCCGGTTGGCGAATGGGCCAAGGAAGAAGGCATCGATGTCGAGCTGGTGACCGAGCGGATCACCGCCGCTGCCGATGCAGCGGCCCGGGCCAAGGAAGAGCGCACGCTGGCGGCCATGGCGGCAGCCGGTGCGGGCAACCCGACCGTGATGCGGCAGGTGGAAAAGTCCATCGTGCTGCAGTCGATCGACGGGCTGTGGCGCGAGCATCTGGTGACGCTGGATCATCTGAGCAAGGTGGTGGGCTGGCGCGGTATCGCCCAGCGCGATCCGCTCAACGAATACAAGCAGGAAGCCTATGAGCTGTTCCAGGCGCTGCTGATCAATCTGCGCGAGCTGGTGACCACCCAGCTCAGCCATGTCGAGCTGCAGCCGCGTCCGGCCATGCCCCAGGCCCCGGATCTGAGCCAGCTGCGCGAAACCCATATCGATCCGCTGACCGGCGAGAACGATGCGGGCGAGAATGGTCCGTCCGAGAACAACCAGCCGCTGACCCCGATCGATCCGCAGCTGCTGGTGGGCGTGTCGCGCAATGCGCCGTGCCCCTGCGGTTCGGGCAAGAAGTTCAAGCACTGCCACGGCGCGTTCTAGGCGTCCCACGCAGATTCTACACAAACAAGAGCCCGGATCGGTGATCCGGGCTTTTTTGTTTGGCTAGCAGGTGGCGCGGATTTCGGCGAACTCGCTCATGTCCTCGGTGCCGGCCGAGACCACCCCGAGCATGCACTGGGTGCCGGGCAGGGGAGAGGTGCCGCCGGCCGCGATCACCGTGCCATCGAGCAGGGAAATATAGCCGTTGGCGACGCTGAGCACTTCGAGCACGGCGGGCGTGCCGCAGATCGGGTAGCGGTCGCCCGCGGTAACGAGGAAGCGGGTGCCGGTGGGCATGCAATCGCCGCCGGCATCGGTGGGGGCGGTGGTGCCGGCAAGATCGGACGTGGCGGCGGGCGCGCCGGTGGGGGCTCCCGTGCCATTGCCGCGCCAGCTCTGCTCGAGGATGGCGACGCGGTTGGCCAGATCGGTCAGGCTGTCGGCTGGCGTGGTGGCGCCGGTCGCGGGGTCGGTGCCCTGCTGGCGGTTGAACAGTTCAAGGCTGAGGCGGATCTGGGCGATCTCGGTGGAGATGCGCAGGATATCGCGCTGGGTGTGGCTGTAGACCCAGGCCGAGGCGCCGATGGCGGCAATGCCGAGCAGGCCCACCACGAGGCTGAGCGCATCGCTCCACAGGGAGCGCTCGCGGGGCAAGGGCTCGGGAGGGAGGGGCTCGGGGGGCGGGGCCGGTTCAGGCTGGGGTTCCGCCTTGACCGCATAATTGTCTTCCACTGGACGATCTCCGCGCTGGTGCCGCCAGAGGCTGGCGGGGACGATGTGCTGGTGCCAGTCTAGCAGATGAGCAGTTGGAATGCCTCTGTGGCGGGGGTATGGCGGCGGCCGGCAGGCACCGCCATACAAACTGCTACCGGGCGATCGTCGGCATGGGGCTGGGTGCTGCCCCGTCGGCGGCCATGGCCGGTGCCGGGGTGCCGCCGCCGAACAGATTGCCGACGCTGGTGAACATGCTGTTGACGGCGCCGCCCAGGGCTTCGCCGCGCGCCTTGATGGCGGCGGTTTCAACCGCCTTGCGTTCTTCGGCGGTCAGCAGCTTGTTGAAGGCGGCGTCATCGGCCTTCTGCTTGCTCACCAGCGAAGCCTGCAGGGTGATCGGGGGCAGGGGCCCAGCGCATTGAGCATGCCGCCGCCGCTGGCGTTGAACACATAGCGACGCTCGCAGACGTCCCAGGCGGGCGGGGTCTTGTTGAGCTCGAACAGATCGTAGCCCTGCTTGATGTTCTTCCAGAAATCGAGGTGCTGGCTGGAGGCGTGCTTTGCCAGGTTTTCCGGGGTCATCTTGAAGGGGAAGGCCTGGAGCTGGAAGCTCGGATTGCCGCCCTTGAAGCTCTCGCGGGCCAGGGCATAGATTTCGGCAATGCCCTCATCGGTCATGGCGTAGCAGCCGCTGGAGGAGCAATCGCCGTGCACCATCAGATCGGAACCGGTGCGGCCCCAGGAGCGGTCGAACTTGTTGGGAAAGCCGGTGTTGAAGGCCAGGTAGAAATTGGACTTGGGGTGCATCAGGCCGGGGGTGATGGTGTAGATGCCCTCGGGGCTCTGGCGGTCGCCTTCCTTGAACTTGGGCCCGATATCACCCGAATAGGTGCAGATCTGGTAGGTCCTTGAACTTGCGATACTCGCCGGTATTGGTGCGCTTCCACACCTCGAGCACCTGCTCCTGCTTGAAGATGCGAATCATCATGGCTTCGCCGGGCGAGGAACCCATGGCCTTGAGCGCCGCCACGGTGGTGCTCGAAAGCGGCTGGTTGTGCCGGTTGTCGCTGGTCTTGGGCAAAAAGCCGCCACAGGCGGTGAGCCCCAGGGTGACCACGAACAGGATCAGGGTCGAGCAGAACTTGCGAAGAAAATTGGCGGTCATCGTCGGCCCAGCAGAAAACAAGGTTACGCCTCCCTGCCCGGGGCAGAGTGGTTAGCGCAGCATGAGAAAAGCTGGTGAAGGAAGCCTTACCAGGGGCGCAAAACCCCTGGAAAAGCGCTCGAAATCACGCAAGCGTGCGTGGGTGTGACTAAAGCGTCGTGCCGATGGCGAGGAATTTCTCGCGGCGGTGCTCGCGCACTTCGAGCCGGCCCTTACCGGCAAATTCGGCGAGGAAGCTCGAAATCGCGGAGCGGGCGCCATCCATGATCTGTTCGTGGTGGCGATGGGCCCCGCCGGCGGGCTCGGGAATGATGCCGTCGATGACGCCAAAACCGAGCAGGTCCTGGGCGGTGATCTTCTGGGCGGTGGCCATGTCCTGCGCCTTGGCGGCGTCGCGGAACAGGATCGAGGCCCCGGCTTCGGGCGAGATGACCGAATAGATGGAGTTTTCCAGCATCAGCACGCGGTTGGCGACGGCGATGGCAATGGCGCCACCCGAGCCGCCTTCGCCGATGATGATGGCGATGTTGGGCACGCCCAGCTCGAGGCATTTCTCGGTGGAGCGGGCGATGGCCTCGGCCTGGCCGCGCTCTTCGGCGCCGATGCCGGGATAGGCGCCGGCGGTATCGACGAACGAGATCAGCGGGATATTGAAGCGGTCGGCCATATCCATGATGCGCACGGCCTTGCGGTAGCCCTCGGGGCTGGCCATGCCGAAATTGTGCTTGAGGCGGGTCTCGGTGGAGCTGCCCTTTTCCTGGCCCAGAATGGCGACGGGCTGGCCGTTGAAGCGCCCGAAGCCGGCCTGCAGGGCGGCGTCTTCGCGGAATTTGCGATCGCCGGCCAGCGGCTGCCATTCGGTGATCAGCTTGCCCACATAGTCGGAAAAATGCGGCCGCTGCGGATGGCGGGCGACCTGGGTCTTCTGCCAGGGGGTGAGTTTCTTGTAGATTTCGACCAGCGCCTCGTCGGCGCGGCTCGACAGCCGGTTGACCTCTTCGTCGATGCGAGACGGCCTGATCGGTGGCGGCCATGGCCTTGAGTTCGGCAATCTTGCCTTCAAGATCGGCTACCGGTTTTTCGAAATCGAGATAAGACTGCATCCCACCCGCCCGTTGGGGGTCAAAACAAGACCCATAGATTGGCCGCTGCTGTCGCGCCCTAAAGTGGCCGGAAAGTGGCGGCCAGACGACGCTTAGTCAAGGTTTGCCATGCGTGGCACGACTGTAAGGGGGTGAATGCTAACAGATTGCTGCCAATTTGGCGCGTGTTCTAGCTGCCGCTGAGGGGGTGATGGGTCTCGACCAGCGTGCGCAGCTTTTCGTCGAGCACGTGGGTATAGATCTGGGTGGTGGAGATATCGGCATGGCCCAGCAGCATCTGGACCACGCGCAAATCGGCGCCGCCGGCGAGCAGATGGCTGGCAAAGGCGTGGCGCAGCACGTGCGGGCTCATGCGGGCCGCGCTGATACCGGCGAGCGCTGCCAGCTCCTTGAGGTCGCGGGCAAACACCTGCCGCGTCAGATAGCCGTCGGCGCCCTTGGCGGGAAAGAGGTACGGGCCGGGCTCCAGGGTTGGCAGATAGGCCTTGATGGCGTCGCGGGCGCGATCGTTGAGCGGCACGATGCGCTCCTTGTTGCCCTTGCCGACGACGGTGATGAAACTGGTGTCGCGCATCACGGCGGAGCGCTTGAGGCTGACCAGTTCGGTGACGCGCAGGCCGGTGGCGTAGAGCAGTTCGAGCAGCACGTAGAGCCGCAGGGCGGCGGCCTGCTGCTGGCGGGGACGACCGGCATTGGCCTCGGCCTCGGCAATGGCGAGCAGGCGGTCGACCTCGGCAATCGAGAGCACCTTGGGCAGGGCCCGGCGGCTGCTTGGGGCTGGCCACGATTCGGGTGGGATCATCGCCGCGCAGGCCATCGGCGCACAAAAACTTGTGGAACTGGCGGATGGCCGACAGCCGACGCGCCGAGGACGAGGCGGACAGCCCATCGCGCTTGAGCTGGTCGAGATAGGCATTGACCGTGTCGCGCGGCACATCGAGCAGGGACTGGCCCCGACCGGCGACGAACCCGGCATAGTCGGACAGGTCGCGGCGATAGGCGTCGATGGTGTTTTTGGCGGCGCCGCGCTCGGCGCTCATCATTTCAAGGAAGGCGCCGATATGGTGGGAGCCGCTCATCGCGCCGCAGGTTCGGTCGCGACCTGGGGGGTCGGGCGTGGTGCCGGGCAAGGCGGGCGGCGCCGCCGCCGAGCAGGTCGCGCTGCGGGATGCGGATGGTCTGCTGCTTGGGGGTGGGCTCGACATAGGCCACCAGCGCAAACATGCCGGCATAGACCAGGCCAGCCAGGAACAGCAGGATGATGATGAGGCGGATCAGGGTCGGCATGACAGTCCAATACTGGGGTTTGGGCCAGACTAGGCGCAAATGGTTTCTTTTGCGTAGGCATAACGCCTCAGCTGGGCGCGGCTTGCAAGTTCTTGACAGGAGCAGCGGCGACGGGTTGATAGCGCCTAACCAAAGGAGAGCCGACTTGAACCGACCCGACGCGGCATCGCGGCAGGCCCGCGCGGAGCTTCTGGTGGCGCGCCTGAAGGGCAGACCGCTGGTGCTGGTGGGCATGATGGGGGCCGGCAAGACCACGGTCGGACGTCGTCTCGCGGCCCGGCTGAACCGGCAGTTTCTCGACAGCGACGAAGAGATCGAGAAGGCCGCGCAGATGAGCATTCCCGAGATTTTCGCGCAGCGCGGCGAGCCCGAATTCCGGGCCGGTGAAATGCGCGTGATCAGCCGGGTGCTCAAGGAGGTCGATATCGTGCTGGCGACTGGTGGCGGCGCTTTCGTCAACCAGGAAACGCGGGGGATGATGAAGGCCGAGGCCATCACGGTGTGGCTCAAGGCCGAGATCGACATCCTGTTCGAGCGCGTGTCGCGCCGCTCCAACCGCCCGCTGCTCAAGACCGCCAATCCGCGCGCCACGCTCGAAAAACTGATCGAGGAGCGCTATCCCATTTATGCCGAGGCCGACGTGACGGTTGCGAGCCGCGACGTGCCGCAGGAGGCGGTGGCCAGCGATATCGTCGAGGCGGTGCTGGCCTATCTCAAACGCAAGGACGCCTGATGGCCGAATTGACCATACCGTGCCGTTGCCCTGGGCGAGCGGGCCTATGACATCCTGATCGGGCGAGCATCTGCTCGACGACGGCCGGGACGATCCTCGCGGAACGCTTTCCGGGGCGGCGCTATGGCATCATCACCGACACCATGGTGGCCGAGGCGCAATTGCCGCGGCTGCTCAAATCGCTCGATGCGGCGGGGTTGAGCCATAGCGAAATCGTGCTGCCGGCGGGCGAGAGCGACCAAGTCCTGGGCGCTGCTGCGGGCAGGCGGTCGAAGGTCTTCTGGCGGCCAGGCTCGAACGCGGCGACCTGGTGATCGCGCTGGGCGGTGGGGTGATCGGGGATCTGGCCGGGTTTGCCGCCTCGATCGTGCGGCGCGGCATGGACTTTGTGCAGATGCCGACTTCGCTATTGGCGCAGGTAGACAGCTCGGTCGGCGGCAAGACCGGCATCAATTCGCCGCACGGCAAGAATCTGATCGGTGCGTTCCACCAGCCGAGCCTGGTGCTGGCCGATCTGTCGACGCTCGATACGCTGGCGCCGCGCCAGTTTGCCGCCGGCTATGCCGAAGTGGTCAAGTACGGGCTGATCGACGACGAGGAGTTCTTTTTCTGGCTCGAAGCCAACCAGGCCGAGATTTTTGCCGGTGGTCCGGCGCGCGGCGAGGCCATCGCCCGCTGCTGCGCCCACAAGGCGCGCGTGGTGATCGAGGACGAAAAGGAACTGGGGGTCCGCGCGCTGCTCAATCTGGGGCACACCTTCGGGCATGCGCTGGAAAAGGACACCGGCTATTCCGACCGCCTGCTGCATGGCGAGGGCGTCGCCATCGGCATGGTGCTGGCGCATGAATTTTCGGCGCGGCTCGGACTGGCCCCGAGCCAGGATACCGGGCGGATCGTCGCCCATTTGAAAAAGGCCGGGCTGCCCACCATATTGGGTGACATCCCCGGCGCGCTGGGCTCGACCCAGACGCTGATGGCGGCGATCGCGCAGGACAAGAAGGTCTCGCGCGGCGCGCTGACCTTCATCCTGACCCGCGGCATCGGGCAGGCGTTTATCGAAAAGAATGTCGATCCGCAGGCGGTTTCGGCGTTTCTGGACGAGATGCGGGGATAGCTTTGGGAGGGGGCCAAGTGGCCCCTCCCGCATTTGTCAGTTGAACGGGCCGTCCACTGGCAGTACTTCAATGGCCAGGGCATGGACCCGCCCCTTGAGTTCGGCGTCCAGAACGTCCATCACGGCGCGATGTTGCGCAACGCGGCTCAAGCCGTCAAAATACCGGGTCGCGATTCTGACCCGAAAATGGGTTTCACCACCCTCGCGACACCCGGCGTGCCCGAAATGCTTGGTCGATTCGTCGATCACATCGAGGAAGATAGGGGCGAATTTCTCGGTGAGCTTGGCGGTTATGGTGTCGGTGGCACTCATGGCGTCGGGTCTCATACTGGTTTGTCATTTAACTAGGCGTATTGAAACTGACTTCCAAGCTCTTCGATTCCATCCGCATCAAGCCGCGTCGGGAAGAAAAGCCGGCCGAGGCAACCATCAAGTGTGACTGGGACGGCTGCGAGGCCCCCGGTACCCATCGCGCGCCCAAGCCCAGCAAGGGCAAGGGTGGCGAGGTCGAGTATCACAATTTCTGCCTGGCCCACGTGCGCCAGTACAATGCGTCGTTCAACTTCTTTGCCGGCATGGAAAAGGCCGAGCTGGACGAGGCCCTGCACAGCCCGCCCAAGGCGGAGGCGCGCAGCAGCTTCGGCATCGGCCAATCGGGCGCGCGCGTCGCCAAGGCAGCGCGCGATGCCGGCGTGCGTCCCGGCGACCGCTATGGCGACCCGTTCGGGGTGTTTGCCCGGGTACGCCATGCGCCAGGGCAATGCCGGTCCGGTCGCCGAGCGGGTCAAGCCGCTGCACGAGCAGGACCGCCAGGCCCTCGAGATCGCTGGGCTTTTCGGGCCATACCAAGTCCGAGGACATCAAGGATGCCTACAAGAGGTTGGTCAAGATCCACCATCCCGACGCCAATGGCGGCGACAAGTCATCGGAAGATCGCCTGCGCACCATCATCGCTGCCTACTCCCATCTCAAGAAGGCTGGGTTCGTCGGTAAGTAGCCTTGCGCGCAGGGGAACTACCCCCTCGCGCACATTGCTGCTATAGACCGCCCGTCTTTATGCCGCCCTGCCAATGTTGTCCCGCCAAGAGCTACGCCATGACTGAGTTCACCAATCTGCCTGATACCGAATACTCGGCCCGGGAACTGTTCGGGATCGATACCGACATGAAGGTGATGGGCTACAAGCAAGCCAATAGCCACGTGCCCCCCGTCGATCCGGACTATCTGTTTGATCGCAATACGACTTTGGCGATCCTTGCGGGTTTCCAGTACAACCGTCGCGTCATGGTGCAGGGCTATCACGGCACGGGCAAGTCGACCCATATCGAGCAGGTCGCGGCGCGGCTGAACTGGCCGCTGGTGCGCGTAAACCTCGACAGCCACGTCAGCCGCATCGATCTCGTGGGCAAGGACGCGATCGTGCTCAAGGACGGCAAGCAGGTCACCGAATTCCGTGACGGCATCCTGCCCTGGGCCGTGCAGAACAATGTCGCGCTGGTGTTTGACGAATATGACGCTGGGCGCCCGGACGTTATGTTCGTGATCCAGCGCGTGCTCGAAGTGGCGGGTCGGCTGACCCTGCTCGACCAGAACCGCGTGATCGTGCCGCATCCGGCGTTCCGGCTGTTTTCGACCACCAACACCATCGGCCTGGGCGATACGTCGGGTCTCTATCACGGCACCCAGCAGATCAACCAGGGCCAGATGGACCGCTGGAGCCTCGTGACGACGCTGAACTATCTGGCGCACGACAAGGAAGTGGGCATCGTTCTGGCCAAGAACAAACCCTATGCCGAGACGGAAAAGGGCAGGAAGCTGGTTTCCAACATGGTGCGCCTTGCCGACCTGACGCGCCAGGCCTTCATCAACGGCGATCTGTCGACGGTGATGAGCCCGCGTTCGGTGATCACCTGGGCGGAAAACGCCGCCATCTTTGACGGCGATATCGGTTTTGCCTTCCGGCTGACCTTCCTGAACAAATGCGACGAACTGGAGCGCCCGGTGGTGGCGGAGTTCTATCAGCGCGTGTTCGGCGAAGATTTGCCGGAAAGCTCGGCCAATCTGGCGGTGACGGCCTAATCCACATTCACCCGGTCTTCCCGCGCAAGCGGGAACCTCCGTTCGGGGATGTGTCAGGAAACAGGGGTTCCCGCTGTCGCGGGAATGACGCCGCGATAAAACTGGTGCGTCGGCGTCCGCACACCGGATAGACCATGGCACAACCACCGCGCAGCAAAGCCAACAAGCCCGACCAGACCCAGGCGTTCAAATCCGCCATGGGCGCGACGGTGCGCGCCATTGGCGGGACCCCCGAACTCGAGGTGAGCTTTACCGCTGACCGGCCGATGCTGACCACGGACAAGGCGCGGCTGGCCAATCTGCCGCGCCTGCCGAGCCGGCGCGACATTGCCATTGCCCGCGGGCAGGGCGACGCCATGGCGATGCGCTTGGCCAGCCACAACCCCGAATCCCACCGCAAGCGCGCGCCGATGGACCCCATCGCCCGGGCGGCCTTTGATGCGCTGGAGCAGGCGCGGGTGGAGGCGCTGGGCTGCGTGCGCATGCCGGGCATGGTGGGCAATATCGGCGAGATGCTCGAAGACCGCCTGTTCCGCGCCAATTTTGCCGATGTGAGCACCAAGAACGATGCCCCGATCGCCGAGGCGCTGGGGCTGTTGCTGCGGGAAAAACTCGCAGGCGTGTCGGTGCCGCCCTCGGGGCAGGCGCTGGTCGAGCTGTGGCGTTCCGAAATCGAGGCCAAGGCCGGCAAGTCGCTCGACCAGTTGCTGACGCGCTATGAAAACCAGGACGAGTTCTCCAGAGTGGCCAAGATGCTGCTGCGCGACCTCAATCTGGTGCCCGAAAGCGAGCTGGACGATCCCGATTCGGGTGAAGAGGACGAAGACTCCGACCAGGAGCCCGAAGGCGGCGACAATGCCGAAAACGCCCCCGAACAGGGCGAAGGCGAGAACGAGAGCCAGGACAGCCAGCAGGACGAGCAGGCCGGCGAGAGCGAGGAAACCGGCGACGTCGAGGGCATGGAATCGGACATGGCCGATACCGACGAGGACGCCGCGGCCGATGCCGGCGAAGAGGCCCCGATGCCCCCGCCGGGCAAGGATGGCGGCGAGCGGCTGACCAACCAGTTCCAGTACAAGGTGTTCACCAACAAGTTCGACGAGGTGATCAAGGCGGCCGATCTGTGCCCGGTCGATGAACTCGACCAGTTGCGCGGGCTGCTCGACAAGCAGCTGGAAAACCTGGCGGGCGCGGTGGCGCGGCTGGCCAACAAGCTGCAGCGTCGCCTGATGGCCAAGCAGAACCGCAGCTGGCAGTTCGACCTCGAGGAAGGGCGTGCTCGATACGGCGCGCCTGACCCGCGTGGTCACCGATCCGATGCAGGCGCTCAGCTTCAAGGTCGAGAACGACACCGATTTCCGCGACACCGTGGTGACGCTGCTGATCGACAATTCCGGCTCGATGCGCGGCCGCCCGATCACCATTGCGGCGATCTGCGGGGATATTCTGGCGCGCACGCTGGAGCGGTGCGGCGTCAAGGTCGAGATCCTGGGCTTCACCACCCGCGCCTGGAAGGGCGGCAAGAGCCGCGAAGCCTGGCTTGAAGCGGGCCGGCCAGCCAATCCGGGGCGCGTCAACGATGTGCGCCACATCATCTACAAGGCGGCCGACGAGCCGTGGCGCCATGCGCGCCGCAATCTTGGGCTGATGATGCGCGAAGGGCTGCTCAAGGAAAATATCGACGGCGAGGCGCTCGAATGGGCGCGCAAGCGCCTGATGGCGCGGCCGGAAGCGCGGCGCATCCTGATGGTGATCTCCGATGGCGCGCCGGTCGATGACAGCACGCAATCGGTCAATGCCGGCAATTATCTCGAAGCCCATCTGCGCCAGGTGATCGAGGACATCGAAACGCGCTCGCCGATCCAGCTGGTGGCGGTGGGGATCGGGCACGACGTGACGCGGTATTATCGCCGCGCGGTGACATTGCTCGATGCCGAGGAACTGGCAGGAGCGCTGACCGACGAGCTGGCGTCGCTGTTTGACGAGGAAATGCCCACCCAGAGCCGACGACGGGGCCGCGGATGATACGGGGTAGCGCCGCCATCTTTGCGGCGTTGCTGGCCGGGACGGCACCGGCCCCGGCCGTCGAGGTGAGCGTCAACTCCACCCCGATCACCCGGTTCAAGGATGTGGGGCTGGATCAACCGGTCGACAAGCTGATTTTCCGCGGCGGCATCGCCATGGTCAGCCAGGACGATATTTTTGGCGGCCTGTCGGGGCTGGCCACCACCGGACCCAACCAGCAGGTCAGCTTTGTCACCGATCGCGGCAATTTCGTTTCCGGGCATTTGGCCTATGACGATGCCAACCGGCTGTTCGGCTTTATCGGGGTGCGCACCGAAGCCGATGCTGAACTCCAGCGGCGCGCCGCTGCCGCGCCAATATGCCAAGGACGCCGAAGGCATCGATACGGTTTACCGCGATGGCCAGCCGGTGGCGGTGCGGGTGAGCTTTGAGAATCTGACGCGGGTGGCGGACTTTGCGCTGACCGACGGGGTGCCGGGCGGGCCAGCCCGCGAAATCGCGTTGCCCGACTGGCTGACCGACCTGCGCACCAATGAATCGCTGGAAGCGGTGTGCATTGCCCCGCCCGCCTCGCCGGTGGCCGGCTCGACCATATTGATCACCGAGGATGCCCGCGACGCCGAGGGCAATCATCGCGGCTGGATGCTGGGGCAGCAGGACAAGGGGCCGCTGACCTATCAGGCAAGCCCGGTGGTGAACCCGACCGAATGCGCCTTCCTGCCCAATGGCGACCTGCTGGTGCTCGAGCGCGGGGTGGCGATGCTCAGCTTTGCCATGGCGCTGCGCGGGTGCCGGCGGCCGAGGTGCGGCCGGGCAATCTGATGGTGGGGGAAGTGCTGCTGTCGGCCAGCGGCGGCTCGATCGACAATATGGAAGCGATGACCGTGCACACCGCGCCCGATGGCGAGGTGCGGATCCTGATCGGCTCGGACAATAATTTCAATGACTGGCAGCGCAGCCTGCTGCTGGAGTTCGCGCTGCCGGAGTAGGGGTCTTATCCGCTGCTTCTTGCCATCCACCGGGTCGTTCCCGCGAAAGCGGGAAGCCCTGTTGTAGATGGTGGAGCGGAAACGGAGGTACCCGCTTTCGCGGGAATGACACCGCGGTTGGGGGGTGTTTGTGCGAACGACAGGGGGGCCTCTCAGCCACCGGGTCATTCCCGCCAAGATTTGCGGGAATGACACCGTGGTTAGGGGAGGGGCTTCGGTTTTAGGCCCGGGCGACGCGTGGGGGCAGGGGCATGAGCTTGCCCATCAGCATGCGATAGGGGGCGAGCAGCAGCAGGGCGGCGAGGAATTTCACCATGAAATCGCCCGAGGCCAGCGAGGTCCACAGCGGCACGTCGGGACCGATGCCCAGCCAGGGGGCGGGGAAATCCAGCGAGCCATCGGCATGGCCGAACAGGGTGTCGATGCCGGCCAGCATGGGTGCGAAGGCGACGGTGAAGAAGATCGCCGTATCGATCATCGAGCCGAACAGCGAACCCAGCAGCGGCGGCAGGAACCAGGACGGATTGGCGCGCAGGCGCGCGAACACCGAGATGTCGAGCAATTGTCCGACAAGGAAAGCCGTCGCCGAGGCCATGGCAATGCGCTGCGTGGTGGCGGCCCCGCCTTCAGGGTTCCAGGGCAGGGGATTGTAGGCCAGATAGAAGGACAGGCTCAGCCCCACCAGGAAGCCCACCAGCACGACGAGCCGGGCATTGCGCGGGCCATCATGGCGGTTGGTCAGATCGGTGATGAGGAAGGCAAAGGGGAAGGTGAAGGCGCCCCAGGTGAGCAAGTCGGCCAGATTGACCGGGCCGAGATAGGCCTGCACGGGGTAGAGAACCAGGATGTTGGACGCGGCAACGACCACGACCATGGCCGCAAGGGCGGCCAGGAAACGAGCAAGCATCGAAAATGCACCTCTATGGGCTGCGGTTCGGCAACAGACCGAGGCAGCAGGTTTTGTTCAGGCCAGTATGGCACAAAACAAAACCGCGTGGAGCGGGTCCACGCGGTTAATTTGCTGATCCGTCCGTTCGCTTAGGCAGCGAGAGCGGCGCGGACTTCCTTCTTGATGCCCTGAGCCAGCGTCGACAGGGTGTCGTCGCTCTGCTTGAGCAGGAAATTATCGAGACCACCGCGGTGCTCAACGGTGCGCAGGGCTGCAGCCGAGACGCGCAGCTTGACGGGGCGGTTCAGCGCCTCGGACAGCAGGGTCACGTTGACGAGGTTCGGCAGGAACCGGCGACGGGTACGATTGAGGGCGTGGGAAACGTTGTTGCCAACCATAACGCCCTTGCCAGTGAGTTCACAGCGACGTGCCATTTGGGATATCCTATTTGTGTAAAGGTCCTGCGTGGCGGACAATGCCGCGACGGGCCTCGATTGTTATGAGATCTGGGCCGTCTCTAGAGAAAATAGCCGCGGCAGTCAAGGCAAACGGCTCTCAAACCCCAGCGTTCGCCTTGCGCCCGCCTCATGCGGGGGGCAATTTCAGCAGGCTAACTGATTCGCGCTCGCCCCAATGCAGAGATCCTGACCCTTGAAGTTCACCCGCCTCGCCTTCGCTGCCGCCATGGCACTGTCCCCGAGCCTGCCCGCTATCGCTGCCGAAGTCGACGCCACGGCGAGCTATGTGCTGACGCTGGGTGGGATCAACATCGCGACGATGAAGGTGGACCTCACCGACACCGGTACCACCTATGCCATGAACCTGACGGCCAATGTCGCGGGCCTGGGCAATATGGTGGCCAGCGGCACGGCCTCGGCGACCTCGCAGGGCAGCTCGGCCGGCGCGGCGCTTGCCGCCCGCGAGTTTGCGCTGCAGACCCGCGCCAATGGCGAGACCTTCAAGATCGACGTGACCTTTGCCGGCAATGACGTGGCCTCGTTCAAGGTCGAGCCTCCGATTGTGGATAACTATGACCGGATCCCGCTGGAGCGGCGCCACCTGTCGGGGGTGAACGACTTCTTTTCGGCCTTCGTGCTCAAGGGCAAGGGGCTCGACCGGGCGCTGTGCAACCGCAAGTCGACCATTTTTACCGGCGTGGAACGCTTCAACATCACCATGGCCTATGCGGGCGAGGACAGCGCGACCTCGGCGCGGACCGGCTACCAGGGGCCGGTGGTGCTGTGCTCGGTGGACTACAATCCGGTGTCGGGCCATTTCACCAGTTCCGAGATCACCAATTACCTGGCCGACAGCCAGCGCATCCTGGTGTGGTACGCACCGCTGGGCGAGAGCGGCTATTACGTGCCGTATCGCGTGCTCCTGGGCACCAATATGGGCGACCTGTCCATGGTCATGACGGGCATGCGCTACTAGGGGGCGGCTGTCCCGGAGCGGGACGGTCAACCACTTTATTGTCAATGTGCGGGCGCCAAGGCCCCATCAAGCCGCGGTGGAGCCGTTAACGGGCCCGCCGCGGCTTTGTTTTTGCGCGGTGATGTAGCGTTAGCAAAGCGCCGGAACTGGACAAAATTTACCCTTTGTTGAGCTTGCTGAACGCCTGGCGGGGATATCTGCCCGAGGGGACGCGCCCTTTGGTCGGGCTTGTGCCATAGAGGCGGGCGCCAACCACAGCTTGTGGGGAACAAAGCGGCATTTGCCCAAGCGCCCCGATTCGGCCCCTGTTCGTTCCGGTTTTGCCCCAAGTGTAAATGCGCCCGGGATCTGGGGAGAAAAACTGTGCAGTTCCGGGACGGGTGGTATTTGGCGGCGCCGATTACCGGATGCCTTGGGACACAGTCGGAATTGGCACCTTTCGAGCCCAAAATCGCCCTGCCAGTCGTGTTGCCTAGCCGGCCGCGCCGGTCCTGTTTTGGGACGGTCAATAGCGGCAATCGCTAAGGGGCGATGCGACGGGCCAGCAGATGCGCGGGCGCGAGGCTTACGAGACAGAAAAGTTTTGTTCTGCAAGGATTTACGCGGGCTTAACAAAGTCGCCCAGAGCGACGAATTTAACCCTTTGCTAAGCCAGTTGAACGGCAAGCGGGCATAACCGGCGAAAACGGCAGGTGCTGCGTGTGGACTAGTGGTAGGAGCGGGCTGCGACACCAGAGCTAGTGGGGAACAAAACCAGATTTGAGCGCCTGCACCGATTCGGCGCTGTTTCGTTCATCCTATGTTCTGTATATTAAGGCCTATGGCAAAAGCGGCACGAGGGCTGTCCTTTCTTGGGACAAGCGGTCCGGTGCTCTCGCAACTGACGATGTGACCCCCTACATTGCACGCAATGACTTTCATGCCCCCCCAAACGGTCAAGGCGATCCTTGGCCCGACCAATACCGGCAAGACCTATTTTGCCATCGAGCGCATGCTGGCTCATCCCACCGGGATGATCGGCTTGCCGCTGCGCCTGCTGGCGCGCGAGGTGTACCAGCGCTGCGTCGAGCGGGTCGGCGAGCAGGCGGTGGCGCTGGTGACCGGGGAAGAGCGCATCATTCCGGCCAAGCCGCGATTTTGGGTGTGTACGGTCGAGGCCATGCCCACCGATATCCGGGTCGATTTCATCGCCATCGACGAAATCCAGACGGCGATCGATTTCGATCGCGGGCATGTGTTCACCGATCGCATCCTGCATGCGCGCGGCGCGCATGGAGACGCTGCTGCTGGGCGCGGCGACCATGGAGCCGGTGATTCGCAAGCTGTTGCCGCATGCCGAGATCGTCGAGCGGCCGCGGCTGTCGCAGCTGACCTATGCGGGCTCCAAGAAGATTTCGCGCCAGCCGCCGCGTTCGGCCATCGTCGCCTTCTCGGCGCGCCAGGTCTATTCGATTGCCGAACTGATCCGGCGCGAGCGGGGCGGGGCGGCGGTGGTGATGGGGGCGCTCAGCCCGCGCACCCGCAATGCCCAGGTCGACCTCTACCAGAATGGCGATGTGGATTTCCTCGTGGCGACCGATGCCATCGGCATGGGGCTCAACCTGGATATCCACCATGTGGCCTTTGCCGATGACAGCAAATTCGATGGCCGCTACACGCGCGGCCTGACCCCGGCCGAGCTTGGCCAGATCGCCGGACGGGCCGGTCGGCATGCCCGCAATGGCACGTTTGGGGTGACTGGCGGGACCGAGGGATTCGATGAAGAATTGGTCGTGGCGCTCGAAACGCACGACTTCGATCCGATAAAAGTGCTGCAATGGCGCAACAATCAGCTAGATTTCAGCTCCATCAGTGCGTTGCAGAATACGCTCGATGCGGTGCCCGAGCATCGCAGCCTCACCCGGGTGCCCACGGCGACCGATCAGCTGGCGCTGGAGTTCGTGGCGCGCAATGAAGCGGGCAAGCTGGCCCGGGGGCTGGATGGGGCGCGACTGCTGTGGGAGTGCTGCCAAATCCCGGATTATCAGGGAATTTCGCCGGCCAACCACGGCGAGATCGTCACGCGGATTTACTCGGACCTGGTCAAACGGGGCAAGGTCAACGAAGACTGGATTGCCGAGCAGGTAAGGTTTTGCGACAATGCGAGCGGCGATATTGACACGCTGAGCAACCGGATCAAGCAAATCCGGACTTGGACCTTTGTCGCGAACCGCAAAAACTGGCTTGCAGACCCTTCACATTGGCGCGAAAAGACCCGAGACATTGAAGATCGACTGAGTGATGCGCTGCACGAGCGTCTCATCCAGCGGTTCGTCGATCGGCGCACCAGCGTGCTGCTTCGTCACCTGAAAGACAAACGTATGGTATCTCCCGAGATCAATGAGCGCGGCGAAGTGAGGCTGGAAGGCCATCTCATCGGCACGCTTGAAGGCTTCCGCTTCACCCTTGCGCGCAATGATGGCGACGCTGACATCAAGGGCCTGCGGGCGGCGGCAGACCAGGTGGTGGCTCCCGAAATCCACAATCGCGCCGACCGGCTGGCCGGAGCGCCGAATGAGGAATTCGTGCTGGCCACCGACGGACGGTTGCGCTGGAAGGGCGATATCGTCGCCGAGCTGATCGAAGGCGATAGCCTGTATCGGCCGCGCATCCTGATGCTGGCCGACGAAACGCTGACCGGCACGGATCTCGAACGCGTGCAGGATCGGTTGAGCCTGTGGCTGCGCCATCACGTCAATACGGTGCTCGAAGCCGATCATGGCGCTGGAAGCGCCGGCCGACCTCGACGGGGCCGCGCGCGGCATTGCCTTCCAGCTGTTCGAGCATCTCGGCCTGCTGCCACGGCCGCCAGGTGGCCGATGAGGTCAAGAATCTGGACCAGGACGTGCGCGGCAAGATGCGCAAGCTGGGCATCAAGTTCGGCGCCTATCACATCTATCTGCCGCTCAGCCTCAAGCCCGCCCCGCGCGAGCTGGCGCTGATTCTGTTCGCGCTCAAAAATGGCGGCATCCGCCAGCCGGGCGTGACCGACATTCCCCATATCGTGCTGTCGGGGCGTACCTCGTTTGTGGTCGACCCTGAAGTCGATACGCGGCTCTATGAAGTCGCGGGCTTCAAGGTGGCCGGCAAGCGCGCGGTGCGCGTCGATATTCTGGAGCGGCTGGCCGATATCATTCGTCCGCTGATCGCCATCGATCCCAAGCGTCACCAGGGTGAGCTGCCTGCCGGTGCCGCCGAGGGCAATGGCTTCCGCGTGACGGTCGAGATGACCTCGCTGCTGGGCTGCTCGGGCGAAGATTTCGCCTCGATCCTCAATTCGCTGGGCTATCGCGTCAAGCGCATCCCCAAGATTGCCGAGCCAGCAGTGGCGGCTGACGCCAGTGCAGAAGCACCGGCGCTCGAGGAAGTGCTGAGCGAAAACCCGGCCAGCATCGACGCCTCCGAGGAAGCCCCGCTTGTGGCGGTGGACGAGCCCGGTGAAGCGGCGGTGCTTACTGCTGCTGAAATCCCGGCGACCACCATCGTCGAAGCGGCCCCGGACAGCGCCGAAGCTGCGCCCGCAGCCAGTGCTGAGCCGGAATTCGACGAAATCTGGTCGCCTGCCGGCAAGCGCCCCGAGGCGCGTCGCCAGGAATCGCGTCGCCGCCCCGAAGGGGAGACCCAGCGTCCGCCGCGCCAGGAGCGCCAGGAACGTCCTGACCGCCAGCGGCCCCAGGCCAAGCGGCGCCCCGAGGGGGAAGTGCAGGACCTGTCCAAGGCCCAGCACCTCAACCCGCGGCCCGGAGCGCGTCCGTCCCGAACGATCCGCGCAAGCCCAAGTTCGAGCGCCCGCGCGAGCGAAAAGCGCGAAAAGGCCTTCGATCCCGACAGCCCCTTCGCCAAGCTGGCGGCGCTGCGTGACCGCAAGCCGGAATAATCGATGACGGAACCTGTCGAGCAGATTCGCAAGGAGCGGCTCGACAGGTTCCTGTTCTTTTCGCGGGCGATCAAATCGCGCACGCTGGCCCAAAAGTTCATCGAAACCGGCGCCATCCGCGTCAACTCGGAAAAGGTCGAACGCTCGATCGCAAGGTTGGGGCGGGCGATGTGCTGACCATGGCCATCCATGGGCGGATCCTCGTGTGGCGCATCCTCGATGTCGGCACCCGGCGCGGTCCCGCCAGTGAAGCGCAGGGGCTTTACGAAGACCTGTCGCCGCCACCGATTCCCAGGGCTGAGCAATCGCCCTATGAGGCGGCCATGGCGCCGCGCGAGCTGGGCGCCGGGCGCCCCACCAAGAAAGAGCGCCGCCAGACCGACCGGCTCAAGGATGACGAGCACGATTAGGTGAAGAGAAACGCCCGCTGCAGGCCGGTTCTGCGGGGCTTTAGCAAACTGTTCCGCCCACCCGGCGCGCTGCGCCAATCAGTCCTCAGCTGCAGCCTTGCAGCAGGCGGCGAAACGGTTTAGCACCGGTCCTGTTGAGACCTTGCCGGGCTGGCTGCTTAGATGACCTATATCGTCACCGATAATTGTATCTCCTGCAAATACACCGATTGCGTGGAAGTGTGTCCCGTGGACTGCTTCTACGAAGGCGAGAACATGCTGGTGATCCACCCTGACGAGTGCATCGACTGCGGCGTGTGCGAACCTGAATGCCCGGCCGAAGCCATCAAGCCCGACACCGAAAGCGGCCTGGACAAGTGGCTCGAGCTCAACACCAAATATGCCTCGATCTGGCCGAATCTGACCGAGCGCCGCGATCCTTTGCCCGAGGCAAAGGAAAAGGACGGCGAAACGGGCAAGTTCGAAAAGTATTTTTCGGAAGCGCCGGGCGAAGGCGACTGAGGATTTCTCGGTCAGGGAATGTGATGGTGAACGGTGCGCATGGGCGCGCCGATTTCGGCGTTTGATTCGTATCTTTTGATTGTGCTGAAATTTTGTGCTATGGTGCGCAAAGATGCAGCAGAGCCCGTCACCCAGCCCGTGCCTTAAGGCACGATTTTTTTGACAACATCATTGGATGCATGTGCTCCGGGAAGCGGACCTGGAGTGGATGGGGTTTGCGCTGCGCGTCCGGTTTGGACGTTTGGTCGAAGAGTAGCAATGGACGGTCCTTTCCCGCCGGGAACTGTCCATTTGGGGCGTCAACAAGGAGTTCCATGAATATGGTAGCCAAGAAGTCACAGCAGCGACTTGGGTTCAAGACCGGAGAATTCGTCGTCTATCCGTCACATGGTGTCGGCGTGATCGTCTCCATCGAGGAACAGGAAGTCGCCGGTCTGACGCTTGAGTTGTTCGTCATCAGTTTCGAACAGGACAAGCTCACCTTGCGCGTGCCTGTCGCCAAGATCAAGTCCGTTGGCATGCGCAAGCTGGCCGAGGAAGATCTGGTCACCCAGGCGCTGACGACTGTTACCGGCCGTGCCCGCGTCAAGCGCACCATGTGGTCGCGTCGCGCCCAGGAATATGAAGCCAAGATCAATTCGGGCGACCTGATTGCCATCGCCGAAGTGGTGCGGGACCTGTATCGCTCGGAAGAGCAGCCAGAGCAGAGCTATTCGGAACGCCAGCTGTTCGAGCAGGCGATGGACCGGATGAGCCGCGAAATCTCGTGCGTCAACAAGCTGACGCTGACCGAGGCGATCCAGCTGATCGAGAAGAACCTGGCCAAGTCGCCCAAGCGCACCAAGGCCACCGAAGCCGATGCCGATGCGGACGAGGAAGCTGCGGCGTAAGCCCGTTTTCCAGCACAGAATCAAAAGGGCCGGTGTTCGCACCGGCCTTTTTTTATGCTCGCCGTTCAGTGCGGGCCAGGGCATCCTTCATGCTGACCTTGGCGCTGCCCGGGCGCAGCGGCTGCTGCTGGCTTTCGATGAGGCACCCAGCCGGCCAGCCAGATGATTTCAAGCGTCGCACGGATGCGGCCATCGGGGTCGGCATCGCGTGCCTGATAGGCCTCGGTTGCGGCGGCCAGCAGGGCCGGGGTGGCCGGCCGGCGCGGGCGCTCGACCAGGGGATTGGCTGCGCCAAGCGCCTTGAGTTCGGCCATCAATGCCAGCGGCGAGCCGTAGCGCACGACATGGGTTTCGACGTCGGCGACGGGCAGAGCCAGCCCGGCGCGCTGCAGCAGGGCCCCGCCATCGCGCACTTGCAGCATGGGGGCAACGCGGGCGGAAGCGCCGCCCAGGACCATTGCATCGGCGGCAAGAAAGGCCTCGCGCAATTCGCTCAGACTCTCGCCGCCCAGCGTCGCCACCATCAGCAGGCCATCGGGCAGCAGGCGGGCGCGCAGGCGGGCAAGATACCCCGGCACGTCATTGACCGCCTGCAAATGCAGGATCGAGACAATCAGATTGTAGTCGGTGCCGATTGCGGCGGGGATATCGTCATCGCCGGCAAAAGCGGGCAGCCGCTCAAAGGCAAAGCGGGCACTGGCGGTCTGGCCATGGGTGGGGAGTTGATCAATGTCGGGGCCGATGATCAGGGCCTTGGGAAATTCGCGGATCAGCGTGCCCAGGCGATCCTCGAGATCGGCCAGCACCAGATCGGTCACAAAATCGGGTGCGCCCGGACGACGGGCCAGATGCGAGGCGATCAGGGCGCGATCAAAGATGGGGGGCGGCTGGGTCATGTTGATCTTGCGGCCGATGGAGGACGTGTCACTATGGGCTTATGGAGCTGGGCGCGGGGCTTGTCAAAACCGATCGCTGGGGGCAGCGGCTGGCACGGGGATTAACCGGGCTGGGCGGGCTCGTGCTTGATCTCGCCTATCCGCCGGTGTGCCTTCATTGCGATGCGCCGGTGGTGCAGGCCGATACGCTGTGCGCGCCGTGCTTTGCCCGGCTCAAGCCGATTTCCGCCCCGCTCTGCCCGGTCATGGGGTTGCCCTTTGGCGCCTCGCTGGGGGATGGGGCGCTATCGGGGGAAGCGCTGGCCGATCCGCCGCCGTTCGGGCGGGCGCGGGCGGCGGTGGTCTATGATGAGCTGGCGGGCCGGCTGGTGTCGCGGCTCAAATATGGCGACCGCCCGGAGCTGGCGCTGTTTTGCGCGCGGCTGCTGGCGGGGGCGGGGCATGAATTGTGGGCCGGTGAGCCATTGCTGGTGCCGGTGCCGCTGCATCCGGGACGGCACCGGCAGCGCCGCTATAACCAGTCGATGGAGCTGGCCAGGGCATTGGGGCAGGTGACGGGGCTGGCGGTGGCGCCACTTTTGGTACAGCGCACCCGGCAGACGCGGCAGCAGGTGGGGCTGAGCGGCACCGGGCGGGAGCGCAATGTTGCGGGAGCCTTTACCGCCAATCGCGAACTGGTGGTGCGGGCGCAGGGGCGGCGGCTGATCCTGATCGATGATGTCTATACAACCGGAGCAACGGTGAAGGCGGTGACCCGCGCCTTGCGCCGGGGCGGGGCCGGGGCCATCGATGTCGCGACCTTCGCCCGCGTTGTCATTGGCGGGGACTTACCCATATAAGAGCCGAACCCCTGTCCCCATGGGAGAAAAATGCAATGCCCAAGATTGAAATCTATACGACCCCGACCTGCCCCTATTGCCACGCCGCCAAGGCGCTGCTGAACGACAAGGGCGCGGACTTTACCGAAATCACCGTACTTGATCCCGGCCTGCGGTCGGCCATGACCGAACGGGCGCATGGGCGCCGCACGGTGCCGCAAATCTTCATCGATGACGCCCATATTGGCGGCTATGACGATATGGCGGCGCTCGATCGGGACGGCGGCCTCGAGCCGCTGCTGGCGCAGTAGCGCCGGTTTTTTGCCAGGGATGTGGGAAGCCAAATGAAAATTGCCGCCATCCAGATGCGATCTGTGCAGTCCCCCGAGGCGAACCTGGCGGTGCTTGAACCGCTGCTGGCCGAGGCTGCCGGCGCGGGTGCGCGCTATGTGCAAACCCCCGAAGTCACGCTGGCCTTTGCGGAAAACCGCGAGGGGCTGGCGGCCGTTGCAGCGCCCTTCGAGAACCATCCGCAATTGCGCCGGGTCGGCGAATTGGCGCGCCAGCATGACATGCACATTCATATCGGCTCGCTGGCAGTGCCGTTGCCCGATGGACGCTTTGCCAATCGCTCGGTGCTGTTTGGGCCGGATGGGGCGATTACCGCCACCTATGACAAGATCCACCTGTTTGACGCCAGCATTGCCGGGCTCAACGCCTATCGCGAAAGCGCCAGCTATGCGGCGGGCGAGCAGGCGGTGACGGCCAGGATCGGGGAATTCACGCTGGGTTTTTCCATCTGCTATGACATGCGGTTTCCCAAGCTTTACAACGCACTGGCCAATGCCGGGGCCAATGTGATGGCGGTGCCGGCGTCGTTTACCGTGCCCACCGGCCAGGCCCATTGGCATGTGCTGTTGCGCGCGCGGGCCATCGAGACCGGCTCCTATGTGATTGCGGCGGCGCAGGGCGGACATCACGCCAATGGCCGCGCCACCTATGGGCATTCGCTGGTGGTCGACCCGTGGGGGCGGGTGATCGCCGAGCTCGCCCATGACGAGCCGGGCGTCCTGTTGGCCGATCTCGACCTGGGGCTGGTCGAGGATGCGCGCAGCCGCATTCCAGCGCTGGCCAATGCCCGTGAATTTGCCGTGCCGAGCCCCCAGGCCCTCGTTCAACCCCCAGGGGCGATGACGCCCGAAAGACTGCTAGTGTGATCCAGTATTTGCTTCAGTGCTCCAAAGGCCACCAGTTCGACGCCTGGTTTCGCAACGCTGCGGCGTTTGACGAACAGCAGGCGCGCGGCATCGTGACCTGCGCCATATGTGGCGACGGTACGGTGGAAAAGGCGCTGATGGCGCCGGCCCTGTCACGCACCGAGGAGCGGCAGGCAGCACCCGGCCGTGGGCCGCTCGATGCTGCCAAGTTTCGCGAAATGCTGCGCCAGTACCGGCAAAAGGTAACCAGCGAAGCGGACTATGTCGGCGACAAGTTTGCCGAGGAGGCGCGCAAAATCCATTTCGAGGAAGTCGAGGCGCGCGGCATCTACGGCGAGGCCACGCGCGACGAAGTGGTGGCGCTGGTCGAGGATGGCGTTGATTTCCTGCCGCTGCCGGGGCTGCCCGAAGAACACAATTAAAGGGTGCCCGCATGAGCCTGTTCGAGCGGAGCGGGTTTGAGCGGACCCTCATGCAATTGCCGGGTGTGAGCTTTGCCGATCAGTGGGAGGCCCGTGTCGCCAAGGTTGGCGGCAAGGTGTTTTGCCTGCTCGCGGACCAGCAGCCCCTGCGAATCGTGTTCAAATGCGGGGAAGCCAGCTTCGATATCCTGACCGCGCTGGAGGGGATCGGCCAGCCCCCATATTTTGCCAAGCGGCACTGGGTGGAGGTGCAGCAGGGGGCGCCGCTGAGCGAGGAGGAATTGCGCGCCTATATTGGGCGATCGCACGCGCTGGTCGCGACGAGGCTGACCAGGAAACTGCGCACCGAGCTGGGCATTGGCTGACGAGGGCGTCAGGCCATTGGCAGATTTTTTGATGTGGGGGATTTAGGTCGGTTCGATAGGGAGGGTGGAATCCCCGCTATCGAACCTAACCGACCCGACAGTCTTGGCAGACCGCTGGGTGGCTGAGTGAGCGTCTAGCATGCGATTTGGTGCTTGTCACCAAAATGAGTACGGGTCCGCGAAGATCAGCGCGAACCCGTGTATAACTCAGTGGCCGATCTTGCTCAGGTCGCGGACGGCGCCGCGGGCGGCGGAGGTGACGAAGGCGGCGTAGGCCCACAGGGCCTGGGTGACCTTGCGTTGCGGGGCTGCGCCGGCTTCCAGCCCAGCTGGTCCTGTTCGGTGCGGCGCTTGTCCAGTTCGGCATCGTTCACCAGCAGGGTGATGGTGCGGTTGGGGATGTCGATCTCGATCGATGTCGCCTTCGCGCACGAGGCCGATGGTGCCGCCTTCGGCCGCTTCGGGCGAAACGTGGCCGATGGACAGGCCCGACGTGCCGCCCGAGAAGCGCCCGTCGGTCAGCAGCGCACAGGCTTTGCCCAGGCCCTTGGACTTGAGGTAGCTGGTCGGGTAGAGCATTTCCTGCATGCCGGGGCCGCCGCGCGGGCCTTCATAGCGGATGACGAGCACGTCGCCTTCCTTGATCTGGTTGGCCAGGATCGCCTCGACGGTATCGTCCTGGCTTTCGAACACGCGGGCCGGGCCGGTGAACTTGAGGATGGAATCATCGACGCCGGCGGTTTTGACGATGCAGCCATCGATCGCGATGTTGCCCTTGAGCACGGCGAGGCCACCATCCTTGGAGAAGGCATGTTCGGCCGAGCGAATGGCGCCGTCCTTGCGGTCGGTGTCGAGTTCGGCCCAGCGGTTGGACTGCGAAAAAGCCTGGGTGGTGCGCACGCCGCCGGGAGCGGCCATGTAGAACTTGCGCACTTCGTCGGAATTGGTGCGCGAAATATCCCATTTGTCGATGGCGTCGCCCATGGTGGCGGCGTGCACGGTGGGCTCGTCGCGGTTGAGCAGATTGGCGCGATCGAGCTGGCCCAGGATGCGACATGATGCCACCGGCGCGGTGGACGTCTTCCATGTGCACGTCATTCTTGGCGGGCGCGACCTTGCACAGCACCGGCACCTTGCGGCTGAGCGCGTCGATGTCGTCCATGGTGAAATCGACGCCACCTTCATGGGCGGCGGCCAGGATGTGCAGCACGGTGTTGGTCGAGCCGCCCATGGCGATATCGAGCGTCATGGCGTTGGCAAAAGCGTTCTTGGTGGCGATCGAGCGCGGCAGCACCGAGGCGTCGTCCTGCTCGTACCAGCGCTTGGTGATCTCGACGATCAGGTGCGACCGGCCTCTTCGAACAGGCGCTTGCGATCGGAGTGGGTGGCCAGGGTCGAGCCATTGCCCGGCAGCGACAGGCCCAGGGCCTCGGTGAGGCAGTTCATCGAGTTGGCGGTGAACATGCCCGAGCAGGAGCCGCAGGTGGGGCAGGCGGCTTCTTCGACGGCCTGCACTTCTTCGTCGGTGTAGTGCTCGTCGGCGGCCATGACCATGGCATCGACCAGGTCGAGCGCCTGCAGCTTGCCCTTGAGCATGGCCTTGCCGGCTTCCATCGGACCACCGGAGACGAAGATCACCGGGATGTTGATGCGCATGGCGGCGTTGAGCATGCCGGGGGTGATCTTGTCGCAATTGGAGATGCAGACCATGGCGTCGGCGCAGTGGGCGTTGACCATGTACTCGACCGAGTCGGCGATCAGGTCGCGGCTGGGGAGCGAATAGAGCATGCCGTCATGGCCCATGGCGATGCCGTCATCGACGGCGATGGTGTTGAATTCCTTGGCAACGCCACCGGCGGCCTCGATCTCGCGGGCCACCAGCTGGCCGAGATCCTTCAGGTGCACGTGGCCCGGCACGAACTGGGTGAACGAGTTGACGACAGCAATGATCGGCTTGCCGAAATCGCTGTTCTTCATGCCGGTCGCGCGCCAAAGGCCACGGGCGCCCGCCATGTTGCGGCCGTGGGTGGTGGTACGGGAACGATAAGCAGGCATGGCAAAGTCCTCAGAACTATTGCGCGATATGATGTTGCGCGGTTGATTAATGTGTAGCCCCGTTCCGGGGCGCGATCAACAGAAACGTACCGTACCGTACGGTACGGTTTCGTGATCGGGCGAAATATGCAGCGCTTCGGGCGGTGCAACGTTGACACAGGCAGAACCAGGAGGCGCACAATGAGTGAACGAGGGGCCAGCTATCGCCGGGCGCGGATGGGCGAAAGGCCGGACAATGCGGTGACGGTCAGCATCGAGCGCGGCGCCAATGGGCGCTCACAGGCAGCGGTGTGGTGGCCGGGCCAGAGCAGTGAAGAGGCCAGCGCTGCCGGCTATGCCGATATTCGAACAGCCTTTGTCGCGGCCGAAACGGCGCGGGTGCAGCACGCCCTGGGTGAAGTCGTGGTGATGCTGGATGAGCCGGCACTATGGCAGACACAATGGGGCGTTTTGATGGGGAGCGATATTGCGCATGAACCGATCGGGGATTTGACCGGGACCGATCTGTCTAGCGCCGAGGCCTTTGAGCTGGCGCAGCGCATCGAGACCGAGCGCGACGCCTAGTGGTCAGGCCGGGCGTTCGGCCATGATCATGTAGTTGACGCCCATGTCGCGGGAGCGGCGCCATTCATCGGCAAGCGGGTGAAAAACCACGCCGGTTTCCCCCAGGATCCTGAGGCCGTTGCGGGTGAGCAGCGCCTTGATCTCGTCGGGGGTCAAGAACTTGTTCCAGTCATGGGTGCCCTTGGGCAGCCAGCGCAGGACGCGTTCGGCCCCGATAATGGCCAGGGCATAGGCGCGGGCGGTGCGGTTGAGCGTTGCGGTCAGGGTCAGCCCGCCCGGCTTGACCAGATCGGCACAGCTTTTCATGTAGAGCGGTACGTTGTCGACGTGCTCTACCACTTCCATGTTGAGCACCAGGTCAAAGGTCTGCCCGGTGGCGGCCAGCGCTTCGCTGGTGGTGACCTGATAGTCGATGTCGAGGCCGGACTGCTCGGCATGGAGGCGCGCAATGGTGATGTTGCGCTCGGCCGCATCAATGCCGGTGACCTTGGCGCCCAGCCGCGTCAGCGGTTCGCAGAGCAGCCCGCCCCCGCACCCGACATCAAGGATGGTCAGCCCCTCGAGCGGGCGCATGGCGCTGTCGTCGAGGCCAAAATGGCTCAGCAGATATTCGCGGATATAGCCCAGGCGCACGGGGTTGAATTTGTGCAGCGGCTTGAACTTGCCCTTGGGGTCCCACCATTCTTCGGCCATCGCGGTGAATTTGGCGATTTCAGCGTCGTTGATGGTGGTCGCAGTCATGGCGCAGCTCCGTATTGCGGGCATATGAACCGGCAGGCGTGGCGGAGGCAAGGCAAACTGTGTCGATCAGGCCTCGGGCGAGGGCAAATGGCGCGCTGGATGCGCGGGCGGGGGGACACGGGGCAGTGAATTTGCCGGTGGGGCAAATGGGTTCGCCGCGCGATGTTCCTTTCAGCGCTGTTGATCGAAACGCAAGTTTGTGGCATTCCCGCTCCGATTTCAAAGCGTAACGCCGGGTTCGGCGGGAGTTCCGAGGAAGCAGTTGGCCCGCATTGTTGTAAAATTCGGTGGCACTTCAGTTGCCAATGTCGAACGTATCCGCCAGGCAGCCCGCCATGTGAAACGCGAAGTTGAAGCGGGCAATGAAGTGGTGGTCGTGGTTTCGGCCATGTCCGGCAAGACCAATGAACTGGTCGGCTGGGTCAACGAGGCCAGCGGCTTCCATGACGCCCGCGAATATGATGCGGTGGTGGCATCGGGCGAGCAGGTGACGGCCGGGCTGATGGCCATCGTGCTCAGCGAAATGGGCATCCAGTCGCGCTCGTTCTCGGGCTGGCAGGTGCCGATCAAGACCGATGGCGCCCATGGCGCAGCGCGCATTGCCGAAATTGACCCCACTGAACTCAACAAGCGCCTGGCCGATGGCTGGGTGCCGGTGGTGACCGGTTTCCAGGGCATTTCCCCCAGTGGCCGGGTGACGACGCTGGGGCGTGGCGGCTCGGACACCAGCGCGGTGGCCGTGGCTGCAGCCATTGGCGCCGATCGTTGCGATATTTATACCGACGTCGATGGCGTTTACACCACCGACCCGCGGATCGTGCCCAAGGCCCAGCGCCTGACCAAGATTTCCTTTGAGGAAATGCTGGAAATGGCGTCGCTGGGCACCAAGGTGCTGATGATCCGCTCGGTTGAGATGGCCATGGCCCACAAGGTGCGCCTGACCGTTCGTTCCAGTTTTGCCGACCCGGATGCGCCCCAGGTGGCGCCCGATGGTACGCCGGGCGTTCCCGGCACGCTCGTTTGCGATGAGGATGAGATCATGGAAAAGCAGATCGTTTCGGGCGTGACGCTCGCCAAGGCCGAGGCCAAGATCACCCTGCGCGGCGTCAAGGACAATCCTGGCGTGGCGGCGGCGATCTTCGGCACGCTCGCCGACCAGGGCATTATCGTGGACATGATCGTGCAGAACATCGCCGATGATGGTGCGACCACCGATATCACCTTCACCGTGCCCGACAATGAATATGACAAGGCCATCAAGACCCTGCAAAACGCCGGCGACCGCATCGAGTATGAGCGGATTTCCGGCTCCAAGGGCGGCGCCAAGGTCTCGGTCGTGGGCGTGGGCATGCGTAGCCATGCAGGCGTCGCATCCTCGATGTTCAAGGCCCTGGCCGACAAGGGGATCAACATCCAGCTGATCACCACCTCGGAAATCAAGACCTCGGTTTTGATCGACGAGCAGTATGCCGAGCTTGCCGTTCGCGCTTTGCATACGTATTACGGTCTGGACAAGAAGGACGCCTAAGCTCCGTCGGAGGGAGTGAGCCGCGTCCGGTCAAGGGGGGCGGCTCGCTGAGCCGTCTGTAGGAGTAATGGTCACCACCATCGGCGGCCCCCGGGTGCTGCTGCGGCAATTGCGCGAGACGATGGCGGAGCCGCTGGCTTCGCAGGCTCGGCTCGACAAGATCGTGGGCTTGATTGCCGACAACATGCGAGCCGATGTGTGCTCGTTCTACGTGCTGCGCGATGACGGCGCGCTCGAGCTGTTTGCCAGCAAGGGGCTCGCCGCCGAATCAGTGCATATGACCACGCTCCGCCTTGGCGAGGGCCTGGTCGGGCTGATCGCCGCCGAAGCCGAGCCGTTGCGGCTCGAAGATGCCCCCAGCCATCCCGCTTTTGCCTACCGCCCGGAAACCGGGGAAGAGCGCTACAGCTCGTTCCTGGGCGTGCCGGTGCTACGCGCCGGCCAGACGCTGGGCGTCCTGGTGGTGCAAAATGCCGAACGTCGGCATTTTGGCGAGGATGAAACCGAGGCCATGCTGACTACGGCCACAATCCTTGCCGAAATGATCGCCACCTCCGATTTCGACAATCTGATCAAGCCGGGGTCCGATATCGATCTCAGGCGGCCGCGCATGTATTCGGGTGTAAGTTTCACGGATGGCATCGCGCTGGGCAAGGTCGTGCTGCACGACCCGCGGGTGGTCGTTTCCAATTTCATTGCCGAGGATATCGACGCCGAAAAGCTTCGCCTCGAGGGCGCGCTGGAAAAGATGCGCATGTCGATCGACGCCATGCTCGATCATGGCGACATGCAGTCGACTTCGGACCACCGCGAAATTCTTGAAACTTACCGGATGTTTGCCAATGATCGAGGCTGGGTGCACCGGCTGACCGAAGCCATTGACAACGGGCTGTCGGCAGAAGCGGCGGTCGAGCGGGTGCAAAACGATACCCGCGCCCGCATGATGCGCCAGACCGACCCTTATATTCGCGACCGGCTGCACGATCTCGACGATCTGGCCAACCGCCTGCTGCGCATGCTGACCGGCAATGGCCAGGTTCTGGGCCATGAGGAATTGCCCGACAACGCCATTCTGGTGGCGCGCAATATGGGCCCGGCCGAACTGCTCGAATATGACCGCACCAAGGTGCGCGGCATCGTGCTCGAAGAGGGCGGCGCGACGGCCCACGTAGCCATTGTCGCCCGTTCGCTGGGCATGGTGGCGGTGGGGCAGGCGCACTCGATCGTGTCGATGAGCGAAAGCGGCGATGACATCATCATCGATGGCACCGCCGGCATCGTGCATTTGCGCCCGACGCCCGATATCGTGCAGACCTATGCCGACAAGGTGAAGGTGACGGCCAGGCGGCGCGCCCACTATGCGGCGCTGCGCAACAAGCCCAGCGTGACCCGCGACGGGATCGAAATCACCCTGCTGCACAATTCCGGGCTGGTGGCCGACCTGCCCATGCTCGACGATACCGGCGCCAGCGGGGTCGGACTGTTCCGCACCGAGCTGCAGTTCATGATTGCGAGCAAACTGCCCAAGCTGCGCGAGCAACAGGAGCTTTATGCCGAAGCGATGCGGATTGCCGGAGACCGGCCGATCGTTTTCCGCCTGCTCGACATCGGTGGCGACAAGGTGCTGCCCTATCAGCGCTCGACCACCGAAGAAAATCCGGCCATGGGGTTCCGCTCGATCCGGCTGGGATTGCAGCGGCCGGGCCTGCTGCGCACGCAGATCCGCGCGCTGCTGCTGGCGGCCAATGGACGGCCCCTGAAAATTCTCGTGCCCATGGTCACCGAGACCTTTGAATTCATCCAGACCAAGATGGTGGTGCAAAAGGAAGTCGAGCGGCTGACGCGCCAGGGGGCGCCGGTGCCGAGCAAGCTGGAACTGGGGGCGATGGTGGAAGTGCCCTCGCTGCTGTTCGAGCTCGACCAGTTGCTGCCCGAAGTGGATTTTGTGTCCATCGGTTCCAACGATCTGGTGCAGTTCCTGACCGCGTCCGACCGGGCCAATCCGCGCGTGGCAAACCATTACGATCCGATTGCCGTGCCGCGGCTGCGGGCCATTCGCCTCGTGGTGGATGCGGCCCGCCAATATGATGTGCCGATCACCATGTGCGGGGAACTGGCGGGCAAGCCGCTTGAGGCGCTGGCGCTGATGGCGATCGGGATGAACCGGTTGTCCATGGGCCCATCCTCGATCGGGCCGATCAAGGAACTGGTGCTCAATCTGGAGCTCAAGCCGATCCAGCAGGCGGTGGCCGCGGCCCTGAGTGAAGGGGCGTCGGCGGTTTCGCTACGCCATTTGCTGCAGGAATGGATCGCCAAGCAGAAGCTGCCAGTTTGATTCTTTGATCGCCATTCGGCTTGCAGTTCGGCCGCGATGACCCTAAAGCGTCGGTTCTGCAAACTCGAAAGACCCTATCATGGCATCTCTACCCCAGGACAAACTCGACGCGCTCGAAACGCGGTTCCAGTATGTCGAAGCCTCCTTGTCGGGTGGGGCCGGGCCGGACGAATTCGTCAAATTCTCCAAGGAACATGCCGAACTTGCCCCGATCGTCGGCGAAATCCGCGCCTACAACAAGGCGCTGAGCGATCGCGCCGAGGCGCAGGAGCTGCTGGGTTCAGGCGACAAGGACCTGACCGAAATGGCCGAGGCCGAGATCGAGGAGCTCGATGAAAAGATCGAGCAACTGTTCCAGTCGATCCGCATCCTGCTGCTGCCCAAGGACGAGGCCGACGAAAAGTCGATTATCCTCGAAATCCGCGGCGGGACCGGGGGCGACGAAGCCGCGCTGTTCGCGGGCGATCTGTTCCGCATGTATGAGCGCTATGCCGCCATCCACGGCTGGAAGGTCACGGTGATGGAAGAAAGCCCTGGCGAAATGGGGGGCTTCAAGGAAATCATCGTCAATGTCAGTGGCAAGGGCGTTTACGCCCGGATGAAGTTCGAGAGCGGCGTGCACCGCGTGCAGCGCGTTCCCGAAACCGAAGGGTCAGGCCGCATCCACACCTCGGCGGCGACAGTTGCCGTGCTGCCGGAAGTGGAAGACATCGACATCGAAATCCGCAATGAAGACATCCGCATCGACACGATGCGCGCGTCGGGCGCCGGCGGCCAGCACGTCAACACCACCGACTCGGCGGTGCGCATCACCCATATTCCCTCGGGCCTGGTGGTGACCTCGGCGATGAAGAGCCAGCACCAGAACCGGGCGCAGGCGATGATCGTGCTGCGCTCACGGCTTTATGAAATGCAGCGCGAAGAGCGCGACAATGCCCGCTCGGCGGAGCGCAAGGGACAGGTGGGCTCGGGCGACCGCTCGGCGCGCATCCGGACTTATAATTTCCCCCAGGGCCGGGTGACCGATCACCGCATCAACCTCACCCTCTACAAGCTCGACAAGGTGATGACCGGCGAAGCGCTCGATGAATTCATCGAAGCGTTGATCACCGAGAGCCAGGCCGAGCAGCTGGTAGCGATGGAGCAATCTAACTGAGTGAGGCCCGCACCATCGGGGCGCTGTGGCGGCACTGGCGCGATGTGTTCAGCGCGCAGGATTACGTGAGCCCGGTGCTGGATGCCAAATTGCTGTGCGGCGAGGCGTTGGGGCTGAGCGCGCTCGAAATGGCGGTGCGCGAAAACGAGGCGGTCAGCTCTGATGCGCTTGCGCGGGTCGCGTTGTTGATGCAGCGGCGGCTGGGCGGGGAATCGGTGGCGCGGATCATTGGGGCGCGGGAATTTTACGGGCTGCGCTTTGCGCTGGGCCGGGCAACGCTGGAACCACGGCCCGAGACCGAAATGCTGGTGGATTGGCTGATCGCGCAATTGCCCCCGGGCGGCCGCGTGCTGGACCTGGGAACCGGAACGGGCTGCATTCCCATCGCGTTGCTGGTCCATCGGGCCGACGCGCATGGCGTTGCGGTCGATCTGAGCGCCGAGGCGCTGCAGGTGGCCGGCCAGAATGCCCAGAGCCACGGCGTGGCGCAGCGGCTCGACCTGGTCGAGGGGAGCTGGTTTGCTCCACTGGCGCCGCAGCAGAAGTTTGACGCTATCGTCTCCAACCCGCCCTATATCGTTTCGGCCGTGGTCGACACGTTGGCGGTCGAGGTGCGCGACTTTGACCCGCGCCTGGCGTTGGATGGCGGGCCAGACGGCCTGGCGCCCTATCGGGTGATCGCCGCCGAAGCTGGTCAGTGGCTGCAACGTGGGGGCATGGTGGTGCTCGAAATCGGCTATGACCAGGGGGATGCGGTCAGGCAAATGATGGAGGAAGCGGGCTTTGACGATGTGCGCGTCGAACAGGACCTCAATGGGCTTGACCGCATGGTTGTGGCGCACCATTTATAGTGGAATGCTGCGGTGAAAATGCGCGCTTCGCAATTATTGCTAGCATTCGCGGCACGAACACTATAGCTTGCAAGGGCTGTCAAGGGTGCTTCATGAGCGCCACGGCGACAACACACCCGATATTTCCTTAGGCTGCTGATGCAGCGCGGTTCCGGCGATTGCCCGAGCGACGCGAGATGGTTGGAGTATTGTGGTAACGTCGGAGGCAGTTTCGGTCTTCATGAAGCCAGAACAGAATCCCATGCCGGAATGTAAGAGTTTCGAGGGGAATGGCCCGATCAGGCAAGTGCCGGTCCGCCAACAGTGTCACGCTTATTTTTCTAGAGTTAGATAAAGCGACCAAATGAGACCCAACAACAATCAGAACAAAAACCGTCAGCGCAGCCGAAACGGTGGGCGCAAGCACGTCAATCCGCTGTCGCGCAATTTCGAAAGCAACGGCCCCGACGTGAAGGTGCGCGGTAACGCGGCTCATGTCGCCGAGAAATACATGCAGCTCGCCCGTGACGCCCAATCGAGCGGCGACTCTGTGATGGCTGAGAACTATCTGCAGCACGCGGAGCATTATTTCCGCATCGTTTCGAGCGCCCAGCAGGCCCAGAGCGGCCAGCGCCCCGACAATCAGGGCCAGGACGACGATTTCGATGACGATATGCCGGACATGAACTCGCGCTTTGCCTCGCCCCAGCCGGTGCAGCAGCAGTCCACGCATAGCGAAGGCGACGAGCAGCCCGAGGGCGAGCGCGCCGAGCAGAACCAGCCATCAGGTGAGCGCGGTGAGCGTGGCGAACGCAATGAGCGTCCCCGCCGCGAACGTCGCGAACGGCCCCAGCGTCCCGAGCGCCAGGAGCGTCCGGAAAACCAGGACCAGCCCGATATCGCTGCAGCCCCGGCCGAAGCCAAGGCTGCGCCGGTCGAAGGCGAAGCCGTTGCCGCCAATCCCGAACAGGCCGCTGAAGGCGACGGGCGCAAGCTGCGCGAACGCCGTCCGCGTCGCCGCCGTCCGGTTGCCGGTGAAGGTGATCCGGCCAATGCCGATCAGCCCGATGTGGGTGAATTGCCCGCGTTTCTTACGGCTGGCACCACCAGCGCGGCGGAATAGCTCCTAACATTCGAATGCAAAAGGCCGGGCCGCAATGCCCGGCCTTTTTGTTTGTCGCGATAGGGAGCCGCGCCCTTTTTCTTTCGGGGGCGCTCCCCATATAGCTCAGGGATGGAGCAGTGCCGCAGGTCGGGCGTTTCATCAATCGACGCTTCCGCCGCAGATCTGGTGCCTTTGGGCCAGGTCGCGGGCGAGATCAGGAGAGTTGAATGAATATCGAAAAATACACCGAGCGGGCTCGTGGCTTTATCCAGAGCGCGCAGACCATGGCTTTGGGCAAGGGGCACCAGCAGTTTTCGCCACTACATCTGCTCAAGGTGCTGCTCGATGACGACCAGGGCATGGCCAACGGTCTGATCGAGCGCGCCGGGGGCGATCCCAAGGCAGCGCGGGCCGCGGTGGAAGCGGCGCTGGCAAAGTTTCCCAGCATTTCGGGCGACGCGGCACAGCTCTATCTGAGCCGCGAACTGGCGCGCGTGTTCGACACCGCTGAAAGCGCGGCGCAAAAGGCAGGCGACAGCTTCGTCACTGTCGAGCGGCTGCTGCTGGCGCTGGTGGTCGAAAAAGACACGGACGCCGGCAAGATTCTCTCATCGGCGGGCGTCGCGCCGCAGGCGCTCAATAATGCCATCGAGGCAATCCGCAAGGGCCGCACGGCCGACAGCGCTTCGGCCGAAAACAGCTATGATGCGCTCAAGAAATATGCCCGCGACCTGACCCAGGACGTGCGCGAGGGCAAGCTCGACCCGGTGATCGGCCGCGACGAGGAAATCCGGCGCACCATCCAGGTGCTGAGCCGTCGCACCAAGAACAATCCGGTGCTGATCGGCGAGCCCGGGGTGGGCAAGACCGCCATCGCCGAGGGCCTGGCGATCCGCATCGTCAATGGCGACGTGCCGGAATCACTCAAGAACAAGTCGCTGCTCTCGCTCGATATGGGCTCGCTGATTGCCGGCGCGAAATATCGTGGCGAATTTGAAGAACGCCTGAAGGGCGTGCTCAACGAAGTGACGGCCGCCGAAGGGCAGGTCATCTTGTTCATCGACGAAATGCACACCCTGATCGGGGCCGGCAAGGGCGACGGGGCGATGGATGCCTCCAATTTGCTGAAGCCCGCCCTGGCGCGCGGTGAACTGCACTGCGTGGGCGCCACGACGCTGGACGAATATCGCAAGCATGTCGAAAAGGACGCCGCCCTGGCGCGCCGGTTCCAGCCGGTGTTCGTCGATGAGCCGACGGTGGAAGACACCATTTCAATCCTGCGCGGGCTCAAGGAAAAATACGAGATGCACCACGGCATCCGGATTTCAGATTCGGCGCTGGTGAGCGCGGCCACCTTGTCCAACCGCTACATCTCGGACCGCTTCTTGCCCGACAAGGCCATCGACCTGATGGATGAGGCGGCAGCGCGGCTGCGCATGGCGGTGGATTCCAAGCCAGAAGCACTCGATGAGCTCGACCGGCGCATCATGCAGCTCAAGATCGAGCGCGAGGCCCTGCGCAAGGAAACCGACGAAGCCTCGGGCTTGCGGCTGGACCGGCTGGAGAATGAGCTGGCAACGCTCGAAGAGCAGGCCCAGGTGATGTCGGCCAAATGGCTGGCGGAAAAAGAACGCCTGCAGGGCAGCCAAAAGCTCAAGGAAGGGCTCGATGCGGCGCGCAGCCAGCTGGAAATCGCGCAGCGCCAGGGCGATCTGGCGCGGGCGGGTGAGCTCGCCTATGGCGTCATTCCCGAACTGGAAAAACGCATCAAGGATGCCGAACAGGCCGGTGGGGACGCGCATCAGGATCCGCTGATGACCGAGGAAGTGGTGACGCCCAGCCATATTGCCCAGGTGGTGTCGCGCTGGACCGGCATCCCCGTGGACCGGATGCTGGAAGGCGAGCGCGAAAAGCTGCTGCACATGGAAGACGCCTTGGGCGCCCGGGTGATCGGCCAGTCAGAGGCGGTGGCCGCGGTGGCCAAGGCGGTGCGCCGCTCGCGCGCCGGGCTGCAGGATCCGAACCGGCCGATCGGCTCGTTCATGTTCCTCGGGCCAACCGGGGTGGGTAAGACCGAGCTGACCAAGACGCTGGCGCAATTCCTGTTCGATGACGAGAGCGCCATGGTGCGGCTCGACATGAGCGAATTCATGGAAAAGCACTCGGTGGCGCGGCTGATCGGGGCGCCTCCAGGCTATGTCGGTTACGATGAAGGCGGGGTGCTAACGGAAGCAGTGCGGCGTCGGCCCTATCAGGTGGTGCTGTTCGACGAGATCGAAAAAGCCCACCCGGACGTGTTCAACGTGCTGTTGCAGGTGCTCGATGACGGGCGTCTGACGGACGGGCAGGGGCGAACGGTGGATTTCCGCAATACGCTGATCATCCTGACCTCCAATATCGGCGCGGAATATCTGGTCGAGCTCAAGGATGGCGAGTCGGTGGAACTGGTGCGCGGCAAGGTGCTCGACATGGTCAAGGCATCGTTCCGTCCCGAATTCCTCAACCGGGTCGACGAAATCCTGCTGTTCCACCGGCTGGGCCGCGAACATATGGGCGCGATTGTCGATATCCAGTTCGGACGGCTCGAGAAGCTGCTCAAGGATCGCGACATCACGCTCGAGCTGACCGACGCGGCCCGCCAGTGGCTTGCCAATGAAGGCTATGATCCCGCCTACGGGGCCCGACCGCTCAAGCGCGTGATCCAGCGTTCGGTTCAGGATGGGCTGGCCGAAGAAATCCTGGGGGGGCGCGTGACCGATGGCAGTCGGGTCGTGGTGGATGCCGATCCCGATGGGATCGTGCTGCGCCCCGGCGCACCGCAGGAATAGACAAGGCCAAGGGCCGGTCTCGCTGACCGGCCCTTTTTTGTGCCCAAGTGCATTGCCCGGATAGCCGAACCATACTAGAACATAGCAGGAACAAGAGGCCCGCCATGGCAGACAAGATCGACTATGTGGAATTCCCCTCGACCAATCGGGCCCTGACCAGTGCGTTCTTTCGCGCAGCGTTTGGCTGGGGCATTGTCAGCTACGGCCCCGATTATGACGGGCTGGCGCAGGCGGGCATCGACGGCGGGGTGGACCAGGCCAGCGAAAGGGTCGCGGCGACCATGGCGATCGTGCGCACCGATGATCTGGATGCGGCCGAACGGCGGGTGCTGGCGGCGGGCGGCGTGATCACACGGGCGCAGTTTGATTTTCCCGGCGGGCGGCGGTTTCACTTTCGTGAGCCGGGCGGCAATGAAATGGCCGTCTGGGTGGCGCGCGACTGATTAATTGTTGCGAACATGGCGACCAGAGCCGCCATGTTTGACTAAAGGGCTTGCGCGACGTTGACGGGGGCTGGGTCGCGCGCCATCAGATCGTTGATCTGGGTCATGATCTTGGCGAACTCGCGCTCATCCTGCTGGGGCAGGACATTGTCCTTGGGCAGCTTGACGCTGAGCGGATCGACCAGATTGCCGTTGATCTTGATCTCGAAATGCAGGTGCGGACCGGTGGACTGGCCGGTCGAACCGACATAGCCGATCACCTGGCCCTGCCGCACCCGGCTCCCCGCGGATAGCCCGTCGGCATAGCGCGACATGTGGCCATAGGCGGTTTCGTAGCCGTTCACGTGCTGGATTTCGACCTTGTGGCCATAGCCCGACTGCCATTTGTAATATTTGATGACGCCATCGCCGGCTGCATAGATCGGCGTGCCGGTGGGGGCCGCGAGATCCGCGCCGGTATGGAGTTTGCGGGTCTTGAAGATGGGGTGGATACGATAGCCGAAACGCGAGCGCAGCGTGCCCCCACCCTGCAGCGGGCGGCGGTTGAGGAAGCGCTTGCCGGTTTCACCGTCCGGATCGTAGAAATCGACGAC
>OY969432.1:3335000-3811056 GCA_963699295.1 uncultured Alphaproteobacteria bacterium
CAATATGGAAATATTGGCCATAGTGGGTGATAGCCCCGTACCGGTAGAAAGCATACAGGTCCTCGAGTAAGGCGGAACACGTGAAATTCTGTCTGAACATGGGTAGACCACTATCCAAGCCTAAGTACTCGTGCACGACCGATAGCGAACAAGTACCGTGAGGGAAAGGTGAAAAGCACCCCGACGAGGGGAGTGAAATAGTTCCTGAAACTGGATGCATACAAACAGTCGGAGCCCGCAAGGGTGACGGCGTACCTCTTGTATAATGGGTCATCGACTTAGTCTAACTAGCAAGCTTAAGCCGTTAGGTGTAGGCGCAGCGAAAGCGAGTCTGAATAGGGCGTTAAGTTAGTTGGATTAGACCCGAAACCAAGTGATCTAGGTATGAGCAGGCTGAAGGTAAGGTAACACTTACTGGAGGGCCGAACCCACGTAAGTTGAAAATTACGGGGATGACTTGTTCCTAGGGGTGAAAGGCCAATCAAACTTGGAAATAGCTGGTTCTCCGCGAAAGATATTTAGGTATCGCCTCGGACGAATACTGTGGGGGGTAGAGCACTGGATGGGCTAGGGGGTCTCACCGACTTACCAAACCTAACCAAACTCCGAATACCCACAAGTACTATCCGGGAGACAGACGGCGGGTGCTAAGGTCCATCGTCAAAAGGGAAACAGCCCTAACCTACAGCTAAGGTCCCCAAGTCATAGTTAAGTGGGAAAGCATGTGGGAATGCTTAGACAACCAGGAGGTTGGCTTAGAAGCAGCCATCCTTTAAAGATAGCGTAACAGCTCACTGGTCAAGCGTTCCTGCGGCGAAGATGTACCGGGTCTAAAACTATGCACCGAAGCTTAGGGTTTGCACGTTTACGTGCAAGCGGTAGCGGAGCGTTCCGTAAGCCTGCGAAGCGGTACCTGTGAGGGGCCGTGGAGGTATCGGAAGTGCGAATGATGACATGAGTAGCGACAAAAAGTGTGAGAGACACTTTCGCCGAAAGTCCAAGGGTTCCTGCGCAATGCTAATCAGCGCAGGGTTAGTCGGCCCCTAAGGTGAGGCAGAAATGCGTAGCCGATGGGAATCACGTTAATATTCGTGGACCAGGTGGTAGTGACGGATCGCGCAGGTTCGTATCCCCTTATTGGATTGGGGGTGCGATGAGCCGGTTCCTGGAAATAGCTCCACCAACATTGACCGTACCCTAAACCGACACAGGTGGACTGGTAGAGTATACCAAGGCGCTTGAGAGAACTATACTGAAGGAACTCGGCAAATTGCATGCGTAACTTCGGGATAAGCATGACCTCTATTCGAGGCAACCTTGTAGGGGTGGCACAAAAGAGGGGGTGGCGACTGTTTATTAAAAACACAGGGCTCTGCGAAGTTGCAAAACGACGTATAGGGTCTGACGCCTGCCCGGTGCCGGAAGGTTAAAAGGAGAGGTGCAACGCCCTGAATTGAAGCCCCGGTAAACGGCGGCCGTAACTATAACGGTCCTAAGGTAGCGAAATTCCTTGTCGGGTAAGTTCCGACCTGCACGAATGGCGTAACGACTTCCCCACTGTCTCCAGTATAGACTCAGCGAAATTGAATTCCCCGTGAAGATGCGGGGTTCCTGCGGTCAGACGGAAAGACCCCATGCACCTTTACTATAGCTTTACGCTGGCATTTGTGTCGGCATGTGCAGGATAGGTGGTAGGCTTTGAAGCAGGGACGCTAGTTTCTGTGGAGCCGCAAGATGAGATACCACCCTTATCGTCATAGATGTCTAACCGCGGCATAACAGTGTCCGGGACAGCGTATGGTGGGTAGTTTGACTGGGGCGGTCGCCTCCCAAAGAGTAACGGAGGCGCGCGATGGTGGGCTCAGAACGGTCGGAAATCGTTCCTCGAGTGCAATGGCATAAGCCTGCCTGACTGCGAGACTGACAAGTCGAGCAGAGACGAAAGTCGGTCATAGTGATCCGGTGGTCCCGCGTGGAAGGGCCATCGCTCAACGAATAAAAGGTACGCTGGGGATAACAGGCTGATAATGCCCAAGAGTCCATATCGACGGCATTGTTTGGCACCTCGATGTCGGCTCATCACATCCTGGGGCTGGAGCAGGTCCCAAGGGTATGGCTGTTCGCCATTTAAAGTGGTACGTGAGCTGGGTTTAGAACGTCGTGAGACAGTTCGGTCCCTATCTGCCGTGGGTGTAGGAATATTGAGAAGAGCTGACCCTAGTACGAGAGGACCGGGTTGGACGAACCTCTGGTGGACCTGTTGTGGCGCCAGCCGCATTGCAGGGTAGCTAAGTTCGGACGGGATAACTGCTGAAAGCATCTAAGCAGGAAGCCTCCTTCAAAACTAGTATTCCCTTGAGAGCCGTGGAAGACCACCACGTCGATAGGCCGGGTGTGGAAGCGCAGCAATGTGTGAAGCTTACCGGTACTAATAGCTCGATTGGCTTGATCGTTCTCATTAATCTATGTCCGCATAGATTGTGGATGATCGGCTCAGAACACTCGATCAACCCTCCTTGCATGGGAGAGGGTTGGTCCAAACCAACAAAACCAGAATTCACACATACGTTTTTCGCTGACCTTGTGGTTCTTGCGAGGAGCCCAAGACCCGATCCCATCCCGAACTCGACCGTCAAATTCCTCTGCGCCAATGGTACTAAGTCTCAAGGCTTGGGAGAGTAGGTCACTGCAAGGTCTGCCAAAAACGTATGCTCTCAATACAATGTCGAAACACCCAAAAGCCCCGCACCCAAAGTGCGGGGCTTTTTGACGTTCAGCCGACAGGGAGGCGCTGGATGTCCCCCGCCTGTAATGCGTAGGTAGTTTCACCAGGTTGGCGTAAAAGCCAGTATGGCAGCTGTCGTATTCATGGTGCGAGAGGAGCGGCGCGAGCGGTTTGATCGCGACGGCGTCGTGCTGTTCCGCAAGCAACATGGGGGGCTGGTGATGGGGGCTATTGGCGCCGTGGCGGTGCTGTAACAGAGTTCCCGCACCGATCGGGGGACCGGCGGATATTTCGCCATGGGCACCATCGAGGCAGTTGAAGTCTATGCCTCCGCGCCCGAATATTTCTACGCCAAGATTTCACAGGTCATGGATTTGGCGCCGTCAGTGCCGGTGCGTGCCAATGCGCCGGTGATTGAGGCGTCGGTGCGCAATGCTCAGGGAGGGTTGAACGGACGGCGTTTTGCGCGCGATGTGCGGCCACTGCCAGTTGACGAGATGCGTGCCATCATTGGCAATGTCATTCCGCCGCAACCGGCTGATCCTGATCTGTGGGGACGCAAGGGCTTTGATGAGCCACGCCGACGCGTTGCGAGTAGTGCCTGGTTGCGTGACGCCAGGGTGCGGCAGGGCGTGCTGGTTGCGTATGAGGGGCGTTGCGCGATCAGCGGCCAGAGGTTGCTGAGCCCCGATGGGTTGAGTAATGGGCTGCACGTCTGCCATATCGTCGATGTAGCGTTTGCCGGGCGAGACCTGATGAGCAATCTGATTTTACTCTCACCCGATTTTCATTGGCGCTACGATAAAGGCACCATCGATATCCTCGATGACTATAGCTGGGTCCCGATCGGGCCCCATCACGACACGGTGGTGCGCGATTGGAACGGGGCACGGCGGGTGTTTGTGCCAAGGACGGTGCAGCACAGACTTAATTCTGAATTTCTGGCGGCGCATCGAGCCCTGCATCTGAGCCCGAGGCCGCAAGGCCAGCTCTTCTATTCCGGGGCGGGCGATTGACAGGCAGGGCTCTATGCTCAATCTTGTATGGAAGAAGTAACCGGCCGGTTCGGCTCCATCAGCAAAATAGCAGCCATGTCCCAGAAATTTGCTATCGTTGGTACAGGGGGACGTCATCAGATGTTCCGCGATGCCATCGCCATTACCCATGCCCAAAGCGCGGAACTGGTCGCCTTGTGCGATGTCAATCAAAGCCGCCTGGCGCTTTCGGCCCATTCTGTGCCCGATATCGGCGGTAATGGCATTGCGACCTATCTGGCAGAGGATTTCGACAGGATGCTGGAGGAGCAGCAGCCCGATACGGTAATCGTTACCACGCCGGATTTCCTGCATGATGAGTATATCGTGCGGGCGCTGCGCGCCGGTCGCAATGTGATGACCGAAAAGCCCATGACTATTGATCTCGATCGGCTCAAGCGCATTGTGGATGCGCAGCGCGAAACCGGCAAAACTGTCACCGTGACGTTCAATTATCGCTATTCGCCGGCTCGGACACAGCTCAAGGAGCTGTTGATGAGCGGCGTGATTGGCGAGATCACCGCCATCGACTTTCGCTGGTATCTCGACCGGGTGCATGGGGCGGACTATTTCCGTCGCTGGCACCGCTACAAGGACAAGTCCGGCGGGCTGCTGGTGCATAAATCGACGCATCATTTCGACCTCCTCAACTGGTGGGCGGGCTCGACCCCGAAAAGCGTGTCGGCCATCGGTAAGCGGGATTTTTACACGCCGGAGATGGCGCTCAAGCTGGGCCTGGAGGGGCACGCAGAGCGGTGCCACACCTGCCCGGTTGCGAATAAATGCGAGTTTCGCATGGACCTTGAGGCCGACCATGCGCTCAAGGAACTCTATCTCGATGCCGAGCAGGACGACGGCTATTGGCGCGACAAATGCGTGTTTGCCGAGGACATCACCATCGAGGACACCATGCAGGTGCAGGCGCAATATGCCTCGGGGGCTTCGCTCAATTATACGCTCGTTGCCTATTCCCCTTGGGAAGGGCTGGAGGTCAAGTTTCATGGCACCAAGGGGGAACTGACGCACAAGCATATTGAGGTGCACGGGGTGTTTGCAGGCGGCAATCGCGACAAGACCGAGCGCGACAATGTAACGACCGAACTGCATCTGGCCGGCAAGCTGCCGGAAAAGCTTGCCGTATGGGAGGGGAGCGGTAGCCACGGGGGCGCGGACCCGATCATGCTGGGGTATTTGTTCGATCCGAAAAACATGCCGGCCGATCGATATGGGCGTGCATCGGACCAGGTGTCCGGCGCATGGTCTATCCTGACCGGAATTGCGGCCAATGCTTCGATTGCCCGGGATGGCGAGCGCATCTGCATTGATGATATGCTCAGCCAGGCGGGGATTGTCTTATAGGGCTTTTGGCAGCACTTAGTCGGGGATGCGGGTGAGGTGGTCTGGCCTTGGCCGGGCAAATGCGGCATGGGCTTGGTAGAGGAACGTCGAAGACAACAATCGGGGTGCTGGAACTGACCGAAGAAACCATGGCCATGCGCGTTGTCGGAGCGTTGCGCGACGATATTGTCACGATGACGCTGAAGCCGGGCGACGTTATTTCCGAAAGTGATATCGCGGCGCGCTATGGCGTGTCGCGCCAGCCGGTGCGTGAGGCCTTTATCCGGCTGGCGCAGCAGGGATTGCTGTTGATCCGGCCCAAGCGGGCAACGGTGGTCAAGAAGATCTCGCCCGAAGGCGTGCGGCAATCCCGCTTTATCCGTGAATCCATTGAGGTGGAGATTATTCGGCGGGTGGCGGCGCACGCCGAGACTGGGGCCGGGGCTATCCTCCACGAACTGATCGCAGAGCAGGAGCAGGCATCCGAAGCCGATGATCGCGGGCGGTTTCATACCCTCGACGAATTGTTTCACCGCACGCTCGCGCGATTGGCGGGTGTTGAATATGCGTGGCAACTGATCGACGATCACAAGATGCAGCTGGATCGGGTGCGCTACCTGACGCTGGGCTCGTCCTCGAGCCAGCGTGCCATCGCCGAGCACAAGCTGATCGCCAAAAGCGTCGTCGAGCAGGACGTGGCCGGAGCGGAAGCCGCGATGCGCGCCCATCTGGCGCGGGCGGAACTGCTGTTGAGCCAAACCATTGCGGCGCATCCTGATTATTTCGAATAGACGATTGAGGCGCCTCCACGGGTGACGGGCCGCGCCATCCCGCGTAGAACAGGTTTTGCCAAGTACCTGTCCCTGCGAGGAAACCGATGATGAAAATGCGCCGACTGGGCAAGACGGGTTATGAAGTTTCAGAAATTGGTCTTGGGTGCTGGCAGCTCGGTGGCGATTTCGGGCCCGTGGGCGATGATACCGCCAATGCCATTCTTGATGCCGCCAACAAGGCAGGTGTCAATTTCTGGGATACCGCAGACGTTTATGGCGGCGGCCTGAGCGAAAGCCGGATTGGGGCCCATGCCAGCGAGGGTGTTCGTATCGCCACCAAGCTGGGGCGGTCGGCAGCGCTGTTCCCGGACAACTATTCGAGGGACGGGGTGCGGGCGAGCCTCGTCGCTTCGGCGGACCGCCTTGGGGTGCAAAGCCTTGACCTGGCGCAGTTACATTGTGTGCCGATGGCAGTGCTGCGTGATGGCGCGATCTTCCAATGGATGAACGAATTTCAGGCCGAGAAGCTGGTGCGCTATTGGGGCGCCAGCGTCGAGACCATCGAAGAGGGGCTGCTGTGCCTGGAGCAGTCGGGACTGGCGACCTTGCAGATCATTTTCAACCTGCTGCGCCAGGATGCGGCCGCCGAGCTGTTGCCGAAGGCCGCGGCCCAGGACGTGGGCATCATTGTGCGCCTGCCGCTGGCGAGCGGGTTGCTGAGTGGGAAATTTACCAAGGACACGCGTTTTGCGGCCAGCGATCATCGCAACTACAATGCCGATGGCAAGTCGTTTTCGGTAGGCGAGACTTTTGCGGGCATCCGCTTCGAGCGCGGGGTGCAACTGGTGCAGGAGCTGAAGGCTTTGGCACCGGAGGCCATGACCATGAGCCAGTTTGCATTGCGCTGGATCCTGGATCATCCAGAAGTTTCGACTGTCATCGCCGGGGTCAGCAAGCCGGAACAACTGGCCGACAATGTTGCCGCCAGCGATCAGCCCAGCCTGTTCCCGGCGCTGATGGGGCAGCTGCGCAGCTGGTATGAAACCGAGGTGCGGCCGGAAATTCGAGGCGGCATCTAGCCGTCAGCCTCACCTTCACGTGGCAAAGCCCTAGCGCTTGGCGCTTTGGCTCCCTACCTTGTTGCCTAACAATCGAAAACTGCCGGGTAATCTCATGTCCTATCACGAAGCCTTCGAACTGGTCCGCGACGAGCATATTGCGGAGGTCAATTCGCAGGTGCAGCTGTTCCGGCACAAAAAGACCGGGGCAGAGGTGCTCAGCCTGATCAACGACGATGAGAACAAGGTTTTCGGGGTGACGTTCAAGACGCCCCCGGAGGACTCGACCGGCATTGCGCATATTCTGGAGCACTCGGTGCTGTGCGGGAGCCGGAAATATCCGGTCAAGAAGCCGTTCGTGGAACTGCTCAAGGGCAGCCAGAATACGTTCCTCAACGCCATGACGTTTCCGGACAAGACGGCTTATCCGGTGGCCAGCCAAAACCTCAAGGATTTCTACAACCTGGTCGATGTGTATCTCGACGCGGTGTTCTTTCCGCTGCTGACCGAAGACACTTTCCGTCAGGAAGGCTGGCACTATGAGCTCGATGATAGCGCCGCGCCGCTGGTCTATAAGGGCGTCGTGTTCAATGAGATGAAGGGGGCGTTCTCGTCCCCCGATGCGGTGATGCGCGATTTGGCGCAACGCTCGCTCTATCCGGACACGACTTATGGCAAGAGCTCGGGCGGTGACCCCAAGGCCATCCCTGACCTCACCTACCAGCAGTTCAAGCGCTTTCACGAGGTTTACTATCACCCCTCCAACACGCGGGCGTTCTTTTCGGGCGACGACGCGCCGGATCAGCGCCTGGCCATTTTGGACGCCTATTTCAGCCAGTTTGAGCGTATCGATGTTCACGCCGAAGTGGGGTTGCAGCCCCGGTTTAACGCGCCGCGGCAACTGACGGGGACCTATGCGGGTACCAAGGAGGCGGGCAAGCCGCGGGACGGCATGGTGTCGGTCAACTGGATGATCGATCCGCCGGCGGAGCGTACCGAAGCCCTGTCGCACGGCATGCTGAGCTATTTGCTGGCGGGCAATTCCGCAGCACCCCTGCGCAAGGCCCTGACCGAAAGTGGGCTGGGCGAGGGCATAACCGGTGGTGGGATCGGTCTGGGACTGCGCCAGCCCATGGCCAGCTTTGGCATGAAGGGCATTGACCCGGCTGATGCCGGCAAGGTCGAGGCGCTCATTCTCAAGACGCTCGAAGATATCGCCCAGGAGGGGTTCAGCGCTGATCAGCTGGCAGCGGCGGCCAATACGTTCGAGTTCACGCTGCGCGAAAACAACACCGGCTCGATGCCGCGCGGCATTGGCTACATGTTCAATGCCCTGGGCAATTGGCTGCATGGTGGAGACCCGCTGGAAGCGCTGCATTTCGAGGATGCCCTGAAGGCGCTCAAGGACAAGGCGGCGCAGGGGCACTTTGCGCAGGAAATCCGCCGGCTGTTTATCGATAATCCCCACCGCACCACCGTGGCGCTGAGCGCCGATCCCAAGCAGGGGGCGCGCGAAGCGGCGGATGAAACAGCCATATTGGCCGAGGTGCGGGCGGGGCTTGACGAGGCGCAGCTGGCGCAGACCATGGCTGACACCAGGCATTTGCGCGCCCTGCAGGAAGAGCCGGATGATCCGGCGCTGCTGGCGAAAATCCCGACGCTAACACTGGCGGACCTGCCGCGGGAAGGCCGGACCGTGCCGATCGAGATCAGCACGCTGCAGGATGCGCGGCTGTTTTATCATGACCTGCCCACGCTTGGGATCATTTACCTGGATCTGGGGTTCGACCTGCATGTGATCGAAAAGGACCTGCTGCCCTACCTGCCGCTGTTCGGGCGGGCGCTGCTGCAGACCGGCACCAGCAAGGAAGATTTCGTTTCCCTGACTCAGCGCATCGGACGCTCCACCGGCGGTATCGCCCAGCATCGGGCGCTGTCGGCACGGCAAGGCAGCGACAGCAGCGCGGCGTGGTTTTTTCTCTCCGGCAAGGCGGTGCCAGACAAGCTTGGGGAAATGCTCGCCATCATGGGCGACGTGCTGCTTGATGCGCGGCTGGATAACCGCGAGCGTTTCAAGCAGATGGCGCTGGAAGAAAAGGCCGGTTTTGAAGCGCGGCTGGTGCCCGGCGGCAATAGCATCGTCGACACCCGGCTCAAATCGGGGCTGACTGAAGCGAGCTGGATTGCCGAGCAGATGGGCGGCGTCAGCTATCTGCAATTCCTGCGCGAGCTGGTGCAGCGGATCGATAGCGATTGGGGCAGCGTGCAACAGGCGCTGGAGCGCATTCGCGACCGGCTGTTCAATCGCGGGCGCCTGGTGGTCAATGCTACCGCCGACGGGGCGCTGTGGAGCGCGGCGCAGCGGCAGGTTGAAAACTTTGTGGCGCGGTTGCCCAATGGCGAGTTTCCGAGTGCCGACTGGTCGATTGACCTGACGCCGAAATCCGAAGGGCTGATCATTCCGGCGCAGGTCAATTATGTGGGCAAGGGCGCCAACCTGCGGGCCCTGGGTATCGAGTTGACAGGTGCCTCGAGCGTCGTGCTCAAATTCCTCAATACCACCTATTTGTGGGACAAGGTGCGGGTGCAGGGCGGCGCTTATGGCGGCTCCAGCCGGTTCGACCTGACGTCCGGGAATTTCTCGTTCCTGAGCTATCGCGATCCCAATCTGCTCAAGACGCTCGATGCCTATGACGGGGCGGCCAAGGCGCTGCATGCCGATATCGGTGAAAACGATCTCAGCCGCTCGATCATCGGGGTGATCGGGGATGTCGATGGATACCAGTTTCCGGACGCCAAGGGCTATTCATCGATGTGGCGGCAATTGACCGACACCACGGATGCCCTGCGCCAGCAGCGGCGCGAGGAAATCCTGGGCACCACCCAAGCGGACTTCAAGGCGATGGCCGAAGCGCTCGAAGCCATCGCCCGGCACGGCCATGTGGTGGTGCTGGGTGGAGAAGCCGCGATCAATTTGGCCAATGAGCAGCGCCCGGGGATGTTACAGGTCACCAAGGTTCTGTAGCGCGCTAGATCATCTCCAGGGCATTCTTGCGCCGCGGCGGTGGAAAGGCAGCATCGAGGGCGGCAAGGTCCTCGGTGCTGAGCTTGATCTCCATGGCCTTTAGATTTTCGGCGACCCGCTCGGGCCGGCTGGTCTTGGGGATGGCGATCATACCGGGCTGGCGCAATACCCAGGCCAGCGCGATCTGGGCGGGCGTGGCGGAGTGGCGCCGCGCGATTGCCGCAATGGCTGGATGTCCAGCCAGTCGACCCTGCTCGATGGGCGAATAGGCCATGATCGGCATGCCAGCGGCCTGCGCCTTGGGCAGCAGATCGAACTCGATGCCGCGGCGGGCGAGATTGTAGAGCACCTGATTGGTCTGGCAGTTTGAAGAGATCGTGGCGAGCTCGGCCATGTCGTCGGCGTCAAAATTGGACACGCCCCAGCGCCGGATCTTGCCGGCGGCGACCAGGGTTTCAAAGGCCCTGACGGTTTCCGGCAAGGGATGCTGGCCGCGCCAGTGCAGCAGATAAAGATCCAGCCTGTCGGTGCCTAGCCGAAGAAGGCTTTCCTCGCAGGCGGCTATGGTGCCTGCATAGCCGGCATGGTGCGGCAGGACCTTGGAGACCAGGAACAGCTCGTCCCGCCGCCCGGCGATGGCTTGGCCGACCATCCGCTCGGAGCCGCCATCGGCATACATTTCGGCGGTGTCGATGAGGGTGATGCCCTGCTCGATCCCGGCGCGCAGCGTGGCAATCTCGGTCTCGCGATCGCGGGCCCGTTCACCCATCATCCAGGTGCCCAGGCCAAAGACCGGAATGGCGGTGCCGTCAGGCATTGTGGTGGTCGGTATCGTCATGGCGGCACTCCCAAGTCATGCTGAATGGCAACCGGATGGCTGGCTGATCCGTTCCCGGTTGAAGGGCAAGGATACGATGGCAGTTCTCGACCGCAATCTCCATATTCGTGCAATTGATGCTTACATCGATCCCTCGGTACCGCGGGAGCGGGCGATCATCACCCATGGCCATGCGGATCACGCCCGCAGCGGCCATGGCGCTGTTTTGGCAACGCCAGACACCATTGCGATCATGAAGACCCGCTATGGCGAGGATTGCGCGCGGCGGTTTGAACCGCTCGATTTCGGCGTGCCGCTGCAGGTCGACGATGTGACGATCACGCTCTTTCCGGCGGGACACATACTCGGCAGCGCGCAGGTGCTGGTGGAACATCAGGGGCAGCGGGTGGTGGTGACCGGCGACTACAAGCGCCTCGCCGATCGAACCGCGCAGCCCTATGAGCTGGTGGGCTGCGATCTGCTGGTCACCGAGGCAACGTTCGGCTTGCCGGTATTTCAGCATCCGCGTCCGCAGGATGAGATCGCCCGATTGCTCAAATCGGTGGCTGACAATCCGGAGCGTGCGCATCTGGTGGGGTGTTATGCGCTGGGCAAGGCGCAGCGGGTCATCGCGCTGTTGCGGGACGCTGGTTATCACGCGCCGATCTATCTGCATGGGGCAATGCTGCGGCTGTGCGAACTTTACGAAGAACTTGGCGTGCCATTGGGGGATCTGCAGCCGGCGACCGGCATGCCGAAAGCGGCGATGGCGGGGCAAATCGTCATTGCGCCGCCATCGGCAATTCGGGATGTGTGGAGCCGCCGCTTTCCCGACCCGGTGACGTGCCAGGCCTCGGGGTGGATGAGCGTCAAGCAGCGGGCCCGGCAGGCGCTGGTGGAATTGCCGCTGGTGATTTCCGATCATTGCGACTGGCGCGAGTTGCAGCAGACCATTGGCGACACCGGTGCGGGCACGGTTTGGGTGACGCATGGGCGCGAGGATGCGCTGGTCTATTGGTGCCACACGCAGGGGCTGGCGGCGGAACCGCTCAACCTGCAGCGCTTTGAGGGGAATGAAGAGGGGGAGGCGGAATGAAACGCTTTGCCCAATTGCTCGAACTCCTGGCGCTTACGCCATCGCGCAATCGCAAGATGGCGGCACTGACGCAATATTTCCGCGAGGTGCCAGATCCGGATCGGGGCTATGCGCTGGCGGTGCTGACCGGTGCCCTGAGCTTTCGCAATGTGAAACCGGCCCTGCTCAGGGAAACCGTGTTGCGCGAGGTCGACGAGACGCTGTTTGCCATGAGCTATGACTATGTCGGCGACCTGGGGAAACCATCGCGCTGATCTGGCCGCATCACGGTGAGCAGGCCGATCTGCCATCGCTGACCGAGTTGATCGAATTGTTCAATACAACGTCCAAGAGCGAGCTGCCGAAACTGATCGCGGCGCTGCTGACGCGGGCGGGGATCAATGAGCGCTGGGCACTGGTCAAGCTGGCGACCGGCGCGCTGCGCATCGGAGTGTCGGCGCGGTTGGCCAAGACGGCGCTGGCGGCGATGAGCGGCAAGGATCTGCAGGATATCGAGGAAGTCTGGCACGGGCTGAAGCTGCCATACCTGGATCTGTTTGCCTGGCTCGACGGCAAGGCCGAGCGGCCCGACATCGACCATGCGGCGCGGTTTCACCCGCTGATGCTGTCCAACCCGATCGATGAAGACAAGGATCTCGACAGGCTGCTGCCCGAGGATTTTGCGGCGGAGTGGAAATGGGACGGCATCCGGGTCCAGCTGATCCTGGGGACCGGCACCGCATCGCTGTTTTCGCGGACGGGTGATGACATCGCCAACGCGTTTCCGGACATTGTCGACAACGTTAGCGGTCGGGCGGTGCTGGATGGGGAATTGCTGGTGGGGCATGATTTTGACGCGCGCAGTTTCAACGATTTGCAGCAGCGGCTGAACAAGAAGCTGGCAAGCGCCAGGCATCTCAAGGAGCTGCCCGCGTTTATCCGGGTCTATGACATGCTGTTTGACGGCGACGACAGATATCCGCACGCTGAGCTGGACCGACCGGCGGGCGAGGCTCGAGGAATGGTTTGTCCAGAACCCTCAGTCGCGCCTCGATATTTCCGAAGTGCTGCCGTTTGCCGACTGGCAGGCCCTGGCGCAGCTGCGGCGGCAGGGGGCGGATGAACATGGCCATGAAGGGGTGATGGTCAAGCTGCGCAGCTCACCCTATGTGCCCGGGCGGCCCAAGGGCTATTGGTTCAAGTGGAAGCGCGACCCCAACGTGGTCGATGCCGTGTTGATGTATGCCCAGCGCGGCCATGGCAAGCGCAGCTCGTTTTATTCGGACTACACATTTGGCGTGTGGAAGGGCAATGAGATCGTGCCCATCGGCAAAGCCTATTTCGGTTTCACCGACGAGGAGCTCAAACAGCTCGACAAGTGGATCCGCGCCAACACTCTGCAGGTGTTCGGCCCGGTGCGCGAGGTCAAGAAGGAGCTGGTGTTCGAGGTGGCCTTCGATAGCGCGCAGCCCAGCGCGCGGCACAAATCGGGGGTGGCCTTGCGCTTTCCCCGCATCAACCGCATCCGCTGGGACAAGCCGGCGAACGAAGCCGCTACTTTGGACGACATGGCGGTTTTCGTCGCGGCCAGCTAGGCTAGCGCAGAGGAGTTGGTGATGTCATCGCGAAGCATTAACGAAAAGCTGGTCGAGCTGGAGCGCAAGATGGCTGCGGCCGCCGAGGCGATGGACTTCGAGGAAGCGGCGCGATTGCGCAATCAGATCGCCCTGATCAAGGGCGACAGCGCCCATGTGGTTGACGATGGAACGGTAACGGTGACGGTGAGCCAACCGCCGCCGGGGGCCATGGGGCTGGGCACGCAGGTGCCGGTGCGTCAGCCGCCCAAGGGGTGGGTGAAGCCGCGCAAACCCGATCCGCTGACGACCAATGTCAAAGGCAAGCGCTAGGACGCCTGTTCGAGCCGTTCATCGGCCAGCTTCTTGATTTCGCGCAGTTCGGCGATCGTGGTCTACGAGATCGTCCAGCTGACCCTCGAGCGATTTCAGCCGCTCATCCACCTTGCCCACCAGCAAATGGACCTGCTGGGAGCGGTCAGCGTCGTAGAGGCTGAGATAGTCGGAGATATCACGCAGCGAAAAGCCCAGGCGCTTGCCGCGCAGGATCAGGATCAGCCGAGCACGGTCGCGGCGGCGGAAAATGCGGGTCGCGCCCACCCGCTCGGGCGACAGCAGCCCCTTGGATTCATAGAACCGGATGGCCCGCGTCGAGATGCCAAATTCCTTGGCCAGGTCGGCAATGGCGAACAGGTCGCGATTTTCTGCCTTGGTGCGTGTCACTGATTGGTCGACCTTGTTCGCGCGTATTCTTCGCGCAGTTCTTTCTTGGACAGTTTGCCCACAAGCGTTTTGGGAAGCTCAGCCTTGAAGATGATCTGGCGGGGCATTTCGAGCTTGTTCACCCGATCGGTCAGGAAGTGCTTCAGCTCCTGCTCGCTGGCGTCGTGCCCGGCCTTGAGCTTGACGAAGGCTACGGGGGCCTCACCGCGATACTGGTCCGGTACGCCAATCACGTTGGTTTCTTCCACCGCCTCATGGGCCATCAGTGCTTCTTCGATGGTACGCGGATAGACGTTGAAGCCCGAGCAGATGATCAGATCCTTGATGCGATCGACCAGGAACACATAGCCGTCTTCGTCCATGTGGCCCACATCGCCGGTGCGCAGCCAGCCGTCCATGAAGGCGCCCGCAGTGGCCTCCGGATCATTGTAATAGCCCACCATGACCTGAGCGCCGCGCACCTGCAACTCACCATCCTGGCCCAGGGCAACCGGCTGATGGCTGTCGATATCGACGAAACGAATGTCGGTGCCGGGCAGGGGCATGCCGATGGACATGGGCTTGGATTTAACCCGCAGGGCGGCGCAGCACACCACCGGCGAGGCCTCGGTGAGCCCATACCCTTCGGCCAAAATGGCTGGCGATTTGCGGGCAAAGGCCGCGCGCACTTCGTCCGGCAGGGCGGCGCCGCCAGAAATAGCGACTTCGAGGCTTGCCAGATGTTCGGCCGTGGCCTGATCGGCGCGGGCAATGGCGTTGAGCAGGGTGGGTACGGCCGGCAGGACATTGGCCTTGGTCCGTACCAGCAATTTGAGCAGTGATTTCAGATCGAACCGGGGCAGCATGACGACCTGCGTGCCATTGGAGAGCGGCACGTTCATGCAGACGGTCATCGCAAAGATATGGAAAAACGGCAGCACCGCCACGACCTTGGATGGCGGATAAAACAGCCCGCAGCCCCATTTGTCGATCTGGTTCATGTTGGCGGCAATATTGGCATGGGAGAGTAACGCACCCTTGGGCACGCCGGTGGTGCCACCGGTATATTGCTGGACGGCAATGTCGCGCTCGACGTCAATCACCACCGCGTCGGGGGTCTCGTTGCGGCCGATCATGTCGCTGAAATGGGTGATGCGGTCGGCAATCGGCGAACGCCGGAGCTTGGCCAGGTCCTTGCGCTTGGCAATGGAGTACAGGACTTTCTTGGCCAGCGGCAGGGCATCGGGAAAGTGGCAGACGATCAGGGATTTGACATGCCCGGCCTGCACTAGTCTTTCCGCTTTTTCAAAGACCAGCTGCAGGTCGAGCGTGATCATCACATCGGCCCCGGCATTGCCCGTGACATGGCTAAGCTCGGATACGGTGTAGAGCGGATTGCAATTGACGACGATCCCACCGGCGCGGAGCACGGCGTAATAGGCGATCGGATAAAATGGCGTATTGGGCAGCATCAGGGCGACACGGGTGCCCTTCTTGACCCCGAACTGGTGCTGGAGCGCGCCCGCCAGCGCTGTGATCTTTTTGGCCAGGTCGCCAAAAGTGGTCGTGCCGCCCAGAAAATCGAGAGCCACCGCGAAAGGGTTCCTCGCGCATGCGGCGAGCACCTGCTCGTGAACTGGACGAAGGTCCAGCTCGACGTCCCACACGATCCCTTCGGGATAACTGGCGATCCATGGGCGTTGCGGCAGCGCGTCGATCGTCGTTTCCAAGGCTTCCTCCAGTGCCGGCGAGGGCGTGGGCGTTGTGACCCTTTTGCTCAATATTTCATGGCTTTACGTTAGCGTCAAACGCCGACTTGACTGTTGTTTGGCATGTAAACAGCTGGGTCAGGCCATGTTTGATGACCAATGCGATAGTTGATTGACGATTACGTAAGCCTATTGCTAGGCTGCTCTCAACAGCCGTTGGTGAAGGCGCTATGATCCCGCGGCAGCCCCATGATTGCGTCGATCCGTTCGGCGGCGGGTTAGGGGTAGGGGACGAGTTGCCGGGGCTTGGTGGCACAGGCAACGCCAGGGAGGGCATGACGTGACCTTGTCGCTGATCTTGATCGCACTTGTGGCTTTTGCCGTATTGGCAATGCGTGAATCCTCGCTGAGGCTTTGGGGAGTGGTTGTGCTGATCATCGGCACGCTCGCGCGGGTCAGCCTCGATGAGAGGGGTTTTACCATTGCCAGCGATGTAGCCGGCTGGGTGCTGGCGCTGTTGCCCGGGGTGATCCTGCTGCTGCTCAGCGTCAGGGCGATCCGCATGCCGCTGCTGACGACGCCGATTTATGGGGCGGTTAAATCGATCTTGCCCAGGGTCAGCCGCACCGAGCAGGAAGCGCTTGATGCCGGGACCGTCGGCTGGGATGCCGAGTTGTTTTCAGGGCGGCCCGACTGGAGCAAGCTCATGGGCATCCGGCCGTTGACGCTGAGCCCGGAAGAGCAGGCGTTTCTCGACGGGCCCACGGAAACGGTCTGCGCGATGATCGACGACTGGGACACGCGCAACAACCGCGCCGATCTCAGCCCGCAGGTCTGGCAGTATCTTCAAGGAACAGGGGTTCCTGGGAATGTTGATCGGCAAGGAATATGGCGGACTGGGCTTTGGGGCGCAGGCACAGTCGATGATCGTGTCCAAGATCGCCAGCCGCTCGGTGGCCGCGGGGATCACGGTGATGGTTCCCAATTCGCTGGGGCCGGGCGAATTGCTCGAAAAATATGGCACGGCGGGGCAGAAGGAAAAATATCTCGCGCGCCTCGCCAAGGGCCTCGAAGTGCCGTGCTTTGCCCTGACCGGAGTGCATTCCGGGTCCGATGCGGGCGGTATGCGCGATATCGGGGTCGTCACCATGGGCGTGCATGAGGGCCAGAAGGTCCTGGGGGTGCGGCTGAGCTGGGACAAGCGCTACATAACGCTGGCGCCGATTGCGACGCTGGTCGGGCTGGCCTTCATTCTCAAGGATCCGGATAACCATCTGGGGCGAGGCCAGGAGATCGGCATCACGCTGGCGCTGGTGCCGCATGATCATCCGGGTGTGCAGATCGGGCGGCGGCACTTTCCGGCGCGCCAGGCCTTCATGAATGGTCCGACGTCCGGCACCGATGTGTTCATCCCGATGGATTTCCTGATCGGGGGCACGGACTATGCCGGCCAGGGCTGGCGCATGCTGATGGAATGCCTGTCGACCGGACGGGCGATATCGCTGCCGGCAATCGGTTCGATCTCGATCAAGCAGGCGCTGCGCACGACATCGGCCTATGCGCGGGTCCGGCGCCAGTTCGGCATTCCGATCGGGCTGATGGAAGGCGTTGCCGAACCGCTGGGTGAAATGGTCAAGCGCGCCTATACCTTCGAGGCGGCGCGTCGCCTGACGGCGTCGATGGTCGATGAGGGGCAACGCCCGGCGGTGATTTCGGCATTGCTCAAATATCGTGCCACCGAAGCCATGCGCGATAGCGTCGATGATGCCTTCGATATTCATGGCGGTCGCGCCATTCAGGACGGCCCGGGCAATTATCTGTTCGGCGGCTATATGGCGACGCCGGTGGCGATCACGGTTGAGGGCGCCAATATTTTGACGCGCACGCTGATGACCTTTGCCCAGGGCGTGTTGCGGGCCCACCCCTATCTCTACAAGGAAATCGAAGCCGCTCAGAACAAGGACAAGCGGGTCGGCATCGAGCAATTTGACACTGCCTTTGGCGGGCACACCCGGTTCATGCTGCGCAATATCGTGGCCAGCTTCCTGCACGGGGTTTCCAACGGTGCCTTCGCCTCTAGCCCGGTCGAGAACGAAATGGCCGAATGGTATCGCCGGCTGCATCGCTATGCGCAGGCGTTTGCGCTGGTCGCCGATTGGACCACGGTGCTGCTTGGCGGGCAACTCAAGCGCAAGCAGAAGATTTCCGGCCGCTTGGCCGACATTCTGGGCGATCTCTATCTGATGTCGGCAACGCTGCGCCGGTTCGAGGATGAGGGGCGCCTGGCCGAGGACAAGCCATTGGTCGAGGCGATCATGGCGGACCGGATTGCAGCGATGGAGAAGAGCTTTGGCGAAATGTTTGCCAACTTCCCCAATCGCTTCATGAGCAACGTTATGCGCCTCCTGTGCTTTCCGCTGGGGCGACATGCCAGGCGGGCCAGCGACCGCATCAATTACCGGCTGGTCAAAGCCGTGCTGAAACCGGGGGCATTCCGCGACCGGCTGACCACGGGCACCTATGTGTCCATGGACCCGAACGACGTTACCGGCGTTCTCGAGGATGCGCTGAACAAGGTGACCGAGGCAGAGGAAATCGAAACGCGCTTTATCCGGGCGGCCCGCAAGGGTGTGTTCGAACGGCGGCTCGATCGGGATGCGATTGACGATGCGGTGGCCGCGGGAGTGCTCAACGCCAATGAAGCCGGCATCATGCGCGCGGCCGATGAAGCGACGGACCGGGCAGTCAGGGTAGATGATTTCGCTCCCGACGAACTGGCGGTGGACCCAAGGCACCGGGTTGCGGCGGGGAGGGTTGTGCACCGGGATGGCCCGGTGGATGATTGGACCGGCGACGCCATCCGACAAGAGGAAACACGATGATCCAGCCGCAAATGCCGCCGACCAGGAACTGGCGTTTCCACCGCGATGTGGAGAATTTGGGCTGGCTGACGATCGATACCCCCAACTCGCCGGTCAACACTCTTAGCCGCGAGGCGATCACCGAACTGGAGAGCCTGGTCGATCGCTTTGAGGCATTGGCGCAAAGCCAGGAACTGGTTGGCGTGATCCTGCTCAGTGGCAAGGACAACGGTTTTATCGCCGGTGCCGATGTCAGCGAATTTGACGCGATGAGCGATTTTTCGGTGTTGCCGGAGGCGCTCAAGCGGACGCATGCGCTGTTTGCGCGGATCGAAGCGCTGCCCATCCCCATGGTGGCCGGCATTCACGGATTTTGCCTCGGGGGCGGGCTGGAGCTGGCCCTCGCCTGTCACTATCGCATTGCGGTCAATGACGACAAAACCCGGATCGGGTTCCCGGAAGTCAATCTGGGCATTTTCCCGGGCTTTGGTGGCACAGGCCGCTCGATTCGCCAGGCCGGGCCGGTCGACGCCATGCAGATCATGCTGACCGGCAAGATGTTGCGGGCGGGCGCGGCGCGGGGCATGAACCTCGTCGACAAGCTGGTGCGGCACCGGGACATGCTGCGCTGGGAGGGCCGCAAGGCTGTGCTGCAGAAGCGCAAATCCACCGAGGCCAGCCTGGTCAAGAAGGTCATGGCGCTGGGACCGGTGCGCGGCTATGTGGCCAACAAGATGCGCGAGCAGGCGGGCAAGAAGGCCCGCCAGGAACATTATCCGGCGCCCTTTGCCTTGATCGATCTGTTCGAGCGGCACGGCGACGACTGGAAAGCGATGAGCGCCGGTGAGATCGACGCCTTCGTGCCGCTATTGGCCAGTTCGACCGCGACCAATCTGCGCCGCGTGTTCTTTGCGTCCGAAGGGCTGAAGAAGCAGGGCACCAAAGGCGCCAAATTTGCCCGGGTGCATGTGATTGGCGCGGGCGTCATGGGCGGTGATATTGCCGCCTGGTGCGCGCTGCGGGGCATGAGCGTCACGCTTCAGGACCTCGACATGGCGCGTATTCAACCGGCGCTGGACCGGGCCAAGACATTGTTCAAGAAGCGGCTGAAGAAGCGCTTCGAAGTGGACGCGGCGGTGCTGCGCCTGCAGGCCGATCCGGAAGGCAAGGGCGTGGCGCGGGCCGATGTGATCATCGAGGCGGTGGTGGAAAACCTAGCCATCAAGCAGCAGATATTTGGCGGGCTGGAAGACCGGCTGAAGCCAGGCGCAATCCTCGCTACCAACACATCCTCGATCGAACTTGAACGCATTGCCGAAGGGCTGAAAGATCCGGCGCGGTTGATCGGGCTGCATTTCTTCAACCCGGTGGCGCAACTGCCTCTGGTCGAAGTGATCCGCTCGCGCTTCAACAGCGATGCCGAAATCGGCAAGGGCGCAGCGTTTGCGCTGGCCATCGGCAAGTCGCCGGTGGTGGTCAAGTCTGCCCCGGGGTTCCTCGTGAACCGGGTGCTGATGCCCTACATGCTGGGTGCAGTCGAACGGGTGGAGCGGGGAGAAAGCAAGGAATTGCTCGATGCCGCGGCCGTCGCCTTCGGCATGCCGATGGGGCCGATCGAGCTGATGGATACGGTGGGGCTGGACGTCGGCAAATCGGTGGCGACCGAACTGGGTCACGCCGTGCCCGAAGGCAGCAGGTTCGATCAGTTGGTGAAGGACGGCAAACTTGGGCGCAAGACCGGCAGGGCTTTTACACCTGGGTCGACGGCAAGGCGCAAAAAGGCGAAGTACCCGCCCATGCGGATTTGGCTGGGCTCGGGCGGGAGTTGGTCAAGCCGCTGGTCGACATGACCGAAGTGGTGGTTGAGGAAGGTGTCGTGGCCAATGCGCGCCTCGCCGATATTGGCGTAATCATGGGAACGGGCTTTGCGCCGTTCCTCGGAGGCCCGCTGCAGGCGCGCCAGGACGGAAGGGCATAACATGGCTGAACTGCGCAAAGTTGCGATCATTGGCTCGGCCCGCATCCCCTTCGCCCGCGGCAATACCGCCTATGTCGAGCAGACCAATCTGTCGATGCTGGCGACTGTGCTGAGCGGGCTGGCGGACAAGTTTGGCCTCAAGGGCGAAAAGATCGATGAGGTCATGGCCGGGGCGGTGATCAATCACAGCCGGGATTTCAACCTGGCGCGCGAGGCCAGCCTTGATGCCGGATTGTCGCCACGCACACCGGGAACCAGCGTGCAGATTGCCTGTGGCACCAGCCTGCAGGCGGCGCTGATGCTGGCGGCCAAGATTGCCACCGGCCAGATCGACAGCGGCATCGCCGCCGGTTCGGACACGGTGAGCGATAGCCCGATTGTCTTTGGCAACAAGTTCCAGCACCGACTGCTTGAGGTGAACAAGGCGCGCAGCACCGGCGAAAAGCTTGGAGCATTCAAGGGCTTTTCGTTTGGCGAACTGACGCCAGTGGCCCCATCGGTCAACGAGCCCCGAACCGGTCTGTCGATGGGGCAGCACTGCGAGTTGATGGCGCGCGAATGGGGGATTCGGGCGGGCCGAGCAGGACGTCCTGGCGGTGGCCAGCCATCGCAATGCGGCCAGAGCCTATGACGATGGCTTCCACGATGACTTGCTGGTGCCCTGCGCCGGGCTGGTGCGCGACAACAATGTGCGGGCCGACGCCAGTGTCGAGAAAATGGCGACGTTGAAGCCGGCCTTCGACAAGACCAGCGGCCACGGCACTCTGACTGCGGGCAATTCAACGCCGCTGACCGATGGAGCCGCCGGCGTGTTGCTGGCCAGCGAAGACTGGGCCCGCGAACGAGGCTTGCCGATCCTCGCCTATCTGACGAGCGGCCGCGTTGCCGGAAATGATTTTGCCCACGGCGAGGGACTGCTCATGGCTCCGACCATTGCCGCTTCGGAAATGCTGGGGCGGGCGCAGCTGGGCTTTGGCGACATCGACTATTTTGAACTGCATGAAGCCTTTGCGGCGCAGGTCCTGTGCACGCTAAAGGCCTGGAATGATCCGCAATATTGCAAGGATGTGCTGGGCCGCGACGCCGTTCTGGGGCCGATTGATCCCGGCAAGATCAACGTCAAGGGCTCGAGCCTCGCCTATGGCCATCCGTTTGCGGCCACCGGGGCGCGCATATTGGGGCTGACGGCAAAGCTGCTGGGGGCTGATCCTGGCAAGCGGGCGATGATCTCGGTATGTACGGCCGGTGGCCAGGGGGTCACGGCACTGCTGGAGAGCGCCGCATGAGCGACAATGTCGTAAAATTTCGCCGGATCGAGAAAAAGCCTGATCCAAAACCGCCGCGGCAGAAGCCCAGGCTTCCCGGCTGGGCGCCTTTTGTTGTTCTGGTGGCTGTTGCGGTGGTTATCTATGTGCTGCGCCAGTCCGGGCTGTCGGGGGGAGCGCAATAGCCGAGACAGTCCGCGACCGCCGGGCGACGTTGTTGATAATTTCGGCAACCTTGACGCTTAGGTCAATCTTTCGCTTGTCAGTGGACGGATAGCCGTAATACCGTCCACTAATCTGGGCCCCAAATACAATCTTATGGGCCATAGACGCATGAACAATTCGTGGCAGGGACCGCGAAAAAATGACTTCTGGATTCCATTAGGGAGATGGGACTGGCATGAAAATCACTCCAAGCCTTAAGGCGATTACGACAGCCGGTGCAATCGCACTGCTGATGAGCACCGCTGCTTCGGCCGTGACCTTGCAGCTGCACAATGGTGGCGATCCCGGCACGCTTGATCCGCACAAGGCATCGGGCGACTGGGAAAACCGCGTCTTCGGTGACTATATCGAGGGCCTGCTCACCGAAGATGCTGGCGCCGACGCAATTCCAGGCCAGGCCGAAAGCTGGGAGATCTCCGAAGACGGTACGGTTTACACCTTCCATCTGCGTGACGGCATCCAGTGGACCGACGGCACCCCGGTGACCGCCGGCGACTTCGTCTACGGCTTCCAGCGGCTTTTCAATCCGGCAACCGCCGCGGATTACGCTTATCTGCAGTTCCCCATCAAGAACGCCGAAGCGATCAACTCGGGATCGATCACCGATCTGAACGAGCTGGGCGTCAAGGCGATCGACGACAAGACGCTGGAAATCACGCTCAACGCGCCGACCCCTTATTTCCTTGATGCCCTGACCCACTACACTGCCTATCCGGTGCCACAGCATCTGGTGGAAAAGCTGGGGGATGAGTGGACCAAGGTCGAGAATATCGTCGCCAACGGTCCCTACAAGGTCACCGAATGGCTGCCGGGTTCGTATGTCCACTCGGTCAAGAACGACACCTATTACGGCGCGTCGGACGTCAAGATCGATGAAGTCTACTATCACGTGCTCGAAGACCAGGCGGCAGCGCTCAATCGCTATCGCGCCGGTGAATTCGATATCCTGACCGACTTCCCAGCAGACCAGTATGAATGGATGCAACAGAACCTGCCGGGGCAGGCGCATGTGGTGCCGTTCCTGGGCATTTATTACTACGTGTTGAACCAGTCCAAGCCGCCGCTGGATGACGTGCGTATTCGCGAGGCCCTGTCGATCTCGGTGATGCGTGACGTGATCGGGCCGGACGTGCTGGGCACGGGCGAGCTGCCGGCGTATGGCTGGGTGCCGCCGGGTACCAATAATTACGGCACTCAGGCTGATCAGTACCTGCCCGAATGGAGCGAGGAAGACTACGGCGCTCGCGTCGAGCGGGCGAAGGCGCTGATGGCCGAGGCCGGCTATGGTCCGGACAAGCCGCTGACCCTGCAGCTGCGCTACAACACCAACGACAACCACCAGCGGATCGCCGTGGCGATCGCCGCCATGTGGGAGCCGCTGGGCGTGAAGGTCGAGCTGTTCAACGCCGAAACCGCCGTGCACTACGATGCGCTTCGCGCCGGTGACTTCCAGGTTGGCCGCGCCGGCTGGCTGCTCGACTATTCCGATGCCTCCAACACGCTTGATCTGCTCAAGACCGGGGTTTCCCAGTCTGGGGAGATGAACTGGGGCAACAATTACGGCCGCTTCAGCAATGCCGAGTTCGACAAGCTGCTGGCTGATGCCGCAGTGGAGCTCGATCTCGACAAGCGGGCGCAGATGCTGCACCAGGCCGAAGCCATCGCGATGGATGATTTCGCCGCGATCCCGATCTACTGGTACGTGTCCAAGGACGTGGTTTCGCCGAAGATTTCGGGCTTCCAGGACAACGCGAAGAACATCTTCCGCACCCGCTGGTTGTCCAAGTCGGAATAATCGGAACGCAATTTCGTGGGGGCTGCGGCCCCCACGATTATTTTGCCGGTCTCGCGTGGAGCGTCAGCGCGATCCTGCCTGAGGATGCAATTTTATGCTGGCTTATGCCCTGCGGCGTGTGCTGTCGGCGATCCCGATCGCACTGATTGCCGTTACTGTGTGTTTCTTTATTCTCCGTCTGGCGCCGGGCGGGCCATTTGACGGGGAGCGCGCCCTGCCGCCAACCGTGCTGGCTAACCTGCGCGCCCACTACAATCTCGATCAACCGCTCTACGTTCAGTATTTTCTCTATATTGGCCGCCTGTTGCAGGGCGATCTTGGCCCCTCCATGGTGATCGACGGCTTCAATGTCAGCCAGCTGATTGCCATCGGGTTTCCCTTCACCCTGACCATGGCGATGACTGCGTTTGTCATTGCCACGCTGATCGGGATGCTGGCGGGCATGATTGCGGCCGTGAACCAGAACAAATGGCCGGACTATCTGCTGGTCCTGGTCGTGATGATCGGTGTGGTGCTGCCTAACTTCCTGATGGCCGCACTGCTGCAATTGTGGTTCGGGGTATATCTGCGCTGGTTCCCGGCTGGCGGGTGGGTCAATGGATCGTGGGCGCATCTGGTGCTGCCGGTGACGGTGCTGGCATGGCCTCATGCGGCGCGCATCAGCCGGCTGATGCGCGGGTCGATGATCGAGGTGCTGGGGACCAATTATGTGCGCACCGCCCGATCCAAGGGGCTGGGGCAACGCCTGGTGCTGGCGCGCCACGCCATCAAGCCGGCGCTGGTGCCGGTGGTGTCGTATCTTGGGCCCGGCCTGTCCTATCTGCTGACAGGTTCGCTGGCCGTGGAGCAGATTTTCGGGCTGCCCGGCATCGGCAAGTATTTTGTGACGGCGGCACTCAACCGCGACTATGGCGTCGTGCTCGGAACGACGATCCTTTATATGTTCATTATCCTGGCTCTCAACCTGCTGGTTGACCTGGTCTATGCGTGGCTCGACCCCAAGGTGAGGTACCGCTGATGGCCGGGATCACTGGCAAGGACGAAGTCCTCACGCGTTATGCCCTGCAGCTCGAAACGCTGGAGGCCCCCAAGGGGCGTTCTCTCACCCAGGACGCCATCCGGCGCCTGACCCGCAACAAGGCGGCGGTGGTTTCGATTGTCCTGGTGCTACTGATTATCGTCACGGCGTTTGTGGGGCCCTATTTCGTCCCTTGGGGCTATGCCGAGGTCGATTGGACCGCCATCCGCAAGCCGCCTGATTTTGACAAGGCCCACTATTTCGGCACCGACCAGAATGGACGCGACATGCTCGCGCGCGTGCTGCAGGGCACGCAGATGAGCCTGATCGTGGCGGCGGTTGCAACCGTGGTCTCGGTCGTGATCGGGATCATCTATGGCGCGGTGGCCGGCTATTTCGGCGGGCGGGTCGATGCGGTCATGATGCGCATTGTCGATATCATGTATGCGCTGCCCTACATCTTGTTCGTGATCATCCTGGTGGTGATGTTTGGGCGCAATCCCGTCCTGCTGTTTGTCGGCATCGGAGCCATCGAATGGCTGACCATGGCGCGGATCGTGCGAGGGCAGACGCTGACGCTCAAGGAGCGTGAATTCGTGGAGGCGGCGCGGGCCGGCGGGGCCAAGCCATGGACCATCATCTCGCGGCACATCGTGCCCAACCTGACTGGCCCGGTGGTGATCTACGCGACGCTCACCATCCCCGAAATCATCATCGCCGAAAGCTTCCTGTCCTATCTGGGGCTGGGCGTGCAGGAGCCGCAGACCTCGTTGGGAACGCTGATCGCAGCGGGGGCGCCGATAGCCGAAGTGCTGCCCTGGATGTTGCTGGCCCCCGCAGGGGTGCTGGTGACCCTGCTGCTATGCCTGACCTATATCGGGGATGGCCTGCGCGATGCGCTCGACCCCAAGGATCGCTAGAACCATGAAGATTGTACTTTCCGTTCAGGACATGTCGGTGACCTTCGCCTTGCATGAAAGCGAAGTACACGCAGTGCGCGACATGAACTTTGACCTCAGCCAGGGCGAGACCCTGGCGGTGGTGGGCGAGAGCGGCTCGGGCAAGAGCCAGGCGTTTCTCGCCATCATGGCGCTATTGGCCCGCAATGGCCGGGCCGAGGGCCGCGTGATGATGGGCGATATCGACCTCATCAAGCTCAAGCCGGCCGAGCTGGACCTGCATCGTGGCAAGGACATTGCCATGATTTTCCAGGACCCGATGACCTCGCTCAATCCGACGCTCAGGGTCAAGACGCAGCTGGCCGAGGTGCTGGTCAAGCACCGCGCCTATGACCAGCAGGCTGCGGTGCGCTCGGCCATCGAGATGCTGGAGCGGGTGGGTATTCCTGAACCGGCCAAGCGCGCCAATGCCTATCCGCACGAGCTGTCCGGGGGCATGCGCCAGCGCGTCATGATCGCCATGGCATTGCTGTGCCAGCCTAAAATCCTGATCGCTGATGAGCCGACGACGGCGCTGGACGTGACGGTGCAGGCGCAGATGCTGGACCTGTTCAAGACCCTGACCAATGACTTTGGCACCTCGCTGGTGCTGATTACCCACGATCTGGGTGTGGTCGCCGGCGTGGCGGACCGGATGATGGTGATGTATGGCGGCCGGGCGGTGGAGAAGGGCAAGACCGACGATTTGTTCTACGATCCCCGCCACCCGTATACGCTGGGCCTGCTGCATTCGACACCGCATATCGCCAAGCGCGAGGCGCGGTTGAACCCGATCCAGGGGCTGCCGCCAAGTCTGGAAAACCTGCCCAAGGGCTGTTCGTTCCACCCCCGGTGCGCCTTCGCTTTCGATCGTTGCCTGGCGCAGCGGCCACCCCTGTCCGAGTTCGATGACGAGCGGGCCAAGGCCTGCTTCTATGAAGGTCCGCTGGCCTATGGAGAGGTCGCATGATGGACCAGACACTGCTCAATCTCCTCGAGATCAGGGATCTCAAGAAGACCTTTTCGATCGCCGGTGGCGGGCTGTTCAGCCGACGGCTGACGCTGACGGCGCTGGAGGACATCAATTTCACCATCCGCCAGGGCGAGACGCTGGGGATTGTGGGGGAAAGTGGCTGCGGCAAGTCCACGCTCGGGCGTTGCATCCTGCAGCTGCTGGCGCCCGATGAGGGGCAAGTTTTGTGGCTGGGCCAAGACCTTACGAAGTTGCCCGCCGAAGAAATGCGGATGCGGCGGCAGGATTTGCAGATCATTTTCCAGGATCCGCTGGCCTCGCTCAATCCGCGCATGACGGTGGGCGAGATCATCGCTGACCCTCTGCGAACGCTGCGGCCGGAGATGAACAAGACCGAGCGGCGGGCGCGTGTGATCAAGATCATGGAGCAGGTTGGCCTGCTGCCGGAAATGATCAACCGCTATCCGCACGAGTTTTCGGGCGGGCAGGCGCAGCGCATCGGGATCGCCCGGGCGCTGGTGACCGAGCCCAAGCTGATTGTCTGCGACGAGCCGGTGTCGGCGCTCGACGTGTCGATCCAGGCGCAAATTCTTAATTTGCTGTCGGAACTTAAGGATGAGCTGGGGCTGACGCTGATCTTTATTTCGCACAATCTGAGCGTCGTGCGCCACGTCTCGGATCGCATCCTGGTGCTCTATCTGGGGCGCATTGTGGAGCTGGCGACGGGCGATGAAATCTATGAGGATCCCAAGCACCCCTACACGCGCGCGCTGCTGACGGCGGTGCCGATTCCCGACCCTAAACTGGCCCGGCTACGCAATATTGATGCGCTCAAGGGCGAGATCCCGTCGCCGATCAATCCGCCTTCGGGGTGCACGTTCCGGACGCGCTGCCGGTTTGCCAAACCCTATTGCGCGGAAAAGCGGCCGCCGCTGGAATTGATCGAGGATGGGCGGCTGGTGGCGTGTTTCCGCTGGCGCGAGATCGGTGTGCCGGAGGAGGCTGTGCTAGGGCGCTAGCGGGGGATTCCGGGGGTGAAAACGAGCGAAAAAATCCTTTCCACAGGCTGCAGAAACCTTGCCCTACTGCGTTGACAGGCCCAGCCATTTTCCATATGTATGCCCCAAGTTTCCGGGCGCCTTGGGCGCCTCATTTATTTGACTAAGGAATTGACTGATGAAAGTCCGTAACTCGCTGAAGGCGCTGATGACTCGCCACCGCGCGAACAAGCTCGTCCGCCGTCGCGGCCGGGTCTACATCATCAACAAGGTGGACAAGCGCTTCAAGGCCCGTCAGGGCTAAGATCGTCTGCCAAATGTTACAGAAAGCCCGCGAAAGCGGGCTTTTTTGTGCGTGGATGAACGGCAGATGAACCGGTTTTGCGCGAATATGAACGCATTATGAACGTATTATGAACGGCTTATGAACGGCCAAAACCGGCCGATGAACGAGCCGAATGAAAAGAGCCCACGGCGCGTACCGTGGGCTTTGTTTTTGGGCGCTATTGGCTGGCTCAGCTGGAGCCGGCACCGTCCTGGCGGACGAAGGCGATGCGCAGCATGTTGGTGGCGCCGGGCGTGCCCAGCGGGATGCCGGCGGTGATGGCGATGCGATCGCCGGGGCGGGCAAAGCCCTCCTGGTAGGCGATGACGCAGGCGCGATCGACCATGTCTTCGAGGCTGACCGCATCTTCGGTCTGCACGCAGTGGACGCCCCACACCAGCGACATGCGGCGGATGGTGCGCATGTTGGGCGAGAGCACGATGATCGGCTTGGAGGGCCGCTCGCGGGCGGCACGGATGCCGGTGGAGCCCGAGGCGGTGTAGGTCACGATGGCAGCCAGATCGAGCGTCTCGGCGACCTGGCGGGTGGCGGCCGAGATGGCGTCGGCAGCGGTGGCTTCCGGCTCGGTCTGGGCGGCGCGAATGATGCCGCGATAGTTGGCATCGCTTTCGACGGCGACCGCCACCTTGTTCATGGTGGCGACGGCTTCGACCGGATACTGGCCGGAGGCCGATTCGGCCGAGAGCATGATGGCGTCGGCGCCTTCGAACACGGCGATCGACACGTCCGACACTTCGGCGCGGGTCGGCACCGGGGCGGTGATCATCGATTCGAGCATCTGGGTGGCAACCACCACCGGCTTGCCGAAGCGGCGCGCCATGCGGATCATGCGCTTTTGCAGGCCCGGCACGGTTTCGAGCGGCAGCTCGACGCCGAGATCGCCACGCGCCACCATGATGGCGTCGCACAGCTTGATGATTTCTTCGAGGCGATCGATGGCCTGGGGCTTTTCGATCTTGGCCATGACGCCGGCGCGACCCTGGACGATCTTGCGCACGTCGATGATGTCTTCGGGGCGCTGCACGAAGCTCAGCGCAATCCAGTCGGCTTCGGCTTCAAGGCCGGCCAGCAGGTCGGCATGGTCTTTTTCGGTCAGCGCGCCGGTGGGCAGCAGGGTATCGGGCAGGCAGACGCCCTTGCTGTCGGAGAGGCGACCGCCATAGATGACTTCGGTTTCGATGGCGCCATTGCCCACCTTGGTGGCCTTGAGCGCGAGCTTGCCATCGTCGAGCAGCAGGCGGTCACCGACCGAGACGCTTTCGATGATTTCGGGGTGGGGCAGGTAGACGCGCTCGGCGGTGCCAAGGGTCTCGTCGCTGTCGAGAATGAACTTCTGGCCGGCGACCAGCTGGACGGCGCCATCGGCAAAGCGGGCCAGACGCGCAGCTTGGGACCCTGCAGATCGACCAGGATGCCGAGCGGATGGTTGAGGCGCTTTTCGACCGAGCGAATGCGGGCCACCGTCTGGTGCAGCACTTCGTGGCTGGCATGGCTCATATTGATCCGGAAGACATCCGCGCCGGCGCGAGCCAACTCTTCGATCATCTGTTCTTCGTGGCTGGCGGGCCCAAGGGTGGCGACAATCTTGGCGCGTCTCATGCGTCTCATGGGGTATCCGTTTCTTCGGTCGTTATGTCATCCTGGGGAGTATCAGGATCGACAAGAAATGCAGGTTCTTCGTTCGTCGCCGCCGGGGCCGGACAATTGCCGGGCCGTTGGCGTTCTCGGTGAGCTGGAGCGTCCAGTCGGTCCTGTTCTGGGTATCGATTTCAAAGAAACCGGTGCGTTCATAGCCGCGGGCGAGGCAGTCCTCAACCCCAAATATGGTGAAGGTCTCATCGCGCGTGCACATGAACACGGTGCCATCCCAGGCACCGCCGCCGACGTCGTCGGCCGCAAAAATGTAGTAGAACCGCCGCTCCAGATCGCCCTGGTAGAGGACGCGGCAATCGCCGGGAGGAGCCTGCCACCAGCCTTCGCTCATCCAGCCGCGCTCGGCGCGATATCCCAAGGCGACGGAGACCAGGTTGGTCGTTTCATTGCATATGCGCAAGTCAGCCTTTGCGGGAGTGGCAAAGAGCATCAGGCTGGCGCCGATCGCACCAAACAGGGACAGGCCAAGGCGTGTAAAGGTGCACTAGCGCGCCGGAGGTCATACGGAAGTTGTGCCTTCTTTGAGCCCATGAGCGGGCGTTGGTCAATGGCTAACGGCACGATTTGACGGAATTGCGAGGATGCACGGCGCGGGGTAGTGGATTGGACCACAAAAGGGTTGAACCGGGCCGTGCAGTAGGGTTCAACGAAGCCTCGAAACGAAGAGGTTACCCATGGCCGAAGATAGTGTTGCCCAGGATCAGCTCCGGGCCTTCATCGAGCGCATCGAGCGCATGGAAGAAGAGAAGGCAGCCATCGCTGCTGACATCAAGGAAATCTATGCCGAGGCAAAGGGCAACGGGTTTGACACCAAGATCCTGCGCAAGATCGTCACGATCCGCAAGCAGGACGCCAATGAGCGCATGGAGCAGGAAGCCCTGCTCGAGCTCTATATGAGCGCGCTGGGCATGGTGGAAGCGCCACCCGAGCGCTGAGGCGCTCAGCCCATCCGGCAATGGTGAAGACTAAACAGTTCCGCCCGGCAGTCAGACTGCCGGGCGGAACTGTTTCTGGATGGGCGCGCGGAGGCCTGAACCCCTCACATCGGACGCTCGATCGTTCCGGGGGCCTCATGCTGCGGCAGACCACGCTTCTCGCAGCCACTCCCGAACCTCGTGGTCCACTTCAATGGCGTCATTGATCTCCAGGTGATGGGTGAAGCGCCCCGGCCTGGGCTCGACCACTTCCTTCCAGCGCGGAGATCGGTCCATTCGCGGCAGGAAGACGCTCAACACCAGCGGCGGCCGGGTCCCGCCCAGATACTGGCCTGGCCGCCACACCGCGGCAAAGGGGTGCTGGCGATAGAACCCGATCTGACTTCTCGATACCCGCCGTTCCGCTTCGCCAATGGCCGTCACCGCCGCGTTGATGGCGCCAAATATCGAGCGGGCGTCCTCGTCAGATCCGAGGTAATCGTTCTCGTGCACGCAATAATGCCTTTGCCGCTTAAGCAGCCGGTTTGCGAGTGGGGCATGCTCCGCCCCGTTGCCAATATGTGTTGCCCATGACCGCCGCACCCCGGGTGCGCAGATGCCAGCGAGCCTCGCCGACATCTGCAGGGATGCGGGCGCGGGCGCTAGCTGATCTGGCTGAGCGCTGCGGCCATCGCCGCCTGATCATAGCCAAGGGCGGCGAGGGCCGTCGCAACGATGCCGGCGCGGTCGAGCCCGGCATGCGGCATACATGTCGGCCTGGCTGGCGTGTTCCTCGAAGGTGTCGGGGATCATCAGCGGGCGGAAGCGCAGCTTGCCATCGAGCAGGCCATTGCTGGCAAGGAAGGTGGCGACGTGGCTGCCAAAGCCGCCAATCGAGCCTTCTTCGGTGGTGAGCAGCACTTCGTGGGTGCTGGCCAGCCGGGCGATCAGTTCCTCGTCGAGGGGCTTGAGGAAGCGCGCATCGGCAATGGTGGGATTGAGCCCGAGCGCCGCCAGCCGGTCGGCCGCCGCCAGCACTTCGCCGAGGCGCGTGCCATAGGAGAGGATGGCGATGGTTGCGCCCTGGCGCACGATGCGGCCCTTGCCGATGGGCAGGATCTGGCCGCGGCTGGGCATGTCGACGCCCAGGCCATCGCCGCGCGGATAGCGGAAGGCAATGGGGCCGGCGTCATAGGCGGCGGCAGTCGCCACCATGTGGCGCAATTCGGCTTCGTCGGCGGCGGCCATCTGCACGAGGCCCGGAATGGCGCCGAGATAGGCGGAGTCGTAATTGCCGGCATGGGTGGGGCCATCGGCCCCGACATAACCGGCCCGATCGATGGCGAAGCGCACCGGCAGGTGCTGGATCGCCACGTCATGCACGACCTGATCATAGGCGCGCTGCAGGAAGGTGGAATAGATGGCGCAGAACGGGCGCATGCCCTCGCTGGCGAGGCCCGCCGCAAAGGTGACGGCGTGCTGTTCGGCAATGCCCACGTCAAAGCTGCGGGTGGGGAAGAGTTCGGCGAATTTGTCGAGGCCGGTGCCCGAGGGCATGGCGGCATTGATGGCGACAATGCGCGGATCGTCCTGGGCTTCCTGGATCAGCGTCTCGGCAAAGACCGACGGTATAGGAGGGCGCGTTGGAGACGGGCTTGGCCTGCGCGCCGGTGATGACGTTGAACTTGGAGACGCCGTGATATTTGTCGGCCGAGTCTTCGGCGGGGCCATAGCCCTTGCCCTTCTTGGTGACGACATGCACCAGCACCGGGCCGTTGATGACCTCGCGCACGTTATCGAGCACGGGCAGCAGATGATCGAGGTTGTGCCCGTCAATGGGGCCGACATAGTAGAAGCCGAGTTCCTCGAACAGCGTGCCGCCGGTGAAGAACGAGCGGGCGAATTCCTCGGTGCGGCGCGCCCCCTCGTGAAAGAACGGCGGCAGCTTGTTGGTGATCGACTTGGCGGTTTCGCGCGTGCCGCGATAGGTGGGGCTGGAGACCAGGCGCGCCAGATACGCGCTCATCGCCCCGGTGGGCGGGGCAATCGACATGTCATTGTCGTTGAGCACGACGATCAGCCGGGCATCCATGGCGCCGGCATTGTTCATCGCCTCATAGGCCATGCCGGCCGACATGGCGCCATCGCCGATGACGGCCACCACATTGCGCGGCTTGCCCAGCATGTCGCTGGCAACGGCCATGCCCAGCCCGGCGGAAATCGAGGTGGAGGAGTGGCCCGCGCCGAACGGATCATATTCGCTCTCGGCGCGCCGGGTGAAGCCGGAGAGGCCATCCTTCTGGCGCAGCGTGCGGATGCGGTCGCGGCGGCCGGTGAGGATCTTGTGGGGATAGGCCTGGTGGCCGACATCCCAGATGATCCGGTCATGGGGGGTATCAAACACCGCATGCAGCGCCACGGTGAGCTCGACCACGCCCAGCCCGGCGCCCAGATGGCCCCCGGTGACCGAGACGGCGTCGATCATTTCGGCGCGCAATTCATCGGCCAGCTGGCGCAGGTCGTCGCGCGGCAAGGCGCGCAGATCCGCCGGCGTATTGACGGTATCGAGCAGGGGGGTGACGGGCTTGTCGGCCAAGCGGGCGGTCCTTTGCCTAAAACGGCTGCCTGGACCAACACGATCACTTCGCGTCGTCTCGCCGGTACCAGCCTGTGTTCGGTGCGGTAACGGTCGTGGTGACCGTGTGTTCCCGCGTTAACGTTCTTACGGCTCCCCCCGAAGCTTTGCAACAAAACAAGGGGGGAACCGCGCGATGGTGAAAGCGGCCTATGCACCACGATTGTGGTGAAGGCTGGATCAGTTGCTGGCGAGCGCCAGGGGCTTGGCCACGACGAAGCGATTGTGCGGCAACCCTTCGGCAAAATCGCCGACGCCCATGACGGTGACAAAGCGGCCCAGCTCGGTGGTCGGGTCGAAATCGGCCTCGTCGTGATCCCAGATTTCAGCGAAATGGCTGGAGCTGGCCGGCACGGGGGTGAGGAAGATTTCGGCGACGTGCTCGAGATCGGGGGCGATCAGCTCGGGGCTGCGCATGGCGCTGGTGGAGGGGCGCTTGGCGATGTGATCGGCGAGCGCGGCGGCAATCGGGGCCACCTGCTGGGTGGAGCCGAAGGTGGTGCTGAAGAGGCCAGCCAGGGCATTGCCGCCGCTGGGGCCGAGCGATGCGGTGCGCAGGCCCGAAATGCCGGTCAGGCCGGCCGCGATGGGCTGGCGGCTGGCGGGGGCAGGGGCCAGGGCGGCGGTGGTTTCGCGGTCGATCAGCGCTTCGAGCGTGCGCTCGGCATTGGTGTTGGGGCCCATGGGTGGCAGGTAGGCCGTCATCATCGGCTGCTCTTCGGCTGCGGTCATGATGACGCGGGGCTGCGGCACGGGGGCCGAGAAGGCGGCAATGGCGGTGACCGCATCGCCGGCGGGCAGGGCCGAGGCGGTCGCAACCTGCAGCGATGCCGATTTCAGCAGCGGCGTGGGGGCAAGGCGCGGGGTGACCATTTCGGAGGGATCGAGCGGAGCGCTGCCCTTGGTCGAGAACGGAATGACGAGCTCGGCGGGGGCGGCAGCGATGGCGGGCGCAGCGCTTGCGCCGCCAAGGCTGGCCGGGCGCAGGGCCGGCATGGGGGCATCAAGCGCTGCGGCGGGCTCGGGCTGGGCGAGCGCCACCTGCATGGGCGCCGGGGCCGGGGTGGGCGCGCGGGCTGGAGCCGATGCTGCGGCGGGCGCCTGGGCCTGCTGCGGCTTGTCGCCGCCAAAGAACATGTCCATCAGCGTCTTGCCGCCACCGCTGGCTTCGGCCACGCGGGTGCCGGACGAGCCGCCGCAAGGGGAGGCATGGCAGCGCTTCCAGTCGGCCATGGCCAGCTGGTAGCCTTCCTGGGACAGCGGCTTGCCATCGGTGGGGACGTGCAGGGTGCGTCCGTCGGGGAAGATGTCCTTGAGCTGGGCGCGGGTGAGGCGGGGCCAGGCGCGCACCGAACCGGTGTCGAGGTGCACGAACGGGCTGCCCGAAGTGGGGTAATAGCCGACGCCACCGACCTGCCGGCGCATCGCGGCGGCGCGCAGCTTGGTCAGCGGGACGCCGGGAATGAAGAAATCCATGGCATTGCCGCGCATGTGCTGGCTGTTTTCGGCAACCCCGGAGGAGGTTTCGCGCAGCATGGCGTTGGTCTTGGGCGAGCGATAGGCCGACACCACGGTCACCGGCTGGCTGGCGCCGACATCCTGGTAGACTTCCCAGATCAGGTCGAACAGGCGCGGATCCATCTTGGTGGGCTCGTTGCGGCGCCAGTCGCGCAGGAAATAATTGAGCTCGTTGAGGCCCGACTGGACATATTGCCCATTGCGCTTGAACACGATGCGCGCGGTTTCTTTGGTGTGGACATAGTGGATGTAGAGGGCACGCTCGGTGGCGGCGGCGGCAGCCATGCCGGCCTGCGCCAGGACCAAAGTAACGCTCATGAGCGCTGCTGCGAGTAGCTGCTTCATCTGATGCCGATTCAAAAAGGAAGTCCCCGTCACGCGATACTCTGCCCGGTTATTGCCAGTCGTCTTCGGAAGTTAGCGTAAAAAAGGATCGAATTGATTAACGCTAACCACTTCTGAACCGGGAGAGTTTGTCCCCTTGAGAGCCCCATTGTTACGCATAAAACGGGGCGCGACCAAGGCGAAAACGTAAACCCCGGGTTAACCCGCCTTACGGCGCCAGCTCATTGCTGGCGGGATCGGCGGAGGCGGTGATCTGCGGGCTCAGCGCGCCGGGCTGCCCGAGGCCAAGCGCCGCGATCAGGTTGGCGTTGTGGCCATAGATATCGCCATAGGATTGCAGCGTGCCGTCGGCGCCCACCCGCAGGGTGAAATAGGCCAGGTGCACCGGGATCTGCCTGGTCGGATTGACCCAGCGCTCGGAGGGCCCGTACATCGCCTCGAGCGAGCTGCGGCTGATATTGGGCTCATTGGCCATCAGCGCATCGGCAAAGGCCATCGGATCCTCGACCCGCACGCAGCCATGGCTGAGGGCGCGCGCCGAGCGGCCAAACAGCCCCTTGGACGGGGTGTCGTGCAGATAGACGTCATGCTTGTTGGGGAACAGGAACTTGATCTGGCCCAGCGCATTGCCGGGGCCGGGGCGCTGGCGCACGCGGAACGGGAAGCCATCGCCGACCGCCTGCCAGTTCACCTGCCAGGGGCTGACCACTTCGCCATTATAGAGCAGATCCATGTTCTGGGCGTCGACATAGCCCGGATTGGCGCGGGTCTTGGGGCCGATCTCGCCCTTGACGATGGAATTGGGCACGTTCCAGTAGGGGTTGACCACCAGATGGCGGATATTGTCGGAAAACACCGGCGTCTGGTTCTTGACGGTGCCCACCACGACCCGGGTGGTAAACTGCTCGACCCCGTTATTGCTGATGGCGAGGCGATATTCGGGAATGTTGACGAGGACGTGGAACGCCCCCAGGTCGCGCGGCATCCAGCGCCAGCGCTCCATATTGGCGATGATATCGGCGCGGGTGACCGGCGCCCCGCCATTGAGCGTGGTGAGGGTTGCCGGGCCCATGACGCCATCGACATCGAGGCCGTGCTGTCGCTGGAAGGCCTTCATCGCGCCCACCAGCTGGTCGTCGTAAAGATCGCTCTGGGCAGCGCCCAGATTGAAGCGGGCGCGCAGCGTGTGGACGCGCGCATCGTACATGCCCGGCTTGAGGGTGGGGCCGGCCTGCACCTGGGGCGGGCGCTCGGCGGCGCTGGTCTCGTCAAAACTGGCAAGGGCACGCTTGAGCGCCTGGAATTCGGGATGCACCGGCTCGAGCTTGGCCAGCACCGCCACCGGGTCGGGGGAGGTGGCCAGCTCGATCAGCAGCGCCGCGGTATCGAGCTTTTTGGGCGTGATATCGAGCTGGTCGCTGACCGATTGGGGCTTGATGCGGCCATTATAGATGTGGCTGGCATAGCGCAGCGTGGCGCGCGAAAACGCGGTTTCGAGCGTTGCCATGGCATTGGCGCTGGGGGTGACACCGGCGAGGTTCAGATCGGGGGTCAGATAATCGCTGGGGCGCAGGCCTTCGCTGGCCGCGCTTTCAAACAGCGCCATGATCTTTTGGGCGGAGGCGGAAAAACTGACGGTGCCGCTCGGGGTCTGCTCGACCCAGATCGGCTCGAAATGGCGCCCGCCATAGAAGAAATAGAGTTTTTGCGCTTCGCCATAGGCGGTGCTGTCCTTGGCGGCGCCATAATAGGCGCTGCTCAGCCCGGTCTTGATGATCTGGCCCAGTTCGCTCTGCGCGGGCGCGATGATGACCGGACCACCGGCGAGACCCGCGGCGGCCTCCTGCGCGGCGGCCGGCGCAAGCGCTGCGGCCCCGGCGATCAGGGCGATCAAGCAAACCACGATCTTGTTCATTCGAGCTCCATAACCGGCCATTTTGCGCCCACGAATCGCGCTCCGCAGCGGGGTTTGGTGACCCCGCCATGGCAAAAATCAATAAACTGCAAATCTTAACGGGAGCAATAACTCGCAAGAACGTGACCGCGCAGTGTGATGCAATTGCATCGGTATGGGCGCCCACATAGGACGTCCATTTTCGCAGCCATGCCGGAAATCGGTCACAAAGGCGCTACGCAGGCATCCGGGGTGTGCCTGTCACGCCTGGTGAGCTCGGAAAGAAACTCCCGCGCAAAGGCGCGGGCGCGTTGGCATTTGGTTTGTGCGACTGGACGTGCAGCCTTAACCTTTGCAGTGGTGTAGTTTCGTGCACACAACACCGGAGCCTACAGTCGGCAGCGGTGACGGACTCCGTCGTATCCCATGAAGCTATCGCTGCGTTCATCGTAGGACCGATAGCGCGCGTAGCAGGCGTCGACATGCGATGAGTAGGACCCTCCGGAATAGATCGGTACGCCGCGCCCGTTGTTGCCATTGGCGAGGATTCCACCCAAGATGGCGCCGAACCCAAAGCCGAATAGCCCCGAAGCTATGTTGTCGAGGTTGTTCTGGCGTGGGCGGTAGAAGTTGGCGTAGTCGCGATCGTTCCAGCCGCCGCGATTATAGCGGATGCAATCCCGATCATTCCGGTAGGATTCGCAATATCTGCCGATCACCTGATCTCGCTGCTGCCAGTAATCGCCGCCCATCCTCTGTGCGTTCGCGGGTATTGCCGACGTAAGCATCATGGCACCGCTAAGTATGACAGCAGATATCGAACCGATTTTTTTCATCATGTTTCGTCTCCACAGCTAAGCCACCCGTATCAGTAGAATGTCTGGGGCCACGGATAGGTTGCCTGCGCAGCCCGGCACGAAGTGTGCCGCGCAAGGTGGGAAGTCCGGCCAACAGCCCGAAACCAGAACCTCCACTTCTTGGCGCGACAGGCACCCGAAAGGAGCCTGACAACCCGGTGGCAAACGCAAGCTCGGCTTAGAGGTGCAAACCTTTCTGGTTCAAAGCTTGTCGGGCTCGTCTGTCGTGTCAGCGGCGGTCAAAACGGAATTTGCGCGAGCCCATTACGGCAGGCTGCTCGGGTGTGGCGGCTTGAGGGCGGGTCCTTGCGGGCCGAATAGCTCTTGCCCGATTCATGTCCGCTAAGGTCAATAGTCGACAAGCGGCCGGGCCGCTGCCAGCCCGTCTCGGTCGCCGGTGCCCCTGCGTCTGATGTCTATTTTGGGGTGGGAAGCGGAATGTCTGCTAGTGGTTGCGGCATGACGGAAAGCGGCCGTTGGGAGGACAGGTAGAAACGATGGCTCATTTGGGGCCAAAGCCGGCCTTGGCAGTGAGAGACGGTTGCAGCAGCCGCGATGAAGTCATTGATGTGATCAGCTATTGGGGGACAACGTGGGCAAAGATAAAGATCGGCTGCTGGGCATTGATCCCGGTAGTGGAGGATGGGTCGATGAACAACGGGTCATCGACGGTGTCTATCACGCACCGACGAAATGGGGCTTGCTTCCTGTCCGTCATATCGACCATCCGGTAGTGGAGCATCTGGAGCGACTATTGCTCAGCACGGCAGATTTTGAAGCAGCGCGACATGCTCTCGATCACATCCTCTCAATGCCTCCGACAACAGCGGATAGCCCCGAAGAGTTAGTGGCAGACGTCCTCTTCCAAGGAGCGGTAATCTCGTACTGTCGAGCGTTCTTCGGAAATCCGAAAGCTGGCCTTCAAACTTCGAATTTGTACGGCACCTCGGAATGGCTGCTAGGGCTTCACGATCAGATTTGGGGACTCCGATCCAAGCACTATGCTCACGACGTGAACGGCTTTCGTGACGCCGGTATTGGGCTATGTATCTCTCCGGATGGCAGCCAGTTCACAGTCTCCAGTCAGATTTATAAGATGACGCCACCCCCAGAGTTTTTACGCGACTTCTTGAAGCTGCTCGATCACGCGCAGGCCTACTCTAAGGGTCTTACAAACGCATTGAACGAGATACTGCACCAGTATGTCGATAGCCTAGGGCCGGATGCATCAAAGGCTCTGCCCTACCTCAACCTCGTGCGACCAGACACTGATCAGATCAACACAGACCGCAGGGGCAGAGGTCGAAAGCCATTCCAGAAGGCCTGAACAATACCTGTTTGGTGAAGGTTAACCTGTTCAACATCGGCTCCGCGCGCTGCGTTAGTGACTTTGTCTCCTGGCGATGTCTGCTCCGGGAATTCGCGGTCCCGACGCAATGCAGTAATGGCGCCGGAAGGTGTCAACTCCAAGACATTTAGGTCAGAATACAAAGTTAAAGGTGCAGCGGCTAATGTCGTTGAATTATTTGCACGGAGCCAGATTTGTTCGACCTGACGCTGCATACCTTGCTGCTCCGCCTCGCTTTGCTGATGCCGATCCTGGGTGTTCATGGTTTCGCGTTGGCGCTGGCGGCCCGGCAGCTGGGGGACAAGGGCCCCGCCCGGGACGGGCGGTTGACGCTGAACCCGGTGGCGCACCTCGATCTGCTTGGGGCCATCGGAGTGCTGTTTCTGGGGCTCGGCTGGATGCGGCTGCTGGAGCTTGACACGCGGGTGCTGCGCGGCGGCATCTGGGGCGTCATCGCAGTGGTGCTGGCGGGCATGGTGGCGCTGGTATTTCTGGCGCTGGCGGCGGTGTGGGCCCTGCCTCTGGCGGCGGGCGCGGGGTCGCTGGGCACCGCGCAGATGCTCGGCGCCGGGCTGGCCCTGCTGGCGCGGCTTTCGCTGGGCTTTGCGCTGTTCAATGCGTTGCCGATCGTACCGCTGGCGGGTGGTTATCTGCTGCAGCGCCTCGCGCCTGCGGCCTGGGCATGGATGAAGCCCCGCGCGGTGTGGGTTGGATTGGCCCTGCTGGCGCTGCTGGCGAGCGGCCTGCCGTCCATGGTGATCAATCCAATCGTGCAGCAGGTGCTGACCCTGGTGTCGGGCGGCGCGGGGGCACTGGCCCGGTTCTAAACGCTCACAATGCGCCGGGCACCGTGCCAATCATGCCGTGCTCGGCCAGGATGGCGGCGATGGTGCCGTCCTCCACGAGGGCTGCAATGGCTTCGTCGAGCAGGCTGCGGAAATAGACCTCGCTCGAGAGCAGCAAGGCGCCCACCGGCATGGGATCGAGCGTTACCGGATCGGGGGACATGGCCTGCAGCTCGGCAAAAACGGGTTCGGTCCTGGCGAGTGCGGCTAGCGACGGCCGCCACACGAGGGCCGCGGCGACCTTGCCATCGGCCACCGCCCGCAGCGACTGCTGGTCCGAGCTATAGGGATGGCGCGTCCAGCGCTGGGCTGCGGGGATGCTGTTATTGTATTGCACCAGGCGGAAATCTGCCGATGAACCCAGCGTGGCCCCAATGGGTGTGCCGCGCGCGATGTCATCCAGCCGCGCCGGGGCGGGGGGACGGGCGACGAACACATAGCCGGTTTCGTAGTAGGGCCGGGTTACGGTGACCCAATCGGGATAGGCCTCACTGATCAGCTTGAAGCCGAAATAGACGCGGCAATCGGCGCGCAGGTGAATGTAGATGTCATCAAAGGGAGCCGTGCGGTTGGTGTCCGCAACGATGAACGGCTTGGGTTCGAGCAAGAGGGCCGCGGCGATGGCTTCACCGATGGCCAGATCGACTTCCCAGCCCGGATCCCGCGGATCGACACAGAAGCTGAGCGTAAAATCGTCGCTCCGACGGCCATAATCCTCTTCATTGGGCAGGACCGGGACTTGCGCGAAGGCGAGCGCCGGCAGCAGGGGCAGGGCGGCCAAGGGGAGGCTGCAGAGCCGGCGCCAGCAACGAAAAAAAGTCCACATGGCGCACAGCCTTCACAGCACGATTGCGGGCACCGAAGTGCCCACAATCTGGTTTTTTACTTGGCCTCGGGCAGGGCGAACACCCAAAGGGCGGAGCCGGCAGCCGGGCTGACGATTTCCGGCGTCAGGGTTGCCAACGCGCGGGCCTGGCTCGAACCGTTGCCAACCGCCACCGCGACATACTGCTTGCCATCGGCTTCGTAGCTGATGGGGAAAGAGTTGATCACGTTGTTGGTGCGGATCTTCCACAGCACGTCACCGGTCTCGTCGTCAAAGGCGTAGAACCAGCGATCCAGGTCACCCGCAAATACCACGCCGCCGCCAGTTGGCAGCACGGCGCTGGTGATCGGAGCGCGCTGGCGATGGCTCCACGCGGTCGACTGATCCGTCAGTTTGACGGCGTCGAGGCGACCGATATTGCCGTCGCTGCCGGGGACAGGCACCCGGGCGAAGGTTGCACGACCGCCACCGGTATAGACCTGGCCCGCATCAAGCGGCTGCGGCGTGGTGTTCGAGCAGTATTCGGCCAGCGGCAGGTAAAGGGTCTGGGTGCGGGGGCTGTATGCCGTTGCCGGCCAGCCGCGACCACCCGGATCGGCGGGGCAGTTGACGGTGGTTTCACCGATGCGGGGAATGGCCGCCTCGTTGATGGTCTTGGCGCCGGTTACCTGATCGATCGAGGCGACGACGTTCTGCGGAACGGTTTCAACAGCCCACAGCCAGTCGCCATTGGTGCGATCGAGGGCTTCCACGATGCCGAGCTTGCCGGTGGTGACCACCTGCTTGCGCATTTCGCCATTGACCGGCAGGTCGACGAGGATGCGCTCGTAGATGTAGTCCAGATCCCAAGTGTCGTTGGCGAGATACTGGTGGTACCACTTCAGCTCACCCGTCTGGGGGTCAAGCGCCAGGGTGGAATCGCTGTAGAGCGCATTGTTGGTGATGCCGGCTTCAGTGCTGGCTGGGAGCAGTCCGCTCATTTCGGCGATCCAGGGATAGGGCTGGCCAACGCCGCTGAACACGGTCTTGGTTTCCGGATCATAGGTCGCGGCAAGCCAGATCGAAGCGCCGAAGCGGCTTTCCATCGGCAGGCCGTTCCAGCTGTCGCCTTCGGGGCCTTCGCTGGCGATGGAGTGGAAGCGCCACAGCTCTTCCCCGGTCTCGGGATTGTGCCCGGTAACAAAGCAGCCGCCCGGCTGGGCGTTGCCGCAACCGGTCATGCCTTGGATGATGACGCCATCGGCGATCAGCGGACCGGCGGAGTAACGCCAGCCATCGGACCATGGGGCCGGTTCGACGCTCCAGACTTCCTGGCCGGTCTTGGCATCGAGCGCGATAATGTGGGTATCGGTGGTGGCGACGATGATCTTGTCCTGGTAGATCGCCATGTTGCGCTTGGTGGCGGTGTTGCCGGTGCCGGCGGCCACGACGCTATCGGGCAGGTCGCGCACATATTCCCACAGCAGATCGCCGGTGGCGCCATCGAGCGCCTGCACCTTGTCCTGGTTGTTGTGGATGTAAAGGATGCCGTCATGCACGATCGGGGTGGTCTCGGTTGCCCCCGGGGTCAGCGACCAACTCCAGGCCACCTGCAAATCGGCAGCATTTTCCTTGTTGATCTGGGCCAGGGGGCTGTACCCCCAACCATCATAGGTGCGGCGCCAATGCAGCCAGTCACCATCGCTGGGGTTGAGCAAAGTCTCGTCGGTTACATCAGTATAGGATTGCAGGCGGCCGCCATCCTGGGCCACTGCCGGACTAGCCAGCACGAAAGCGCTGATCAACGCTGATGAAGCCAAAAGCAAATTTCTATAAATCACGAATTCCTCCCAATACGCTGGGGACGTAATAGTATGCTTTGCGAAAATTCCCCCCAGCACGCCTGATCATGGCCTTGCTGATGGACGCACGTCAACGGCTGAAAGTATAATCCTTCGACTTGCGGCGCCGTGAAAGAATTTCCGCCGATTGCCTTGTCGAAAATGCGCTTTTGGGTCAGGGTTGATCGAGTTTGTGTCATTTTCGATGAAAAATTTGGTAGAGAGATTTTGGAGTATCTGGATGATTTTTAGAAACCGCTCTGTTTGTGCGACGCTATTCGTATTGATCGGTCTAGGCATGGGAAATTCGGTCGCGGTGGCCCAGCCTGAAGTGCTCGAGACGGTGCAGTTTACCGCCGAGCAGGTGGCGCGCGGGGAGCGCGAGTACAATCGCAGTTGCCTCGATTGCCACGGCGCCAATCTCGATGATGGCGAGTTTGGCGGCCCGCCCCTGCGTGGCACCAATTTCCGCGAGAAATGGTTTGACCTGACCGCGGACGCGCTGTTCGATTTCGCCAGCTACACCATGCCACCGGATCGCCCGGGACGGTTGAGCGCGCAGGTCTATGCCGATCTGACAGCGTTCATTTTGAGCCACAATGGCCTGGAGCCGAGCGAAGTGGAACTGCCGGCAGATAGCGAGGCCCTGTCCGAGCTGGCGCTGCAATAGGCATCATTGCGCTCCGATTTTAGACCACCCGGTGCCCGACAAATTGGCCCGGGTGGTCCCTGGACCACAGCAAAATGCCCAGGCCTTTGGGTTTATTCGTCACGGCCAAAGGATGCGGTTGCTGGCCGAATAGTGCCTCATGTCAGCATCGCGCCCCAGTGGCCGCTGTCGGGCCTAAAAGCCGACATCACAGAAGGTGGCGGCAGCTGACGAGTGTCGAAAATGGCCGCAAGTGAGCACATTTTCCGAGGGGGATAGCGCCCCCAATTTCGCAAAAACATTGAGTGTCATCGAGGCAATGCCGACGGCGATGGTGTTCCTGGAGCGACGATCACCAGGCACGCCATGGGGGCATCCCTCCCGCCGGAAGCACCTCGCTATCTGACGTCGCCGGTGCCCGGCCATGGCACACCTTCTGGGGCTGAACACGCACGTTCTTGACTCGTTTACTGTTAACAGTCTACCGTCAGGCAATCTTTTGGGAGGAAGACGGGATCGTGCGAGCCCCTACAATCATCCAGCGTGAGGCCCTGGGGTCTCAGGTGGCGACTGCCTTGCGTGACGCGATCGCGGCCGGTGAGCTGCTGCGCGGCGAACGGCTGATCGAGGTGGAGCTGGCCGAGCAGTTTGGTGTCAGCCGAGGTCCCATCCGCGATGCCCTTCGCATCCTGCAAGTGGAAGGCCTGGTGGAGAGCCTGCCGACCGGCATGATGGTGGCGGGGATTGACCACGAGAGTATTGGCGAACTCTATTCGCTGCGCGGCGCCATCGAGGGGCTGGCAGTCCGGCTGGCCGTAGCCCGCCGAGGGGATGGCAATTACCAAAAGATCGAGCGTCACGTCGAGTTGATGGAGCGCGCGGCGGCGGCGGATGATCCGGCCGGCTTCGCGCAGGCCGACGTCGCCTTTCACAACGAGATTTGTGTCGCATCGGGCCATCGACGGCTTGCCGATGTCTGGCAGCGATACGAGCCGATCATGATGACGCTTCTGCGTCTTACAATTTCGCTGGATCAGGATCTGGCTTCGAGTGCTGCCAAGCACCGAGCCCTGCTTGAGTTGATCAAGACAGGGGAAACGGAGGCGGTGGAAACCGAACTTGCCGCCCATCTGGAAGGCTCACGGGCCCGGATGGTCAAGGTCTGGGAGCGCGCCTTGGAGAGGAGGCGAAGCGAAACCGCGCAACAGCCCGATGGAGGGCTTCGACACCACAGCCGCTAACCAACAAAGTACTACTGGGAGAGAGACAATGTACCTTAGCAATACCCTCGTAAAATCTGTTGCGGCCGCCGGCCTGCTCAGCGTTGCCCTGGCTGCCTCGGCCTTCGCGCAAGACGCCTTTCCATCCAAGGACATCACATTTGTGGTCCAGGCGGCTGCCGGCGGGGCATCGGACCGCACTTCGCGCGCCATAGCGGCCGAGATCGAAAAGGACCTCGGCGTCAGCGTCATCGTCGAGAACCGTCCCGGCGCGACGGGCACAGTGGCTTTCGCTCACGTCGCCGAGCAGCCAGCAGACGGCTACACGATCGGCTTTGGCCCGGTTGAATTCGCTATCGCCGAACACCTTGGCTACGACTTCGACCGCGCCGACTACACCTATCTGGGCCAGGTCATGAACAGCCCGGTGGTTCTCGCTGTTCCCGCCAACAGCCCCTACAACTCGCTCGCCGAATTCATCGAGGCGGGCAAGACCAAGGAAATGTCGGTATCGAACTCGGGCGCTGCGTCCTCGTTCGCGGCAACGACCTTCACCCTCGCCAAGATGACCGACGCCAAACTTGTCGGCGTTCCGTTTGATGGCGGGGCACCGGCTGTTGCTGCAGCTCTGGGCAACCACGTTGACGCCGTGACAGCAGGCGCCGGCGAAACGGCAACGGCGTTTGCTGACGGCTCGCTCAAGGTCCTGGCGATCTTTGCCGACGAAGAGCACCCCAAATTCCCGGGCGTACAGACCGCAAAGGCCCTGGGCTATGACCTGACTTTTGGCGCCTGGGGTGGGGTCTACGGACCGGCCGGTATTCCGGCTGACGTGAAGCTCATCCTCGAAGAGTCGATCAAGAAGGCCCAGGCATCGCAGACTTTCCTCGATGCGATTACCCCGGCCGGCATTCTGCCCGTGTACAAGACGGGCGACGAATGGAAGGCCTTTGTCGATGCCGAAGCGGCGCGTTACGCCGAAGTCCTGGCCCCCTAAGATCATGACCGGGCCTCAAACGCTCGCGACTTCGTCCGGTGACACCACCGTGTTGCCGGACGAAACGGTTGTCGAGCTGGACTATTCGGCGCAGCCGTCGCGATGGCTCGAAATCGCCATCGCACTGGCCGCCCTCATGCTGTCGATCATCGCACTCGTGTTGTCCCGCAACATGTATTTGCGCATGGGCTCCGGTGGCGTCGACCCCAAATGGTGGCCGACGCTGCTTTCCATGCTTGCCGGCGCACTGTCGGCGCTTCTGGTGGGCATGTCCCTGTTCGGCCCCGCGATGAGCCGCGGCGAACTGGAAGCCAGCGAACAAGGCGGTTGGGTCCGCATGCTGCTGGCCCTCACCCTGAGCGCACTTTACGTGTTCGCCTGGTCATCCATTGGCTATGTCGTCCCCACCGTTGTGTTCATTGCCGCACTGCTCTGGGTGTTCGGCCTGCGCAGCTGGAAGGGCCTGGCGATATTTTCCGTCGTCACCACAGCCTTCATTTATGGCCTGTTCCACCTTGTGCTGAGGGTCCCGTTATGACCGCTTTACTGGACGGCGTTCTCGCCGTGTTCGAGCCGAGCGTCATGCTGTGCCTGAGTGTTGGAGTGATCATCGGCATGCTGGTGGGCATGTTCCCCGGGATTACGGCAACCATGGCCGTGGCGCTCGCCAGTGGCTTCACCATGACGCTTGAGCCGGTGCAGGGCCTTGCGGTTCTGTTGACCATTTATGTGGCCGCCAATTTCGGCGACCGTATCCCATCCATTCTGATCAACACGCCCGGCACCCCGGCCTCGATCGCCACCACATTCGATGGCTATCCGATGGCCAAGAACGGGCAGGCCGGGCTAGCGCTGATCGTCTCGGCACTCGTGTCAGCCCTCGGCATCATTGCCAGCATGGTTCTGTTTGCTGGAGCAGCGGTGCCGCTGGCCCAGTTGGCGCTGAAGTTCGGTCCCAGCGAAATGTTCGCCGTTGTGATCCTCGCCATGACGATCATGATTTCGATTTCCTCGAAATCGATCACCAAGGGCCTGCTCGCCGGCGTGATTGGCCTGTTCATCGCCACCATTGGCCGCGACCCGATCACCGGCGACGCGCGCTTCACCTTCGGCATTCGCGAGCTGAACGGGGGCCTCGACTTCATCGCGGTGATCATCGGCCTGTTTGGCATTGCCGAACTGTTCGATCAGTTGCTGACGCATCGCGAACAGAGCGTGAAGCCGATTTCGGCGCTCGGGCGCTGGTGGCCGACCAAGGGCGAATACAAGCGCATTGCCAAGCCGACCTTCATCGCCGGCATTGTCGGTCTGGTCGTGGGCATCATCCCGGGCGCCGGTGGCGATATCGCCGGGCTGCTGGGGTGGGATCGCGCCAAGGCGGCGTCCAAGACCAAGGCGAGCTTTGGCAAGGGCAATATTGAAGGCATTGCTGCGTCCGACACCGCGTCGAGCGCGACGCTCGGCGGTTCGCTGACCACGACCATGGCACTCGGCATTCCGGGTGACTCGGTGATGGCCGTGATGATCGGCTCCATGATCGTGTGGGGGATCCAGCCGGGACCAAGCCTGTTCGTCAACCGGCCGGACCTGGTGGCAACCATCACCGCCATCATGGTGCTGGCAACCATCGTCACGCTCGCCATCAATCTGGTGCGCATGCCGATGATGGTGAAGCTGTTGGACATGCCCAAGCACTACATCTGGGCAACCGTTCTGGTGTTCTGCATCGTGGGCACCTACGCCACAACCAACAACCTGTTCACCGTAACCGTCATGCTGATGTTTGGCGTGATCGGGGTGATCCTGAAACGATCCGGCATCCCGGCCGGCCCCATCGTGCTGGGGTTGATCCTCGGCCCGCTCGCAGAATCCAACCTGCGCCGCTCGCTGCTGATCGATGGCCCCACGGGGCTGATCAACAAGCCAATCTCGGCCACCCTGATCTGTCTGGCGCTTATCGCCGTGGTGCTTGCCCTCAGCGCGCCGTTGCTGGCGCGTCGCAGGGAAAAACAGGCAGCCGGCTGAGTCAACAAACCTCTGAAAGTAATAAGTTCAATGCCAACCAAACCAATCATTCTGACGGCCTTGCCGGTCGCTTTCCAGGCCGACGGCGCCATCTCCATCGAGGGCAATAGCGGCATTCTGCGCAAATGCGCCGCTTCTGGTGTCCACGGTGCCTTTGTGCTGGGCACCACCGGCGAATTTCCTTCGCTGAGCGAAGATGAACGCAAGACGTTGACCCGCCTGAGCCTTGACCTTCTGGGCGACAAGCAGGTCGTGGTGCATGTTGGTGCTGCCAGCCTTTATCAGGTCGAGCGCCTGATCCATCAGGCTCGCGCCGAGGGAGCAAAGTATGTTGCGGCCATCACGCCCTACTTCCTGCCCTCGACGGACGAGGCCCTGACGCAATTTTACACCCGGATATCCCAACTCTGTGATGGCATTGGTGTCTACGTGTATATCTTCAAGGCACGCACGGGCGTCAGCGTTTCGCCTGAGCTGATGGCCGAGCTGGCCAAGCTGCCCAACGTCATCGGCGTCAAGATTTCGGGCGAATCTATCGAGACCGTGGGGGAATATCGCAAGCTGCTGCCCGATGGCTTCCAGGTGCTGACCGGTTCGGACCGCGAAATCGGTCGTCTCGACGAGTTCGGTGCCAACGGCGTTATCTCGGGCATTGCGTCGGTCTATCCCGAGCCATTCGTGGCCATGGCGGACGCCATCGCCGCTGGTGTGCAGGACCGCACCGAGTTGCAGAGCCACGTCAATGCGACCGTGGATGGGCTGCTGGGCGATATCGAGCGCCTCAAGACCGGGCTGCGTTTGCAGGGCATTGCTGCCGGTCACGCCCGCATGGCGGTCGGCATGCCCGACGCAGCGACGATGGCGCACCTCGAGGACCTCAACGCAAAATACGCTCCAAAGCCATGAACCTGAAGCAAGTTTTCACCAGCGGTACGGTCAGTTACGGTGCCTGGACCGGCTTTGCCGATCCACAGGTCGCCCAGATCATGGGCCGTGCCGGCTTTGACTTCATCTGCGTCGACCTGCAGCACAGCTTTATCACCATGACCGGCCTCGCACCGCTGCTCGACGCGCTGCACAAGGCGGGCTCGGCGGCGGTTGTGCGTGTGCCGTGGAACACACCTGACCTGATCATGCGCTCGCTCGATCTGGGGGCCGAAGCGATCATCGTGCCACTGGTCAACAATGCGGCCGAAGCCAAGCTTGCTGCTGACTCCTGCCGCTATGCGCCCAAGGGCACTCGCAGCTGGGGACCGATCTGGCGCAATTTGCGTGCATCGGTGCCACAAGCGCCCGAGGGCGACGCCACGGCAATTTGCCTCTGCATGATCGAAACTGCCGAAGGGCTCGCCAACCTCGATGCCATTCTCGCGGTCGAGGGCGTTGACGGCATCTATATCGGCCCCAACGATCTGTCGCTGAGCATTGGTGAAGAGCGCAGGAGCTTCCAGGAATCCGAGAAACTGCACGAAACCATCCTCGACGTGATCGCGCGCGGCCGGGCCGCCGGCAAGATCGTCGGCATCGACTGCGGCGGCCCCGAACAGGCGCACTACTGGCGTGACCAGGGCGTAAACTTCGTCATTTCGGCCAACGACTCCGATCTGATCGCCCAATCCGCCATTGCCATGGCGAAAGCCCACCGGGCCGATTAGGTTCACACGCATCTTGTTCGTCGGCCAAGGGCCGGCGAACTCGATCACCTTCATGTCCCCAAGGAGTGGACGAGAACACCGATGTCCAATCCACCCCATATCGTGTTTGCCGGAGCCGCCACCGTCGACATGATCTTTTCCGTCGATACCTTGCCCCAGGGAGCGGGCAAGGTGTTGCCCAGGGCCCTGCTGCAGGCGGCGCACGGCATGGCCACGAGTGCCGCCGTAGCGGCTGCGCGACTAGGGGGCAGGGCGTCGCTGATCGCCCGCATCGGCGACGACAGCATGGGAGACCAGTTCATCGCCGAGATCGCCGCCGAAGGCGTCGATTGCAGCCATGTCCGCCGCTTCGAAGGCGTGCCGACCCCGCTCAGCGCCGTCATTGTCGATGAAGCCGGCGAGCGGCTGATCCTGCCCTACTACGACAAGGGCTTGGGAACAGACCCGTCCTGGATACCCGACGCGCTGATCCAGGCAGCAGACGCTGTCCAGGTTGATGTCCGTTGGCCGGAAGGCGCGCAAAAGGTGCTGGCGCTTGCCCGAGCGGAAGGCAGGATTGCAGTTCTTGACGCCGATGTGGGGCCACCCGAAGTCATCAGCGCGCTCGCGCGGATTGCCAGCCACAGCGTCTTTTCCGCCCCGGCCGCCCTGCTGGTGTCAGGCGCAGATTCCGTCGAGGAAGCGGTGCGTGAACTCAGCAATGTGTTCGATGGCTTCGTGGCGGTTACCGACGGCGCCGAGGGGTGCTTCTGGCTGGAAGACGGAGCGCTGCAACACCTGCGCCCGCCCCGGGTCAAAGCCGTCGATACGCTTGCTGCAGGCGACGTGTTCCACGGCGCCTTCACCCTCGCCATTGCGGAAGGATGCAGTATCGCGACGGCCGTCCGCTTCGCCAACGCAGCAGCCGCCATCAAATGTGCAACGTTCGGGGGCCGCCTTGGCTCACCAACCCGCCAGGCAGTCCTGGCCCTCATGGCCACCGAGCCCGACGCTAGTGTTTGCCCCGCTGGGTCGAGAGCTCGGTAGAGCTCCCGACCTTGCAGACCTGGTCAGTCGTCCTCGGGGAGCATTTGCGGATTCCAGACTATCTCCCACAAATGGCCGTCCGGATCGCGAAAATACCCGGCGTAACCGCCATAAAACGTGTCCTGTGCCGGCTTGATGATCTCGGCACCCGCTCGCTGCGCCGCATTGAGGGTCTCATCGACCTCCGCGCGGTGCAGGACGTTGTGCCCGATAGTGACGGCGGTGGACGACACCGGCTGCTTGGGCAGGCCCGTATCGTAAGCAATATCGTCCTGGGCCCAGATCGCGAGTTTTGATCCACCCGACAGCTCGAAGAAGGCGACCGCGCCATGCTCGAACTGGCGGCCCACGATACCCTGAGTGGGCAGGCCGAGGCCGTCACGATAGAAAGCAAGCGATCGTTCGAGATCGGCGACGCCGAGCGTGAGAACGGAAATTCGAGGTTTCATGTCCAATACCCTTTCTATCGGCGCCTGCGGAATGCAAGCGCCGTGATAGTCTTGGGCCGTTACCTGAGTAACGGAAGGACCCGCTCGAACGGGGGCCGGGCCAACCTTCCCGAACCTAACCTGTTTCAGACAGGAGATGGTTAGTGCCCTGATTGCCGGGCGTCAATGTGGAGGGCCCGCTGCGCAACATCGTCTCCGGCATCCAGCGACCGCAGGGGGTCACAAACCCCGTGGAGGCACCAGGGGCACGGCCCAGCCTAGGCGCGGGGGAGCCCCTGGGTCAGGCCGGCCCTCGATCCGGTTACCGGGTTGCGATCTGGTCCGTCGTCAAGACGGCACGGTTGCGACCCGTCCTCTTGGCTTCGTACATCGCCTTGTCGGCGGCTTCCACGAGACTGAAGGAGAACTCCTCGGGGGCAGGCGTGCGCGTTGCGCCGCCGACGCTGATCGTCACGTGGCCGGCGACGGGCGATGCGCTGTGCGGAAGGTTGAGCGCTTCCACCGCGAGGACGGCTCTGGTGGCAAGAACGGCAAGCTCGGCAGCGGTGGTGTGCGGCAGGACCACGACAAACTCCTCGCCGCCCATGCGCACCGCGAGGTCCTTGGGCCGAGCGAAGGTCTGTTTGAGCGCGAGCGCCACCGAGCGCAGGATTTCATCGCCCGCAAGATGGCCGTAGGTGTCATTGTATTGTTTGAAGTGGTCGATATCGACCATCAGGATCGAAACCGGCTTCTGTTCGCGGACCGCGTTGATCCATTCCGTCTCGTAATATTCGTCGAAGTACCGCCTGTTGCTCAGCCCGGTCAGGCCGTCGACATTGGTCAGGCGCTGGAGTTCGAGATTGGTCTCCATCAAGGCCTGCTGGCTCTTGCGCAGGGCGCGATAGGCTTCGTCGCGCTGCAGCTGCGAAAGATAGGCGGCCGAGTGATAGCGGATGCGCGCGATCAGCTCGATGCGATCGGGAAGCTTGACGAGGTAATCATTCGCGCCGAGGCGGAACGCGTCGCTCTTTATCGTGGCCTCCTCCTTGGTCGACAGCACGATGATCGGGATCGCCCTTGTGTCGGGATCGGCGCGATACTGGCGCACGAGGTCCAGCCCACCCACGGCCGGCATCACCAGATCCTGCAGGATGACGGTGGGCTGCACCTGCCGGGCGACGGCGACCGCCTCTGCGGGGTTCGAGCAGTAGTGGAACTCGATCTCGGGCTCGCCGAGCAAGGCGCGCCGGATGGCCTCGGCGACCATGACCTGGTCGTCAACGAGAAGCACCATGATTGTTTGGCGGGAAGCGGGAACGGGGAAGGCCTCGTCCATGTCAGCCGATGCTGAGATAGTCATTTTTAGATATTCTCCGGGGGCGGCAGGCTGCCGAACAATTGGGTGAGCTTGGCGGCAATCCTGTTCAGCGGCAGAATGTCGGTTGCCGCCGCGATGGTGGCCGCGGCTTTGGGCATGCCATAGACTGCGCTCGTCGCCTGATCCTGGGCGATGGTGTGGTGTCCGAGGCCGCGAAGCGCCTTGAGCCCCTGCGCTCCGTCGGAGCCCATTCCCGTCAGCAGCACGCCGATCAGGGGGCCACTGCAAACGCGCCCGGCGCTGTCGAAGAACACATCGATCGACGGTCGATAGATGTGCTCGGTCGGATTGGGCGTGTACCCCAGCTGGGCTCTCGACTTGAAGACGAGATGATCGTCCGTGCCGGCGACCAGGACCGTGCCCGGCACGGCGCGATCCCCCTCGGATGCCAGCTTGACCGGCAGGGGGCAATGCTGCCCGAGCCAGGTGACCAGGCCCGGCGCGAACCGGGCGTCGACGTGCTGGACGATGACGATGGCGGCGGGAAAATTTTGTGGAATATCCGCGAGGATCGCGGCCAGGGCGCCGGGTCCGCCGGCCGAGGCGCCGATCGCGACCACGGGGTTTGATGGCGGTGCAGGGCGGCTTGCCGGGAGGCGGGGAGCGTTGGTCTTGACCCCGACAAGGCGAGCGATGGCGTCGATCTTGGCCAGCAGGGCGCGCCCGCTCAGTACCGGATCGGCGGAGCCGAGCAACGGGGTGTCGACCGCATCGAGCGCGCCTTCGCCCATTGCCGCAAAGACGCGCGACGCATTGGTCTCGATGTCGGCGGTCACGATCAGGATGGCGCAGGGCGACTGCGCCATGATGAGCCGTGTCGCTTCGATCCCGTCCATGCGCGGCATGATCAGATCCATCAGGATCAGGTCCGGCCGGTCGCGCCGGCACATGTCGACAGCCTCGACGCCGTCATGGGCGATCCACGCGAGCTCATGCCTTGGCGCCAGCGCCAGCACCCGACGCATCGCCTCGGCGGCGATCACCATGTCGTTGACGATGCCGATTCTCATGGCGTTTCTGCCTCTCCGATCAGGTCGATCACGGCGTCGATCAGGGCTTCGCTCTGGAAACTGCCCTTGGTGAGATAATAATCGGCGCCGGCGTCCAGGCCGCGCTGGCGATCGTCCTCACGGTCCTTGTAGGACAGGATCATCACCGGAAGGGCCTTCAGGGACGGGTCCTGGCGAATGCGCCGTACCAGTTCGATGCCGTCGAGGCGCGGCATGTCGACGTCGCTGACGACAAGGTCGAAGCGCGTCTGGCGCAGCGCATTCCAGCCGTCCATGCCGTCGACCGCAACATCCACCAGATAGCCGTGATGCTCGAGGAGCTTGCGCTGCAGCTCGCGCACGGTCAGCGAATCGTCGACGATGAGAACCCGCTTGCGCCGCTCCTGCTCGGCCTCGGCGGTGTCCCGCCCGACCTTTTCGAGCCGGTCGGCGGCGGAAAGCTTCTCCATCGAACGGATCATGTCTTCCACGTCCACGATCAGGACGGGAGAGCCGTCTTCCATGACGGCGGCCGCACCCAAATCCTTGATCTTGCCCAGCCGCGGGTCCAGCGGCTGGACGACCAGTTCGCGGCCGCACACCAGCCTGTCCACTACAAGCCCGTACAGATTTGTCGGTCCGCCGAGCAGAACCACCGCCAGCTCGCCGTTATGATGGACGACCTCGTTGCAGCCCAGAACCTGGTGGGCACCCACCAGCCCGACCTGTTGCCCATCGAGGGCGAAGTGCTGGCGACCCTCGAGCGTCTGCACTTGGTCGGCGGGCAAGGTGATCGCGCGGGCAATATGGGCAAAGGGAAACGCATAGGGCTCGCCGCCGATTTCGACGATGAGGGAGCGCACCACCGAAAGGGTCAGCGGCAATTCGAGCTTGATGCGCGTGCCAGTGCCCGCGTTCGAGCTCACGCGGACCAGGCCCCGCACTTGCCGGATCATCTCCTGCACCACGTCCAGGCCGACCCCGCGGCCCGAGATTTCGGTGACGTCCTCCTTCATCGAGAAGCCAGGCAGGAACAGAAATTCAAGCAGTTCGTTCTCGCTGAGCCTGGACGCCGTCTCCTCGCTCGCCAGCCCCTTCACGATCACGGCCCGGCGCACCCGTTCCGTATCGATGCCCCGTCCGTCGTCGGACACGATGATTTGCAGGGCCCCGGCATGGTGAAACGCCTCCAGGCGGATCGTGCCCTCGGCGCTCTTTCCGGCGCTCGCTCGTTCCTCGGAACTTTCGATGCCGTGGTCGAGAGCGTTGCGCAGCAAATGGCCAAGCGGCGCGTCAAGCTTCTCGAGCATTTCGCGATCGACCTGCGTGCGTTCGCCCACGATCTCGAGACTGACGCGCTTGCCCAGATCGCGCGCTATGTTGCGGACCATCCTTGGAAAGGCGCCGACGCCATCCGCGAACGGGCGCATTCGCACCATCAGGGCCTGATCGTAAAGGCGGTGCGCAAGGCTCGTGGCCTGGTGATCAACGGCCTCGAGCTCATCCAGCTTCTCCGACAGAAGCTGCCGGCATGAGAACAGGCCCTGCTGGGCCTCGACCAGCGCGGTGCGGGCGCGTTCATCCAACAGGTGCAGCGGCAACGCCGCCTGAAGTGCCCCCAGCGCACCGGCGGTCTCCCGCTGCATCCGCTTCAGCCGCAGCAGCGACTGGCCAAAAGGCCTGAGCCGGCGGGACTCCACCAGCGATTCCCCCGCCAGTTCGAGCAGCCGGTCGAGATTGTCCGCACTCACCCGTAGCGCCCGGTCGGCCGGCTCGGGCCGGGGGGGCTTTTCGGTTGCGGGCGGGGGCGGTGAGGGTGAAGGCAATGGCAGCAACGGTGGGCTCGCCGGAGGTGTCATCGGCTCGCTCGCCGGTCCCTGTGCGTTCAGCTCGGCCACGAAATTGTCGGCCTCGGCCTGCCAATCCTGAGCGGGTGCGCCGCCTTCCAGGTTCGGCGCCTTGGCGATCATGCCAAGCAGGTCGACACCGCGCAAAAGCAGGTCGATCCGGGCCTGGTGGAGCACCGCGTTTCCATTCTGGGCGAGGACGAACAGGTCCTCCATGGCATGCGTGATCGTGACCGCAGCCCGGATTTCGACGATGCGCGCCGCGCCCTTGAGCGAGTGTGCGGCGCGCATGCAGGATTCGAGTTCTTCGGTGCGGCCGGGATCCTGCTCGAGCGCCAGCAAGGCCGAGGTCAACGCCTGCGTCTGGCTTTCCGCTTCGATGCGGAACAGGTCGTGCATGGACAGCTTGCTGAAATCCCGGGTCATATCAGGCACCGATTGAGCGCGTCGAAAACCAGCTGCTCGTCGAGGCGCCCGACGCTCCTGCCGCGCCAGGACAGCAGTCCCCTGGTGAAGCGCGAGGCAGACCGGGCCACGGTTTCCGGCGCGCGTGCGAGGTCACCCAGGCTGTGGTGATGGGTATGCTGGACTTCATCGACCGGAAAGGCGAGGCGGCCACCGCCATCGCGCACGACGATGAGCCGCGAAGGAGCCGCGTTTTCCGACGTGCCGATCAGCAGCTGGGCGATCGACAGGCAAATCACCAGATCTCCGCGCACATTGACGATCCCCAGCAGCGCGGGATGTCGGCGATGCGGCAGTGAATGGATGGGACGCAGCCCGACAACCTCGTCGAGAACCTGGGTGGGGAGCGCGAACCATTCGGTGCCCACCCGAAAGATGATGACCAACTCAATCTCGGCCTTGGGTCCTTCCGGGGGGAGGCCGATCTGGCTGATGAGGCTGGTTTCGGCCGAGTCCGGCAAATCGCGGTCGAGCAACTGGGTGGCGGCGAACGAAAATACGGGACAGTTTCGGCAGTGCGAATGGCCTGCGAGTTCAGGGCAAGTTCTATCGCCCTGGATACCGATCCGCTTCCAGCAGCGGTCGACAGTGCCATTTTGCGTATCCGGCATCGCCGTCGAGGGATCAGTCGGCGTCATCGGCTCCTCCGCATTTCCTGCCGCTGCAGCCGCCCTTCAAGCAGCTTTGCGCCGGTGTGATCCCCTTGCTGCTTCAGCAGCAGCGCGAGGTGATGGAGGGCTTCCGAACTGGCGGGCTCCAGGTAGAGGGCCTTGCGGTAATAGTTGGCCGCCCCGGACGGGTCGCCCGCGGCGTCGCGGATGAGACCGAGCAGGACGAAGACTTCGGGCGACGGACCGAACTCACGGATATAGGTCTCGCAGCCCTGCGCCGCCTCGCCGAGACGACCGCTATCCGCGAGACGCCGCAACTCCGCGATCGTGGGCCCTGGCTTTACCGGCTCGGCGATTTGCGGCCTCGCGACGGGTGCGCGCGGCCGTTCCAGCAGCGGCTGAATGCGGCCGAGGGCTGGCTTTTGTCGAGATGGCGACCGGGGCGGAGCGGGCTCCGCCTTCGGCCTGGCCGGTTGTGCGATAGCTTTGTGGAACGCGAAGGCCATTGGAATTTTTGCCGAAGTGAACCCGTTGGCGGCCATCAGCCCGGCCTCCGAATGGCCAACGAACAGCACCCCGTCGGGCGCGAGCAGGCCCCGGAGCAGGCCCAGGGTGCGGTTCTGGATCTGGGTGTCGAAATAGATCAGCAGGTTGCGGCAGAAAATCACGTCATAGGGTTCGGCGCCAAGCAGAAGGGTGGGGTCGACGATATTCCCCTGGCTGAATTGTACCGGTCCGCGAACACTGTCGCTCACGCGATAGCCGGCCTCAACGGGTTCGAAATGGCGCTCCCGAAAGCCAAGATCCGTGCTGCGGAAGGAATTGCGCCCATAAATGCCGAGTTGCGCGCGAGAGAGGGCGCGCGCGCTGACATCGACGGCATCAATTCGAAAGCGGCTGGACGGAACGCCGGCGTCAAGCAACGCCATCGCCATCGTATAGGGCTCTTCACCGCTCGAGCAGGGCAGGCTCAGCAGGCGGTGCTGGCGGGACGGGTCACCCTTGAGCGCGCGTTCGACGACAAAGCCCACCATCGCCGCATAGGCCGCCGGATCACGAAAGAACCAGGTTTCCGGGACGACGACGGCCTCGATGAGTTCCTGCACTTCCTCGCGTGAATGCTGGAGCAGCTCCCAATATTCGTCGTCATCGGGGAGATTGCAGGCCTTGATGCGCATCTCGACGGCGCGCTCGATCGCCGCCGGACCAATCGAAACGGGGTTCAATCCCAGTGCCCGGTCCAGCAGCTCCCCGAAACGTGCGGCGTTCATTGCTGTGTCACCAGCGCGAGCAGCGAGGCGGGCAACAGCTCCTCCAATTCGACGCGCTGCACCAGGCCATGCGGTCCGGGCGCGAAGGGGGCGAACTGGGAGGGATCAAGGCGCAGCATCTCGGTGGCGTTCTCCGCGACCAGGCCGATAAGGCCTGCCGCATCCTGGGGGTTGCGCACGACGATGATGCGCGTGCTCATCCGCCGGCGCGCCGGGCGGTGCAGGTCGAGTGCGCACAGGTCGACCACCGGAACGTAACGGCCGCGATACTCGAAGGAGCCCGCGACCGCATCGGGGGCCTGGCGCACCTTCTTGAGCTGCATGAGCGGCACGATCTCGATGATGTCTTCGGCCGCCAGCGCGAAGCCGTTGTCGCCGATGCGGAAATGGAGGAAGAGCATCTGCGGCTCCGATCGTCGCCGCTAGGCCGCCGAAAGCTTGAAACGCGCGATGCTCCCGTGCAGATTGCCCGAAACCCGGTTCAGCTCTTCGATCGCGTCGCTGGACTGGCGCAGCGATTCCACGGTCTGTTGGGTCGCCTCGGTCAGCTGCACCAGCGCTTCGCTGATCTGTTCGGCGCCGGTCGACTGCGCTTGCATGCTTTCGCTGACGGTCTCGAAGCGCGGCGCCAGCGTCTGCACCTGGGTGATGATCTCGGAGAGCTTGCCGCCGACCTGTTGCACGTCGTTAAGACCCCGCCGGACCTGCTCGGAAAACTTGTCCATGCCCATCACGCTCGCCGACACCGCGGACTGGATTTCCTTGACCATCTGCTCGATGTCATAGGTTGCAACCGCGGTTTGGTCTGCCAGGCGCCGGATCTCGGAAGAGACCACGGCAAAGCCGCGACCGTATTCTCCGGCCTTTTCCGCCTCGATCGCGGCATTCAGCGACAGCAGGTTCGTCTGGTCGGCGATCTTGGTGATGGTGGTTACAACCTGGTTGATGTCGCCAGCCTTGTCGTTCAGCACGGCCAGCTTGGCATTGATGGATGATGCCGCTTCCATCACCTGGCTCATGGCGTCTTCCATATGCGACAGTTCCGCCTGGCCGCCCGATGCCAGCTCGGCCGCGTGCTCGGAGACCGTCGTGACGTCAGACATGGTGCGCACGAGTTCCTTGGACGTGGCGGCGATCTCACGCGAGGTCGCCCCGATTTCGGTCGTGGTCGCGGCGACTTCGGAGGCGGTGGCCTGCTGCTGCTTGGACGTCGCGGCGATCTCGGTCATCGAGGTGCTGACGCGAATGCCCGAGCGTTGGACCTGGCCGACAAGTTCCATGACCTGGTCGGCCATCCGATTGAAGCCCTCGCCGAGTTCACCCAGCTCGTCTTGCCGGATGATGGTCATGCGCTGGGTAAAATCGCCCTGCCGTACCGCGTCCATCAACCCCTCCAATTGCTTGAGGGGGACCGTGATGGCCCGCAAAAGCAAGATACCGGCGAGCGCTGCCAGCGCGAAGGCAACGCCAAAGCCCAGCGTCATTGCGACGAGGAGCGACTCGATCTCGCGGTCCACCAGGTCGGCCTTGGCGATGGCACTGGTCCTGTTGGCGGAAGCCAGACCGGCAATCGCGTCGTAGGTGGCATCGAACTGCGCCCTCAGGTCGCGCTCGGCGGTGTCGGACGGCGCCCCGGGGAATTGGCTTGGCGCCTGGCCCGACATGGCCACCCTGGCGCGCTCGTAGCCGGCATAGGCTGCCACGAATCTTGCGAACGCCTCACGGTCGTAATCGGCAAGCAGGTCCTGCTCATAGGCTGCGGTCAATCGTTCGATTTCGGCCTGGCTGCTGGCCAGCTGCTGTTGTGCCAGACCCCTCGTCGCCGGATCGCGCAGTTCGAACAGCGCCAGGAAGTTGATCGCCAGCGCATCCTTGATCAGGGCGCTGTGATGGAGGCTTTCGATGGAGTCGGATTTCAATACTTCGGTATGGTCTTCAATGGCCGTCAGCCGCCAAAAGGCAAACACCCCGATGGCCAGGACGACAAGCAGGATGGCACCGAAGCTGGAGATAGTGCGCGCGCGAATGGTGAAAAATTTCATGAGGCAATATCCGGGCGGCAAATGCGCATTCGGGGGCAAAGAATCGGTTTTTTGAAGCGTACAAGATGCTGTGGCGGATCAAAATTATCCCGCGCAATCAATGCGCTTTTGAAGCTAACACTTGCTTAACAAAGCCTGCGCCTCGACCCGTTGGCGGGACCGAGGCGGGAGTGAAATTCATGCTTGGAGTGCAGTGATTTCAGCACGCAGGGTGCGTGGATGTGCGATCGTTCGGGTGTGAGAGCGTTCGAGCCGTCATCGTGTCTGGCCGAGGAGCGGCGGCGGCTTTCGTGATACCGCCGCTTGAAAACGCCGGCCGGCCGTCGGCCCCCTTTCCGGGGCCACTCAACTGGACCCTGCGCGATAATCGGCCGCTGCCATGCCGCATGGCCGAAGTCAGCGTTGCGCCCTCTCAGCCTTTCTGGCGTGTTAGGGCAAGTACATGCCGCCATTTACGTGCAAGATTTGGCCAGTCATGTAGCTGGCGGCAGAAGAGGCCAGAAAAAGCACTGGGCCGACGCAGTCATCGGGCGTACCGAGGCGGCCTAGCGGAATGGTGGCCTGCATCGCCTGCATGCGCTCTGGCGGCGTAGCGGCGTGAAAAGCAGTTTGTACGACGCCGGGAGCGATGGCGTTGACCCGAATGTTGAGCCGCGCCAGATCGCGCGCCATGTGGCGGGTCAGGTTATGCACGTAAGCCTTGGCGCTGCCATAGTGGCCCGAGCCACTGCCGCCGCCATCGATACCCGCGATCGAGCCGACATTGATGATCGAGCCACCGCCGCGCTTTTCCATATGCGGCACCGCGGCCTGGGAGGCGGCAATGACTGGGCGAGCATTGAGATCGAGCGCTTCGTCATAGAGCGCGTCATCGAGCTCCATGAAGGGCATGCGGCGGATCATGGCGCCAGCATTGTTGAACAGAATATCGAGCCCGCCCAGCTTCTCGGCCGCCTCGTTGACAACCTCGGCTGGAACGCCGCGCTGGGTGATGTCACCCTGCACCAGATAGGCCGTGCCGCCCTTGGCGGTGATGGCGTCGGCAACGGCCCGTGCTGCTGCTTCGCCGCGATTGTAATGCAATGCGACATGGGCGCCCTGCGCCGCGAGGGCCGCAGCGACCGCCGCGCCAATTCCGCCGCTCGCGCCGGTGACAAGGGCGAGCTTGCCGTCAAAATTCATCATGATCATTCCTCCTGAATAGTCTTGCTGCGCCGGGCTCAGAAGCCGAACAGGCGCTTGGGGTTGTCGGCCAAAATCTTGTCGCGCCGGGCGGTATCGGGCGCTGCTGTCGCAAGCCAGTCGAGGCCATGTCGGGCAGTTGGGGTGGGCGACACGTTGAGATGCGGCCAGTTGCTGGACCAGATGCAGCGATCCGGCGCCCGGTCGATCAGTCGCCGGGCGAGATAGGGCGGCTCGACGCATTCCTCGGGCGTATTGGGCGCCGTCAGCGACACCCAGAAATTGTCGCGCTCGACGAGGCCGAGCAGCGTGGTGATTTCGGGGCCATCGAAATCGAGGGCGGCGGGGAAGGTGGTGGGATAGATATCCATCAGCACCTTGACCGGCAGCGACGCCAGGAGCGGTGCATGCTCGACGATCTGGCGGCCGTCCATCTGCACCTTGAAGTGCCAGCCGAGGTCTGCAACGCGTTCGGCGACCGGGAACATGTCCTCCCAGCCCAGCACGCCGCCAAACATCATGAAACGAACGCCGCGGGCGCCGCGCTGGTGCATGTCGGCGAGGGCCTCTGCGTCGATATCGGCGGGGATGACGACCGTGCCGCGCCCGCAGCCGCCCAGGGAGTCCAGACAGGCCAGCAGGAGGCCATTGTCGAAGCCATAGCCGCTGGCCTGGGAGATCATGACCCGTTCGAGATCCAGCTCGGCCTGAACGGCGCGATAGGCGGCGAGCGGGGCGTGCGGCAGCGTGCCAGTGAAGCCGGGGCGCGGGGCCCAACCGGGTTCAAAGATGTGAATGGCGCTGTCGCAGGCGCCTTGGGGCGGGGCGGAAAGATTGGTCGGGGGCATGGGCGGATCTCTGGCTCTACCGGCTCGGCAAGTCGCCTCGCCGGATAAACTGGTGCTGGGCGGCGATGCGGAAAATGGCGTTGGGCGCGCCATAGCCCTGATAGAGGTGGCGCTGGACGATTTCGAAGAAGAAAGCGCCACCGATCAACGGGCTGTAGAGCTGGAGGTAGCTGCCCCGGTCGTCCTCATCGTAGAGGATCTGGTACTGGCGTAGAGCCGCCACGAAATCGGGCGCAAGCCCGAAACGGGCTTCGACGTCGTCATAGTAATTGGGGGAGATGGTGAGCGGCGCAAAGCCATTACCGGCCATGGAGGCTGCGGTGGCGAAGATATCATTGGTGCTGAAGGCCAGATGCTGGATGCCGGCGCCAAAGCTCTCGGAGACGAAATAGCCGGCGAGCGTCGAGCGGTTCTCAGCCCCGTTCATGGTGATGCGCAGACTGCGCGCGTCGTTCTCGATGACCTGGCTGCGAACCAGTCCGGCAGGGTCGATGATGTCGACCGGCGGGGTTTTGTGCGCCTCAAAAATGGAGGTGTAGAACAACTGCCAGGCGGCCAGTTCGTCATAGGGCATGGATTGGGCGACGTGATCGATGCCGACGAGGCCAGCGGAATGGGCCGCGGGATCAGGCGTGACAGGCAGGAATTCGCGCTGCCAGAGATCAGCCTGCTCGCCCTTGCCATCCACGAAATAGACCAGCCCGCCACCGACGCCGCGGACCGCGGGCAGGCTGATATTGCTTTCGCCGGCCGGCTGCAGAAAAGGCTGGGCGCCCATGACCTGAGCACGCTCGACTGCGGCATTGGCGCTATCGACCTTGAGGCCCAGCGCATAGGCCGACAGGCCCCGGCTAAGAAAGGTCGAATGGGCCAGGCCCGCCCGGTCGGTATTGACCACGATGTTGACCCCGCCCTGGCTATATCGCGCCACCTGCTTCTTGCGATGTTGGCCGGCGTGCTGGAAGCCCATGGCTTTGAGCAGGGCCGCCAGTTCGGTCGCGGCGGCTTCGTCGGCGGTGAATTCGACAAACTCAACCTTTTCGACGACAACCGGCGGCGGCATGGCCGGAACGCGCATTGCCGAGGCTGGCTCGGCGCGTTTGACCATATCCATCAAGTTCATCAATGAGCGCTGTCCGTCCAGGGCGACGGTCTTGTTGTTGGCAGCGCGGAACTGGTCGTTGAAGATCTCGAGCGAGATCACCCCGTCATAGCCCGTAGCCGCGACTGCCCGCATGAAATCCACCACTGGCAGGTCGCCTTCGCCGGGCATGTTGCGATAGTGGCGGCTCCAATGGAGTAGATCCATATCGAACCTGGGTGCGTCGGCGAGTTGCACAATAAAGATCTTGTCGGCCGGAATGGAGCGGATCGAATTGACATCGATGCCGCGTGACAGCGTGTGGAAGCTGTCGAGGATGAGGCCGATATTGGGGTGGTTGGCGCGGCGCACCACCTCCCAGGCGTCGCGGTGGTCGTTGATGTGGCGGCCCCAGGCCAGGGCTTCATAACCAACGCGCAGCTTGCGCCTCGCGGCCCGCTCGCCCAATTCGGCAAAGTCGGCGGCGATGCGGTCGATCCCGCCCAATGCGACTGGGGAGGTGCTGGAACACACCAGCATCAGTTCGGCGCCCAACTCTTCCATTACGTCGAACTTGCGTTCGGCCCGGTCGAGAGCGCGACCGCGATAGGGTTCGGGCATGCCCTCGAAATCGCGGAATGGCTGGAATAGGGTCAGTTCGAGCCCTGCATCGCGCACCATCTGGCCCACCTCGCGTGGCGAGGCATTGAACACCAGAAAGTCGTTCTCAAAGATCTCGACACCATCGAATCCGGCGCGGGCTATAGCATCGAGTTTGGTGGTCAGATCGCCGCTGATCGAGACGGTCGCGATGGAGGTTCTCATCTGTCAGACTTCTGGGCCAGTAGCGGAAAAGGGAACGATCGGACCGACGTCTTCTCCGGGATTGCCGTTGATCGAGTAGCCGCCATCGACGGCCCAATCGGCGCCGGTGATGAAGCCTGATCCCGGCTCGGCGAGGAAGCGGATGACCCGCGCGATCTCGCTGGCTTCGGCCCAGCGGCCAACGGCCGAGCGGCCGGCAAACATGGCGTAGTCAAGCGTGCCGAGGCGGATCTTCTCGCGCAGCACGTCGGTGAGCACATAGCCGGGCGATACCGAGTTCACGGTGATGCCGCTGCGAGCGTTCTCCATGGCGAGACCCCTGGTCAGCCCGGCAATGGCGGCCTTGGCCGTGGAATAGGCGGTGCGGCGCGCGAGGCCAATGTGACCGATGACCGAGGAGAGGTTGATGATCCGCCCAAAACCCTGTTCGCGCATGTCGGGAAGGCAGGCAGCCGATACGATGGCGGGGCCGCTGACATGGACCGACAGCATGCGATCGAAATCGCTCTGGGGCAGGGTGTGATGGTCGGCGGACACCCGCTGCATGATGCCGGCATTGTTGACGAGGATGGTGATCTTGCCCAGGGCCGCGACCGCCTTGTCGCGGGCGGCGATGACGGATGCATCGCTGGTCACGTCCATGGCGACACCTATGGCGCATACGCCATAGGTGGTGGTGATATGCTCCGCGAGAGCATCGGGGCTCGACAGGTCAGCCAGCACGACGTCGGCACCATGTGCCGCCATCTCTTCGGCTGTTGCCCGTCCAATACCGCCGGACGCGCCGGTAATGAGCGCAATCTGTCCGCAAAGCGAGCCGTGTGCTGGTTGGGTCACCTGTCTGATCTCCGTCTACTTCAGGTTGCGGATGCTGGCGCGGACACCAGGATTGGCGAGGTAGGTGGGAAAACGCCCCTGCAGCACGTCGACCACGTTCTGGGCGGTCTTGGTGCGGATTTCGAGCTCGGAATCCTCGGAATACCAGGCGGCGTGCGAGGTCATGATGACATTGTCCATGCCCTTGAACGGATGGTCCCCGCGCACCGGCTCCTGCTCGAACACATCGAGCCCGGCGCCGGCGATCTTGCTGGCCTTGAGGGCGGCGATCATCGCCTGCTCGTCGATCACCGGTCCGCGCGCGGTGTTGATGACGATGGTTGACGGCTTCATCAGGTCGAAGTGGCGGGTGGTCAGCAGGTGCTGGGTTTCGGGCAGCAGCGGCACATGCACCGACACGAAATCGGAACGCGCGCACAGCGTATCGAGGTCCACCAGCTCAACGCCCATCTCGCGGGCCTTGTCCTTGTCGGCGTAAGGGTCGAACGCGATAATGGTGACGCCGAAGCCGGCCATCTTGGCAGCAACGCGCTGGGCGATATTGCCAAAGCTGACGAGGCCCAGGGTGCGGCCGCGCACGCGGTAGAGCGGCTTGACCAGCGTATAGTCCCAGACACCCTTTTTGACGGCGTCGTTGAACTTGGTGACGCCGCGCGCCAGCGACAGCAGCAGCGCGATGGCGTGATCGGACACTTCTTCAAGCGAACCATCGGGCACGTTGCCGATGCAGATGCCGCGGGCGGTGGCGGCGGCAACGTCGATGGTGTTGAGCCCGATGCCGTAGCGCGAGATGACGCGGCACTTGTCGAGCGAAGCGATCACGCGCGGCGTCAGCTGGGCATACTGGTTGAGAATGCCATCAGCATCGGCGCAGGCCGCGATCAACTCGTCCTCGGTTCTGGCCTGGCACGAGGTCAGTGTGAAACCGGCCTTGGCCATGACCGCGATCTCGGGCGCGAGATTGGGGAATTCGCTGTCGGTAACAACAATCTTGAAAGTCATGGAAAAATCATGCTCCGAAACGGTCATCGAGGGACTTGTGGAAATCGAGGCCCACAATGTCGCTGAACTCGGCATAGCTATGCTGGGGGCCGGCCTTGGCAGGGGTACCCTCGGTCTTGAGGCTGTTGAGGGCCTGGGCGACGGCATGGGTGGCGGTGAAGAGCGCGGTGACGGCGTAGAACACCACCGAGAAGCCCATTTCCTGCAGATCGGCGGCGGTCAGCGCTGTGGTCTCGTTGCCGTCGACGATCGAGACGACCTTGGGACCCTTGACCGCCTTGGCGACGGCTTCGACTTCGGCGATCTTCTTGATGCCATCCACGAACACCAGATCGACGCCGGCGTCCTGATACATGTGGGCGCGGCGGATGGCTTCTTCGGCGCCAACGGCGGGCATGGCGTCGGTGCGGCCGATAATCACCAGATCATCATTGCCGCGTGCCTCGATGGCGGCCTTGAGGCGCAGCACGTTCTCGTCGGCATCCATCAGCTTGACGCCGGCCATCTGGCCGCAGCGCTTGGGGGCGACCTGATCTTCGAGATGGATCGCGGCAACCCCGGCCTGGATATATTCGCGCACCGTACGGTGAATATTGGACGGGCCGCCATAGCCGGTATCGGCATCGGCGATGATCGGCGTGTTGACGGCGCGCACCATGTTGCGGGCGTGCTCGGTCATTTCCGTCTGCGACAGCAGGCCGATATCGGGCATGCCCAGACGGCTGGCTGTGGCGCCGAAGCCGGTCATGTAGATCGCATCGAAGCCGGCCCGCTCGACGAGCTTGGCGGTGATGGAATTGGGGGCGCCGGGGGCCATGACGATCTTGGGCTGGGCCAGCAGGCTCTTCAGCTTTTGCGCTTGGTTCATAGTACAATCCTTGGGGTATAGGCGTGACAAAGGGAGCGCGCGTCAGTCGCACGCTGTCATCGTTTTGAATTTGCTAGGTTATTTCTATGTGGGGCTCGTTGCTTCCAAAGCGTTCACATAAATGGCACTGGTTCGGTCCACGTGCAGATCCATCAATTCGCGGAACCCTTTCACATCGCTCTGTTCGACCAGATCAACGAACTGGTTGTGCTCGGCGAACGAAATTTCGCGCAGCGATTCGATAGGGCGGGTCAGATGGTGGCGCAGTGCCGCAATTTGGCCGGCGACCAACGCATAGGCGTCCGCGATGAAGGGATTGCCCGAGAAATCGACGAAGGCCTGATGGAAGTTGGTGTCCAACTTGCCATAGAGGACCGCGTCATTGTGCTCGCGGGCCTGGCTCATGGCCGCGATGGTCGCGCGAAGGCTCGCAGCGAGCCTTGCCTTGTTGCGCCGGACAGCGAGTTCCATCGCATTGACCTCGGTCAATTTGCGGAACTCACACAGCAGCACGACGTCTTCGACAGTCGGGATGAAGACGAAGCTGCCACGCTTGGGCTGGACCGTGACCAGTCCCTGCATCTGCAGGAGCACCAGGGCATCGCGGACGGGGGTGCGGCTGACGCCGAAGCTCTCCGCCAGCTTTTCCTCCGCGATGCTCTCGCCCAGGCCGATCTCGCCATCGATTATGGCACTGCGCAAGCGCACGGCGACCATTTCGGCGAGTGAGCGTGGTTGCTCGAGCTTCATGTCCTTCATACTGCGACCTCCCTGCGGCTTGCCTTCTTGTATAGCTTGAAGAGCACGGGTGTGAACCACAGCGCCAAAGTCAAAACACCCAGAACGGCGGCGATCGGACGTTCAAAGAACGGCAGCAGCGAGTTGTCGCCCTTGATCAGCGAAGTAATCAGGTTTCGTTCTACCAGCGTGCCCATGACCAGGCCGAGGACGGCCGGAGCAACAGGGATTTCATTTTCTTCCATGAAGTAGGCCAGCACGCCCACGACCAGCATCACGATGATCGAGGTGACCGACAGGTCGATGGCGAACGAGCCGACAATGGCAAAGCCCAGGATCAGCGGCGCGAGGGCCGTTTTGGAGATCTTGAGCACTGGCGCCGCGAGGATGATCGCGAGGATGCCGAGGGGCACCATCATCAGGTTGGCCAGCATGAAGACCATGAAGATGGCATTCACTTCGACGGCATTGTTGATGAACACCATCGGGCCGGGGTTAAGCCCTTTGACATAGAGCACGCCGATGACGATGGCCGTGATCGAGTTGCCGGGAATGCCGAAAACCATGGCCGGAACATAGGCGCCGCTGAGCGCCGAATTGTTGGCCGCGCCGGAATTGACCAGGCCCTCTTCATAGCCGGTGCCGAACTTCTCGGGGTTCTTGGAGAACTTCTTGGAGATCGCGTAGGTGATCCAGGAGGCAATGTCGGACCCGGCGCCCGGCAGGATGCCGATAATGGTGCCGAGCACCGAGCCGCGGGCGAGGTTGCCCTTGAACTTCCAGAGGGTCTTGCCCATGCCCTGGAACAGCTCGGAAACCTTGCTGATCGACTTGGCCTGCTCGGTGCTGTCGCGGTGAACCAGCGCCCGGATGACTTCGGGGATGGCGAAGAAACCGATCAGGGCCGGCACGAAGGATATGCCGCTGAGCAGGGATTCCTGGCCATAGGTAAAGCGCGGATAGCCGGAGCTGCCGTCGAGGCCGACCGAGGCGATCAGCAGGCCCACGCAGAGCGCCATGACGCTTTTGACGATCGAGCCGGTGCCCAGCATGATGGCCGCACTCAGCCCAAGCAGGGCCAGCCAGAAATATTCGAACGAGGTGAAATTGAGCGAGACTTCGGCCAGCTGGGGGGCGGCGAGCATCAGCACCAGCGTGCCGAAGACGCCGCCGATTGCCGAGGTGACGACGCAGAGGCCGAGACCCAGGCCGGCCTTGCCCTTTTGCGATAGCTTGTAGAGGTCATCGACATAGGCGGCCGAAGCCGCGGTGCCGGGGATGCGGATCAGGGCGGTGGGAATGTCGGAGGCGAAAATGGCCATGGCCGACATGGTGACGATGGCGCCGATGGCCGGCACCGGATCCATATAGAAGGTGACGGGCACCAGCATAGCGGTGGCCATGGTTGCCGAAAGTCCGGGGACGGCGCCGATGAACAGGCCGAACAGCGCGCAGACCAGCATGACCGTGAGGTTGAACGGGTCAAAAACCAGCGGCAGGGCGTTGATGATGTTTTCCATGCCGCGCTCCTAGAACAATGGGCCAGTGGGAAGCGGGACCAGCAGCAGCTTGGCCATGGCGTAGTAGACGAGCGCCACGAAGCCAAGCGAGACCGCGATCCACAGCGGCGAGCGGTAACCTTGCACCCAGTACATGGCGAGCAGCAGCACGGAGGCGCCGATGAGGAAACCGATCTGCTCGAAGAAGATTGCCAGCAGCAGCGAGCCGAAGACGGCGATGGCTGCCGCGACAGCGCGATCGGTGTGGTGCCAGCCTTCGTTGAACTGCACGAGGCGCCCGACGCCGGCCTTGATGCCCTTGCCGCTGATGATCAGCCCGCCGATGACGAAAATGCCGCCGAAAACCATCGGGAACGTGCCGGGTCCGATGGCCTGTCCGGGCATGCCCGGAAAACTCGCTGCCTGCCAGAGCGTGGCAATGCCCAGCGCGATGAAAATCAGGCCCAGAAGGCCGTCATGAATACGCATCGTATTCCTCCCGCATTGAAAACGGAGGCCGCCATGGCGGCCTCCGCAGTGCTTACTTGGCCAGACCGACGGCCTTGAGGGTAATGCCCATCTGAGCGTCGGACTGGGCCATGAAGGCCTCGAAGTCCGCGCCGGCGGTCCAGCGCATGTCATAGCCGCGGGCAGCCATGAAATCGGTGTATTCAGACTGCTGCAGCACCTTGCCGATGGCGGTCTGGAGCTTTTCGGCGACCGCTGCATCTACGCCGGCCGGAGCGACAATGCCGCGCCAGGAACCCAGGGCGAAATCAACGCCGGTTTCTTCGGCAAAGGTCGGCACGTCGGGTGCATCGACGCTGCGCTCGGTGCCGAAGATGGCGATCGGCTTGATGCGGCCGGCATCCATCAGGGCCTGACCTTCAGGCAGGGAGGCGGTGACGAAATGCACGCCGCCAGCGGCCAGATCCTGCAGGCCCGGTGCTGCGCCTTCCGACGGCACCCAGGCGACGCGGGTCACGGGGATATCGAGGGCATTCAGCATGCCGGCGACGGCCAGGTGGTTCACGCCGCCCTGTGCGGAGCCAGATGCCTTGAGCTCACGATCCGAGCTCGACTTGATGGCTTCGACCAGCGCGCTGGTATCGGCATAGGGGCCGTCGACGCGCACGAAGATCGCTGCCGGGTCGGCGTTGTAAAGGCCGATCGGGGTGAAGTTCTGATAGGTGATCTCGGTCAGGCCCTGATAGTGCATGCCGCCGATTTCGAGGGTCGCGATGCCCAGGGTGTAACCGTCGGATTTGGCATTGGCGATGGCCGAGTGACCAACCACGCCTGAGCCGCCCGTGCGGTTCTCGACGGGAACGGGGACGCCCAGCTCCTTCTCCAGCAGGGTCGCGATGATGCGGGCCGTCGCGTCGGTGCCACCGCCGGCGCCCCAGGGCACGATCATGGTGACGGGCTTGCTGGGGAATTCCTGCGCCAGGGCAGCAAATGATATCGAAAAACTAGCCGCGGCAGTAAGTGCCGCCACTATTGCGGTACGCGTCGAGAACAAGGTCATGGATCCTCCCAGAATCATAAATCGCGACTGCCGTTGCTCGATCAGTCGTGCTTGCATTCAGGATACTGTATACATCACGCAGGAATGTCAAGGCAGGTATGCGCGTGGCGCAATGCATGCGGTGCGGTGGACGCGATCCACTGTCATCGCCGGGCCATTGATTGTGTTAAAAATGCAGTGCGTGTGCCCGCTGTATGCAGCGAGAGAGCTCTGCTATTTCGGGGCGGGATTGGATGCGCATCGGCGTTAGAATGCCGAACGCAAATTCGATTTCGGGTCTCAAGGGCTTGATCTCGTACCCAAGTGGTCGGAGCTTTTCAGCAGTAAACGGATCAATGATCCCGATACCAAGACCGGCCGTCACGAACATGACGAGAGACGCGGCAGTCGCTGTCTCGACGGCAATGTTGTAGCGCAGTCCCGCACTGCTGAAGGCCTGCTCAACCTTGTATCGGGTCAGATTGTGTCGCTGAAGAGCCACGAGGGGCTCGTTCTGGAGCATCGCAAGGTCGATATGTGTCGCCTCGCGCAGGCTATGGCCGGGTGGAAGTATGCAAACGCCTCTGGCTATCGGCAGCGTAGTAATCAGCGTACTCGGATATTCGACCGGCAGCATTGTGACGGCCAGATCAAACTCTTGATCGTTCAACCAGCGGCGGTTGTCGCGTCTGGCAACGACGTCCGTGGAGACGGTAATGGTTGGGTGTGATTGCCGAAACAGCACAAGGGCTTCAGGCAGGATGGAATGCGCCATCGCAGAGTTGGCGAACAGCCGGATCGGGCGTTGCGGCACGTTTTCTATGTCTCGCAAGATTGCGTCGAGGTGATCGACGCGAGCGAGCGTTTCCTGTGAGGCGTCGAATAACCATTCGGCCTTGGGCGTGGGAACAAGGCGGCCCCCGGATCGCAGAAATAACACTGTGCCGAGTTGGGCTTCCAACTCTGAGAGCGTTTTGCTTACGGCAGGCTGGCTCACATTAAGCGTTTTGCCGGCCTCGATGGTGCTGCCCGTCAGCATGAGTGCGCGAAAGACCTCCATGTGACGAAGCTTGAAGCGCCAGGCCATGTGCCTATTCCTTTTGGTTATAGCTATATGGATTCATCGCATTTGACCTAATTGCTTGCAATGCCAGATATTTACCGAAAGCGACGAGTTCGGAACGCACCGGACCAAGTTGGGGGTATTCCGTGCAAGCTTCGCAGTTCAAATCTGCCATTGGAGATATGGTTCAAGTCCGGCCAATTCGCGAGAAATTGGCAGTCTCGGATCGGTTCTGTCTCGATCAGGTGGTTGTGGACCCGTTTCATGTCGCGTTTCGGCGCATGGTGCGTGAACTCGAGTTTGATATTTCGGAAATGCCGATAGCGACGCTCGGTCAGGCAATGCATGCAGGGGTGCCGATTGTCGGTCTGCCACTGCCGGCGTCGTGCCGCATGCATCACACGTCGATATTGACCAGCCTCGAATCCGACATTCGCGGTCCTGACGATCTGAAGGGGCGCCGCGTTTTGGCTCGCTCCTGGCCGCAGACGACAGGCATTTGGGTGCGGGGGATTTTGGCCCATGAGTATGGCCTCGACCTGCGTGACGTGAACTGGATCATCCAGGAAGGGCCACATGTTCCGCAGTTCAGCGACCCTGACTTTGTGACGGTGGAAGAGAGCGAAGAGAGCCTGCTGAGCTTGCTCAAGCAAGGCAAGGTGGATGCCATCACCGGTCTTCATGGCGTGCCAGAAGGAACACGTCCGGTGATTAACGACGCAAAGGCGGCTGGCGCGGAGTGGCACGCACGCACGGGTGTCTTTCCGGTGAACCATGTTCTGTGCGTGCGTCGTGACGTGTTGGCACAGCACCCCTGGCTCGTCGAAGAACTAACCGAACTATTTGAAAAATCTAAGAAAATCGCACATGAAAGAGGCGACTTGGATAGTTCGAAGCATGGCCTGCCGGCGGGGCTCGATCTCTACCGGGCGGGCTTGGAAGAGAACCGGACTTCGATGCAGATGCTCGTCGATTTCTCCATTGAGCAGCAAATCCTGCCGCCGTCCGTCACACTCGAAAGCCTTTTTGTCTGACCAATTGGTGGCCACCGCGCCACCGACATCTACCCGTGGGAGGGAACTATGAATTTGTTGAAGACGCTCCTCGCGAGCACAGTTCTTGTTGCTGTTGCGAGCACCGCTGCGCAAGCGCAGAGCTATCCAAGTAAGCCAGTAACACTGGTAGTGCCATTTGCTCCTGGTGGGGCAGTGGATGATTGTGTCGATGTGGATCGGCAATCTGTTTCTGGTGATCCTGAACCTGCCGTTGATTGGCATGTGGGTTCGCTTGCTGCGCATCCCTTACGCGATGCTGTTCCCGGCGATCCTGATGTTCTGCTGCATAGGTGTCTATGCCAGTTCGTACTCGCTCTTCGACGTGTTCATGGTCGCTGGTTTCGGCGCTGCCGGATACATCCTGGCAAAGCTCAACTGCGAACCTGCGCCGCTTTTGCTCGGCTTCGTGCTCGGGCCGATGGTGGAGGAATATTTCCGCCGCGCCATGGTTCTGTCGAAGGGGGATTTCTCGGTTTTTGTGTCCCGACCAATCTCCGCAGTATTGCTGTCGCTGGCCATAGCCATGCTCGTGTTCGCGGCACTGCCCAAGCTGCGCAAAACACGCAAGACCGTCTTCGCGGACGAATGACTTGATGGCTTCTCGCCAGCCTGAGGCGGGAAGCCAAGCTCTCAAACATTGAAAATTTAGGACTAATGAGATGGCGAATAAAACAGCGCTGGTCGTGAGTGCGCATTCGGCTGACTTCGTGTGGCGTTGTGGCGGCGCAATCGCCGCCCACGCGGCCAAGGGCTATGATGTTACGGTGGTGTGCCTCTCCTATGGCGAGCGCGGGGAAAGCGCAAAGCTCTGGAAGCAGGCCGACATGACCCTGGAAAAGGTGAAGTCGGAACGTCGCCGTGAAGCCGAGAACGCTGCCAGGGCATTGAATGCTCATGACATTCAGTTCTTCGATCTGGGCGACTACCCGCTTGAAATGGATCGCGCCTCAAAGGATCGCCTCGTAGACGTGATGCGCGCGGTGCAGCCGAGTTTCATCATGACACACTCCAAGTATGACCCGTACAACACGGATCATATGTATGTGTCGCAGTGGACGCTGGAATGCCGCGCTATTGCGCAGGCATGGGGGCACAATCCGGGGCAGAAGATCCTCGGGGCGCCGCAGGTTTATCTGTTTGAACCGCACCAGACTGAGCAGATGGACTGGAAGCCCGACACCTTCCTCGACATTACCGATGCTTGGGACAGGAAGTGGGCGGCTATCCAGTGCATGGAAGGCCAAGAGCATCTCTGGCACTATTATCGTAATGTCGCGGAAAATCGCGCCAATCATTTTACCCGTAATTCGGGTGGTCAGTCCGGCGGCCGTCCCGCGAAATATGCGGAAGGCTTCCAGTCCGTCTATCCGCGCACCGTGGATGAACTCTAATGAGTGTCGTTGTCCAAAATATCGAACGCGCCGAGCAATCGGTTGTCGATCGACTGGCAGCATGCGGTGTTGCGACTGTGCATGAGGCACAGGGGCGCAAGGGGATGTTGGCGAGCTATATGCGGCCAATATATTCTGGCGCTCGTCTGGCCGGCAACGCAGTGACCATCTCTTCGCCGCCCGGCGACAATTGGATGGTGCACGTTGCCATCGAACAAATCCGTGCTGGTGACATTTTGGTGCTGGCCCCAACCAGTCCTTGCGAAGATGGCTATTTCGGGGATCTGTTGGCAACGTCAGCCCTGGCTCGGGGCTGCAAGGGGCTGATTATCGACGCTGGGGTTCGTGATATTGCGGATCTCACCGAAATGAATTTCCCCGTGTGGTCCAAAGCTGTGTCGGGGCAGGGGACTGTCAAAGAGACCCTTGGATCGGTGAATATTCCAATCGTCTGCGCGGGTGCGTCGATCAACCCTGGCGACGTGATCATTGCCGATGACGACGGAGTTTGCGTGGTGCGTCGAGAAGAGGCAGATGCCGTTGCTGATATGGCCGAGGCGCGCGTTGCCGCAGAAGACGCAAAGCGGCAGCGTCTCGCGGCCGGCGAACTGGGGCTCGACATTTACAAAATGCGCGAACGTCTGGCTGAAAAAGGCCTCAAGTACCTTTGAGGGCCCAGTGCTCAAACATTACAAAAGGAACGCGAGTTAGCCAGTCATCTAGCGTCTCGTGCTCGCGTTCTGATCTCAGTCAATGCTCAGTGAGCTATCCACTCGACGCTTACCGCTTGTGCCGTAAGCGTCGGGTGTCTGTTTTTGGGGCACTGACGAGATTGGACGAACGTCGGGAACGCCGCAAAGCGCCCGGTCAACAGCACCAAGCCCCGCCGTGTCCATCCCAATTCAGACCTTCCCAGTTGAGCGGGGAATCGTAAAAGCAGTAATCCGCCCCGACACAGGCGAAAGCCTCAGTGCGCACAATTTGGCGCTCACTCTGCGGCCGCGGGTTGATCACTGCCAATTGGGCGTTCAATCGGCACCCAATGCCGCGTCGTGGATGCGTTGTGCTTTTTCCACCTCCGGCAGCCGAATTTCGGCCCACTCAATCATGAAACGCAATGCCGCCAGCAATTCGCGCCCAAGGGCGGTAATTGAATAGGTGACCGTCACAGGCGTGGTGGCCCCGACCGCGCGCTCGATGAGGCCGTCGCGCTTGAGCGACTGAAGGGTCTGGCTCAGCATCCTTTGCGAGATCCCGCCGATCTGCCGCTTCAGGTCATTGAAGCGCGTGTCCTCATCACCCAGCACCAGAAGGATCAACGCGCTCCACTTATCACCGATGCGATCGAGCAGCTTGCGGGTCGGACAGTCACTGGCAAAGACGCGGCCGCGTGCGGTGCGGGTTCCGTCGGGGTAACCAGGTGCGGTGAAGGTGCCGTCTTGCATGATAAGTTCCTATCGATCACTAGGTCTCCCATAGAAACCATAGGAGATCAAACATGAAAGTTGCAGTCCTCGGAGCAAGCGGCCGCGCTGGGTCGGAAATCACCAAGGAACTCGCGCGTCGGGGGCACGAGGTGCTTGCGGTCGACCAGCACCCTGACGCTGTCCCGCGTGCCCCGGAAGTCACGCCGATCACGGGTGACGCATTCGATCCGGCAGCGCTTTCCAAGCTCATTATGGGTCGCGACGCTGTTATCAGCGCGCTGCGTTTCGACGTGCCAGCACAGACCCTGCTTTCGGCCGTCCGGCAGGCGGGGATATCCCGGCTCCTGGTGACCGGTGGCGCGGGAAGTCTTGAGGTTGCGCCCGGTTTGCGACTTATCGATGCGCCCAACTTTCCCGAGGAAGCGAAACCTTTTGTGATGGGCGGCATCACTTTCCTCGACGACCTTCGGGCCGAAAAGGACATCGACTGGATCTTCTTCTCCCCTGCGGCGGACTTCTTTGTCGGCCCCCGTATTGGTCATTACAGGCTGGGCCGGGACCAGCTCGTCACAAACGAAGCAGGCGAGAGCAAAATCAGCTTTGCCGACTATGCTATTGCAATGGTCGATGAGCTTGAACAGCAGCAACACAGCCGCGTGCGATTCACGGCGGCTTATTGATCAGCACTTTGAAGCGGGCGCTAAGTGGCCCACACGCCTGAGCCACCACCCTCACCGGGTCGTCCCCGCGCAGGGGGGCTCTGTTGGGTGAGGGGCCGGAACTTGTGCGCGATGTGCAAAAACGGGGGTTCCCGCTTGCGCGGGAATGACACCGAGTGGGGATGGGTCAGAGCAGAGCAGAGCAGAGCAGAGCAGAGCAGAGCAGAGCAGAGCAGAGCAGAGCAGAGCAGAGCAGAGCAGAGCAGAGCAGAGCGATATCCCCTCCTAACCTCCCCTTGAGAAGGGGAGGAACCGCGCGGTGGGTGGGGCGGATGCCCGCTTAGGCGGCGTCGTTGAGGAGTTCGGCGGCCAGGCCGTATTCGTGGAGTTTGCGGTAGAGGGTGGAGCGGCCGATCTTGAGGGCGCGGGCGACGCGGGACATGCGGCCGTCGTGATGCTCGATGGCAAAGACGATGGCGGCGCGCTCGATATCGGCCAGCGCCGAGATTTCCCCGGTCGGGTCGAGGAAGCGGTCGGGGACGCCGATGGGCTCGAGCGCCGGGCGCGGGCGGGCCAGCGCCGTGTCGATATGGGTGGGGGCGGCAGCCACCGGCACCGTCTCGATGGCCTGGGCGGCGCTGTCGCGGCCATTGGCCTGGGCGACGATCTGGGGGAAATCGACGGGTTCGAGGAAGGCCCCATCGGCCAGCACGATGGCGCGATAGACGGCGTTTTCGAGCTGGCGGACATTGCCCGGCCAGTCATAGGCCATCAGCAGCTCCAGCGCTGCGGGGGCGATGCCGAGCACGCGCTTGCCGGCCTCGGCGGTGAAGCGGGCGATGAACATGGCGACCAGCGCCGGCACGTCTTCGAGGCGCTCGCGCAAAGGCGGCACGTAGATGGGGAAGACGTTGAGGCGGTAGTAGAGATCCTCGCGGAATTCGCCGGACTTGGCCAGGTTAAGCAGGCGGCGATTGGTGGCGGAGATGACCCGCACATTGACGCGCTCGGCGCGGGTGGCCCCGATCGGCTCGATCTCGCCATCCTGGAGCACGCGCAGCAGGCTTGCACCTGGGTGTCGAGGGGCAGCTCGCCCACTTCGTCGAGGAAGATGGTGCCGTTATGGGCTTCGGCGAACTTGCCGATCTGGTCGGCGATGGCGCCGGTGAAGGCGCCCTTCTTGTGCCCGAACAGCACCGACTCGACCAGATTGGGCGGGATGGCGCCGCAATTGACGGTGACGAAGGGTTTGCCGGCGCGATCGCTGGACGCCCTGGATGATGCGGGCGACCAGTTCCTTGCCGACGCCGGTTTCCCCTTCGACGAGGACCGGAATATTGGATTTGGCGGCCTTGGCGCTGAGCGAGATGACGCGGGCCATGGCCGGGGCCCGGGCGATCATGTCGGCGGCCGAGAAGGTGCCGGTGCGGCGGGCATGCTCGGCGCGGATGGTGGCTTCGAGCGCATCGAGCTTCATGGCATTGCGCAGGGAGATGATCAGGCGCTCGGGGGCGACCGGCTTGACGAAATAGTCGGCCGCACCATTGCGCATGGCCGAGATGACGGTTTCGAGCGAGGAATTGGCGGTCTGGATGATGACGGGGGTGGTCAGGCCTTCGCGGCGCATCGCATCCATGACGCCCATGCCGTCGAGGTCGGGCATGACCAGATCGAGGATCATCGCGCCGATATTGCGATCGTCGCGCAGGATCGACAGCGCCTGTTCGCCGCCGGTGGCGGTCAGCGGCTTGAAGCCGGCGCGGTTCGCGACCTCGGCGGTCAGGCGCAGCTGCACCGGATCATCATCGACTACCAGAACCCGCGTCATCCGTACTCCAGTCTTTTTGGCCCGGCATCGATTCGTGTGCCGTTTTGGGAAGAGGATGAGCGAAGGGCGTTAAGAGTGGATTAATCATAAGGGTTTTGGCCCGAAGGGCGCATTTTGCGCGGGGCCGTTGTGACATCGCGCGCCCTTTCCAAGGGGGGCGGGGGTGGCTAAGGTCCGCGCCGAGACAACGCGCTGGAGATCGACGATGACGCAAGCCACTCAAAAGGGTCACAACCAGCTTGGCGCCCTGCCGGTATGGGACCTGACGGATCTGTATCCGAGTGGCGAGAGCGCCGAGTTCAAGGCGGGGCTGGAGCAGGCCAAGGCGGACGCCGCCAAGTTCGAGGCCGACTACAAGGGCAAGCTGATCGAGCTGACCAAGGCGGGGCAGGCTGATCGAGGCGATCAAGGACAGCGAAGCGCTGGGCGGACCTGAGCGGGCGGATCGGCTCGTTCGCCTTCCTGCAATATGCCCAGACAGGCGACCGATCCCAACCGCGCCAAGTTCATGGGCGACACCAATGAGGCGCTGACCAATCTGTCGACCCGGGTGCTGTTTTTCGAGCTGGAGCTGAACCGGCATCGAGGATGCCGACCTCGAGGCGGCCTTTGCCGGTGATGCGGAGCTGGCGCGCTATCGCAGCTGGTTTGCCGAATTGCGCAAGGCCAAGCCCTATCAGCTCGACGACAAGCTCGAGGAGCTGTTCCACGACAAGTCGACCACCGGGTTTTCGGCGTGGAACCGGCTGTTCGACGAGACGCTGGCGAGCCTTGAATTCGAGGTCGATGGCGAAATCCTGAACATGGAAGCAACGCTGCACCTGCTCTCGGAAAAGGACGAGACCAAGCGCGAAACCGCGTTCAAGGCGCTGGGCAAGACGCTGGGCGCCAATGCGCGGCTGTTTACCCACATCACCAATGTGCTGGCCAAGGACAAGGAAATTTCCGATCGCTGGCGCGGGTTCGAGGATATTGCCGATAGCCGCCACCTGGCCAATTCGGTGGAGCGCGAAGTGGTCGATGCGCTGCAGCAGGCGGTGCAGGAAGCCTATCCGCGGCTGAGCCACCGCTATTACAGGATGAAGGCCAAATGGTTCGGCAAGGACCAGCTCAACGCCTGGGATCGCAATGCGCCGCTCCCCACCAGCGACGAGCGCGTGTGGGACTGGGACAGCGCCAAGGCCACGGTGATGGAGGCCTATGGCCGGTTCTCGCCGGAGCTGGCAGCGGTGGCCGCGCCGTTCTTTAATTCCGGCTGGATCGATGCGCCGGCGGGCGAGGGCAAGCTTGCGGGGGCGTTTGCCCATCCGACCGTGCCCAGCGCCCATCCCTACCTGATGCTCAACTATATGGGGCGCACGCGCGATGTGATGACGCTGGCCCACGAGCTGGGGCATGGCGTGCACCAGCGGCTGGCGGCGGCGCAGGGGCCGATCCTGGCGAAGACGCCGCTGACGCTGGCCGAGACCGCCTCGGTGTTTGGCGAGATGCTGACGTTCCGCTCGCTGCTCGAAAAGACCACTGATCCGCGGCAGCGCTTTGCGCCTGCTGTCGTCCAAGGTGGAGGACATGCTCAACACCGTGGTGCGGCAGATTGCCTTCTATACGTTTGAGCGCCGGGTGCATACCGCTCGGCGCAAGGGTGAACTTCGCACGGAGGAAATCAACCAGATCTGGCTCGACGTGCAGGCGGAATCGCTGGGCGATGCCATCGTGCGCAATGACGGCTATGAAGTGTTCTGGGCCTATATCCCGCACTTCATCCACTCGCCGTTCTACGTCTATGCCTATGCCTTTGGTGACTGCCTTGTGAACTCGCTCTACGCACAGTATGAGAAAGCCAGTGACGGCTTTGCCGAGCGCTATTTCGAGCTGCTCAAGGCCGGTGGGAGCAAACACCATTCCGAACTGCTGGCGCCCTTCGGGCTGGACGCCAAGGACCCACAATTCTGGTCGCTTGGTCTGTCCATGATCGAGGGGCTGATCGATGAGCTGGAAGCGACCGCGCCATAGGTCGACTTTTGGATAATAGACTTTGATATGACTGGACTTATGAGGACCAAAATGGCCAACAAAATCAACGAACCCCATCCACCGCTGCAGGTCGAGTCGGCGATGGATTACGCGCAGCACGAGCGGACTTACAAGGGCTTTATCACCGGTACGAAATGGACGATCGGCATCATCGCCGTGACCATGGTGATCCTGTATTTCCTCATCCAGCCCTGATCGTCGCGTAAAAAAGTTCAGGCATTCCATTCAAGCCTGTCCGTCGGGCAGGCGGGCAGGAGAATTTCATGAAAATTGCCATCGTCCGTGAACGTTTCGAGGGAGAGAACCGCGTTGCGGCCACCCCCGAAACGGTCGGCAAACTGATTGCGCTGGGCGCCAGCGTAGCGGTTGAAAAGGACGCCGGTGCGGGATCGCGCATTCTGGATGCTGATTATGCAGCAGCCGGTGCCACGATTGCCGCCAGTGCGAACGAAGCGCTCAAGGGCGCCGATATTGTGTTGACCGTGCGGCGTCCCGCAGCAGCCGCGCTGGCTGGCGTCAACAAGGGGGCGCTGGTGATCGGCGCACTCGATCCCTATGGCAATGAAGGCGATGTTGCCGCACTGGCCCAGGCCGGCGTGACCGCCATTTCCATGGAATTCATGCCGCGCATCACGCGCGCGCAGGTCATGGATATTCTCTCCTCGCAGGCCAACCTTGCCGGCTATCAGGGCGTCATCGAGGCGGCGGCGGTGTTTGACCGCGCCATGCCGATGATGATGACCGCAGCCGGCACCGTGCGTCCGGCCAAGGCGTTCGTGATGGGGGCCGGTGTTGCGGGGCTGCAGGCCATTGCGACGGCCAAGCGCCTGGGCGCCGTGGTGTCCGCGACCGACGTGCGCGCCGCAGCCGGCGAGCAGGTGGAATCGCTGGGCGCCAAGTTCATCATGACCGACGCGCTCAAGGATGCTTCGGGTGCTGGTGGCTATGCGCGCGAGCTGACCAAGGACGAGCAGGCCTCGCAGGCCGAGCTGGTCGCCGGTCACATCTCCAAGCAGGACATCGTCATCACCACCGCGCTGATCCCGGGTCGTCCGGCGCCGCGGCTCGTGACCAAGGCCATGGTTGAATCGATGGCGCCGGGTTCGGTGATCGTCGATCTGGCGGCCGAGCGCGGCGGCAATGTCGAGCTGACCCAGCCGGGCAAGGTGATCGAGCATAACGGGGTGACCATTATCGGCTACACCAATGTGCAGGGACGCATCCCCACTTCGGCCAGCCAGCTCTATGCGCGCAACCTGCTCGCCTTCCTCGAAACGCTGATCGACAAGAAGGAAAAGCAGCTCGCCATCAATTGGGAAGACGAGCTGGTCAAGGCGACCGTGCTGACCCGCGATGGCGTCGTGGTGCACCCCAATTTCGTCAACGCAGTCCCTGTCGCCGTCGCACCGGTCGCCGCCGCCCCGGCCGCGGTCGTCGCCGCTGCGCCGGTCAAGAAGGCGCCGGCCAAGAAGGCCGAGCCTGCTGCCGCCGCGACCAAGACCAAGAAGGCTGCCGATGCAGCAACCCCGGCTGCGGCCGCCCCGGCCAAGAAGCCGGCAGCCAAGAAGCCCGCAGCACCCAAGGGAGATAAGTAAAAATGGAAGCTACGGCTGAACAGACCGCCGATGTGCTGACCACCATCGCGCAAACGGTGACTGGCGGGGCCATCGACCCCTTTACCTTCCGCCTCGCGATTTTCGTGCTGGCGATCTTTGTCGGTTATTTCGTGGTGTGGTCGGTGACCCCGGCCCTGCACACCCCGCTGATGAGCGTGACCAACGCGATCTCCTCGGTGATCGTGGTGGGTGCCCTGCTGGCCGTTGGCGTGAGCCTGACCTCGGGCGGCAGCTGGGAATCCAAGATCTTCGGCTTCATCGCCCTGGTCTTTGCCAGCGTCAATATTTTTGGCGGGTTCCTCGTCACCCAGCGCATGCTGGCCATGTACAAGAAGAAGGGTTGATTAGATGATCTCTGGGGATATCTCAGCCCTTCTGTATCTGCTGTCGGGGGTCTTGTTCATCCTGGCGCTGAACGGGCTTTCGCACCCGTCGACCTCGCGCCGGGGCAACCTGTTCGGCATGGTCGGCATGGGCATCGCCATTGTCACGACGCTTTTGGTCGCGGCCCCATCCGACTGGGAAAGCTGGGCCTTGATCGTGGGCGGCATCGCCATCGGTGGCGGCATCGGCGCCTATATGGCCCGCACCGTCAAGATGACCGACATGCCGCAGCTGGTTGCCGCCTTCCACTCGCTGGTTGGCCTGGCGGCCGTGTTCGTGGCCGCTGCTGCACTCTATGCGCCGGTGGCGTTCAACATCGGTGATATCGGTCACATCCACGCGCAGGCGCTGGTCGAAATGTCGATCGGCACGGCCATTGGTGCCTTCACCTTCACCGGTTCGGTCATCGCCTTCCTCAAGCTCAACGGCAATATGGGCGGCAAGCCGATCATGCTGCCGGCGCGTCACCTGATCCATATCGTTCTGGCCGTGGTGATCGTTGCGCTCGTCGTGCTGTTCACCCAGACCGCCGATCCGATGCTGTTCTGGGTCATCACCGTGCTGGCGCTGATCCTGGGTGGTCTGATGATCATTCCGATCGGTGGCGCCGACATGCCGGTGGTGGTGTCGATGCTCAATTCCTATTCGGGTTGGGCTGCCGCAGGCATCGGCTTCACGCTGGGCAATACCGCGCTGATCATCACCGGTGCGCTGGTGGGGTCGTCGGGTGCGATCCTGAGCTACATCATGTGCAAGGCCATGAACCGCAGCTTCATCTCGGTGATCCTGGGTGGCTTTGGCGTCGAGGCGAGCGCTGCCGGCTCGGGCGAGGAAGAAACCCGTCCGGTCAAGCAGGGCGCGGCAGACGATGCAGCCTTCCTGATGAAGAATGCCGGCAAGGTCATCATCGTGCCCGGCTACGGCATGGCGGTGGCGCAGGCCCAGCACGCGCTGCGCGAAATGAGCGACCTGCTCAAGGAAGCCGGCGTGGAAGTGAAGTATGCCATTCACCCGGTTGCCGGGCGCATGCCTGGCCACATGAACGTGCTGCTGGCGGAAGCCAACGTGCCCTATGACGAAGTGTTCGAGCTCGAGGACATCAACTCGGAATTCAGCCAGGCCGACGTGGCCTTCGTGATCGGCGCCAACGACGTGACCAACCCGTCGGCCAAGACCGACAAGACCTCGCCGATCTACGGCATGCCGGTGCTCAACGTCGAAGACGCGGGCACAGTGCTGTTCATCAAGCGCGGCATGGCGGCGGGTTATGCGGGCGTTCAGAACGAGCTGTTCTTCCGCGACAACACCATGATGCTGTTCGGCGACGCCAAGAAGGTGACCGAGCAGATCGTCAAGGCGCTGGGCCACTAAGGCTCAAGCTCACAGGAATGGAAAAGGCCCGCTTCGGCGGGCCTTTTTTTGTGCTCAGTAATGAGGGGGCGGGGCTTCGGAGGCCGGGTCGGCAATGTGCACGCCCGAGCGCACCTGCTCCTCGACCGTGCCCAGCTTGCGGGTGAGCAGGTCGATCTGGCGCCATTGCGCGGTGATGGTGAGATTGAGCTCTTCGATGGTCTGGTCCTGATAGGCAATCCGCATCTCGAGGGCATCGAGACGTTCGGACAAGGCATTCCGATCGGGCATGGGGCAACTCCTGTTTGGGGGCGTTCTAACCCATGCCGGCGCTAGCGCCCAGAGCCCAGCCGGGTTGACGCAAACGGAACCCTTATTGCGCTTAGGACATTGTTACTGGAGCAACCAGCACGGGAGCCCGACATGACCAGCAGCGCCATCATGACTCCCCTGCCGACCAGCCGCCCGGCGATTTCGGGCGGCCACTGGGTTGGTTTCGCGCTGGCCGGCGCCACCCCCCTGGCGCTGTTTGGACTGACCAATGTGGTGGCCGACCTGATGGGCGGGATGCCGCTGTTTTTTGCGCCCTTCGGGCTGCCCGGCTGGATGGGCGGGGCGCTGCACCTGCTGGGCCTGCCGCTTTATGGAATGGCCGCCTTCATGGTGGCGCGGCAGGGGCCGCAGGGACTGCGGGCGGCCGGCTGGGTCGTGGCGCTGATCGTTGCCACCATCGCCTTTCCGTTCTTCGTTGCGCCGCTCGACTCGCTGGTGCTGGCCATGGTGACCATGGCCCTGCTGGCGCTGGGGCTGGCAAGTCTGGGGCGGGTGGCCAAGGTTTCGCCGCGGGCGGGCCTGCTGATGGTTCCCGGGCTTGCGTGGATGGGCACGAGCGCTCTGGTGGGGCTGGCCTATACCGCCGGGTGGACGCCGCCCTTTGCCCCGCTCAACGCCGTGCAATCAGCCTAGGTCATTTTGCCCTAACGCGCCGGTGGGTTCTTGCCGAAAGGCCTGTTCCGCGCCATGTGAGTGGCAAAAGGATAGGCCATGACCAAAATACTCAAGATCGACGTGTTCACCGATTTCGTCTGCCCCTGGTGCATCGTGGGCTCGGCGCGGCTCGACAGGGCCATCGCCGCCTTGCCCGATGATATCGAGGTGGTGGTGGACAATCACCCGTTCTACCTCGATCCCAACACCCCCGCCGACGGCGTGGTGGTGGCCGAAATGCTGGCCGAGCGCTATGGCAAGGACCCCTCCGAGATGTGGCAGCGGGTGGAAAGCGAGGCGCGCAGCGCCGGGGTCGCGCTCGATCTGAGCAAGCAGCCGCGCATGTTCCCGACCAAGAAGGCCCATACCATCACCCGGCTGGCCAAGCCCCTGGGCGTGCAGCACGAGCTGGCCAATGCCATCGCCAATGCGTATTTCCTCGAGCATCGCCAGATCAATGACGACAATGTGCTGGCCGATATCGCGGTGGAGCACGGGTTTGATCGCGGCGATGCCATCGATGCGATGAATGACGAGAACGAGCTGGCGATCACCGAGCAGCTGGCGACCGACGCCGCGGCGCAGGGCATTCGCGGGGTGCCGTTTTTTGTCTTCGGGGAGAAATATGCGCTCTCGGGCGCCCAGCCCCAGGACGTGTTCGAGCGGGCGCTGGCGCAGACTATCGACGAGATGTAACCCAGTCGCCTTTGGGCGCCGACCTGGTGTAGGGTCGGCGCCATTGTGCAAAGGGAGTGATTTGCGTGAAGCTGTTTCGGCGCATTCTGCTGGGCCTCGTCCTGGTGCTGGTTGTCGGCTATGCCGGGGCATCGGGCTATATGTATGTCAACCAGCGCGCCTTTCAGTATGAGCCGAACGGGCCGATCACGCCGCTGGCCGATACGCTTTTGACGCAGGCGGAGGCTGTGAGCATTGCATCGGGCGACGGGGTGATCAATGGCTGGTATCAGGCGCCGCAGCCGGGCAAGCCGCTGATCATCTTCTACAAGGGCAATTACGGCAGCTTCAGCGACGAGCACGAGCGCTTCGAGACCTGGGTGGCCGATGGCTACGGGTTCCTGGCGTTCGACTATCGCGGCTTTCCCATGTCGCCGGGCACGATCAGCCAGGCGGGGCTGCTCGAGGATGCGCTGGCCGCGTTCGACTGGGCCAGCGCCAAGGGTGCGCCCATCGTCATCTGGGGGCGCTCGATCGGCACAGGGCCGGCCACTTATACCGCCAGCATGCGCGAGGCGCGGGCGCTGCTGCTGGAGACGCCGTATCTCTCCACTGTGTCGGTGGCTGCCGAGCGCTATCCGCTGCTGCCGGTGGGGCTGCTGATGCAGGACCGGTACCCGTCGGACCAGTGGATCAGGAATGTGAGCGAGCCGGTGATGATTGCCCATGGCACGGGCGACACCACCATCGATGTCAGCCAGGGCGAGCGGCTCTACAAGCTGGTGCCCAACCCGGATGAATTGTGGATCGAGCCGGGGGCGGGGCACAGCGATCTGTGGGATCGCGGCATCTGGAGCCACGCCAGGGCATTCTTTGAGCGGGCGATGGCCGGTCCCGGCTAGAATCGCCGCTCCCCGCAGGCTGGGTGGAGCACCTGCTATTGGACAAACAAAAACGCCGTCCCAAAAGGACGGCGCTTTTAAATGCTATTGCGAGCTCTTAGCTGCGCGGCATGGCAGCAGGTGCTGCGCCAGCTGGGCGACCGCCCGGAGCCGGACGACCGGCTGGAGCGGGAAGACCGCCCTCGCGCTGCAGGCGCTTGCGAGCCAGCTTGCGGGCACGACGAACTGCCTCTGCCTTCTGACGAGCCTTCTTTTCAGAGGGCTTCTCATAGTAGTTGCGCAGCTTCATCTCGCGGAAGACGCCTTCGCGCTGCAGCTTCTTCTTCAGCGCGCGCAGCGCCTGATCAACGTTATTATCGCGAACGACTACTTGCAAAGGTCAACCGCCCTTTCGAAGCTTGGACATGTGGGTTTGGAATAAAGCGATGAAACCATGTAGCTTCACCACCGACCAGCTAAGCCAGTCACCGTGGGCCGCTCTATAGCCCAGCCAGATAGGCTTGTCCACCATCGCGTCATCAAAACCGCGGATTTGCTGCGGCGGGATTGCGCCTGGCGGGGGGAACCGAAACACTTGGCGCCAATGAACATGGTTCGCGAGAGATGAAAATGGCCAATGCTGTGATGTTGCTGCCGGGACTGCTGTGCGACTGGGCATTGTGGGAGGGGGTGCAGGCGGGGCTGGCGGCGGATTGCCAGGTGGCGGATTTGAGCCTCGACGACTCCATTGCGGCGATGGCGGCGCGCACGCTGGCGGCCGCTCCGCCCCGGTTTGCGGTGGTTGGGCTGTCCATGGGCGGCTATGTGGCGCTCGAAATCATGCGGCAGGCGCCCGAGCGGGTCACCCATCTGGCCCTGCTCGACAGCGCCGCCGGGGCCGATAGCGAGGCGCGCAAAGAACAGCGCCGGGGCGGCATGGTGGCGACGCAGCAGGGCAAGTTTGGGCTCGTGGTGCAGGCCATGGTGCCGGGGCTGCTGGCGCCGGATCATGTGGATGGGCCGCTCGCCGATGATTGTCAGGGAGATGGCCGCGCGGGTGGGGCCGGATGCCTATCTGCGCCAGCAGACCGCCATCATGGGGAGAATCGATTCTCGGCCGCATCTGGCGACAGATCAAAGTGCCGACGCTGGTGGGGGTGGGGGCACTCGACACGCTGACGCCCCCGGCACTGGCCCAGGAGATGGCGGGGATGATCCCTGGAGCCGATGCTGGTGGAATTTGCCGGGAGCGGGCATCTGTCGAGCCTTGAGGCGCCCCAGGCGGTCGCGCACGGCGCTGCAGGGGCTGCTGGAGCGGGTCTAGCGGCGGGTGATGCGGTTGACGTGACCCATCTTGCGGCCGGGGCGGGGGTCGGCCTTGCCGTAGAGATGGGGCTGGGTGTTGCCATCGAGCGCTGCGGGGAGCGTCGCGACCGCGTCACCGATGAGGTTTTCCATCACCACATCGGCCAGCCGCGCCGGATCGCCCAGGGGCCAGCCGGCAATGGCGCGGATATGCTGCTCGAACTGGTCGGTGAGGCACACCGCCTCGGTCCAGTGGCCGGAATTGTGGACGCGCGGGGCGATCTCGTTGACGACCAGCGACGAACGCCCCTCGGGGCCGGGCACGACGAAGAACTCGACGCCGAGCACGCCGATGTAGTTGAGCGCCACGACGATGACCTTGGCCAGCATGGCGGCGTGCTTTTCAACGCCCTGGGCAATCTCGGCGGGGACGGTGCTGGTGAAGAGGATGTGATCGCGGTGCACGTTTTCGGCGGCATCGAAATTGCGCACTTCGCCCGTGGTGCTGCGCGCCACGACGATGGAGATTTCCTTCTCGAACGGCACAAAGGCCTCGAGCACCAGCGGCTTGGGCGACGAGTTCGGCAAAGGCCGTGGCCGCATCGGCACGCTCGCGCAGCACGCGTTGGCCCTTGCCGTCATAACCCAGCCGCGTGGTCTTGAGCACGGCGGGCAGACCGAGGGCGTCGATCGCCGCTTCCAGATCGGCCAGCGATTCGACGGCGCGATAGGGGGCGACGGGAATGTTCTTGGAGACTGAGGAACGCCTTTTCGGCCAGCCGGTCCTGCGAGATGGCCAGCGCATTGGCGCCGGGGCGCAGCGGCTTGCGCGCGGCCAGGAACTCGGCGGTGGCGGCGGGCACGTTTTCGAACTCATAGGTGATGACGTCGACCGCATCGGCAAAGGCGGCGAGCGCCGCCTCGTCGTCATAGGCGGCCACAGTCTTGTGCGGGGTGACCTCGAAAGCAGGGCTGTCGGGGTCGGGGCAATAGATGTGGGTGCGCATGCCCAGCCGGCTGGCCGCCAGGGCCAGCATGCGGCCCAGTTGGCCGCCCCCAAGAATACCAATCATGCTGCCCGGGGGCAGCGGGCGTCGTATCGTGGGGCAAGGCTTACTCGGTATCGATGGGAAAAAGCGGAACGCTGCTGGTCTGGGCGGCGCGGAAGGCATCAAGGCGATCGGCCAGCTCATCGTCGTTGAGCGCCAGCACGGCAGCGGCCAGCAGGGCCGCATTGATGGCGCCGGGCTCGCCGATGGCCAGCGTGCCCACGGGCACGCCGCCGGGCATCTGGACGATGGAGAGCAGGCTATCCTGGCCGTTGAGGGCCTTGGAGCGCACCGGCACGCCAAACACCGGCAGCGGGGTCAGCGCGGCGATCATGCCGGGCAGGTGCGCGGCACCGCCGGCCCCGGCAATGATGATCCTGAACCCCTCGTCGCGGGCACTGGTGGCGAAATCGACCATGCGTTCGGGGGTGCGATGAGCTGAGACGATGCGCGCCTCGTACTCGATCTCAAGGGCCTCGAGCGTTTCGGCGGCGCGGCGCATGGTAGGCCAGTCAGACTGGCTGCCCATGACGATGGCGACAGAGGGCTTGGTGAGCACGGGCCGATTCCTTCATCGGTCTTCGCAAAGGGCGGAACTAGCCTAATTGTTGCCACACATCAAGCCGCCGCGCAGTCAGGCAATGATGTCGGGCAGCAGAATATTTTCCAATTGCACGATGCGATCCTTGAGCGCCAGCTTGCGCTTCTTGAGCCGCTGAACCAGCATTGGATCGGCCACTCGCGACGCCACCAGAGTGTCGATCGCCGCGTCGAGATCCGAGTGTTCCTGCCGCTTTGTCGCCAGTTCGAGCCCGAAGCCGGCTTCCTGTTCCTTGGAGAGCTGCAACATGAATTTTACGCGTCCCAACCCGCTCTGCGATACCTCTGGTTAACCGATCACGGAAGGTTTTGCATCCGATTTCGCGAGCCCTCGGAATGCACATCGACAAGACGTGAATTATTTGTGACGATCCTGTCGTCTACCTTTGCTGCAAGGAGTTGTTATGACGACTGAAGGCCATGTTGCGGCGCTCGAGCGTCGCCATCAGGAGTTGGATCGCCAGATCCAGACACAAATGCAAAGCACCCGATATGATGCGATTGCGGTCAGTGCGCTCAAGCGCAAAAAGCTCGAGGTGAAGGACGAACTTTCCAAGTACAGTACCGGCAATCAATAGCCGGCCCCACTGAGGGGTTGAAGGGGTCACGGCGGGTGCTGCGGCCCTTTTTTTGTTGCCTAGTGCCCGCCCAGCAGGCCCGCCGCGCCATCCCAGACGAGCTTGAGCGAGAGCAGGAACACCAGCCAGTAGGCGATGCGGTAGAACAGTGCGGCCGAGATGCGGCGCACCAGGTAGATGCCCAGGAACACGCCTCCCAGCCCGAATGGAATCAGCGCCGCCGAGAGCTGCAGATTGTCCAGGCTGAGCTGGCCGAGGAAGAAATATGGGACCAGCTTGGCAGTGTTGACGAAGGCGAAGAACACCGAGGTGGTGCCCGCATAAAGCGCCGGGCGCAGGCGCTGGGGCAGTACGTAGATCTGGAAGGGTGGGCCGCCGGTGTGGCTGATGAAGCTCGTAAAGCCCGACAACGCGCCCCAGAAGATGCCCCAGGGCCGGGACGGGGGCAGGCCTTCAAGCTTGCGGCGCAGCGGCAGGATGGCGTCGAGGATGAACACGCAGCGTGACCAGCCCCAGAAACAGCAGCACCGCGGAATCGGAAATGAAAGCCCACAGCACCCAGGCCGTCAGCGTGCCCATGGCGGCCCCCGGCAGCATGATGGCCAGGATGCGCCAGTCGATCTCGCGGCGGTAGGTGTAAACGGCGACCACATCCATGGCGAGCAGGACGGGCAGCATGATGCCGGCGGCGTCGCGGGCGGGCATCACAAGGCTCAGCAGGGGCACCCCCGCCATGCCGAGGCCCGCCAGCAGGCCCGCCTTGGAGAGGCCCACAACAAGAACCGCGACCACGGCGATCACGATGAAATAGGGGTCGGCAAAGGGCATGAAACGCGTCCGGGAGGTGATGCCCGAGCGGAGCCGTTCGGGCCGCGCTTGTCAACTGGTATGGCAGTTGCGGGCGGCCGGAGAGCGGCAGGGAAAGCTGGCAGGGCGCGCGGGGCGTCCTGCCAGCAAGGGGATCAGTCGTCGTTGTCGTCGGCGTTCTTGAGCGACTTGAGCTTGGAGAACACGGAATCGGCGTCGAACTCGTCCTGCACTTCGGCGGGGCGATGATCGTTGCTGGCAAACTCGTTGCCCTCTTCGCCGGAGTGACGGCTATTGGCGCGGGCCATGGCGTCTTCGGCGGTGAGCAGGGTGGTGCCCTCGACGACGTCTTCGCCGATGCCGGTGCCCTTGGAGGCGCGCTTGACCTCAAGATCGAGATCGATCTGGCTGCACAGGCCCAGGGTCACCGGGTCCATCGCCACCAGATTGGCGGCGTTCCAGTGGGTGGAGTCGCGCACGGAATCGATGGTCGACTTGGTGGTGCCCACCAGACGCATGATCTGGGCGTCCTTGAGCTCGGGATGATTGCGGACAAGCCACTTGATGGCGTTGGGGCGTTCATTGCGGCGTGAAATCGGGGTATAGCGCGGACCCTTGCGCTTGGCGGCGGCCACCCGGACCTTGGGCTCGCTCAGCTTCAGGCGATAATTGGGGTCGGCTTCCGCCTTGTCGATCTCTTCGCGGGTCAGCTGACCGTTCTGGATCGGGTTCACACCCATGATGCCGCCGGCGACGTCACCATCGGCAATCCCCTGCACCTCAAGCGGGTGCAGCGTGCAAAAGGCGGCGATCTGGTCGAACGACAACGCAGTGTTCTCGACGAGCCAGACGGCAGTTGCCTTCGGCATCAACAGGGGCTGGGTCATGGTAAAATTCTCCTGCAGGCGCGGCCGGTTTTCCTCCGGGCCGCTCCACCTCTTTGCTTCATGCTGAGGGGGGATATCTCGCCAATATATGAGGATGAGGCTCGATCTGCAATGGTCAAGTGCGCCGATGCACACGAATGCCGGGCGCTCAGCGCTGCAGGCCAAACGGGGTGAGAAGCACCAGTTTGCCGTGCGTCGTGCGTGCTTCGAGCGTCGCATGGGCCATGGCGGCGTCGGCGAGAGGGAATTGGCTGACCTCGGGGCGCACCCAGCGGGGATCGGCCAGGGCCGGTAACAAATCTGTGCGGATGCGCGTGGCGATGGCGGCCTTGGTCGCGGGGGGCTGCGGGCGCAGGGTGGAGCCGGAGAGGGTGAGCTGCTTGCCCATCAGGGCGCGCAGCGAGAGCGTGGCGCTGCTCCCGCCCAGGGTCGAGACCTGGATGATGTGGCCGCCCATGGCGGCGGCGGCGATGTTGACCTCGGCCATCGGCCCGCCCACGACATCGATGATCCGGTCGGCGCCGTGGCCATCGGTGAGGGTCAGGACGCGTTCGACGATATCCTCGCTGGTGCGATCGATGGTGGCAAAGGCGCCGAGGCGGCTGCCATATTCGGCTTTTTCGGGGGTCGAGACGATGCCGATGGCCCGGGCGCCCAGCGCAGTGGCGATCTGGATGGCGGCGCCGCCAATGCCGCCGGAAGCCCCGTGCACCAGCACGATCATGCCGGGCGCAAGGCCGGCGCGCAGCACCAGCGACTGGGTGATGGTGAACCAGGTTTCGGGGAGGGCCGCGGCCTCGGCAAAGCTCCAGCCTGTGGGCATGGGCAGCACCTGACCGGCGGGCACGGCGACATATTCGGCATAGCCGCCGCCATTGACCAGCGCCATGACACGATCGCCGGGAGCCCATCCGGTGACCGCCGCGCCGCAGGCCACGACCACGCCCGCCACTTCGAGGCCCAGCAGCGGCGAGGCGCCGGGCGGGGGATCGTAATGGCCGGCGCGCTGGGCGAGGTCAGGCCCATTGACCCCGGCCGCGGCGATCTGGATGAGGACTTCATCGGGTCCGCAGGCGGGCACCGGCACGGCCTGGAGCTGGAGCACTTCGGGGCCACCGGGCCGGGCGAGGGTGATGGCGGTCATCTGGGTGGGCAGGGTCATGGTGGTTATCCGAGTGGCGATTGGACGATCCGGGCTTGTCCGGCGGGTTCTTGCCGCTAAACTTGGGCGAAGCAGCGGCACAGGAGGCTATCATGGACGAGGACGACATCAGCAAGCCCAAGAGCCACGAGGTGGGCATGGTGCTCGATGCCATGTCGGCGGAGGAATTGCAGGATCGCATCGGGCTGCTGGAGCAGGAGATCGCGCGCCTGCGCCGGGCCATCGAGGCGCGCGGGCATACCCGCAAGGCCGCCGAGTCGATTTTCAAGCTCTAGGGCGGCCGGGGCGTTCGCCGTGTGCAAGAGGGTGTTGCGCGGCACGGTTAAGAAATCGCCTCCCGTTAATCATCAATTAGGGGTTTGGCGGTAAGTTTTCATTATTCAGCTTGTTCTGGATTTGGCAGAGTGAACATCTCTCTGTTTGACGCCTCCCTGTTAACTTCGAGAGCGGTTTTTACCGCTCTTTTTTTGTGTTTGCCGGCTTGGCCATTGTATCGCCCTGATCTTAAAGCTCTTTTTAGTGCGTTCTGAAGGCGGTGATGAATATTGGGCGGTTTATGCCTAGCATGGGACCAGATGAGAGCGCGGGGTGGACCAAGTTGAACGAGATCGAACCAGCAATTGCCATTGGGCCACGCATCGTTGCAGCGGGTGGTTTTGACCTGCTGTACCGCGAGGGCATGCGGCTGATCGAAGACGTGGCATCCTATCTCGATGGCGAGGGACGGGTGGAAAGCCGCGACCTGGCGCGCGAGGCCTCGTTTCTCTACGCCACCGAATCCATGCGCCTGACGACGCGGCTGATGCAGCTAGCGTCGTGGCTGCTGTTGCAGCGCGCGGTCAACGAAGGCGAGATCAGCAAGGAAAACGCCCGCAACGAAAAGGACAAGGTGCAGTTCTCGGCGACCCCGTCGCAGCGCGGCGGCCCCGGTTATGCCGAACTGCCCACGAGCCTGCGCGGTTATATCGACATGGGGGATCGGCTGTTCGATCGGGTGGTCCAGTTCGACACGCTCGAGCGCGGCAAATTGCCGGAGCTGGATCCGGGCGTGGCCAATGGCATTGCCGACCAGCTGGCGCGGCTCAAGGCGGCGTTCGGGCGGGCCTGAGGTTCAACCGACGCGCGGGCCGAAAAAGATCACCGCAGCACCGATGAGGCAGAGCATGCCGCCGGCCAGATCCCACAGGTCCGGGCGGACGCGCTCGCCCAGCACCATGAACACCAGCGACGCGACGATATAGATGCCGCCATAGACGGCAAAGGTGCGCCCGGCACTGTCGGCGCCGGTCAGGGTCAGCAAATAGGCAAACAGCGCCAGCGCCGCAAGGGCAGGGGCCCACAGCCAGGGCTGGCCGAGGCGCAGGGCCTGCCAGACCAGATAGCAGCCGGCGATTTCAAAGAGGGCCGCAGCCCCGAAGACAAGTGCCGGCATGGCGTGCTCCTTGCGGATGTGATCGCGGGACCCGCTAAAACAAAAAACCCGGCACGGGGCCGGGTCTTTCGAAATCTGGTGGCAGCTGGATTAGATGCCCAGGCCCTTGAAGCGCTCCTTGAAGCGCGAAACGCGGCCGCCGCGGTCGAGCAGCTGGCCCGTGCCGCCGGTCCAGGCGGGATGGGTCTTGGAATCGATGTCGAGCTGGAGCGTATCGCCGGCCTTGCCGTAAGTCGAACGCGTCTCGTACTTGGTGCCGTCGGTCATGACCACAGTGATGTTGTGGTAGTCCGGATGGATATCTGCCTTCATCGGTATCGCCTCAAATCAAACGGGCGCCGTGGCGCCCGGAGAGCATGGAACTGGTGTTGGCGGCTTCATACAGAAACCATGCCTCGCTCTGCAAGGGACATGGCGCGGCAATTTCGCGCCGGACAAACCAGTTGCCGCCCCACAGTGCAGTGCCTATATCGGAGCCTTGCGCGGTCTGGAAGCCTTCCGGGCCCTCAAACAGAGTGGCATATCCCAGCGATGACAGACCAGGCCGTTCCGGTTCAGGCCAAATCCGAAGAAGCTGAATCCAAATCCCCGATCAATCCGCGCAAGCTGCAACCGCTGCGCCGGCTGCTGCCGTTCATGCTGCGCTATCCGGTGCGGCTGGTGCTGACCGTGGTGTTTCTGCTGGTCTCGACCATTTCGTCGCTGGCGATTCCCTTCATCATGGGCGGGGTCATCGACCAGGGGTTCCTGGCGCAAAATCTGGAAAACGTGACCCGCTACGGCGCGGTGATCATTGCCATTGCGGCGGTGATGGGCGCGGCCAGCGGCGCGCGGTTTTATTTCATCTCCAGCCTTGGGGAAAAGGTGCTGGCGGACCTGCGCGAGGCGGTGTTTGCGCATCTGCTGCATCTGGATGCGAAATATTTCGACACGAATCGGGTCGGCGAGCTGACCAGCCGCCTCAATGGCGACGTGGGCGTGGTGCGCGCGGCCGTGGGGTCGAGCTTCTCGCTGGCGCTGCGCTCGATGGTGACCATCATCGGCGCGCTGATCATGATGATGCTGACCAGCCCGGTGCTGACCTTGGCCGTGGTGGTGCTGGCGCCGGCGATGCTGTTGCCGCTGATCGCGTTTTCGCGCCGCCTGCGCGGCATGTCGCGCCGCACCCAGGACGCGCTGGCCAATCTGTCGGCGATGTCGACGGAAATGCTGGGCGCCAGCCGGACGGTCAAGTCGTTCACCCAGGAAGAGGTGCAGTCGAGCATCTACGATGCCCATAGTCGCGACAGCTATCGCGCCGAGATCAAGCGCCTCGGGGCGCGGGCGGGCCTTGTGGGGCTGGTGATCTTCCTCGCGACCGCGGCGATCGTGGTGCTGGTGTGGTGGGGCGCAAGGGCAGTGTTTGACGGCACGGTGACGGCGGGCCAGCTGGCGCAGTTCCTGATCTATGCGCTGATGGCGTCCGGGGCGCTGACCAATGTCAGTGAAGTGATGGGCATGCTGCAGACCATTGCCGGCTCGACCGAGCGGATTACCGAAATTCTCGATACGGAAGCGAGCATTGTCGATCCGGTGCAGCCGGTGGCGCTGCCGGTGCCGCCGCTGGGCACGGTCGCGTTCGAGAAGGTGTCGTTCGGCTATGCCACGAGCGGGTTCGAGCATGTGCTCAATGATCTGAGCTTCACCGTTGCCAAGGGTGAAACCGTGGCGTTGGTGGGGGCCTCGGGGTCGGGCAAATCGACGACGCTGTCGCTGCTGCAGCGGTTCTACGATGTGAATAGCGGCTCGATCCGCGTCGATGGCGTGGATATTCGCGATGCGCGCCTGACCGAGCTGCGCCAGCGTTTTGCCTATGTCGAGCAGGAGCCGACGATCTTTGCCGGCACGATTGCCTCCAATATCCGCTTCGGCAAGCCCGACGCGAGCGATGCGGAGGTCGAAGGCCGCGGCGCTGGCGGCGCTGGTCGATGATTTCGTCACCGATCTGCCGCTGGGCTATGACACGATGGTGGGCGAACGCGGCGTGATGCTGTCGGGCGGGCAGAAGCAGCGCCTGGCGATTGCCCGGGCGATCCTGAAGAACGCCCCGATCCTGCTGCTCGATGAAGCCACAAGCGCGCTGGACGCGCAGAGCGAGCAGCTGGTGCAGAAGGCGCTGGAGCATCTGATGCGGGGCCGCACCACGCTGGTGATCGCGCACCGGCTGGCGACCATTCGTGACGCCAACAAGATCCTGGTGCTCGACCATGGCCGGATCATCGATGAGGGCACCCATGACGAGCTGGTGGCCAAGGGCGGCCGCTATGCCGAGCTGGCGCGCCTGCAGTTCCGGCTGGACGATCAGCCCGCCTAACCCAAACAGGCGGGCCATGGCCCGCCTGATTTTCCTTACGGCGTGTGCCTTTTGAGGCCGCCGCGCTTATCCCTCGGTCAGCTTGAATTCGATGCGGCGATTGCGGCGGTAGGCCTCTTCGGTGGTGCCGTTGTCGAGCGGCGTAAACTCGCCAAAGCCGGCCGCGACCAGCCGGTTGGGCGAGACCCCGCGCGTCACCAGATAACGGGCGACCGAAATGGCGCGGGCCGCCGACAATTCCCAGTTGGAGGGGAAGCGGGCATTGGAGATGGGGCGCGCATCGGTGTGCCCGTCAATGCGCAGCACCCAGTTGATATCGGGGGGGATTTCCTTTTCCAGCTGCAGGATGGCGTCGGCCAGGGCATCGAGGTCGGGCGTGCCCTGGGGCGAGATGTCGGCCTGGCCGGCATCGAACAGCACTTCGGACTGGAACACGAAACGGTCGCCGACGACGCGCACATCGGCGCGGCCTTCCAGGATCTGGCGCAGGCGGCCGAAGAAATCGGAGCGGTAGCGGCTGAGGTCCTGCACGCGCTGGGCGAGCGCGAGGTTAAGGCGCCGCCCAAGATCGGCAATCTGGGTGCGCGATTGGCTGTCGCGGGCCTCGGAGGCTTCAAGGGCCGCTTCAAGCGCCCCGATCTGCGTGCGCAGCGCGGCCAGCTGCTGGTTGAGCAGCGCCATCTGGGCATTGGCCTCGTCGGACAGCTCCTGGGCCGCCAGCAGCTCTCCCTGCAGCCCGGCGATGGTTGCATCCTTGTCGCCGAGCCCGGCGCCGATCCCGGCGAGCTGGCTGGTGAGGTTGGCCTTGTCGGCCTCGGCCCCGGCCAGCGTGGCCGTCAGGGTCGCGAGCTGGGCGTTCAGATCATCGGAATTGGCGCGTTCGAGCTGCAGCAGATCGGTCAGTTCGGCAATCTGGCTGTTGAGGCGCGAGAGGGCCGTGTCGCGACCCTCGATTTCCTGGCCGAGGAAAAACTGCGTCAGCATGAACAGGCTGAGCAGGAAGATGATGACCAGCAGCAGGCTCGACAGGGCGTCAACGAAACCAGGCCAGTAATTGGCCTCCAGACGCCGGCGAGAACGGGCTCCAGGCATAGGCTAGTTCCGCCGCTCGGTATCGGCCTGGGACAGCACGGCCTCGATCAGCTCGCGCAGGCGGCGATTGGTCTCGCCCTGGTCATCGATATGCTTGCGCAGGTCGTCCTGCTCGGTGCGGATATGCTTGACCAGGCCATCGATGCCGCGGGCGAGTTCGGCCATGGCGCGAATGGCGTTCTGCGAGGAATTCTGGTTCTGCATGGAATTGCCCAGCTTGTCGAACATGGCCTGCATGTCGTGGCCACCGGCGCTGGCCTGCATGGCGCTGACCGGGTGGTCGAGCTCGGTCATGGTGGTCATCCAGTCTTCGAGCTCGGTGTAAAAGGCATTCTGGGCCTGGCTGGTCTGCAGGTCGAGGAACCCCAGCACCAGCGAGCCGGCAAGGCCGAACAGCGAGGAGGAGAACGCCGTGCCCATGCCCGAGAGCGGGGCGGTGAGCCCTTCCTTGAGATTGGTGAACAGCGTTGCGGTGTCGCCGGCAGTGGCATCGAGCGTGTTGATGACGCCGGCGACCGAGGTGACGGTTTCGAGCAGGCCGTAAAACGTCCCCATCAGGCCAAGGAATACCAGCAGGCCTGTGAGATAGCGCGAGGTGTCCTTGGCTTCATCGAGCCGGTTGCCCACGGAATCAAGGATCGAGCGCATGGAGGAGGGGGTGATCACCGCTTCCCCGATGCGCTCGCGCAGGAGGCCCGCGACCGGGGCCAGCAGGATGGGCGGGCGCACATTGGTGGTGGTGCCGTCCTGCAGGGAATTGACCCACTTCACTTCCGGGAACAGGCGGATCACCTGGCGGAAGCTGAGGAAGATACCCACGAACAGCGCGAAGAAGATCATCGCGTTGATGAACGGATTGGCCCAGAAAAAGGTGATGATGGTGTTGCCCAGGATGGCCGCGACCAGCGCCACCAGCACCAGGAAGATCACGATCTTGACCAGGTAAACGGTCGGGCTGGCCAGGTGGTAGGGTCGTAGCCTTGCGTCATCTGCCTTAAACCTAGCTCCCAAATACGCAAATCATTGCGGGCAAGAGTAGTCAGAGGCGCGGTGCGGAGCAATCACAAAGGTTAACGATCGTAACCGATTGCTGTGCAGCGAGCCAGCTGGGGCAATAAAAAAAGCCCCCCGGACGGAGGGCTTTTCTGATGCGCGATGCGGAAGGCTACTGGATCGGGCGCAGCGCCTTGAACAGAGGCGCATGCAGGTATTCGTTGCCGGCGATGATCTGGCCGTTCCAGACCGATCCGGGCTGGCCGGCAAAGTCGGAGACGACGCCACCGGCTTCCTTGACCATCAGCATGCCCGGCGCGACGTCCCAGGGGCTGAGGCCGGCTTCCCAGACGGCGTCATAGCGGCCCGAGGCGAGCCAGGCCATGTCCATCGAGATGGAGCCGGAGCGGCGGATGCCGGCGACGGCGGGATTGATACGGCGGCGAGCTGGCGCAGCTGCAGCGTGTCGTTGGCGGTGCCCTGGGTCTTGATGCCGGTGCACACCACGGCGTCGGCCAGATGGCGGCGGGTGGCGACGCGCAGGCGCTTGCGGTCGTTGAGCCAGGCGCCGCCGCCCTTTTCGGCGGTGTAGAGTTCGTCGAGCACCGGATTGTAGATCACCGAGGCGACGATCTCATTGGCGCGCTCGAGCGCGATCGCCACGGCAAACAGCGGGATCGAGTGCAGGAAATTGGTGGTGCCATCGAGCGGGTCGATGATCCAGCGGTGCTGGCCGTCGGTGCCGGCGACTTCGCCGCCCTCTTCCATGAGGAAGGCATAGGTCGGGCGGGCCTTTTGCAGCTCGCATAGACGATCTGCTCGGCGCGCGGTATCGGCCTTGGAGACGAAATCGGCGGGCCCCTTGCGGGACACCTGCAGGTTTTCGACTTCGTTGAAATCCTTGGTCAGCGACTTGCCGGCCTTGAGGGCGGCGCTGACCATGACATTGAGAATTGCAGAACGTGCCATGATCAGTCAGCCCGGCGCAGATAGGTGACTTCGGAGGTGTCGACGACGATGCGTTCGCCGACGGCAATAAAGGGCGGCACCATGACCTTGAGGCCATTGGCCAGCTTGGCCGGCTTGAACTGGTTGGAGGCGCTCTGGCCCTTGATGACCGGATCGGCCTCGATGACTTCGACCACCACATTGGGCGGGAAGCGAATGCCGAGCGGGGTATCCTCGTGCATTTCGAGCGTGATCTTCATGCCATCCTGAGGAAGGCGGCGCGGTCGCCGACAAAGTCCTTGTCGCAGTTCGACCTGCTCGTAGCTTTCCTGATCCATGAAGACCAGGCTGTTCGCCCTGCTCGTAGAGATAGGTGAAATCGCGGAATTCGAGTTCGACCTGCTCGACGGTTTCGGCCGAGCGGAAGCGCTCGTTGAGCTTGGTGCCGGCCAGAATGGCCTTGAGCTCGACCTGGGCATAGGCGCCGCCCTTGCCGGGCTTGACGTGATCGACCTTGACCGCGACCCACAGGCGATCCTGATGGTTGATGACGAAGCCGGGGCGGATTTCGTTGCCGTTGATCTTGGCCATGTGCTGCTTTTTGTTGGCGTGAAAGGTGGGCACCGGCGGGCGCGACAGGCCTCATCGGGAGCGGTCGGGCCGGGTGGGGCGGGCGCCCCACAACTATTGGTCGACCGGCTCACCAGCTGAGGTCAAGCCGGGACCTGTGATGCTAACCGTGTGGCGGGCTTCTTGCCCCAGAATGCCCGCTGGTTCAAGGGTCTTGCGGAGCAGAGGGGGTATGTTCGTCCTCGGGGGCAGGAGTTTTCGGGGCTGCGGGCGCCGGCAAGGGCTCGTCCGTGGGGGCGGGCAGGGTCGTGGATTTGGCATCGGGCTCGATCAGGGCCGGGGTATCGGCCACCGCACCGGCCGACGGGGGAGCCGAGGGCCAGAAGCGGGCCCGCTCTTCGGCGCGCGCCAGATCGGGCGCGGGAATCGAGATCAGCAGGCGGTCGAGCGCGGGATCGGACAGCCCCTGGCGGCGCGCCAGGGCGCGCCACATGGCCGCATCCTCGAGGTTGAGGGTGACCCCTTCGCCCGCCGCCAGCAATTTGGCATAGCGGTTCTGGGCGACAGCGTTGCCGGCATCGGCGGCGCGGCCATACCAGCGGGCGGCTTCCTCAAGATTCTCGCTCCACGCCCTGGCCCATATAGAGCAGGGTGGCGTAATCGATCTGGGCCGCGATCAGGTTCTGCTCGGCGGCCAGGCCGATATAGCGCGCGCCTTCCTGGGGATTGGGCGGAACGCCGGCGCCCTCGATCAGCATGGAGCCGTAGTCATACTGCGCTTCGGCCAGCTCGGCGTCGGCGGCTTCCTTCATCAGCTGGGCCGCCGTGGTCAGGCTGGGGGAGGCATAAAGCCCTTCGACGTGGAGCAGCGCCATATTGTATTTGGCCGGGATATAGCCGGCATCGGCAGCCTGCTGGAACAGTTCGGCGGCGCGGGCGCGGTCCTTGGGCACGCCAATGCCCTCCTGGTAGTAGCAGCGCCAGGTCGAAGGTGGCGAGGCGATCGCCGTTCTGGGAGGCGAGCTGGTACCAGCCCGCGGCCTTCTCGTCGTTCTGGCCGACGCCGAGCCCCTGGGCATAAATTTCGGCGATCAGGGTCTGGGCAGCGGCATCGCCCTTTTCGGCGCGCGGCAGGGCGCAGTTCGAAGGCGGTGAGATAATAGCCGCGCTGGAACGCGCCATAGGCCTCGTCCACCGGCAGGCGGGGGCCAAAGATCTCGCTGCTGATGGCTTCGGCAGCCTCGGTTGAGGGGGCCTCGACATCGATGGTGCCGGGGGCGATTGCCGCACGGTTGGGGGCAGGCGGCACGGCAGGCGCCACGGGTCCTTGCGCCATGGCCGACAGCGGCAACAGGACTGCCAGCAGCGTGGCCCCCCGCAATGGGCGCATCATTGGGCGTCCTCAAGGCTGGCCGCGAGCGCCCGGGCGGCCTCCGGCGGCGACGCGGCCGACCAGAGGGCGGGGCCGCAGGCGAAAAATTCGGCGCTATGCGCATCGGTCGCGCCGGGCGCGTGCAGGACGGCGGGGATTTCGAAGGTGGGCGCCCACCATTCGGTCAGTTCCACGGCCGTCGCATCGGGGGCGTCGTCAAGATTGCCGAACTGCAGGTAGTCGATATCGAGCTCGCCCACGGTCATGGCGTCGTGGCGCGTGGTGATGGGACCGGCGCCAACGATCAGGCCCGGCTTGAGGGCGGCGATCGCGGCCTTGACGGCCTTGGCATCGCCGGTGACGTGGACCCCGTCGGCACCCATGCGCTTGGCCAGCGCGACATCGTCCTCGACCAGCACGGCGCAGCCCGCACCCTGGCCGACCTTGATCACGGCCTTGACCAACTGGGCATAGGCGATGTCGTCCTGGGCCGCGCGATGCACCAGGATGGCCGAGAACTCGGCGGCGTCGAGCACCGCCGCAAGACTTGCTGGAAAGCTGTCCGCCTGGGCGGTGGCGGGGGTGATCAGATAAAGCTGCGGGGCCATAGGTTCCGGGTAACTCGACGCTGGTGGGACGCTGACAGGAGGCAGCGCTCCGAGCCTGGTGAATGCGCCAACCCCTGACGGTTCGGCGCCATGGCTCTTCATCATCTGCCAATTTGGCGACAAAGAGGTGGGTTGAGCAATAGGGGAAGGGGAGGCGGGGCGCAAAACAAAATGCGCGCCCTCCGGGTGGAGGACGCGCATTGGCGTGTGGGTAACGGATGGATCAGGCGACGCGGTCGAGCTCGCCGTTCCAGGTGCCCAGGGCAGCCAGCGAATTCATCTGGGCGCGGTGGGTGAAGGCGGCCTGCGCCTGGGGGAAGTTCTCGCGGCGACCGGCCCAGGTGCGCAGCGCGACGTTTTGCAGCGCGCGGCCATAGGAGAAGGTCAGGGGCCAGGGCTTGCCGCCGATCTGGTTCATGGCCGACAGGTGCGCCGTGGCTTCTTCATCGGTCTGGCCGCCCGACAGGAAGGCGATGCCCGGAACGGCGGCCGGCACATGCTCGCGCAGCACGGCAACGGTGCGCCGGGCCACGTCTTCGATGCTGGGGCGCTCGCGCGAGTTGATGCCGGGGAGCACCATGTTGGGCTTGAGCAGCATGCCGCTCAGGTCGACGCCGGCGAGGCGCAGTTCCTTGAAGGTGGCTTCGAGCACGTCACCGGTGACGGCCGCGCAACGCTCCATCGAGTGATTGCCGGGCTCGCCGTCGCTCATCACTTCGGGCTCGACCACCGGCACGATGCCCGCTTCCTGGCACAGGATGGCGTAGCGGGCCAAGGCATGGGCATTGGCGCGGATATTGTTGCGGGTGGGAGCGACGTCATTGATGGTGATGACGGCGCGCCACTTGGCAAAACCGGCGCCCAGGGCGGCGTAGCGCTCGAGGCGCTGGCGCAGACCATCGAGGCCTTCGGTGATCTTTTCACCATTGTCGCCGGGCATGGGGAAGGCGCCGCGGTCGACCTTGATGCCGGGGATGACATCGGCGTCGGCCAGGATGGCGCGGAACGAGGTGCCATCGGCAGCGGATTGCTCGAGGGTTTCTTCGGTCAGGATGACGCCGGAAATATAATTGGTCATCGCCTGCGGTCGAGCGGAACAGCATTTCGCGGTAATCGCGACGCAGATCGAGAGAATTGGGCAGGTTGATCTTGGCGAACCGCTTGGCAATAGTGCCTTCGGACTCATCGGCGGCCAGAATGCCTTTGCCGGGCTCCATGAGTTTTTGAGCTATCGCGTTCAACGACTTCGACATGTTTGACCTCTGGGCTGATTGTGCGCGCAGATTAGACTTTCGTCAGTCCGGTTTCGATTAGACCTCCGGTTATGCGACGAAAGGCGAAATCGCGGGGGCAGGATGGTTAGGGCCAGAGTTGGGCGGCGTGCAGAATGCGCAGGATCAGCACCTGCTGCCCGGTGACCCTGTAGGGCACGACATAGGGCAGCCCGGTGATAACCAGTTCGCGCGTCCCCGCGATGCGGCCCGGCCGGCCCGATTCCGGAAAATGCATCAATGCGCCAATTGCCTCGCCGAGCCGCGTATCGACGGCGATTGCGGCGCGCGGGGCGTCGGCCGCGATGTAGCCAAAAATTCTGCTGCGGTCGTCGATGGCGAGTGGCGACCACACAATCTGCATTATTGCGAGGGGCCTAGCCTGGCGCGGCGTTCGGCAAAGGCGCGTTCGACCTCATCATGGGGAACGTCCGGGCCGGGATGGGCGAGGGCTTCGAGCACCTTGGCACGGAACCACGCATCGTGGGTTTCCTGATTGACCAGCAGGCCACTGGGCAGGGTGCCATCATGGGCGACTCGCGTCAGCAGCATGCGCACGGCATCGGAGACGGTGAGGCCCATGCCTTCGAGCACTTCGGCGGCACGATCCTTGATCGAGGCGTCGATGCGGGTCTGGATCAGGGCGTTGGCTGGTTTGGTGGTCATGACGGACAGTGTAATGCAAATGCATTACACTGTCGATCTGATGGCTATTTCTTGAGGGCGGCGACGCCGGGGAGGGGCTTGCCTTCCATCCATTCGAGGAAGGCGCCGCCGGCGGTGGAGACATAGGTGAAGGCGTCCTTGACGTTGGCGTGGGCGAGGGCGGCGACGGTATCGCCACCACCGGCGACCGAGACCAGCTTGCCGTCATGGGTGCGCTTGGCGACGTGCTTGGCCACGGCCACGGTGCCGGCATCGAAGGGGTTCATTTCAAAGGCGCCCATGGGGCCGTTCCAGACCACGGTGTGGGCATCGTCGATGGCGGCGTTGATGCGGTCGATGGAGATCGGGCCGATATCGAGAATCATGCCGTCCGGATCGATGGCGTCGACGCCATAGAGCCGGGTCGGGGTGTCGGCCTGGAAGTGCCAGGCGACCACCGCGTCGATGGGCAGGATGATGGCGCAGCCGCTGGCATTGGCCTTGTCCATGATACGGAGCGCTGTTTCGGCCAGGTCCTTTTCGGCCAGCGACTTGCCCACGCCATGGCCCTGCGCATGCAGGAAGGTGTTGGCCATGCCGCCGCCGATCACCAGCGCGTCCACCTTGGAGACGAGGTTTTCCAGCAGGTCGATCTTGGAAGAGACCTTGGCGCCCCCGACAATGGCGACGACCGGCTTTTTGGGCTTGCCGAGGCCCGCTTCGAGCGCCTCGAGCTCGGCCTGCATGGCCAGGCCCGCTGCGGCGGGCAGCAAATGGGCGAGCGCTTCGGTCGAGGCATGGGCGCGGTGGGCGGCGGAGAAGGCGTCGTTGACATAAACGTCGCCAAGGCTGGCCATGCGCTCGGCGAGCTCGGCGTCGTTGGCTTCTTCACCGGGGTGGAAGCGGGTGTTTTCGAGGATCAGCACGGAACCGGCCGGGGCCGAGTCGATGGCTTCGCCGGCGGCCTGGACGTCGACCCAGTCGGTGGCGATGAAGCCCACGGGATGGCCGGTCTGTTCGGCCACGGCCGCACACACCTGCTCGAGCGAGAAGGCGGGATCAACCTTGCCCTTGGGACGCCCGAAATGGCTCAGCAGGATGGCCTTGCCATCGTGCTTGACGATCTCGCGGATGGTGGGGACCAGGCGCTCGATACGAGTGGCATCAGTGACCTTGCCATCGGCAACCGGCACGTTGAGATCCGCGCGCAACAGGACACGCTTGCCCTCAAGATCGAGTTCATCAAGGGTCTTGAAGGTCGCTGACATGGTGTTGCCTCTAACAGTCGGGGATTGGTGGTGGCGTAGCAGAGTGATGCGGGACGGGGAAGAGGTCTAGTCAGCGCGCGTCGAACCGGGCCGGATAATGTTTAACCATTCCATCACCGTCGAGCTCCAGCAGCGTCTCGAAACTGCCATCGGCGGCCTGGTAGCGAAAACGGGTGGCGTCGAGCCTGGTATAGATCTGCTCGTCGCGCTTGACGCTCATGGTATCGGCGTCGATCCAGGCCATGGCAAAGCGTTGCGGCTGGCCATCGATCCACTGGCTGCGCCAGATCGGCAGGGCATTGGTGAGGGGGCTTGCGGAGATATCGACATCGATGCAGCCGCGCAGGTCTGGCAGCGGCTCGGCGCGATCATCGGACCAATTGCCCTGGCCATCGGCAAACAGTTCCAGCGTGCGCCCGTCGGTGCGCTCGAGCTTGATGGTGCGCACATGGCCCAGCTCATCAAGCTTGAGACGGTAGGCCAGGCCATAGTCGGGGGCGATCAGGACCGAGCGGATGCGGGTGTCGCGCGCGGTGGAAATGATGTGACAATGCTCAAGGCCGGGGTGATCGAGCGACTGCCAGCGGATGGTGCGATTGCCCGGGGGCATGGTCAGGCCGCACGCACGGGTTGGCGCAGGATGGTCTTGAGCTTGTCTTTGGCGGTGCGGCGCGGGTCGTTGAGATAGATCTCGTGGTGGTGGCCATTGCACACCAGCTTGCGGCCGGGAATCTCGACCTCGTGCAGATGCTCAAGCGCCGGGCCTTCCTCGTCATAGCTGCCCAGATGCATGATCTGCAGCGACAGGCCCTCGTGGAACGGTTCGAGGCGGAAACTGGCCGGAATCTCGCTCTCGAGCTTTTCGGCAGTGGCGGCAATCGCGGGCTCCAGCATGGCGGGATCAATGAAATCGGGGAGCATGATCATCATGGTCCAATGCCAATTGTCTTTCCTGCGGGCGACGAAATCAGTGGGATCGGGGGACCACCACAGCCCTTCGAGCGGGGGCACGACATAGAGGATGTCCTGTTCCTTGGCGGCGGCGCGAATGGCATAGCTGACGCCATAGAGCCATTCGACAGCGTGCTTGTAGCTGGGCGCGGTGTTGGGATCGCCCTGGCCGTCGACCATCAGGAAGTTCATGGCGGGGACATCGGCGAAGGAAAATTCGCGGTAGCCCGGCTGGTAGAGGTGCTTGAGCGTCGTCTTGAAATCAATGCTGTCCATGGCCTGGCGCCTCCTGGTTGCGATGTGCCGACAAACCCTTGTCAGGACGCCGCCGACCCGTGTTGGTATCGTGCACAAAAAAGCCCCGCCGCAAAGCGACGGGGCGTTCGAATTTGACGGCAACAGACCTAGAGCGTCTTGCCCAGCGCCACGGCGGTATCGGCCATGCGGTTGGAGAAGCCCCATTCATTGTCGTACCAGCTCAGGATCGAGGCGAAATTGCCGCCCATCACCTTGGTCTGGTCCAGCGCCATGGTCGAGGAATGCGGATCGTGGTTGAAGTCGATCGAGACATTGGGAGCGGTGGTGTAGTTCAGGATGCCCTTGAGCTCGCCATCGGCATATTTGCGGATCGCGGCGTTGATCTCGTCGGCGGTCACATCACGGCTGGTGATGAACTTGAGGTCGACGCAGGAGACGTTTGGCGTCGGCACGCGCACCGACACGCCGTCGAGCTTGCCCTTGAGCTCGGGCAGCACCAGGCCAATGGCCTTGGCAGCGCCGGTCGAGGTGGGGATCTGCGAGAGCGCTGCCGCGCGGCCGCGATAGAGATCCTTGTGCATGGTGTCGAGGGTCGGCTGGTCACCGGTGTAGGAGTGGATGGTGGTCATCAACCCCTTCTCGATGCCGAATTCCTTGTGCAGCACATAGGCGACGGGCGCCAGGCAGTTGGTGGTGCACGAGGCGTTCGAGACCACGATGTGGTCCTTGCTCAGCTGCGCGTGGTTGATGCCGTAAACGACGGTCAGATCAGCGCCTTCGCCCGGTGCCGAGATCAGCACCTTCTTGGCGCCGGCCTTGAGGTGGGCCGCCGCCTTGTCGCGGGCGGTGAAGATGCCGGTGCATTCAAGCGCGATGTCGACGCCCATTTCGGCGTGCGGCAGCTCGGCCGGATCGCGAACGGCGGTCACCTTGATCGGGCCACGGCCCACATCGATGGTGTCGCCATCGACGGTGACGGTGCCATTGAAACGGCCGTGCACGCTGTCAAAGCGGAACAGGTGTGCATTGGTCTCGACCGGACCCAGATCGTTGATTGCCACCACCTCGATATCGGTGCGACCCGACTCGATGATGGCGCGCAAAACGTTACGGCCGATACGACCAAAGCCATTAATGGCGACGCGGATTGCCATGGTAGATGCTCCTAGGGAGGGAGTTACGTCAGGGAGGTTGTCGCTCTGCTTACAACTGTGCGGTGGCGGCTTCAACGATAGCCTTGGCGGTAATGCCAAAGTATTCGTAGAGGGCGTCGATCGGGGCGGACGCGCCGAACGAGTGCATGCCCACAAAGCGACCCTTGTCACCCAGCAGCTTGTCCCAGCTCATCGAAATGCCGGCTTCGACCGCCACGCGGGCCTTGGCCTTGCCGATCACTTCGGCGCGGTAGGCGTCCGACTGCTTGGCAAACAGCTCCATCGAGGGCACCGAGACGACGCGGGCCGGGATGCCCTTTTCCTCGAGCGCCTTCTTGCCTTCGAGCGCGATGGCGACTTCCGAGCCGGTGGCAAAGATCACCACATCGGCATCCAGATCGCCGGCGAGGGTATAGGCGCCCTTGGCCGACTTGTTTTCCATCGTGTATTCGGTGCGCACGGCGGGCAGGTTCTGGCGCGACAGGGCCAGGATCGACGGGGCGGTGGTGGATTCGAGCGCCAGCTGCCAGCATTCGGCGGTTTCCACCGCGTCGGCCGGACGGAAGACCAAGAGATTGGGAATGGCGCGCAGGGCGGACAGATGCTCCACCGGCTGGTGGGTCGGGCCGTCTTCGCCCAGACCGATCGAGTCGTGGGTCATGACATAGATGACGCGCTGGCCCATCAGCGCCGACAGGCGGATGGCGGGGCGGGCATAGTCGGTGAACACCATGAAGGTGCCGCCATAGGGGATCAGGCCGCCATGCAGCGCGATACCGTTCATCACCGCGGCCATGCCGTGTTCGCGAATGCCGTACATCATGTAGCGGCCCGAGCGATCGGTGGCGGTGAAGGGCAGGGTTTCCTTGGTGTTGGTCAGGTTCGAACCGGTCAGGTCAGCCGAGCCGCCCTGGGTCTCGGGGACGATGGCGTTGATGACATCGAGCGCCATCTGGCCGGACTTGCGGGTCGCGACCTTGGGCTTGTCTTCGCTGAGCTTGCGCTTGTAGGCGTCCATGGCCTCGAGGAAGCCGTCGGGCAGGTCGCCGTTGAGGCGGCGCTCGAACTCGGCCTTGTGGGCGGAGGCGACGAGACGGGCATGCCATTCGCCGCGCAGGTTCTGCGCGCGGGTGCCGGCAGCGCGCCAGGTGGCGAGGATTTCGGCGGGGATTTCAAAGGCCGGATAGGTGATGCCGAGCGCTGCCTTGGCGCCGGCCAGTTCCTCGGCGCCGAGCGGCGAGCCGTGGACCTTTTCGGTGCCAGCCTTCTTGGGCGCGCCAAAGCCGATGGTGGTCTTGGCGGCGATCAGGGTCGGGCGGTCGGCCGACTTGGCTTCGAGCAGCGCCTGTTCGATGGCGGCCTGATCGTGGCCGTCGATGCGGATGGTGTTCCAGCCCGACGCCTGGAAGCGGGCGATCTGGTCGGTCGAGTCGGAATTGGAGACCGCGCCATCGATGGTGATCGAGTTGTCGTCCCAGATGATGGTCAGCTTGTTGAGCTTGAGGTGGCCGGCCAGCGCAATGGCTTCCTGGGAGATGCCTTCCATCAGGCAGCCGTCGCCGGCGAGGCACCAGGTGTGGTGATCGACCAGGTCGGCGCCGAATTCGGCGGCCAGCTTGGCTTCGGCAATGGCCATGCCGACGGCGTTGCCGATGCCCTGGCCGAGCGGGCCGGTGGTGGTTTCGATGCCCTGCGCGTAGCCATATTCCGGGTGGCCGGCGGTCTTGGCATGGAGCTGGCGGAAATTCTTGATCTGCTCGATGGTCATGTCTTCGTAGCCGAGCAGGTAGAGCGAGGAGTAGAGCAGCATCGAGCCGTGGCCGGCCGAGAGCACGAAGCGGTCGCGGTCAGCCCATTTGCTGTCAGCGGGATCGAACTTCATGACCTTGGTGAAAAGCACCGTGGCGATATCGGCGCAGCCCATGGGCAGGCCCGGATGGCCGGAGTTGGCTTTTTCGACCGCGTCCATCGCTAGCGAGCGGATCGCATTGGCCAGATCGTTCTGCTGGGCTGTATTGGTCATCAGAAAGGCGCTTTCTTTGGGACTGAAATCTGGGGAGAAGAGGAGCCGGAAGCCTCCTCCCAAAGGCGGTTCGAGGCATAACAGGTTCGGATTGGCTGTCAATGACGCCCGGTTGCATTACGACCAATGGTGGGGCACCCTATAGGTCTGAATCGCCGAACATTGAGGACCGTAGCCGCGATGAGTGAGACGGAACTTGAAGACGGGCTTGTTGCCGCATCGGCTCGGTTCGACCGATCGCTGGCGCGGCTGGAACAGAGCGTCAAGGAGCTCAATGCTCGCTTGCGCCAACAAAACCGCATCGATGTAGACACCCAGCGACTGGTGCATGAGCGGGCCCGGCTGGCAACAGAGCTGGACAAGGCCGCGGCCAAGGCCAAGCGCCTCGATGACAGCGCCCACGATGTGTCGCGGCGCCTCGTCGTGGCGATGGAGACGGTGCGCGAAGTTTTGGCCAAGGCGGAGTAGCGCGGTGCCTGAAGTCAATGTCGAAATCAATGGCCGCAAGTACCGCATGGTCTGCGAAGAGGGCCAGCAGAAGCACCTGATCGGGCTGGCCGAGCGGTTCAACACCCAGGTCGAGACGCTCAAGGGCGCGGTCGGGGAAATCGGCGACAACCGGCTGACGGTGATGGCGGGGATCGCCATTCTCGATGAGCTCAACGAGGCCGAGCGCAAGATCAAGCAGCTCGAGCAGGACGTGCTGGTGTTGACGCGGGCCGGCCAGGAAGTGGCGGCCGAGATCGAAAACCTCGAAACCAAGTTCGCCAGCAAGCTCAGCGACGCCGCCAAGGCGCTCGACAGCGTGTCCACCGCGCTCGATGGCGCGGCGCCCCTGCCGCACGGGTAAACCGCCACTTGGTCACTTAAGTGCAGAGTGCCGGTAAAATGTCGGTTGGTTGCTGACGGTTGCCCTTTGCACGGGCGGGTAAAGCGCCTATATCTCGATAGCTGCCCGGTGCGTGTTGGATACCAGTATCCCCGGGGCCTTATCGATCCTAAGGGAGCTGTCCCTGACTGAGCTCCTGGGCTCAGACATACGGCGCCCACCTGCGTAAAGTAGGTTTCCCGGGATCGCATATCCCACGGCCAGGGCGGCACCTAATTTCCAGCGGGTAAGCAGCTGCATGGTTGACGACACGATCGAGGACGCCAAAGCGGCGCTCCGGGTAACCGCCCATGCGGCCCGCGCGGCCTTGACCGCGGACGAGCGCGCCGAAGCCGCCGAGGCGGTGTCGCGCCATTTTTTTGAGCTGATCAAGCCCGACCAGTCTGCCGTCATCGCCGCCTATTGGCGCATTCGCGACGAGCTCGATTGCCAGCCCATCCTGGTGCGGCTGATGGACAATAACCATACCGTGGTGCTGCCGGTGGTGAACGGGCCCGAAGAGCCGCTCGAACTGCGGGTGTGGGAGCAGGGAGCCTCGCTCTATGAGGCCGGCTACGGCACGCTGGCCCCGGCCGATCAGGCGCCGCACGCCGAACCCGATATCGTGCTGATGCCGCTGCTCGGCTTTGATGCAAAGGGCACGCGCCTCGGCTATGGCGGGGGCTATTATGACCGCACCCTTTCGCAGATGAGCCAGAAACCCAAACTGATCGGGCTGGCCTTTGCCGCCCAGGAATTGAACTCCATCCCCCGCGAGGCCCACGACGTGCCACTTGATATCGTGATTACCGAAAACGGCGTGCGCTATTTCGGCGACGATCAATGAGGTTTCTGTTTCTGGGGGACGTGGTTGGCCGCGCAGGCCGGGATGCCGTTGCGGACCGATTGCCGGGCATCATCGATCGCTACAAGTTCGATTTCGTCGTCATCAATGGCGAGAACGCCAGCCACGGCAAGGGGCTGACGCGCGCGCATTTCCAGCTGCTGCGCGATGCCGGGGCCGATATCGTGACGCTGGGCGATCATGCCTTCGACCAGCGCGAAACCATCACCTATATCGAGCGCGAAGACACCCTGATCCGCCCCATCAACATGGCGCCGGGCACGCCGGGGCGCGGGGCGATGTTCGTCGAGGGGCGCAACGGGCACCGGGTGCTGGTGGTCAACGCGCTGGGACGGGTGTTCATGGGCCCGTCGGATGATCCGTTCCGGGCGGTGGAAGCGGCGGTCGCGGCCTGTCCGCTGGGCGAGCAGGCCGACGCGATCATCGTCGATTTCCACACCGAGGCGACCTCGGAAATCCAGGCCATGGGAATGTTTCTCGACGGACGGGTGAGCCTGGTCGTGGGCACCCATACCCATATCCCCACCTCCGATCATCGCATTCTGCGCGGTGGCACGGCGCTGATGGCCGATGCGGGCATGTGCGGGGATTTCGATTCCATCATCGGGGTGGAAGCCGACGAGCCGCTCAACCGGTTTCTCACCGGCATTCCCAATGGCCGGTTCACCCCCGCCGAGGGCGAAGCGACCCTGTGCGGGTCGCGGTGGAAACCGATCCGCGCACGGGGCTGGCCCGCCAGGTGCTGCCGGTGCGGATGGGTGGAACGCTGGCGCAGGCCGAGCCGCTGTTCGCCTAGAGCGCGGACGGGGCATCGGGCTTTATTTTTGTGCCGCCGGCCCCTATAAGCGGCCCGAAAACGATAATCTGCCGAGGACGACCCATGGCCGGCCATTCACACGCCAAAAACATCATGCACCGCAAGGGCAAGAGCGACGCCGTACGCTCGAAGGTCTTTTCCAAGCTGGCGCGCGAAATCACCGTCGCAGCCAAGATGGGCATGCCCGACCCTGCGTTCAATTCGCGCCTGCGCCTGGCGGTGGTCAATGCCCGCGCCCAGTCCATGCCCAAGGACAATATCGATCGCGCCATCAAGAAGGCGATCGGCTCGGACGGCGAGAACTATGACGAAATCCGCTATGAGGGCTATGGCCCGGGTGGCGTGGCGATCATCGTCGAGACGCTGACCGACAACCGCAATCGTACCGCTTCCAACGTGCGCTCGTATTTCTCCAAGAATGGCGGCGCGATGGGGGAAACCAATTCGGTCGGCTTCATGTTCGACCGCGTGGGCGAGATCACCTATCCGGCCAAGGTCGGCTCGGAAGACGAAGTGATGGAAGCGGCGATCGAAGCGGGCGCCGACGACGTCGAGAGCGACGAGGACGGCCACTACATCTACACCAGCTTTGAAGGCATGGCCGAAGTCGCGGCCGCGCTGGAAAAGGTGCTGGGTGAAGCCGAAGCGGTCAAGGCCGATCTGGCGGCCGCAGACCACCACCGCCGATCGACGCGGAAAAGGGCGCCACCCTGATGAAGCTGATCAATACGCTCGAAGAAGACGATGACGTGCAGAACGTCTATTCGAACTTCGACATGAGCGACGAAGACGCCGCCAAGCTGGTCTAGGCCGAGCGGGCGATGCAATTTCAAGGGCGGCTCTGCGGGGCCGCCCTTTTTTGCGTTCAGGCGCTGCGCTTGAGGGTGATCACCGGATCGTCGGTGATGTTGATGACCATGACGCGATTGCGACCGGACTGCTTGGCCCCGTAAAGGCGCTGGTCGGCAATGCGGAACAACTCGGTAAAGCAGGCGGGCCGCTCATAGACCGCGCCGCCGACGCTGACGGACAGCGCCCGGCGACGGCCATGGGGGGCCAGGACCGCCAAGGCGATCGAGCGACGGATGCGCTCGGCCACTTCGGTAGCGGCCCGTTCATCGGCGCCCGGCAGATAGACGCAGAATTCCTCGCCCCCCATGCGCCCTACGAGGTCGCCGCTGCGCACGACGGCGCGGATGCAGCGGGCAATGATCAGCAGCGCATCATCGCCGACATCGTGGCCATAGAGATCGTTGATCGCCTTGAAATTATCGGCGTCGATCATCAGCAGCGCTCCGCCAGCTGGTGCGGGCTGGTGAGCAAGGTATTCGCTGACCTGGGCGGTAAAGGCGCCGCGATTGAGGCATCCGGTCAGGCTATCGGTGCGCGCCAGCTGGTCGAGCTGGCGATTGGCCATGGCCAGCCGGCGCACCTGCAGGCTCAATAGCGCCAGGAGCGGCGGACCTAGCACCAGTGGCAATATGGTGGAACTGATGATGGCGCGGGTGCGCGCGGCATCGCCCAGATCGCTAAAGAACAGCATATTGAACCCCACCGCGACGATGATGCACACCAGTGTGCCGAACAGGATCCAGCCGCCAACACTGGCCCAGCTCCGCAGCTCATGGTCACGCTTGGCAAGTGGCATCGGAGGGTCCCGGCGGATGAAGGGGGGTGTCCCAGGTCTCGGGACGCGGCGAACGAGCCTATGAACTGGTTGAAACGGCGGGGATGCCCCGCATGGCGGCGAGCTGGCCGGTGGTGGCGCGTGCGGCCTTGGCCGCCTTGACATCAACGAGGCGCTGATCGGCCAGGCGGAACAAGGCGGTGCATTCGGCCTCCCCGGTATAGGCGCCGCCGCCAATGCTGACGGAGAGGCGATAGGGGCTGCCGGTGGGCGCAAACTGGATGGCGGCGACCGCGCGGCTGATCTGGTCGGCGGTGACGTTGGCACTGGTCGCCGTCACCCCGGGCAGGAAGATACCGAATTCTTCGCCGCGCAGCCGCCCGATGATTGCCTGCTCGCCCGCACCCTGGCGGATGGCCAGGGCAATCAGCTTGAGCGCATGGTCACCTGCATCGTGGCCGAAGCGGTCATCTATGGTCTTGAAATCATCGGCATCCACAATCAGCAGCGCGCCGCGACCCGGGGGTTCGGGACTGGTGAGCGCCGCGTCGATGGCGGCCGTGAAGGCGTTGCGGTTGAGGCAGGAGGTGAGCCAGTCGGTGGCGGCGATCTGTTCGAGCTGGCCATAGGCGTGGCGCAATTGCTCATGCTTGAGCATGATGAAAAACATCAGCGGGCCGCCCAGCAGCAGGGGGGTGGCGATGGCCACGATCAGGCCCTGCAGATTGATGCCCTGGGAGAAGGTGTGCATGAACACCAGGGTAAAGATGACCGAGATGGCTACCGATACCAGCGTGATCGCGACGCTGACCCGCTTGACGTGCAGCCACGCGCGGCCAGGCAATTGCCCGCCCATTCCTGTCATTATTGGATCCCCCCAAATTCTGCGGGCCAACCTAAGGATGCGTGTTAAAGATTCTCTTGTCCATGTCGCTAAAGCTTTACCTATCCAGCGATGTCATCAGGCTTGTTGCCTTTTTGTTCACATTGCGCTTGGTATCCTCGTGGCCTGTGGCTAAGGATTGCGAATGAGTGTTGCAACAAGAATCATCGGCATTGATCCGGGCCTGCGCCGCTGCGGCTGGGGGGTCATCGAAACCCTTGGTAACCGGCTGACCTTCATTGGCGCGGGGACGTTGACGCCGCCGGTCGATGGTTCGCTGGGGGAGCGGCTGGCGATACTGTTCGCCGGCCTGGGCGAGGTGCTGGAGCGCTTTGCCCCCATGGAAGCCGCAGTCGAAGAAACATTTGTGAATGCCGGGGCGCGCTCGGCGCTGATCCTGGGGCAGGCGCGCGGCGTGGCCCTGCTGGCGCCCGCCGCGCGTGGCTTGCTGGTGGCCGAATATGCCGCCAATCTGGTCAAGAAATCGGTGGTGGGGACCGGCCATGCCGACAAGGGACAGGTGGGGCTAATGGTCAAGACCTTGTTGCCGACGGCAGATTTCAAGGGCGCCGGACGCCGCCGACGCGCTGGCGATTGCCATTTGCCACGCCCATCACCGGGTGGCGGCACAACGTTTGAAGGCGCTGGCATGATCGGCAAGCTCAAGGGGCTGGTCGACAGCTTTGGCGAAGACTTCGTGCTGATCGATTGCGGGGGCGTGTGCTACGAGGCATTCTGCTCGAGCCGCACGCTGCAGGCATTGCCCAGTGTGGGCGAAGCGGGCGTCGTGTTCATCGAAACCATCGTGCGCGAGGACATGATCCGTCTTTACGGGTTTGCCACCGAGACGGAAAAATCCTGGTTCAACCTGCTGATGACGGTGCAGGGGGTAGGGGCGCGGGTGGCCCTGGCGATTATGTCGGCGCTGACCCCTTCGGAGATTTCGAGCGCCGTGGCGCTACAGGACAAGGCGGTGTTCGGCCGCGCCAAGGGCGTCGGGCCCAAACTGGCCATCCGGCTGATCACCGAGCTCAAGGGCAAGGTGCCGGCTATCGGGGCGATGGATGCCGGAACGCTGGGGCTGCAGACGGCGCTGGGCGAAGGGGTGGCCCCGAGTGCCATTTCGGATGCCGTTTCGGCGCTGGTCAATCTGGGCTATTCCAGCGCCCAGGCTTCGGGCGCGCTGGCGCGCATCGTGGCGCGTGAAGGCGACGGCGTGGCGACCGAAAAGCTGATTCGCCTGGGACTGAGGGAATTGAGTAGTTGACTGATCTGACCTCCCCCGTGGCTGGACGTGATGAATCACTGGATGTTTCACTGCGTCCGAGTGGCTTTGCCGAATTTGTCGGCCAGGCCGCGGCGCGCGCCAATCTGGAAGTGTTTATCGAGGCGGCCAAGAAGCGTGGCGCGGCGCTCGACCACGTGCTGTTCGTGGGTCCCCCCGGCTTGGGCAAGACCACCCTGGCGCAGATCATTTCGCGGGAACTGGGCGTGGGATTTCGCGCCACTTCCGGCCCGGTGATCGCCAAGGCGGGGGATCTTGCGGCGCTGCTGACCAATCTCGAAGAACGCGATGTGCTGTTCATCGACGAAATCCACCGGCTCAACCCGGCGATCGAGGAAGTGCTCTATCCGGCGATGGAGGATTTCCAGCTCGACCTGATCATCGGCGAGGGCCCGGCGGCGCGTTCGGTGCGCATCGATCTGGCCAAGTTTACCCTGGTGGGGGCGACGACCCGCGCGGGCCTGCTGACGACGCCCTTGCGCGACCGGTTCGGCATTCCGGTGCGGCTGAATTTCTATACGCCCGAAGAGCTGGTCAAGATCGTGCAGCGCGGCGCGCGGCTTCTGGGCATGCCGATGGCGCCGGATGGGGCGATGGAAATTGCCCGCCGCTCGCGCGGCACGCCGCGTATTGCCGGGCGCCTGCTGCGCCGGGTGACGGATTTCGCGCTCGTGGAAAATGCCGGTGAGATCACCCGGTCGATCGCCGACAAGGCGCTGTTGCGGCTCGATGTGGATGCACGCGGGCTGGACCAGCTCGATCGGCGCTATCTCACCACCATTGCCGATTTCTACAATGGCGGCCCGGTGGGCATCGAAACCATTGCCGCGGCGCTGAGCGAGCCGCGCGATGCCATCGAGGAAATCGTCGAGCCCTATCTGATCCAGCAGGGTTTCATCCAGCGCACGCCGCGTGGGCGGATGCTGACCGGGCTGGCGTTCCAGCATATGGGACGCGTGGTGCCGCAGGGTTTCGTGGGTATGCAGCAGAGCCTGTTCGAGGAGCCGGAGGAGTGAGCGTCCCCCACAGCTTTCCGATCCGCATCTATTACGAGGACACCGATTTTTCGGGGAATGTCTATCACGCGGCCTATCTCAAGTTCTTCGAGCGGGCGCGTACCGAACTCCTGCGCGAGGCGGGCATCCATCACGCCGAGCTGGCGGAGCAGGGGGTGGCCTTTGCCGTGCGGTCCATGGAGATCGATTATTTGGGTGCGGCTCATATCGATGATCTGCTCAGCGTCACAACGTCGCTGGGGGCGATCTCGGGTGCACGGCTGACACTGCACCAGACGATCTGGCGGGGCGAGGAAAAGCTCACCGAGGCCAAGGTTGTCGTGGCCTCGATCAAGACTACTGGTGGGCCAGCGCGCATGCCAGGGGCAGTTCGGGCGCTGGCCGAAGCTCAAAAAAGCTAGGCTGGCTTACTGAGACGGCATGACCTTGCCGCGGATTTCGCCATCGGGGAAAGCTGCGGTGTGGATGTTGAAGTACCATTTCTGGTCGTGGATCTGCCTTTGCTGTTCCGGCGTCAGCGTAGCCTTGCCGGAAATCGGGCTGGTGAGATTGCCTTCAACGGGCACTACCGGCGGGGCGTTCTGGTTGTCATTGGCGGGGCCATGGAAATGGGCCGCCGTGGCCGGGCCGGTCAGCCCTTCATAGGTGATGGTGTAGTTCAGCTCGCGGCTATTGGTATCGAATGTGCCTTCGACACGCCCTTTGCCGGTGGACGTGGTGGGAGGCACTTCCGCTGCCGCGGTAAGATCCGCGGCCATTTTGAGGATTTCGGCATGGGCCGGTACCGCGGCAAGCAGCATTCCTGCCGCAGCTATTGCTGTGATGGAGGTTGAACGGAAGCTCATGATCGTCTCCTGTGCGCTCGGTTGCGCAGCAGATGAACGGGCTGCCCAAAGCAGCGTTGCTTCACGTTTGCGCCACCGCCCCGGAGCGAATCGCTTTGTTAACCAGTTTTTGACCATAATTACCGCAAAGGGACGCTGTATCGCTGCGTTGGGCGTCAAGCCCCGGCGCACGGGACAATTTCTCTTAATTTTGACAGATTTCGACCCCATCGCCTGATGTTGGAAGGGTCGGGTGAGAGAACCGGGCCGAGAAGGAATTCATATGGAAGCCATGGACGTTGTCGGGGCCGCCGCTCCGCACGCTGATTTGTCGATCTGGGGTCTGTTCTGGGCCGCCGACTGGATCGTCAAATCGGTCATGCTGGGATTGCTGGGCGCCTCGATCTGGTGCTGGGCTATTATTGTCGACAAGACCATCACCTATCGCCGCGTCAAGGCGGAGATGAACCATTTCGAGCGGGTGTTCTGGTCGGGGCAATCGCTCGAGGAGCTGTATCAGCAGCAAAGCGAGAAGGTGTCGGGTGGCATGGGCTCGGTGTTTGTCGCGGCCATGAAGGAATGGAAGCGCAGCCACGAGCAGAATGCCGCCTCGTTCACCGGCATGCAGCAGCGCATGGACAAGGTGCTCGACGTGGCGATTTCGCGCGAGAGCGACCAGCTGGAAAAGAACCTCGGGTTTCTGGCGACCATCGGCTCGGCCGGTCCGTTCATCGGGCTGTTCGGTACGGTCTGGGGCATCATGAATGCCTTTACCGCCATTGCCGCCTCGTCCAACACCAACCTGGCCGTGGTGGCCGGCCCGATTGCCGAGGCGCTGTTTGCGACCGCAATTGGCCTGGTGGCCGCCATTCCCGCGGTTATTGCCTACAACAAGCTGAGCTCAGATGCCGGCAAGCTGATCGGGCGGCTTGAAGGGTTCGCCGACGAGTTCTCCACCATCCTGTCACGCCAGCTCGAAGCGCGGAGCCGCTGATATGGGGATGGGTGCAGCATCGGGCGGCGGAGGCGGCGGCGGTCGTCGTCGGCGCCGCAAGAGCCGGGCAGTCATGAGCGAAATCAACATTACGCCCATGGTGGACGTGATGCTGGTGCTGCTGATCATCTTCATGGTGGCCGCGCCGATGATGACCTCGGGGGTGCCGATCGACCTGCCCAAGACGGCCGCCAATGACCTGGCCAGCCAGGCCAAGCCGATTACCGTGTCGGTGACGCCGGAAGGCACGATCTTTGTCGACAGCGACCAGGTCAGCGAAGCCGATCTGATCGGTGTGGTGACGGCCATGGCCGTCAATGGCCCCGAAGACCGGATCTTCGTGCGCGGCGATACCACCGCCAATTACGGCTCGGTCATGCGGGTGATGGGGTTGTTGTCGTCGTCAGGCTTCACCAAGATCGGCCTGATCACGCAGCAGCAGGACCAGTAGGCCCAGCCCATGCGCATCGGTATTACCGTTTCGATCGTCGCCCACATCGCGGTGCTGACCATCGGCCTCATCAATCTGGGGCTGCGCGAACCGTTGACGCCGGTGGTGGAGTCGATCTCGGTCGATCTGGTGCCGGTGGAGGAATATTCCAATATCCGCATGGGCTCGCTCGACAGCACGGTCGTGGATACCAATACGCCCTCGATCGTCGAGGATGACCAGCCAGCCGAAATCGCCCAGCCCACTGGCAATACCGAACAGGACCAGGCGACCCCGTCGCCGGCCGATATTCCAACGCCCGCGCCGGTGACCAATACGGCGCCGGCGCCGGAAACCGCGCCCGATCCGGTGCCCGAACCCGATCCCGCGCCAGAACCGGCCCCGGCGCCAACACCCGAACCGACCCCGGAGCCGACCCCCGCGCCCGAGCCAACGCCCGCGCCGACGCCGGAGCCAGTGGTCGCGCCAGTGCCGGCGACGCGTCCGACCCCGGCGCCCGTGCCCGAGCCGACGCCGGCCCCGGAGCCGACGCCTGAACCGACGCCCACGCCCGAGCCCACACCAGAACCGACCCCGGCCCCAACGCCTGAGCCCACACCGGCTCCGACGCCAGAGCCGGCCGAGCCCGCCGTTGCGGCACCCGCGCCAGCGGCCCGCCCCGCCAATCTCGAGCAGAAGCGCCAGCAATTTGCGGCCGCCGAAACCCAGCGCAAAAAGCAGGAAGAGGACCGCAAGAAGCGCGAAGAGGAAGAAAAGAAGCGTGTTGCCGCGGCCGCTGCCGCCCAGCAGGCCCCCAAGACGCAGACCACCAAGCAGCTCGACGCCTCGCTGGCCGATGATATTTCTGCCATAATCAACAATGATCGCACGACCGGTGGCACGACCGGCCGTGGCGGCACGCCCACCCTGGGCGATACCACCGGCACCTCGGCGCGGCTCAGCCAGTCGGCGATCGATGGCTTCGTGGCCAAGGTCAAGACGTGCTGGAACCTGCTGCCGAGCGATATCAATTCGGGGCTCAACGTGCGCCTGATGGTGAACCTGAGCCAGGACGGCACGGTGACCGGCTCGCAAATCGTGGCCAGCGATCCTTCGCCGGCAGGCGGCGCCATTGCCCGTGCGGCACAGCGCGCCGTGCAGCAGTGCGGCCCATACACCATGCTGTCGCAGGCGTCCTACGACGAATGGCGGCAGATCGATATCGAACTGCGGCCATGATTATCAACTTCTATGCCCGCGAGCGTGACGGCTCGATGGCCCGCTTGAATGGAGACCTGAGATGACAGTATTGACGCGGCGCAATGCGCTCAAGCTTGGCCTGGCGGGCGGTGCGCTGCTGGCTGGCTCCTCGATGGCCATGGCGCAGCTGCGCATGGTGGTGGAGGGCGCCAATTTCCGGCCGCTGCCCATCGCCATTCCCGATTTCGCCTCTTCCGATCCAAGCTTCGGCAAGGAGATCGCCGATATCGTGCGCGCCAATCTGCGCCGCTCGGGGCTGTTCCTGCCGCTCGATCCGGCCTCGCTGCCGATCAAGGTGGGCGATGTGAACAACCCACCGGACTTTGCCACCTGGCGCACGGCCAATGTCGATGCGCTGGTGATGGGCGGGGTCGAGCGCGGCGGCCAGATTTCATCTTCGGTGCGCGTGTGGGATACCCAGCAGGCGGCCCAGGTGGTGGGCAAGAGCTACAATACCGATCCCAATTCCTCGCGCCGCGTGGCCCATATCATTTCCGACGCGATCTATGAATCGCTGGCGGGCGGCAGCGGTTATTTCGATACAAGGGTAATCTACTGCGCCGAAAGCGGCCCCAAGTCCAACCGCGTGCGGCGTCTCGCGATCATGGACCAGGACGGCGCCAACGCGCAGTATCTGACCGATGGCAGCTCGATGGCGCTGACCCCGCGCTTCTCGCCCAATGGCGACATGGTCACCTACATGAACTTTGCCGATGGCAATCCGCAGGTCTACCTGCTGCAGCTCTCGACCGGGCGCCAGCAGCGCCTGACCAATGTGGGGGCGATGACCTTTGCGCCGCGCTTCTCGCCCGATGGCGGCACCGTGGCGTTCTCGGTGGAACAGGCCGGCGCGACCAATATCTATTCGGTGAGCACCAGCGGCGGCCAGCCGCTGCAGCTGACCTCGGGCGCCGCCATCGATACCGGCCCGTCCTATTCGCCCGATGGCAGCCGGATCGTGTTCGAGAGCGATCGCGGCGGCTCGCCCCAGATCTACATGATGGGTGCCGGCGGCGGAAATGCCCAGCGCATCAGCTTCGGGCAGGGGCTCTATTCGACCCCGGTGTGGTCGCCCAAGGGTGACCTGATCGCCTTTACCCGCCAGGCGGGCGGCCAGTTCTCCATCGGCATCATGAACCCCGACGGCTCGGGCGAGCGCATGCTCTATTCGAGCTACCACGCCGAAGGCCCCACCTGGGCGCCCAATGGCCGCGTCATCATGTTCTACCAGGACCCGGGCGGCAATGACGGCCCCAAGTTGCAGAGCGTCGATATCTGGGGCCGCAACCTCATCACCATCCCGACCGAGACCTACGCCTCGGATCCGTCCTGGTCGGGCCTGCGCGGCTAAACGAGGTGCAAGAAGTGATTGCCGGTGGATTACGGCAATCGCTTTTTCCGCCAATCGCTGCTGAAAGCGCTGCGAGAGGGCCGGTGGGAAGGAGTGAAAACCAAACTTTCCAACGGCTTAGCCTTAACCTTAACGAGCGATGGCAAGGCCCTGTGGTAATCGGGCATCATCACAAAAAAGCCCGGTTTCCCGCCACATTCGAGCCTATGTAAGCAAACATTAACCACCCGCGAAAACCACCCCTTAACACTAAGTGCGGTAAAACCGCGCTCAAGAAATGTAGCCTTTTCCAGGAGCCTGTCGTGGTCATTCCCGCACCCCTCAATACCGCGTTGCGCGCTGCCGCGATGCTGCTGTTCGTCGTCGTCGTTGCCGCCTGTTCGCGTTCTCCCAACAGCAATATCGGCATGACCGGGGTGGGCAATGTCGGTCCTGGCGGCGGTGCACCCGGCAGCCAGCAGGAATTTCTGGTGTCGGTCGGTGACCGCGTGTTCTTCACCACCGATTCGAGCTCGCTGACCCCCGAAGCCATGGCCACCCTCGACAAGCAGGCGCAGTGGCTGAACCAGTACCAGAACTACCGCGTACTGGTGGAAGGTCACGCCGACGAGCGCGGCACCCGCGAATACAATATTGCCCTGGGCGCCCGTCGCTCCTCGGTGGTGGTGAACTACCTGGTGTCGCGCGGCGTCAACAGTGCGCGCATCACCAGCCAGTCGTTCGGTAAGGAGCGCCCGGTGGCGATCTGTAACGATATTTCCTGCTGGAGCCAGAACCGTCGCGGCGTGACGGTGGTCCAGTAAGACTAACGGGGCGCCGCCGCAAGGCACCCCACCCATCCAGTGCAAACTGGAGGCAAGAGCGCCCGGAGCCAGTAAAATGGCCCGGGCGCTTTCTTTTGACCAAAATTGGTCTTTATTCGCGGAGGCTGACATGGGCATGTTGCAGCTGTGCATGACACGAATGGAGACTTGAGGACTTGAAGACGATCAATCGAGGCAAGGCGAGAGCGAATGCGGCGTTTGTCGCGGCTCTGATGCTGGGGCTGGCCATCCCCTCGCTCGCGAACGCGGCGATGTTCGGCTCGTCGAGTGATGCTGCCCCCCGCGGCGAACGGGTGCTGGTGGCCCAGGCGGGCCAGGACAGCGCCCAGTTGATGGTGCGCATCCAGCAGCTGGAGGAACAGCTGCGTCAGGTCAATGGGCAGGTCGAAGGGCTGACCTTCCAGATCACCCAGATGCAGGAGCTGATCAACCGCATGAACGAGGATGTGGAATTCCGCTTCCAGGCGTTGGAAGGCGGTGCTGGGGGAAAAACTGAGGCGGCAACCCAATCTGGCGGCGTGACGCAGCCCGAGGTGTTGCCGCAGGGCTCGACCCGCACGCCGATCGAAACCGACGTGCCCATGACCGACATTCCCGAGCAGGGCGTGCAGCCGCTGCCCGGTGAAGTCGAATTCGACCCCACTTTTGATGACGGCAGCCTCGGCGGAATCCGCGGACCCGCTGGTGGGCACCGGGGCGCGCGGCGGGATTGACCTGACCACCGGCCTGCCGATCGATTTGAGCTATGATCCGGCCGTGACCAAGACCGACAATCCCGATGCCGATGCGCAGTTCACGGCGGGATATGACGCGCTGGTCAAGGGAGACTATCTGTTCGCCGAAGACCAGCTGAGCCAGTTCCTGGAGCTCTATCCGACCAATGAACGGGCGGATGAGGCAGCGAGCCTTCTGGGCGATGCGCTGCTGGCCCGCTCGGCTTATAGCGAAGCGGCAGAAGTGTTGCTCGATGCCTATCAGAAGGCACCGGACGGGCCGCGTGCGCCTGATCTGCTGACCAAGCTGGGCGCATCCTTGGCCGGCAGCGGCGAGCGGGATACCGCCTGCCGGACGCTGGCGGAAGTGCGCAATCGCTACGCGAACCTGACGCCCGACCAGACTACGCGACTGGCGACAGAAACCGCCAAAGCCGAGTGTCCACCGGCTTGACCCCTGACCTGACCGACATGACCGTGCTGGCGGAGCTGTTTGCTCCGCTGGCCGATGAGCCGGCCATCGGGCTGGCAGTATCGGGCGGGGCAGACAGCCTGGCGCTGCTGGTGCTGGCGCAGCGCTGGGCCGCAAGCCTTGCGCAGCCGCCCCGGCTCGTCGTCTATTCCGTCGACCACGCGCTGCGGCCCGAGGCGGCGGCGGAAGTGGCCATGGTGCTGGAGACCGCCCGTGCGCTGGGCCTGGCCGCGACCGGTCTGCGCTGGGAGGGCGACAAGCCCGCAACCGGCATGCAGGAGGCCGCCCGCCACGCCCGCTACAGGCTGATGGGACAAGCCATGGCGGCCGATGGCGTCGGCGTGCTGATGACGGCCCATCATCGCAACGACCAGGCCGAAACGGTGTTGATGCGGCTTGCTCATGGCAGCGGCATCGAGGGGCTGCGGGGCATGGCCACCCATTCCATCGTGGAATCGGTGCGGGTGTTCCGGCCCTTGCTGAAGCTTGATCCGGCAAGCCTCAAGGGGGTGGTGGATGCCGCTGGGCTGATGCCGGCGCTGGACCCCTCCAATGATGACGACCATTACGAGCGCGTGCGTTGGCGCAAAGCCTTGCCGCAGCTGGCGGCGCTGGGGCTCGATGCCGCAACGCTGGGCGTGTTTGCCGAGCGCATGGCGGAAGCCGATGCGACGCTGAGTGCGCTGGCCGATGCCGGGTTTGCCGAACTGGTGGTGCTCGACGGCTTTGGGGCTGCCCGCATCGAGCTGGCGGATTTTATCAATCTTAGCCAGGCGATCGCGACAAGGGTGCTCGGACGGGTGCTCAATATCGTGGGCGGGCATCAAAAACCGCGCGCGCTGCGCCAGGTCGAAGCCCTGCGCCAATCTATCGCAGACCAGACGGTGGCCAAGGGGACGACGGTCCTGGGGTGCGTGGTGCGAATCCGGGAGGGGGCGATCATCATCGCGCGCGAACCGGGCCGTGCCTTCCCCGCCGACGTGGTGCTCAAGCCCCGCAGCGAGCTGATCTGGGATCAACGTTTCCTGATCACCAATCTTTCCGACGACGCCGGGCTGACCGCCAGCGTCGGGGAATATTTGTCGCGCAGCCGGCTCGAAGAGTTCATGGGGTTCAAGGTGACCGCACCCGCCGAGGCCATCCGAACCGCTCCCATGGTGCGCGATGGCGCGGGGGCTGTACTGTCGCTGGGGGGGTGGTCGTTTGACGAGCGGATCTCGGTCAAACTGCTGGTTGACTAGGCATTTGATGGCTCTCGAACCCCTGCTTTCGCACCGCGTATTAACCCAATCGCGAAATTATCACTGGACGCGACCGGCAAACGAACGCAGGTCTTGCACTTGTAACGCCCTCTTGCCGGACATACATTCGGCGCACTCGTCGGCTGTGATTATGTCGGCATCTCCGGGACAGGATTTATGAACGGAAACTTCCGCAACTTTGCCATCTGGCTAGTTATTCTCTTCATGCTGATGGGCCTTTTCCAGGTCTTTCAGTCTTCGACCCGCTCCGTTTCCGTTTCCGACAAGAGCTACAGCCAGTTCGTTACCGATGTCGAAGCGGGCAGCGTGACCGGCGTCACCATTACCAATAATGTGGTTTCTGGCGTGCTGCGTGACGGCACCCGGTTCGAGACCGTGCTGCCCGATGGCGCCGATGTGATTTCGCGCCTCGAGCAGAAGGGCGTCTCGATCACCGCCAAGGCGCCGGAGGCCAGCCCGTTCTGGACCATCCTGCTCAGCTCCTGGCTGCCGTTCATCGTCATCATCGGCGTGTGGTTTTTCTTCATCCGGCAGATGCAGGGTGGCGGCAAGGGCGGCGCGATGGGCTTTGGCAAGTCGCGCGCCAAGCTGTTGACCGAAAGCCATGGCAAGGTGACGTTCGAGGACGTCGCCGGCGTCGACGAAGCCAAGCAGGACCTCGAGGAAATCGTGGAATTCCTGCGCGATCCAGGCAAGTTCCAGCGCCTGGGTGGCCGTATTCCGCGCGGCGTGCTGCTGGTGGGCCCTCCGGGTACCGGTAAGACGCTGCTGGCCCGCTCGGTTGCCGGCGAAGCCAATGTGCCGTTCTTCACCATTTCGGGTTCGGACTTCGTTGAAATGTTCGTCGGTGTGGGTGCCTCGCGCGTCCGCGACATGTTCGAGCAGGCCAAGAAGAACGCCCCGTGCATTATCTTCATCGACGAAATCGACGCCGTCGGTCGCCAGCGTGGCGCCGGTCTCGGTGGCGGTAACGACGAGCGCGAGCAGACCCTCAACCAGCTGCTGGTGGAGATGGACGGCTTTGAAGCCAATGAAGGCATCATCCTGATCGCGGCGACCAACCGTCCCGACGTTCTCGACCCTGCCTTGCTGCGTCCCGGCCGTTTCGACCGCCAGGTCGTGGTGCCCAACCCCGACGTCGCTGGCCGCGAAAAAGTGCTCAAGGTACACGTGCGCAAGGTGCCACTGGCGCCGGATGTGGACCTGAAGGTTCTGGCCCGTGGTACGCCCGGTTTCTCCGGCGCTGACCTGATGAACCTCGTCAACGAAGCGGCCCTGATGGCGGCACGGCGCAACAAGCGCTTTGTGACCCATGGCGAGTTCGAAGATGCCAAGGACAAGATCATGATGGGCGCCGAGCGCCGCACCATGGCCATGTCCGAGGACGAGAAGAAGCTGACCGCCTATCACGAAGCTGGCCACGCCATCATCGCGCTCAAGGTTGCGGGTATCGATCCGATCCACAAGGCGACGATCATTCCGCGCGGCCGGGCGCTGGGCATGGTGATGACCCTGCCCGAAAGCGACAGCTATTCGTTCAGCCGCGAAAAGGCCCTGGCGCGCCTGACCATGCTGTTTGGCGGCCGTGAAGCCGAGATCATCAAGTTCGGTCCGGAAAAGGTGACCAGCGGCGCTTCGGGCGACATCCAGATGGCGACCAATCTGGCGCGCTCGATGGTGATGGAATGGGGCATGAGCGAAAAGCTCGGCCGCGTACGCTACAAGTCGAACGACCAGGAAGTGTTCCTTGGCCATTCGGTGACCCAGTCGCAGCACATGTCTGACGACACGGCCCGGATCATCGACCAGGAAGTGCGCAAGCTGATCGAGGATGGCGAGGCTTCGGCCCGCGATATCCTGACCACCTACCACGACCAGTGGGAGGCGATCGCCCAGGCGCTGCTCGAATACGAGACGCTGACCGGCGACGAGCTGCGCTCGCTGATGGACGGCATCCAGCCGGTGCGTCCGGAAGACGATGGCGGTTCCGCACCCAAGGCGTCGGGCGTGCCCTCGGCCGGCAAGACCGGCAAGAAGCGCCCCGATGCTCCGCCCGAAGCGGGGCTGGAGCCCCAGCCGGGCAGCTAGTCTACGACATCTTTTCAGGGGCCGCCGCAAGGTGGCCCTTTTTTTGCAACTCCATCTGCGTTAACTCCAGTGCGTCGGCATAGCAGTGGCCGGCATTGGTACGCACAAACGGGGCTCAACATGGTCAGGCAATATTTCGGAACCGACGGCATCCGTGGCAAAGCCAATGGCGAGAAGCTGACACCCGAGCTTGCCCTAAAGATCGGCATGGCCGCCGGGACCAAGTTCGTGCGCGGTGACCACCGCAATCGCGTGGTGATCGGCAAGGATACGCGCCGCTCCGGCTATATGATCGAGACCGCGCTGACCGCCGGATTTACCGCGGTGGGCATGGATGTTTACCTTCTTGGGGCCGATGCCGACGCCGGCCGTGGCCATGCTGACGCGTTCGCTGCGCGCGGATCTGGGCGTGATGATCTCGGCGTCGCACAATCCCTACGACGACAATGGCATCAAGCTGTTCCGCCCGGATGGCTACAAGCTCTCCGACGAGGTGGAGGCCGACATCGAGCGCCTGATCGACAGCGACTGACCCATGTGCTGGCGCATGGCATGCAGATCGGCCGGGCCTATCGCGAGGAAGAAGCGCGCACTCGCTACATCGAATATGCCAAGCGCACGCTGCCGCGCAATATCGACCTGACCGGCCTGCGCGTGGTGCTCGATTGCGCCAATGGCGCGGCCTACAAGGTTGCTCCGCTGGCGCTGTGGGAGCTGGGCGCGGAAGTCATCACCATCGGTGTCGAGCCCGATGGCTACAATATCAATCACAAGGTCGGCTCGACGGCGCCTGAAGCGGTGGCCGAAAAGGTAAAGGAAATGCGCGCCGATATCGGCATTGCGCTCGATGGGGACGCCGACCGGGTCATCATCATCGATGAAAAGGGCAATGTGGTCGATGGCGACCAGTTCATGGCCGTGATCGCCCATAGCTGGATGGAGCGCGAAATGCTGCGCGGCGGCGGCATCGTGGCCACTGTCATGTCCAATCTGGGGCTGGAGCGCTACTTGACCTCGCTGGGGCTGACGCTGGAGCGCACCCAGGTGGGCGACCGCTACGTGCTCGAAGCGATGCGCGCCAAGGGTTTCAACGTGGGCGGGGAACAGTCAGGCCACATCATCCTGTCCGATTTCACGACGACCGGCGACGGGCTGGTGGCGGCGTTGCAGCTGCTCTCGGTGGTCAAGAAGGTGGAGCGTCCGATCTCGGAAATCTGCGCGCGCTTTACCAAGGTGCCGCAATTGCTGCGCAGCGTGAAGTTCAAATCCGGCAAGCCGCTTGAGCACAAGCTGGTCATTGCCGCTATCGCCGATGGTCAGTCGATGCTGGGGGAGGGTGGCCGCCTGGTTGTGCGCGCCTCGGGCACCGAACCGGTGATCCGGGTGATGGGCGAGGCCGACGATGCGGCGCTGGTGTCAGCGGTGGTGGCGCAGATCGAGGCTGCCATCCGGGATGTCGCCTAATATAGGCGATGAATTGATCCCAGTAACAATGTGAAGAGTTTGGGATGTCTGGCCGCAGCGAACATATTGTCGTCCTGTTAGGGTTAAGACTTTAGGTTAAGCGAGCTTTAAGGAAATTGCCTGATATTGGCGCGCAGACGACTGATGTCGTGCCAACCCAAAGGATGTTTCCATGCGCAAGCTTACCGCTGTGGCCATGCTGGCAGGAGCCGCTGTCTTCGGCACTCCGGTATTGGCGGCCGATATGCCGTTCCTGCCCCCCGTGATCGATATTCCGGACGTCAATTATGGCGTATCCGGCGCGTTCTACCTTCGCGGCAGTGCTGGCTGGAATGCGCTGTGGGCGCGTGAAGTCAATCATCCGGGCGTTGTTGGCACCCCGTTCCCCACCGATGCGCTTGGCTATGGCTATTCCCTGGGCGCGGGCCTTGGTTACGAGACTGGCACGGGGCTGCGCTTCGACGTGACGGCAGACTATCTCGCCAATGAGGGCCTGCAGGCCACCATCCCCGCCTCTGCAAGTCCCGCGTTGACCCCGGGCGTGCACAAGCTGTCGCTGCGCTCCACCATCGTCCTGGCCAACGCCTATTACGATTTCGGCTTCGGCAATGGCGGCTATGGCGTTGCCGGTGGGGCGTTTGGCTATGTCGGCGCCGGCGCTGGCGTGGCCTTCAACGACTTCATCACCACGGGTCCCGACGCTACGCGCCCCGACACCCGCGCGCAAAATGCCAGCCTGGCAGCAGCCGGCATGGTGGGCGTCGGTTATGATTTTGGCCAGATCGTCGCCGATGTGGGCTATCGCGCCCTTTATATCAGCGAACTCAACAACACCGTTGCCACGGCGCCCTATTCCATCCCCCACAACTGGGCGCATGAAGTGCGCGGCACCCTTCGCTACCGCTTCAACTGATGCCGGGCGTGGCGGGATAGCCACGGTCCCCAGCTCAAGACTAGTGAAACCGGCGTCCACAAGACGCCGGTTTGTTTTTACCCAAGCCCTGACCCACAGGTAAGCTCTTCCCAAGACTGCAATCGAGGGGGAGCGAGCGAGATGAAGGTTTTGGTGATCGGGGCGGCCGGCATGGTCGGGCGCAAACTGGTTGCGGCGCTGCTGGCTGCGGGGCAGGTGGGCGAGCAGGCGATAGAGCGACTGACGCTGGCCGATTGGATGGCCCCGCAGGCGCCGCAGACGAGCCTTGCCGTAACCACCATTGCCGCCGATCTGGCCGAGCCGGGAGTAGCCAGCCATCTGATCGCTGACAGGCCCGACCTGATCTTTCACCTGGCCGCGATTGTTTCGGGCGAGGCGGAGGCGGATTTTGAAAAAGGCTATCGGGTCAACCTCGATGGAACCCGCGCCCTGCTCGAGGCGATCCGCCTGGCCGGAACTGTTGAACCCTATCGTCCGCGGTTGGTCTTCACCTCGTCGATCGCGGTCTTTGGCGAGCCGCTGCCGGCGGTCATCGGCGATGCCCAGCACCATACCCCGCTCACCAGCTATGGCACGCAAAAGGCTATTGGCGAGCTGCTGCTGGCCGATTACACGCGCCGCGGCTTTGTCGATGGTATCGGCATTCGCCTGCCCACCATCGTCGTGCGGCCGGGCCTGCCCAACAAGGCGGCCTCGGGGTTCTTCTCGGGGATTATCCGCGAGCCGCTGGCGGGGCAGGAGGCGGTATTGCCGGTGGAAGACAGCGTGCGGCACTGGTTTGCCAGCCCGCGCGCCGCCGTGGGGTATCTGCTGCACGCGGCGCAAATGGACACCGGACAATTGGGCAGCCAGATCAATCTCACCATGCCGGGACTGAGCGCGACGGTCGCCGAGGAGATCGCCGCGCTCGAACGGGTCGCGGGTGCCGGCGCGGTGGCGCTGATCCGACGAGAGCCGGACAAGCTGATCATGGGCATGGTCGCCGGCTGGCCCCAGGCCTTTGCCGCCACCCGGGCCCAGGCGCTGGGGTTCCGGGGTGACGGCAATTTTGACGACATCATCCAAAGCTATATCGAGGATGAGCTGGGCGGGCAGGTCTAGCCGCCAGTTTGCCGCTCAAGAATCAGGTGCGCCCCTTGCGCATGGCTTCGCTCAGCATGTCGCCCAAGGATCCCATGCCGCCGCCGCTCGGCTTTGGTGGCTGGGGTGGGCGGGTATTGGCGGGGCGCGCAGTGCGCTCTGGCGGGCGACCGCCGCGATCTGGGGCTGCCTCGGCGTCGCGGCGCATGCTGAGGCCAATGCGCTTGCGCGGCACGTCGACCTCGACCACCTTGACCTTCACCACATCGCCCGCCTTGACCACCTCATGGGGGTCCTTGACGAATTTGTCGGCCAGCTGGGAGACGTGCACCAGGCCATCCTGATGCACCCCGATATCCACGAACGCGCCAAAGGCTGCGACATTGGTCACGGTGCCTTCCAGCATCATGCCGGGCTTGAGATGCTTGATGTCATCGACACCCTCGGCAAAGGTCGCGGTCTTGAAGGCCGGGCGCGGGTCACGGCCGGGCTTTTCAAGTTCCGCCAGAATGTCCTTGACCGTGGGCAGACCGAAACGGTCGTCGACGAACTGGCGGGGATCTAGCTGGCCGAGCGACGCCTTGTCGCCCATCAGGGTGCGCAGATCACGGCCACAGGCGGCGACGATCTTGCGCGCCACGCCATAGGCCTCAGGGTGGACCGAGGAGGCATCGAGCGGCTCGGTGCCATCGGTAATGCGCAGGAAGCCGGCGGCCTGCTCATAGGTGCGCTGGCCCAACCGGGGTACCTGCAGCAGCGCCTTGCGGCTGGGGAAGGGGCCATTGGCGTTGCGATGGGTAACGATGGCTTCGGCCACCGAGGGGCCAAGGCCGGAAATGCGCGCCAGCAGGGGAGCCGAGGCGGTGTTGAGATCGACACCAACGGCGTTCACCGCGTCTTCGACTACCGCATCGAGCGAGCGGCCGAGGCGGTACTGGTCGAGGTCATGCTGGTACTGGCCGACCCCGATGGCCTTGGGCTCGATCTTGACCAGTTCGGCCAGCGGGTCCTGCAGGCGGCGGGCAATGGACACGGCGCCTCGCAGCGAGACGTCGAGATCGGGGAATTCGGCAGCGGCCAGCGCCGAGGCGGAATAGACCGAAGCGCCGGCCTCGGAGACGATGACCTTGGTCGGCTTGGGCGCGGGCAGGCGCTCGATCAGATCGGCCACCAGCTTTTCGGTTTCGCGACTGCCAGTGCCGTTGCCGATGGCGATCAGCTCGACGCCAAACTTGGTGACCAGCTGCTTGATGGTCGCCTGCGAGCCGATCACGTCATTGCGCGGCGGGAAGGGGTAGATGGTTTCGGTGGCCAGCACCTTGCCGGTCGCGTCGATCACCGCGATCTTGCAGCCGGTGCGAATGCCGGGGTCGATGCCCATGGTGTTGCGGGCGCCGGCGGGCGCGGCCAGCAGCAGATCCTTGAGGTTGCGCGCGAACACATTGATGGCTTCGACTTCGGCGCGCTCGCGCAATTCCACCATCAGGTCGACCGACAGCGAAATCTTGAGGCGGGTGCGCCAGGCCCAGCTGGCCACTTCGCGCAGCCATTGATTGCCGGCGCCATTGCCCTGGGCATCAAGCGCGGCGGCAACGAAGCGTTCGACTGGCTTGATGGTGTCGGTGACATCGGCATCGACTTCGATATCGAGGCTGAGGAATTCTTCGTCGCGGCCGCGCATCATCGCCAGCGCGCGGTGACCGGCGACATTGGACCAGAGCTCGGCGTGATCGAAATAGTCGGAGAACTTGGCGCCAGCCTCTTCCTTGCCCTTGCTGACCTTGGCGCGCAGCAGCGCCTTGTTGCGCATATAGGTGCGCAGCTGGCCCAGCAGATTGGCGTTCTCGCTGAGGCCTTCGATGATGATGTCGCGGGCGCCTTCGAGCGCTTCCTTGGTGCCGGGCACGTCCTTGGTGACAAAAGCGGCAGCAAGTTTGGTCGGGTCGGCATTGCGGTCGCCAAGAATGGCCTGGGCCAGCGGATCGAGGCCGCGCTCGCGGGCAATGGCGGCCTTGGTGCGGCGCTTGGGCTTGAACGGCAGGTAGAGATCTTCCAGATCAGCCTTGGTGCCCGCACCGACAATGGCGACAGTCAGCTCGGGCGTCAGCTTGCCCTGTTCGTCGATGGATTTGATGATGGCCGCGCGCCGCGATTCCAGTTCCCGCAGATAGCTCAGCCGCTCGGCCAACAGGCGCAGTTGCGTGTCGTCGAGGCCACCCGTCACTTCCTTGCGGTAGCGGGCGACAAACGGCACCGTCGCCCCGCCATCGAGCAGTTCGACAGCCGCGTGCACCTGGGCCGGGCGGGCCGCGATTTCGGTGGCGATCTGATTGGCAATGCGGGTTTCAAGTTCGGACATGAATCGGCTTCCTGTTCGGGAGGCTGGACCATAGGGGCGAGCGGCCCCCGGAAACAACACTTGAGCGACAGATTCCCCATCACAAGGAGGAGGCTGCCAAGCGGCATTGAGTTTTGCGCGTATCAATTTGGCGCTTGCGCGGGAGCGCGCTTTGCCATATTTCGGTCCTCAGGACATCTCGCCCTAACGCGAGACCATAGACCTGGGAGGGTCGTTGACTATGGCTTCCATGCCCCTGACCGCACCGGCGGTAAAACCGGAAAACCCAAATTTTTCTTCGGGCCCCTGTGCCAAGCGTCCTGGCTGGACCCTTGATGTGCTCGCTGACGCGCTGACTGGCCGTTCGCACCGCGCCAAGCCCGCCAAGGCCCGCATCCAGCAGGCGATCGACCTGACCCGCGAACTGCTCGAAGTTCCGGCCGATTACCGAATCGGCATCGTGCCTGCGTCCGATACCGGCGCTGTCGAAATGTTCCTGTGGAGCGCACTTGGCGCTCGCGGCGTCGACATGCTGGCCTGGGAATCGTTTGGCGCCGGCTGGGTCACCGATGTGCAAAAGCAGCTCAAGCTCGATGACGTTCGCGTGCTCGAAGCCCCCTATGGCGAGCTGCCGGACCTCACCCAGGTCGATTTCAACCGCGACGTGGTGTTCACCTGGAACGGCACCACTTCGGGTGTGCGCGTGCCCAATGCTGACTGGATCCCGGCTGACCGCGCGGGCCTGACCATTTGCGATGCCACCTCGGCCGCCTTTGCGCAGACAGCTCGATTTCGCCAAGCTCGATGTGGTCACCTTCTCCTGGCAGAAGGCGCTGGGCGGGGAAGCCGCCCACGGCATCCTGATCCTGTCGCCCCGCGCCGTCGAACGGCTCGAAAGCTTCAAGCCAGATCGTCCGCTGCCCAAGATTTTCCGCATGACCAAGGGCGGCAAGCTGATCGAAGGCATCTTCAAGGCCGAGACCATCAACACCGTGTCGATGCTGTGCATCGAAGACGCCATCGATGCCATGAAGTGGGGCCTTGAGATTGGTGGTCTTGCCGCCATGCAGGCCCGTGCCGACGCCAATTTCGCCGTGCTCTCCGATTGGGTCGCCAAGACCGATTGGGTGGAGTTCCTGGCCAAGGATGAAGCGACACGCTCGAACACGTCGGTGTGCCTGTCGATCGTCGATCCCGCCATCACAGCGCTCGACGCCGATGGTCAGGCAGCTTTCGCCAAGGCCATCGTTGCCCGTCTCGACAAGCTCGGCGTTGGCTATGATTTCGGCTCGTACAAGGACGCTCCGGCAGGCCTGCGCATCTGGGCTGGCTGCACTATCGAAGCAGCAGATCTGGCGGCGCTGACCCCATGGCTTGACTGGGCTTTCGCCCAGGAAAAGGCCGCACTCCAGGCCGCCGCCTAGTTTCTGCAGACCTCAATACCCCCTCCCGACCTCCCCCTGACAGGGGGAGGGGCTGATCGAGCAAGTGGCGCCACGTTGCCAGAAACTCGGAGCCGGCGGGGGTATCAGCTCAACGTCAAATTCAGGGAAATTCCCATGCCAAAAGTTCTCGTTTCCGACAAGCTCAGCCCAACCGCCGTCCAGATCTTCAAGGACAATGGCGTTGAGGTGGACTATTTGCCCGACCTGGGCAAAGACAAGGAAAAGCTGCTCGAAGTCATCGGCCAGTATGATGGCCTGGCGATCCGTTCGGCCACCAAGGTGACCGAAAAGATCATTGCCGCAGCGACCAATCTCAAGGTCGTCGGACGCGCCGGTATCGGTGTCGACAACGTCGATATCCCCGCCGCGACCAAGAAGGGGATCATCGTGATGAACACCCCTTTCGGCAACTCGATCACCACGGCCGAGCACGCCATCTCGCTGATGATGGCGCTGGCCCGCCAGCTGCCCGAAGCCGATGCCTCGACCCGTGCCAGCAAGTGGGAAAAGAACCGCTTCATGGGCGTGGAAGTGACCAACAAGACCCTGGGCCTGATCGGCGCCGGCAATATCGGCTCGATCGTTGCTGACCGTGCCATCGGCCTGCGCATGAAGGTGGTTGCGTTCGACCCGTTCCTGACGCCGGAACGCGCCCAGACTCTGGGTGTCGAGAAGGTGACCCTCGACGAGCTGCTGGCGCGCGCCGACTTCATCACGCTGCATACGCCGCTGATCGACGCGACCCGCAACATCCTCAATGCCGAGGCGCTGGCCAAGACCAAGAAGGGCGTTCGCATCATCAATTGCGCCCGTGGCGGCCTGATCGATGAAGCAGCGCTGTACGATGCACTCAAGTCCGGCCAGGTTGCCGGCGCGGCGCTGGACGTGTTCCTCGAGGAGCCGGCCCAGAACAACCCACTGTTCGAGCTGCCCAACGTCATCTGCACGCCGCACCTCGGCGCCTCGACCACCGAAGCCCAGGAAAACGTGGCGCTGCAGGTTGCCGAGCAGATTTCGGCTTATTTGATGAGCGGTGAAATCACCAACGCGCTCAACTTCCCGTCGATTTCGGCTGAAGAAGCGCCGATCCTGACCCCATGGGTCAAGCTCGCCGAGATGCTCGGCTCGTTCGCCGGTCAGCTGACCGAAACGGCGATCAAGGGCATCAAGATCGAGTTCGAAGGCAATGTCGGCGAGCTCAACGTCAAGCCGATGATCGCGGCCGCCATCAATGGCGTGCTCAAGCCCTCGCTGGGCGACGTCAACATGGTGTCGGCTCCCCAGGTCGCCAAGGATCGCGGCATCACCGTGGAGACCACCACGCGCGACCGCCAGGGCGCCTATGAAGGTTACATTCGCCTGACCGTGACCACTGAGCGCCAGGAACGCGGCGTTGCCGGTACGCTGTTTGCCAATGGCAAGCCGCGCATCATCCAGGTCAAGGACATCAACATGGAAGCCGAATTGTCGCCGTCCATGCTGTATGTGACCAATGAGGACAAGCCGGGCCATATCGGTCGCCTGGGCACGCTGCTGGGCACGCTGGGCATCAATATCGCCAACTTCAACCTGGGTCGCGCCGATGTCGGGGCGGATGCCATTGCGCTGGTGTCGATCGACGGCACGCTGAGCGATGAACAGCTGGCCCAGATTGCCAAGCTCGAAGGCGTAAAGCAGGCCAAGGCGCTCAAGTTCTAGGCAGCGTTCAAATCAATATGAAGAGGGGCCGGCGCGAAGCGTCGGCCCCTTTTTTATCGGCGTTGCCGGGCGGCCCATTCGGCCAGCACGATGCCGGCGATGATGATCATGGCGGCCAGGTAATGATAGCTTTCCAGGTGTTCGCCGAGCAGCAGCACCGATAGCAGGGAGCCGAACACCGGGATCAGGTTGTGGGTGGGCGCGGCGCGGTTGGCGCCGAGCAGTTCGACGCCGCGCGCATAGGCAATCTGGCTGAACATGGAGGGGAAGATCGCCACATAGATGATGACCCCCCAGACCTTGGGGGACGCATCGCTCAGGGTTGCAAACTGGCCCAGCCCGCCCCCCAGGAAATGCAGCATGATCAGGCTGGCCAGGGCAGCGCCGCTGAAGGCCACAGCCATGAAGCTCATCAGGTGCACGCGCGGGCGATATTTCAGCCCCAGCGTATAGGCGGTGTAGGACAGACAGGCGAGCATCACCAGGCCGTCGCCCTGATTGATCTGCAAGGTGATGAGGCGGAGCGGATTGCCGTGGGTCGCGGTCAGAATCACGCCGAACAGGGCCACCAGCACGCCCACGATTTGGATCCAGCTGGCCCGCACCTTGAACAGGGCGAAATTGGCGGCCATGATCAGCATGGGCAGAGAGGCCTGCTCGATCGATGCGTTCAGCGCGGTCGTGGTGTGGGCACCGACATAGACCAGTACGTTGAACAGCGCATAGCCGACCGCGCCATAGCACATCAGCAATAGCCAGTGGCGCTTGATCTGCTGCCAGTCGGCGCGCACGAAGCGCCAGGCGAACGGCCAGATGACCAGCGTTGCAGCGACGCAGCGCGAGGCAATCAGCAGGAACGGGGTGATTTCGTCGGCGACCATCTTGGCGGCAACGAAATTGCCACCCCAGAACAGGGGCGCCAGAAGCAGCAACAGATAGGGTTGATCGAGAATTCGAGCGGTTATGCCGCGATTTTCGTACTGTAGCGGCTTTGTCATTGTGGCTCGAGTGATGTAAGGACAATCGGACTTAGCAGTTATTCGGCCCCGATCAAACATTCCTGGCGCGGGCCGAGGGACAGACGTCCAAATCAGAGTGAGGGGTGACGTGTGGCGCGCCCCTTCGTATTGCGCCAATTCTGGAGAAGAATGTCTATGGCTAACGTGGTTGTCGTCGGCTCGCAGTGGGGCGACGAGGGCAAGGGCAAAATCGTCGACTGGCTCTCGGATCGCGCCGATGTTGTGGTGCGCTATCATGGCGGTCACAATGCCGGTCATACGCTGGTCATTGACGGCGTCAGCTACAAGCTGGCTTTGCTTCCCTCGGGTCTCGTGCAGGGCAAGTTGTCGGTCATCGGCAATGGCGTGGTGGTGGATCCGCACCATTTCGTGCAGGAAATGGACAAGGCTGCGTGCCCAGGGCGTGAACATCACCCCTGAAGTGCTGCGCGTCGCGGACAATGCTCCGCTGATCCTGTCGCTGCACCGCGAGCTCGATGCGATCCGCGAAGATGCCACCAACGGCCTCAAGATCGGCACCACCAAGCGCGGTATCGGCCCGGCTTATGAAGACAAGGTTGGTCGCCGCGCGATCCGCCTGATCGACCTGAGCGAGCCCGAAACGCTGATGCCCAAGGTCGAGCGCCTGCTGACGCACCACAATGCGTTGCGCCGTGGCATGGGGCTGGTCGAAATCGAGGCGCAGGCCCTTTACGATGAATTGATGGCGGTTGCCGCCGACATCCTGCCCTTCATGGATCGCGTCTGGGAAATCCTGGACCAGAAGCGCCGCGAAGGCGCGCGCATCCTGTTCGAAGGCGCCCAGGGCGCGCTGCTCGACAATGATCACGGCACCTATCCGTTCGTGACATCGTCGAACACGGTGGCCGGGCAGGCAGCGACCGGATCGGGCCTTGGCCCGACGGCGATCGGCTACGTGCTGGGCATCACCAAGGCCTATACTACCCGCGTTGGCGAGGGCCCGTTCCCCTGCGAACTCGATGATGATGTCGGCCGTCACCTGGCGACCGTCGGTCGCGAGGTGGGCGTCAACACCGGTCGGCCGCGTCGCTGCGGCTGGTTTGATGCCGTGCTGGTGCGCCAGACGGTCAAGACTTCGGGCATCACCGGCATTGCCTTGACCAAGCTGGACGTGCTCGATGGTCTCAAGGAGATCAAGGTGTGCGTCGCCTATGAGCTCGATGGATCACGAATTGATTATTTGCCTGCCTCAATGGGGGCGCAAGCACGGGTTAAGCCGATCTACGAAACGCTTGAGGGATGGACCGAAACGACGGCCGGGGCGCGGAGCTGGGATGATTTGCCGGCCCAGGCGGTGAAATATGTCCGCTTTATCGAAGAGCATGATCGGGGCCCCAGTTGCGATGGTGTCGACTTCTCCAGAGCGTGCCGACACGATCCTCGTTGTCGACCCATTCCAAGACTGATATTTTTTGTTACAACACGTCGCTGTAATTGTGAGTGTCGACTAACCAATGGCGGATTATAAAGAGCTGTTGCGCCGGGCAATCTCGGCGCTACCGGAGAATAACGGGGCTGCCCGCCGTGCGGTCTACGAGAAAGCGCGTTCCGCTCTCGTAGGCCAATTGCGGGCGATCACGCCCCCGTTGCCCGCGCGCGATATTACCCAGCATCGCCTGCAGCTCGAAGATTGCATTCGCCAAGTCGAACAGGAAGCCAGCGAAGCCGTCATTACGCTGGGGCGCGATCAAGGATTGATGCCCCGGCAGAGCGCGCCGCCGCCGCGCCCTCACACTCCGCCGGCTGCAACACCGCCGCCTGTCCCTGAAAAAGTACACCCGGTGGCCGTCGAGCCGGAACCGCCAGTGGTGCAGGCGCCGCCAGAGCCGGAACCGGTGGCGGAAGCCGTCCCGGTCGATATACCTGTCGCCGAAACGCCTGCTTCTGCTGTGGCCAAGGCCGCCGTGCCGGCGCAAGACGTGACGTCGATCGAAGACATCATCTCCCAGGCCGCCAATAATTCCGGCGCCAGCGTCACCCCGGTCAAATCCCCCACTTCAGTCGATCATTTTCCGGGGCAGTCGCGCCGCGACAATGTCAAGGCGGAGCCGACCCCCGAACAGCCGGCAATTTCAAATGTGCGGGCCTTCGACAAGCCTCTCAACGAACCCAAGTTTGAGCCAAGGCTCGACATTCGGCCGATTTCGGCCACAAGCGGCGGCGCCGCGGTGCGCAAGCCCGACAGCAGTTTTGAACCCGTTGTCAGCGCGCCACAAACGGCCGAGGTCGTAGCGCTGACGCCGACGCCGGTTGATCCTGCCCTGTCGGCGGTGCGCGAAGTCGAGCTCGAAACCAAGGCGCCAGATACCAGCGAGGCCGAAGGCGCCATTGAGCGCGCCATCGAGACCCTGGATCGCGAAGCGCGGGGCGAGCCGACGACCTCGTCGGCGGACACGGCGCAGCAGGAAGCTGATCGTGCCTTTGCCGTGCCCGACTATGACGAACAACAGCACGCCAGCGATGGCGACGATGAGATCGTGGCGCGCCGCGCCGGCTCTGGCCTGACCATCTTCCTGGTCGTGTTTGCCATCCTGCTCGCTGGAGCCGGCGGCACCGGCTTCTGGGCGTGGCGCGAAGGCTATGTCGATCTCGACCAGATGTTTGGCAATGCGCCCAGCGTCGCCGAAGCGCCCACGATCGCCGTTGATCCCGGTACGCCGACGATGGATCCGGTGCAGCCGCCGATCATTGTCGAGCCCAATACCGATGTGGTCGGCACGCCCGGCAATACGGCGACGGCGACGCCGGCTGAGCCGACGCAGACCCTCGAAGGGGTCGAGGACCGGCTGGAGCCATCGCCGGAGCCTGTCGTGGCTACGGGCAATGAAGTGCGGTTGCCGGCCCTTGGTACGGGCGATGACAAGTCCGAAGAGCGTTTGCCGGGCGAAGAACGCCTGCCCAGCGAGGATGCGACCGCCAATAGCGATAGCCTGACAGCTTCCGTGGATCCGGCCGTGCTGGCGGGTAGCCAGTCGCTGCTGCTTGAAGCCAGCACCGATGGGCGCACCGGCGCCGTGCCGTTCTCGGGCACGGTGGACTGGAGCGAAGGCACCGACGAGCTCGGCGAGCCGACCCTGATTGGGCGGGCCAACATCCCGGCGCGCAATTTGGGCGTTCGCCTGACCATTCGCAAGAATTCCGACCCAAGCCTGCCGGCGAGCCATTTGATGGAAGTTGATTTTGACGTCAACGACACCTTCATCGGTGGCACTATCGCCAGCCTCCCGGGTGTGCTGCTCAAGAATGAGGAACTCGTTCCGGGCACGCCGCTGGTGGGGGCATCGGCACGCGTGGTGGGCAATTCGTTCCTGTTTGCCCTGAGCGCATCGCCCAACGATACCTCGACCAACACCAATCTGCTGGAAAATCGCAAGTGGATGGACCTGGCAGTGGTCTATGGGACGGGGCGCAACGCCATCATCACCCTGGAAAAAGACGACACCGCGCAGGCGCTGTTCGCCAAGGTGTTCGGCGCCTGGAAGACCTAGCGGCGATCAGGCTTGCTGCAGGCGAAACTGTTCCAGCCGGTATCGGCGGCTGGCCAAGGCCTCGACATCATCACCGTGGTGACTGACCAGGATTGTGTGCCAGCCATGGCGCGTCGTCAGCTCACGGACCAGGTCGCGGATCGCCACCCGCGTTGTGTCATCAAGGGCCGAGAACGGCTCGTCCAACAGCAGCACAGGCCGGTTGCGCAGCAGGGTGCGGGCGAGGGCCACGCGCTGTTTCTGGCCGCCTGACAGGGTGGCGGCGACCTGGCTGCCCAGGCCCTCAAGACCCACTTCCGCCAACGCCTGGACGATCCGCTCACCGGCTATTTTGCGCGGCGTGTGCGGCGGCAGGCCCAGCGCCAGATTGCGGGCGGCGCTGAGATGGTCGAAAAGGCTATCCGATTGCAGTAGCAGCGAAACTGGCCGGCGCTCGGGCGGGAGGCCCAGCAGGCTGACATCATCCAGCTGCAGTTGGCCGCTCTGGGGCGTCACAAAGCCGGCGATCAGATCGAGCAATGTCGATTTGCCGGCCCCGCTGGGCCCCGAAATGGCGGTGATCGCGCCGGGCTCGGCGGCAAAGCTGAGGCTATAAGGTGTTGTCTGCTTCGGATAGGCAAAGGTCAGGTCTTCAGCGCGCAGCACGGGCAATCCTTTCGACCAGCTTGGGAAGGCCAATGAAGGCGAAGATGGTGCCCATCAGCAGCACGGCCGCGATAGCGGCGGCGTCATTGTTGCGATAGGCGCCTATGGCCCGGAACATCATGAGCGGCAGGGTCTGGAAATCCTGGGTGCCGAACAGGGCGATAACCCCAAGATCGCCGAGCGAAAAGCAGAACGCCAGCGCCAGCGCAATGCCGATATCACGGGCGAGCAGGGGATATTCGACGGCGGTAAACTGGCGCCATCCGGACAGGCCAAGGCTGCGGATGAGCTTGCCCCGGGTGCGGGCAATGGCTTCCAGCGGCGGGCCAAGCATGGCCATGGCAAAAGGTAGCGACAACAGGGTGTTGCCCAGAATGACGACATAGGGAGCAGCAATGTTGGGGGAAATGCCGATGTGGCGGACCAGCAGAAAAAAGCCCAGCGACAGCACCACGGCGGGTACGGCGAGATAGGCGAAGGCGGGCAGTCCCAGGATGGTACGCCAGACGCCGTTGGGGGTGGCGCTGCGCCCCAGGGCCAGCAGCAGCGCCAATAGCAGGGTCAGCAGGGCCGAGATGGCGCCGATGACGAGGCTGCTCAGGCTTGACCACCAAAATACTGGCTGGCTGAGGAGGCGAGGCATGCCGGCAGAAAAACCGTCGATCAGGACCGAGGCCAGCGGCAGGACAAACCCCAAAATGCAGGCGACAAGGATCACCCATTGCGCAAGACGGGCGAGCGTGCGGTCGTGCCAGCGCGGGGGGCTGGAGGTGCCGAGGCTGGTGGGCACCGGGGCCAGGGCCGACGCGGCAAGGATGACCACCGAACAGACGGCAATCTGGGTGAGCGCCAGCCGCACCGCTCCCAGCAGGTCAAAATCCTGGCGGACGGCGGCATAGATCGCCACTTCGAGCGTCTGGTTGGCCGGCCCGCCACCCAGCAGCAGCACGATGGGAAAGCTGGTGAAGGCCAGCAGGAAGATGATTGCCGCAAGTCCGGGCAGGGTGCCGCGCAGGGCCGGCCAATCGATGATGGCAAAGCGCTGCGCGGTGGAGAGGCCCAGCGACTGGCCAATCTTGAGCCGGCTCGTGGGAATGGAATCGAGCCGTGCCAGCAGGATACGCGCGGCAAAAGCGCCGTTCAGCACGACGTGCGCGAACAGGATGCCGGACAGGCCAAAGGCGGGATTGCCGATCGATACGCCAAATAGCGCGTTGCTCGCCTGATTGATCCAACCATTGCGCCCCCAGATGGCGAGCATGCCGAAGGCCACGACCAGGCCTGGGGTGACAATGGCCGAGCCGAACAGGGCCACCACCAGATCGCGGCCGGGGAAGCGCAGGCGATTGAGCGCCCAGGCAAGGCCGGTGCCGACCAGTAGCGAGAGCCCGGTGGACAAGCCGGCCTGCAGCGTGGTCATGCGCAGCAGGTGCAGCACATCGATGCGCGAGGCGCGGCCGCCGTCGCCGGCCGCAGCGGCAATCGACCACAGCACGAGGATGATCAGGACGGCGATAGCGCCTGCGAGCCCGGTCGCGGTGGCCAGGCGCAGAGGGCGCGGCGGCAGGTGCGGATTGGGCTCACCCAGCCATAGGAGATTCTTGCTCAGGCGCTGGCCGGGTGAGACAGTCATCGGATTTTATTGAACCGCAGCCAGCATTTCGGCGATCCAGTCCGGCGCGTTCTGCTCGATTTCGTCGTCGCTGAGGGTCAGGGTTTTGGCGGGCTGGGGCAGGTCTGCGAAGGCCGGATCGAGCAGATCGCCAAGGTCGATCACCGGCAACATCCAGTTGGTGGTGGGGATGATCTTCTGGCCATCGACCGAGGTCAGATAGCGCAGGAACTGCTGGGCCAGGGCCTGCTGGGGCGAGGATTTGAGGACGCCGGCGACTTCGGTTTGCGCGACATGGCCTTCGCTGAACATCGCAGCCTTGATGGTGTGGTCCTGCTCTTCGACGATGTGATAGGCGGGCGAGGTGGTGTAGGAAAGCACCATGTCCGCTTCGCCAGACAGGAACAGATTGTAGCTTTCGCTCCATTCGCGGGTCACGGTCAGGATGTGCGGCTTGAGGCCGGCCCAGATCTCGGGCGCGCGATCGCCATAGGCGGCGCGGATCCACAGCACCAGCCCAAGACCCGGCGTGGCGGAGCGAGGATCCTGCACGACGATCTTGAAATCGTCAGGCAGGGCAATGAGTTCCTCGAACGAAGTGGGTGGCGTGGGAACGGTATCGGTGTCGTAGACGAACGCGAAATGGGAGTAATCGAAGGGCACGAACTGGGCATCGGTCCAGGGTGTGGGCAGGGTCAGGTCGGCCAAGTTTAGCCCGTGATCGGCAAACAGGCCCGTGCTGCGAGCTTCGCCGGCGGTCGCGGTATCGAGGCCGAGGACGATATCGGCTTCAGTGGTGGCGCCTTCGAGCTGGACGCGGCGCAGGGCGCCGATGGAGCTGTCGGCAGCGATGAACTCGACCTTGCAGCCGCCGCAGATGGCCTCAAAACCCTTGGCCAGCTGGGGGCCGGGGCCCCAGTCGGCGGCGATGCTGTCATATGTGTAGATCTTGAGCGTCGGGGCCTGGGCAAAGGCAGGTGACGCGATCAGTCCGCAAAGGACCGCAAGCGCCAGACGAGAGAATTTGACCATCGGTCATTCCTTCATTGGTGTGCGATCATGTAAGGGGAATTTGCTTCAATGGCAGGAAGTTACGAGACGTCCTCGCCATCTCAAACTTCCTCCGCCAGCATGACCTGGTTCAGGTTCAATGGGTATGTCTCAGTCCGATTTGCGTCGGACACCCCAGATGAGATTGCGCCGCGAACTTGACGCCGCAGCGCAAGCAAGTCAAGCCCGTGATAGCGGGCGAGCCCTTGGCAGAACCGGCTGGGGGCGTGATACAAGGTCGGGAAAGTGCGCATGATGGGTCATCCGGAACAATGCTAAAGCCTTCTCAGACCAGAATTTTACCGTTCGAAGCACCGATCGCTATCGTGGGCGGCGGCAGCGTCGATCCGGACCTTTTGCAGGTGCTGGCGCTGCGTGGCGTGGCGCTGATCGGGGCGGATGGCGGGGGGGACGCGATTGGCGATGCCGGGCTGGTGCCGGCGGCGATCATCGGCGATCTGGACTCGCTGCGCGACCGGGCGGCCTGGACTGCGGCGACAGAAATAATTCATATCCCCGAACAGGTTACGACCGATTTCCAGAAGGCGCTGTACTCCACTTCAGCCCCGGTAACGCTGGCCTTGGGGATGACCGGGCGGCGGATGGATCACAGTTTGGCGGCGATGAGCGCGCTGCTGCAGTTCGCGCCGGAGCGGCGGGTGCTGCTGGTGGACGAAATGGATGTGTGTCTGGCGCTGGTGGGGCCATTCGGCTTTGAGGCGCGCGCCGGCGAACGCGTGTCGATCCACCCGCTGGTGCCGATAAAATTCAGCCACTCCAGTGGTTTGCTCTATCCGATGGATGGGCTGCTGCTGGCGCCGGGCGGCCTGCTGGGCACCTCCAATGCGGCGCTTGGGGGGCGCGTGGAGATCGTGCCTGCCGACAATACGCCCTGGCTGCTGATCCTGGGCAAGGAGCGGCTTTGGGACCTGATCGACGCGTTTATGAACGTATTATGAACGATAGATGAACGACATATGAACGGTTTTGTCCCGCACATGACTGTCAAATGAACGCAGAAAAAAGGGCCGCCATGGCGACCCTTTGAAATTGTGTTCGATCCGCAGACCGGTCAGGCGTTGGCGGCTTCGCGAACGGCGTCCTGAACCTTCTCGAAGGCCCGCACTTCGATCTGCCGGATACGCTCGCGGCTGACGTCGTATTGCTGGGCCAGCTCTTCGAGGGTGAGCGGGGTCTCCATCAGGCGGCGGGCCTGGAAGATGGCGCGCTCGCGTTCGTTGAGCACATCCATGGCCGTGTTCAGCAGGCCCATGCGCTCGGAATATTCCTCGCTTTCGCCCAGGGCGGTTTCCTGGCTGGGGGTATCGTCGACCAGCCAGTCCTGCCATTCGGACGAGCCTTCGTCAGCGCGCATGGGCGAGTTGAGCGAGGCGTCGCCGGACAGGCGCGCGTTCATGGACACCACGTCTTCCTCGGTCACCTTGAGGGTGGTGGCGATCTGCTTGATCTGGTCGGGATGCAGCGCATTGTCATCGAGCGCCGCGATCTGACCCTTCACCTTGCGCAGGTTGAAGAACAGCCGCTTTTGCGCCGCGGTGGTGCCGATCTTGACCAGCGACCACGACCGCAGGACGTATTCTTGAATGGCGGCGCGGATCCACCACATAGCGTAGGTGGCGAGGCGAAAACCCTTGTCGGGCTCGAACCGCTTGACCGCATGCATCAGGCCGACATTGCCTTCGGAGATGACTTCGGAAATCGGCAGGCCATAGCCGCGATAGCCCATGGCGATCTTGGCCACGAGACGCAGATGGGACGTGATCAGCTGCTGTGCAGCGGCGGGATCCTCATGCTCCTTGTACCGCTTGGCCAGCATGAATTCCTCATCCGGCTGCAGCATCGGGAATTTGCGGATTTCCTGCAAATAGCGGCTCAATCCGCCTTCGGCGGAGAGCACGGGCAAATTGGTCTGGGCCATTGGTACGCACCCCTTTCTAGTTCCCCCGCAATGCGGGCGGCCAGTTCGGCGATGCCCATTTTTGGCTCATCGGCAAACTACGATGAATATATATAATCCCCAATGCGGCATTTGTAAGAGAGGAGTTGTTACAAAACCGCAATGTTCGGAGGGGGGTAGGGGGCGGGGGAACTGGAGGCGTGGGGGCGTGGGAGGGAAATGATACTGTGGGGGTGGGGCACTGGTCCTCAATGCCCACCACCAACGCGGTGTCACCCCGGCCTTGAGCCCCGGGTCGGGCCCGGGGCGGCCTATCTTGAGATCATGCCACGGCCGCCAGGTGGGGCGATAGATTTGTGGCCCGGGCGGGAATGACGCGGTGGGAGGGCATCGGTCCTCCACGCGGCCGTCACCACCGGGCTTGTCCTGGTGGTCCGGTGTTGTGGGGCATCATCGCCGGGAGGGGTTTTAGCGAGGGGAACGGAGGTTCCCGCTGGCGCGGGAATGACGCCGTGGGTGGGGTGGGTGTGAGCTCGTGGCTTACCCCCACCCGGCCTCCCCTGGGAGGGGGAGGGGTGCATCGGGGGTGTGGGGTGGGCATTGGGGCTGAGCACGCTTGGTGTGTGATCGAGAGCGCTGGGGCCGTTCGATCATCTCAGGATGGGTCGCCCCGGGCCCGACCCGGGGCTCAAGGCCGGGATGACACCCGGTGGGTGGGGGTGATTGGGGGGCTAGCAGGGAAACGGAGGTTCCCGCTTGCGCGGGAATGACCCTGTGGAGGTGGTAAGCTCGCGTGGTATCCCCAGCCGACCCTGACCCGGGGCTCAAGGCCGGGATGACACCCGGTGGGTGGGGAGGGGCGGGAGGCCTGCAGGGAAAACGGAGGTTCCCGCTTGCGCGGGAATGACCCTGTGGAGGTGGTAAGCTCGCGTGGTACCCCCAGCCGACCCTGACCCGGGGCTCAGGGCCGGGATGATGCCCGGTGGGTGGGGACTATTGGGGGGCAGCAAGGGGAACGGAGGTTCCCGCTTGCGCGGGAATGACGCCGTGGGTGGGGTGGTGTGAGCTCGTGGCTTACCCCCACCCGGCCTCCCCCTGGTAGGGGGAGGGGTGCATCGGGAGCGTGGATTGCCGGGACTGGCCCGCCGCTGCAGGAAAACGGAGGTTCCCGCTTGCGCGGGAATGACGTCGTGGGTGGGGTGGGTGTGAGCTCTTGGCTTACCCCCACCCGACCTCCCCCTGGTAGGGGGAGGGGTGCATTGGGGGTGGGGGGCTGCTTGGGAAAAAGAAGGTTCCCACCTGCGCGGGAATGACGCCGTGGGTGCCGCGCTGGGGAACGGAGGTTCCCGCTTGCGCGGGAATGACGCCGTGGGGGGTGGGGGGTGGGGGAGGCTTCCACCCCACTTCCAATGTTACCGCGCGAAGGCTTTGTTGTAGTCGGTGAGGGAGTCTTCGAGGCGCTGGAGGTCGGGGGGGAGGTCGGCTTCGAAGAGCATTTCTTCGCCGGTGACGGGGTGCTCGAAGCCGAGTTCGGCGGCGTGCAGGGCCTGGCGGCCGAGGCCGGTGACGGCGGCGGCGACTTCGGGGGGGAGGCGGTTGACCTTGGTGGCGTAGCCCGAGGCGTAGACCGTGTCGGAGACCAGGGGGTGGCCGATATGGGCCATGTGGACGCGGATCTGGTGGGTGCGGCCGGTTTCGAGGTGGCACTGCACGCGGGTGATGTCCCAGCCTTCATCGCCAAAGCGCTGCTCGACGAAATAATGGGTGATGGCGTCGCGGCCATCCTTGCGCACGGTCTGCTTGAGGCGGTTGTTCTGGTCGCGGCCGAGCGGGGCGATGATGGTGCCCTTGGCGGTTTCGGTCATGCCCCAGACAAAGGCGATATAGGCGCGGTGCAGCGGGCCGGTGCGGCCATGATCGGCGAACTGCTCGGACAGATGCTTGTGGGCGTGCTCGGTCTTGGCGGCGACCATGACCCCGGAGGTGTCGCGATCGAGCCGGTGCACGATGCCGGGGCGCTTGACCCCGCCAATGCCCTGCAGCGTTTCTCCGCAATGAAAGATCAGCGCGTTGACCAGAGTGCCATCGGGGCTGCCGGGGGCGGGATGAACCACCATGCCGACGGGCTTGTTGATGACGATGAGCTGATCGTCTTCATAGAGGATGTCGAGGGGGATATCCTGGCCCTGGGGAATGGGGTCTTCCGGGGGTGGGGCAACAAGGGCGATTGTCTCGCCGGCCGTTAGCCGGTATTTGGGCTCGCTAACGAGCGTGCCGTCGATGGTGACGGCGCCGCCCAGGATCAGATCCTTGAGGCGGTTGCGGCTCAGCACCGGATGGGCCTTGGCCAGGACTGCATCGAGCCGTCCGCCAGCCATGTCTGCATCGACGACGACTTTGACTTCTTCGCCTTCGAATTCTTCAGCGGTAGTATCGGCCATGAGTGATCCTAATCAGAATGGGCCAATTGGCCACAAAGCGGACGAGCCGCTGTCCCCCGAGGCGCTGGCCATGTTTGCCAAGGCGCGCCGTTCGTTCGGGATCTCTATCGGCATCCTGTTGCTGGGCTTTATGGCGATTGGCTTCGCCCTTGTCTATCGCGTGATGCGCGACGCTCCGCCGCCGGTGATGGCAGAGAGCGTGGTTCTGCCCGCCGGCGCCTCGGTGGTATCGGCCATGGTCAATGCCGGGGAGGTCAATGTGACCTATACCATCAATGGGGTGACGACGCTGTCACTGTTTGATCAGGCGACGGGCGAGCTGAAGCGCTCGGTGGTGCTGGGCAACTAGCCGTCCTGGATTTCGCGCATCGCCGCCATCCGCTCCGAGGCCCGGCCGCGGCGCGGGCGGGGGGTGGGCTTGGCGGGCTTTTTGGCGGGCGGGGTGTCGCCCTCTTCGGCAAAGCGCTGGACCCGCTCGAACAGGGATTCCTCGAGCACCGGGGGCGCGGGCTTTGCGGCGGTGTCGGCGGTGGGCACCAGCCGGCTGACCCGCGTGGCGATATCACCAAGCTGGTGGCGCAGATCGGCCGCGGGGAGCTTATCCCATTGGTTCACAATGGTGGTTTCGACCCGGCCCACTTCCTGGCGCAGCTGCTCGAGCGCTGATTCGTGGTCGAGCAGGTCGGCCAGCGGCTGGTTCTGGGCGGGGCCCTGATCGGCGGCGGCGGCCAGGATGGCGTTGATGCTGTTTTCGGCGCTGACCATGCGGGCTTCGGCCGCGACCAGCTCCTGGACGGCGGCGGCGCGGCGCTCGCTCTGGCTGGTCAGGGCCTCGCGCATGCGGGCAATGGCAGCGCTGGTCTCGGGGCTTTGGCGGTCGGCCTGGTCGAGGCGTTCAAGCAAGGTCAGGGCCTGTTCTTCGAGGAAGGATGCGCGCTTGCGCTCGATGCCCAGCACGTTGCTGAGGCGGGCGATGTCGTCGTCGTATTCGCCCGACAGGGCGCCGGTTTCAACCAGCGCCGGGCCGGCCTGGACCGATTGCCGCAGCTGGGCCAGCTCGTCGGTGCGACTGGCCAGTTCGCGCTCGCGCATGCGCAGGCGCTGGGCCACATCGGTGCTGTCGCGCTCGAGCTGGACGATGCGGCTGCGCAATTCGTCGAGCCGCAGCTCGAGTTCGTGCACATGGGCCTGATGCTGGGCGCGCTCGGCGTTGAGCAGGCCCAGATCGACGCCCTGCTGGCTGGCATCGGCGAGCTGTTCGGCGAGGCGCGTGCGCAGCGTGTCGACGGTCATCTCGAGCTTGCGGGTCTGGAGCGCGAATTCGGCGCGCAGCTGATCCTTGTCGGCGCGGAATTCGGCCATGGTGATGGGGGTGGCAGCCTCGATGCGGCGCTTGGTGAGGCGGACGGCGCGCTTCCACACGGCGGGCATGATGATCAGCGCCACCAGGCTCGCGAGCAGCACGCCCAGCACGAAGTACAGGATATTCTCGATCAGCATGCGCCGAACTCCCGAACCCGGCGGCGCAATCCGCCGGGATTACTCTCAAATGGCAGCAACGGGACCGCCGCGCCAGTGCCGTCCCTGCATAACCCTAACGGGCCGGTCAATGCCAGTCACGTCCGTGCCACCGGACGCCCGCGGAGCGATCAGAAGGGGTTCCAGGTGGGCTCGTTGGTGAACTTGAGATAGCCCACATTGATGCCCAGCCGCGCGCCGACGCCCGAGCGGATGGGGACGATGACGACGTTGGAGCGCTTGATCACCGTCATGCCGAAGCCGCCGATGATATAGGCGGAGCCATCGACGCCGGCGAAGCGGCCCAGCACGTCGGGGATCTGGTTGAGATTGTAGACCAGCATCATGACCTTGGAGCCGTCGCCGCCGACGTCAAAGCCGATGGAGGGGCCTTGCCAGTAGAGGTTGAACTCGCCGGCATTGCGGGTGTGCAGGATGCCTTCGCCATAGCGAGCGCCGGCAAACAGCGCGCCCCCGGCGTCTTCGCCCAGCACATAGCCATTGGGCAGGCCGAACTGGCTGACCGCCTGCTCGACCACGGCGGCCAGCCCTTGCGAGGCCGAGCCGAAGAACTGATGGCCCTTGTCGACCAGATCCTGGCCGGAATAGGTGTCGCTCAGCGAGCCCTGGGCAAAAGCTGCCGGCACTGGCGCGGCAAGGGCCACCAGCATGGCGGCGAGAATGGCAAAGGGCTTGAACATATCAGGTCTCCCCGGAACTATCCGGCGGTTACAGGGTCGTTAATGGCTTGCAGCTAGCCTGTGCAGGTATCGCTGCCCCCATGATGGGGATCATTTGAGCAAGATGATGAAGCAAATCTCTAAACAAATCTTAACCATGCTCGCCTTTGTTTTGCCGCTTTTGGGCAGCGTTCGGCGGGGGTGATGGCGCAATCGGTGGTGACGCTGATCGTGACCGACCCGCTGACCGGGATCGCGCTCAACGGGCTCGATCCGGTGAGCTATTTCAGCGAGGGGGCGCCGGTGGCGGGACACGCCGAGCACGAGCTGCGCTGGAGCCATGTGCCGTGGTATTTCGCCAACGCAGGCCAATCGCGACGTGTTCGAGCGGCTCGCCCGAAATCTATGCGCCCCAGTTTGGCGGGCATGATGCGATGGCGGTGGCGCGCGGGTTTGTCGCCGACAGCGATCCGCGCATCCATACGGTGTTCAAGCAGCGGCTGTATCTGTTCTATTCGGCGGCCAATCGCGAGGCGTTCCTTTTGGCGCCGGATGCTGCGGCGCGCACCGCGGCGGAGAACTGGCCGGACTTATCCAAGGATCTTTCGGCCAACTGAGGGGCCCGGGGCCCCGTCGCGCCGCAATTTGAGTCCCCTTTTAACCTTCTCCCACTAAGGTTGGGCGCAATTGATTCTCATATTGCCGATACGGAGACACCGACATGGCTGAAATCATCGAGCTCAAGGCCACCGATCTGGCGGCCATGCTGTGCAGCCGGGTGTGCCACGACCTGATCAACCCGATCGGGGCGATCGGCAATGGCCTGGAAGTGCTGGCCGACCCCAACCAGGGCGACATGATCGACGGCGCGCGTGACCTGATCGCCGTCGGCCGCCAAGCAGAGCCGCGCCAAGCTCGAATTTGCGCGCCTGGCCTATGGCGCCTCCTCGACCTCGGGCACCGATATCGACACCCGCGAATGCGAGCGCGTGGCGCGCATCCTGTTCGAGATCGAAAAAGCCGATCTCGAATGGAACGTGCCGCTGATCCTTCTGCCCAAGCACAAGGCCAAGCTGTTCATGAACATGCTGCTGATCGCGGCGACCTCGGTGCCGCGCGGCGGCCAGGTGACGGCGGCGATCACCGGCGCGACCGGGGCGGAGAAGTTCGAGTTCACCTCCAAGAGCGACCCGGAAAAGCGCCAGAAGACGCTGATCCCGTCCGGCTCGGTGGGGCTGCTCGCGGGCACGCCCGATGAGGGGTTCGTCGATGCGCGGGGCATCCAGCCCTTCTACACGGGTGTGCTGGCACGCATGACCGACATGGAAATCTCGATCGGGATCGAGGATGGGGTGTTCCACCTCACCGCGACCCCGCAGCAGGGCGAGCCCGGGCAGACCGAACCCGAGCCGGTCGCAGCGGCATAGGATAGCGATTTGCTAACCAATCCGTAGTATGTGCGCGCCATAATCGGGTGGCGCGTGAGCGATGCGGAGCCGATTGATGAAATCCTGCCTGATTGTCGATGACTCCACTGTGGTGCGCAAGGTGGCGCGCCACATTCTCGAAGACATGGACTATGTCGTGGACGAGGCCGAGGACGGGCAGGAAGCCTTCGACAAGTGCCGCCAGGCCATGCCCGACGCCATCCTGCTCGATGGCAGCATGCCGATCATGGGCGGGCTCGAATTTCTCAAACTGCTGCGCAGCTATATCGGGGGCGAAAAGCCCCATGTGGTCTATTGCACCGTCGAGAACGATATCGGCGCGATCGCCATGGCGCTCAAGGCCGGGGCCAGCGATTACATGCTCAAGCCGTTTGACCGCCCGATTTTGGAAGGCAAGTTCGAATTGCCGGTAGCGGCCGTCTAGCGCAGCCCCGCATCGGCGCGGCCGAGCAGATAGGCCTGTTCGCGGGCATTGCGGGTGAGGCTGGCGGCGAGGCGAAATTCCAGCATGGCCTCGGTATGCCGCCCCAGCTGGCTGAGCAGATCGCCGCGCACCCCATACAGCAGATAATAGTTCTTGAGCGCCGGATCGTCCCGGAGCTCGATCGAGCAGCACGAGCGCCGCCGCAGGGCCTTCGGCCATCGACACGGCGACCGCCCGGTTGAGCGCGATCACCGGCGAGGGCAGCACGTCCAGCAGTCGCGCATAGAGCGCCACCATGCCGGCCCAGTCGGTGTCCTCATAGCGCTGGGCGCGGGCGTGGCAGGCGGCGATGGCGGCCTGGAGCGCATAGGGCTGGTCGGCCCCGCCCAGGGCCCTGGCGCGGCCCAGCGCCGCCAGCCCCTCGGCGATTAGCGCCCTGTCCCATAGCTCGCGGTCCTGGTGCTGGAGCAGGATCGGCGCGCCCTTGGCATCGGTGCGTGCGCCATTGCGCGACGCCTGGATGGTCATCAGCGCCAGCAGCCCATGCACTTCGCTGTCCCGGGGGCTGAGGCCGCGCGAGGATGCGCCCGAGCCGGATGGCTTCATCGCACAATTGCGGACGCAGCAGGTCGGCGCCGGCGGTGGCGGAATAGCCCTCGTTGAAGATCAGATAGAGCACGCCCAGCACCGAGGACAGCCGCTCGGCCCGTTCGGCGCCACTGGGCACTTCAAAGGGAATGCCGGCATCGGCAATGGTTTTTTTGGCGCGCACGATGCGCTGGCCGATGGTGGTGTCATTGGCGCAGAAACGCCCGGGCGATCTCCTCGACGGTGAGCCCGCCGATCAGCCGCAGGGTGAGGGCAACGCGGGACTCGGCGGGCAGGATGGGGTGGCAGGCGGTAAAGATCAGCCGCAGCAGATCATCGCCCACTTCATCGTCGAGCGCTGTCGTGCAGGGTTTCGATGGGGTCGGGAATATCGGTTTCGATGCTGTGGGTGACCTCGGCCAGCTTGGTGGTGGCCATGGTGCGGTGGCGGAAATAATCGATGGCGCGGCGCTTGGCGGTCTGCATCAGCCAGGCGCCGGGATTGTCGGGCACGCCGCTGCGGGGCCAGGTCTTGAGGGCGGCGACGAGGGCATCCTGGGCCAGCTCCTCGGCCATGGAAATATCGCGCACCATGCGGGCAAGGCCCGCGATCAGGCGCGGGCGCTCGGTTTTCCAGGTTGCTTCAATGGCCCGGTTGATCTGGGTCTGGCTGGTCATGCGGCAAAATCTAGCAGAGGCGGAAATCTCCGCACCAGTGCTTATTGGGCTTACTCGAACATGCCCTTGGGCGTCTCGCCCTGCAGGAATGGCTCGATGAACCCATGCAGCAACTCGACCTGGGTGATCACGGCGGTATGGGAGGTGGCCGGCAGCACGGCCAGCCGCGAGGCGGCGAGGGGCTTGCCCATGTCGCCCATTTCGCCGCCGCCGAGCAGGCGGAACAGCGCCGACATTATGCTCGAGGGTGGAAACATCGGCATCGCCGGCGATGATCAGCACCGGCGCTGTCAGCGTCTTGACGTCGGCCTCCCAGGCCATGGGCTCGCTTTCGAGCGCGATCAGCTTTTCGGCGAGCGCCCGGAAGCCGTCGGGATTGGGGGCGAGCTTTTTCCACTCCTCCTCCATCGGGGTGCCCGCGAACATGTCGGGGGTCATTTGCGGGATGAAGGCGGTGAAGGCCGGCTGCCAGCCGGAAACGTCATAGGCGACGGAGGCGGCGACCAGCTGGTCGACCTTTTCGGGATGATCGATGGCAAGGCGCAGCCCGGCCGCGGCGCCCATGGAATAGCCGAAGACATCGGCCTTCTCGATCCCCACCGCATCCATGAAGGCGGCAACGTCATCGGCAAGATTGGGATAGGTGATCGGGCGATCGATATCGTTGGTGCGGCCATGGCCCTGGAATTCGAGGGCGTAGACCGTGTGAGTTTCGGCGAGCCTTGGGATGATTGCGCCCATGGAGGGGATGTTCATATAGGCCCCGTGCAGCACGACGAGCGGATCGCCGCTTCCAGAGACCTCGTAATACATATCCATGCCATTGACCGCGACCGTGTGGCCGGCGGGCGTGGCCTGCGCCAGGGCTGTGCTGGCCATCAGGGTGGTCGCGAGGGCGGTGATGGTGGTGCGGATCATGGCGGTTCTCCTCATTGGTGCGCACCAGTTGTACGCTTGCAGGACCGACGGATGAAGCGCGGCGGGTTCGACAGGGGCGTGGGAAAAAGATTGCGGGGGTGGGGGCGGCGCGGCACCGGGCCGGGGGCGCGGGGAGGGGCGCGGGCGTGATCTGGGGATGGGCCCCGGCTCAAGGCCGGGGTGACGCCCGGTGGGTGGGGAGGCGATGGGGGCCGGGGGGAGGGGTCCAATGTGCCGGGGGCAAGGGGCAGGATCTGGGGATGGGCCCCGGCTCAAGGCCGGGGTGACGCCCGGTGGGTGGGAGGGGGTGGGGGCCGGGGGGAGGGGTCCAATGTGCCGGGGGCAAGGGGCAGGATCTGGGGATGGGCCCCGGCTCAAGGCCGGGGTGACGCTCGGTGGGTGGGGAGGGAATGGCGGCCCGGGGGAGGGATCTGATGCGCCGGAGGCGGGTCCCGGCAAGATGCAGTCGGGACTGATGCTGCCCTACAAAAGCAAAAAACCCCGCGCGGGGATCGCACGGGGTTGAAAATTGATGGCGGGGAAAAGCGTGTCAGGCGACGTTTTCCGAGTAGCCGGCGACCTCTTCGGGCTCGCGCAGCACGTAGCCGCGGCCCCAGACGGTCTCGATGTAATTCTTGCCACCGGTGGCCACCGACAGCTTCTTGCGCAGCTTGCAGATGAACACGTCGATGATCTTGAGCTCGGGTTCGTCCATGCCGCCATAGAGGTGGTTGAGGAACATTTCCTTGGTGAGCGTGGTCCCCTTGCGGAGGGAGAGCAGCTCGAGCATCTGGTATTCCTTGCCCGTCAGGTGGACGCGCGCCGATTGCACTTCGACGGTCTTGGTGTCGAGGTTGACCGTCAGGTCACCGGTGGTGATGACGGACTGGGCGTGGCCCTTGGAGCGGCGGACGATGGCGTGGATGCGGGCCACGAGCTCATCCTTGTGGAAGGGCTTGGTCATGTAGTCGTCCGCACCGAAGCCGAGACCACGCACCTTGTCTTCAATGCCGGCCAGGCCGGACAGGATGAGGATCGGCGTCTGCACCTTGGCGACGCGCAGGGTGCGAAGCACCTCGTAACCGCTCATGTCTGGAAGATTGAGATCCAGCAAAATGATGTCGTAGTCGTACAGCTTCCCCAGGTCGACACCTTCCTCGCCGAGGTCGGTGGTGTAGACGTTGAAGCTTTCCGACTTGAGCATCAGCTCGATGCTCTGCGCTGTCGCGCTGTCGTCCTCAATAAGGAGTACCCGCATTATATTCCCCTTGTCACTCGTTCCTGCTGGAACCGCAGGCCATCGCTGCCTGCCCCAACCCTACTGGATATGACTGAACCCTAACCACCAATAGTTAACAAAGTTTAATTCACATCCGCAATACGCAAATGGCGTTAGTACAATTTAAGTTTAAGTCATTGAAATCTAACGGTTAATTCTATCAATTTTTCTTAATGAATTAGATTAAGAAGGCGCCCTAAGCGACTCTTCTGACTCGTGCAATCAAGGGTATGCAGGGGTTTTGGGGCGGGTCGCGGCAAAGCGCAGGACGGACGGCTCCGACACCAGAATTAGCGCATTTGGGTTAAGGTTGGGTTACGATCTGATTCGCGACGAGGCCAATGGGCGCGCCGCGGAAACCATATTCTCATTTACCCCTGAACCGAGCTGGACGGCCCATGCGAGCCCTGATCAGTGCCATTGAGGCCATTGACGACATTGAGGTGTACGGCCGGGTCAAGTCCGTGCAGGGGCTGCTGATCGAGATCGTCGGGCCGGTGCGCGAATTGCGCGTGGGCGGGCGGGTGCAGATCGAGACGGTCAATGACGAGGTGCTGGCCGCCGAAATCATCGGCTTCCGGGACGGGCATGCGCTGTGCCTGCCGTTCGGGCAGCTCTCGGGGGTGCGCATGGGGTGCAAGGCGGTGTTCCTGCGCCATGACGGGTCGGCGTTTCCGGCGGCGAGCTGGCTCGGGCGGGTGATCAATGCCAATGGCGAGCCGATCGATGGCAAGGGACCGCTGCCGCGCGGGAGCGTCGCCTATCCGCTGCGCCAGGACCCGCTATTGGCGCATGACCGGGTGCGCGTGGGCGAGCCGATTGACCTGGGGGTGCGGTGCCTCAACACCTTTACGACGGTGTGCGAGGGGCAGCGGCTGGGCATTTTTGCCGGCTCGGGGGTGGGCAAGTCGGTGCTGATGTCGATGCTGGCGCGCAATACCGATGTCGATGTGGCCGTGATCGGGCTGATCGGCGAGCGCGGGCGCGAGGTGCACGAGTTCATCCAGGAATATCTGGGCGAGGCGGGGCTGGCCAAGGCGGTGGTGGTGGTGGCGACCTCGGACGAGGCGGCGCTGATGCGGCGGCAGGCGGCCTATATGAGCCTGACGCTGAGCGAGTTCTTCCGCGACCAGGGTATGCGGGTGCTGTGCATGATGGACAGCCTGACGCGCTTTGCCATGGCGCAGCGCGAGATCGGGCTGGCGATCGGGGAGCCGCCCACCGCCAAGGGATATCCCCCTACGGTATTCACCGAATTGCCACGATTGCTCGAACGGGCGGGGCCGGGAACGCCGACGACGGGTTCCGTTACCGGTCTATTTACCGTTTTGGTAGAAGGTGATGATCACAATGAGCCGATTGCGGATGCCGTGCGCGGGATTCTTGATGGGCACATCGTAATGGAGCGCGGCATCGCCGAACGGGGAAGATACCCCGCGGTGAACGTGCTCCGGTCCATCTCGCGTACCATGCCAGGATGCGTGCCGGTCGAAGTCCGGCCGGTGCTGGCCAAGGCGAGAGAGCTCATGTCGATCTATTCCGACATGGAGGAACTGATCCGGCTGGGGGCATACCGGAAAGGGTCAGATCCAAACGTGGACCGTGCGATCGCTATCTATCCCGCACTCGAGGCCTTCCTGGGCCAGGAGCGGGAAGTGACGACGACCATTGCCGAGGGCTATGCACAGCTCGAAGCGATTGTCGGCGGGGCGGGCGTCACAGGCTGATGGGGCCGCGTAATGGCCCCGGAACTGACTTGGTGTGTAAGGAGTACAGGTCTTGAAATCGCGCAGCGAGAGCCTCATTCGGCTCAAGAAGTTTCAAGTCGACGAAAAGCGGCGGCAGGTCGCGCAGATCGAGATGATGGTCAACGATTTCGAGCGCATGGCGTCCGAACTCGACCAGCAGATCCAGATCGAGCAGACCAAGACCGGCATCGCCGACATCGCCCATTTTGCCTATTCCACCTTCGCCAAGGCCGCCATGTCGCGGCGGGACAATTTGCTGGCGTCGGCCAATGACATGCGCGCCAAGCTCGAGGACGCGCAGGACGCGCTGGCCGAGGCGCTCGAGGATTTGAAGAAGGTCGAACTGCTGGACCAGCGCGAACACCAGCGCGACGCGGCCGAGCAGCTCAAGGTCGAACAATCCGAATATGACGAGATCGGCCGCCTGCGCTATCGCGGGCAGTAAAGCAGACGTGCAAGGCCCGCAGATGCGGGCCTTTTGCTGTCAGGGCGTAATTACCAGGCGCTGTAGATCGCGCTCGGCCTGATAGGTTTCGGGCTTGTATTCGGGCTGCTGCTCGAGTTGGTCGCGCGACGTGTTGATGAACAGATAGCGCGTGCCGTTGGTGTCGGTGGAAAACTTCAGCGTGTCATAGGCGACCGCCACCGGCTTGGCGCCCAGCCCCAAAAACCCTCCGACATCGACAATCAGCGCATCGATGGCGCCATCGGGCAGCTTGACCACGTCACTGATGGTGCCGATGCGCTCGTCATCAATGCCGTAAACGCCAATGCCCAGCAGATCGGCGGGGGAGAGATTGGCCTTGTCGAAATCGGCAAAGCCGGTGCGATCGATGGCGGTGGTGATGGGCGAGCGCTCGGGCAGGTCGGTGGTCAGATTGGGATCGGCCGGGGTGGCGTTGGGATCGCCATCGACCAATTGCCTGGCCTGCTCATCGGGGGTCAGGGCAGGCGTGCCGGTAGTTTCAACGCTGTCGCCCCAGATGAAGGCGGGAGCTTCCTTCAGCGCTTCGGCCGTGGTGGGCAGGACCCAGCGGCGCGAGCCATCGCTGCGCTCGGCCCATTCGAGCTGGGAAAAATCGACGGCAACATCCTTGCTGCCAAGCCCGAGGAACCCGCCCACCTCAAGCACGACCGCCGAGATGCCAAAGCCGGAGGTGACCACCATGTCGTTGATGGTGCCGATTTCGTCGGCATTGTCCTCGATGGAGGAATAAACCTTCTGGCCCAAGAGCTTGGTGACCAGCACATCGGTGCCGGTGGGGGAATAACCCGAGGACAGCACGGTGGGCGGGACGAGCCCGCTTTGCTGCAGCTCGGAGGGGGCGGCAGGGGCCTGCTGGGCCAGGGCCGGCGCCACCAGCAGCAGGGTCAGGGCAGAAACGGCGAGCGTGCGGAACATGGATATCCTCTTGCATGCAAACGGGGGCCGGCCCATGGCCAGCCCCCTCAACTTCAGGCCCGGGCGGATTACTGGACCTTTGGTGCCTCGCCGGGCTCATCTTCGAGCCAGACGAAATCAGGGGCCGCCTTGAGGGCGTCGGCGGTGGTGGGGAGCACCCAGCGCTCGGTGTTGTCAGCGGCGACGGTGAACTCGAGCGAGCGGAAGTCGACCGCGACCGACTTTTCACCCATGCCCAGGAACCCACCGACCCCGATGATCACGGCGGTGATGGTGCCGTCATTGGAGAACACGATATCGGTGATCTTGCCGATATCTTCGGCATCATCGGCGGTGGAGGAATAGACCGACTGGTCGATCAGGCGGGTGCCCAGATTGTCGGTATCGGCGGCGGTGTAGCCGGCGGAGATATCCCACACCGGACGAGCGGTCATGTCATGGACCGCTGCATTGGCGTTAGCGGCGGCGTCCTTGGTGGCATTGGCGGCGTTTTCGGCCCCCTGGGAAACTGCATTGGCGGCGCCGGCGGCAGCATCCTTGGTGGCCTCGGCAGCGTTCTTGGCCGCCTCGGCTGCAGCATCGGCAGCGTTGTTGACGCCTTCAACTGCAGGAGCGGCTGGGTTCTGCGCAGGAGTCGTTGGCGTCGCATTTTGAGCGATGGCACCAGTGGTCAACAGTGCTGCAACGGCAGTAGTGGCCAAAAGCGTGCGGATCATTATAAACTCCATAAGTTCATTGTCGAAAGTGAACAGGCCGTGCGATGCAAAACTTGCCCGTTGCGCATCGTGCGGCCTTTTATGCATCGACAACGCCGTCTCGCGGCCAGTCGTTCCCAATGAATTTTCCAGCGATGTCATTGATGGAATTGAAAGACCGGCTCTCGCAGGGCGAGGCCGGTCTTTGTCCGCCTCCCTGGCGGTTATCATTTCGGGCAGCGCAACAGCGTGCACACGGGTCCCGATGTCAGCCACAATAGCGCAATAATCGGGGCCGGACAGGCCCCGATCGCAGACAAGCTTAAGGGCTTGCTAATTGGTTAACGTCGCCGTCGCAATGTCATAGGTGCGCATGGCGCGGTGGGGCATGCCGCCATCTTCAAACTCGGGGCCAAAGGCCACGAAACCCAGGCTTTGGTAAAATCCCAGCTTGTCGAGCTGGGCGCCGAGGAAGAAGCGGTCGTGCCCCTTGGCGCGGCAATACTCCATGGCGGCGACCATCATGGCGCGGGCAATGCCGCGCTGGCGGAAGGCCTGGCGCACGGCGACGCGACCGATCTTGACGTGCTCGGGCAGGAAAACCAGCCGCAGCGTGCCCACTACATCGCCATCGGCCAGCGCGACGAAATGGGTGGCGGTGAGATCGTACTCGTCGATCTCGACGCTTTCGGGCACCTGCTGCTCCCACACGAACACCTCGCGGCGCAGCGCAAAGGCGGCATTGCCCAGGGTGGTGAACGGCTTGACGGGGAGGATGGGGTAATCGGTCATGGGGCAAGATTATCGGGTGGGGGCGGGGGTGTCACTATGGCGGGGGAGCGTGGGTGGGGGGGCGGCTGCTCAGGGCGGTGGGAAGGGGGCTGCGGGCAGATCTTGGGATGGGCCCCGGCTCAAGGCCGGGGTGACACCGTGGGTGGGGATGGGGTGTGCCCCCGGGGTGAGATGGGGTGTGCTCCGGGGTGGGGATGGGCGGTGCCCCGGGGCGCTGAGGTTGGGAGTTCTAGACGCTGCCGACGGTTTTGAGGCGGATGCGGGGGTGCACTTCGTTCTGGCTCATCACCACGGTTTGCGGGCGGAAGCGCTCGATGATGGCGCGCACATGGGGGCGGATGCCGGGCGAGGTGATCAGCACCGGCAGTTCGCCCAGCTGGGCGGCGCGCTCGAATGATTGCTGGATGGCGCCGATGAACTGCTGCAGGCGCGAGGGCGCCATGGCCAGGTGCCGGTTGTCGCCTTCGCCCACCATGGCCTCGGCGAAATCGCGCTCCCATTGCGGGCTGAGGGTGAGCAGCGGCAGATTGCCGTCGGGGCCAAGATTGGCGGCGCAGAGCTGGCGGGCGAGGCGACTGCGCACATGCTCGGTGATCATCTGGACCGAGCGGCCGGGGCCGGCGATTTCGGCGATGCCTTCGAGAATGGTCGAGAGGTCGCGGATCGAGACGCGCTCGTTGAGCAGGGCCTGCAGGACGCGCTGCACCCCCGACACCGAGATCAGGCCGGGCACGATGTCTTCGACGAGCTTCTGCTCTTCCTTGGACAGGCCCGCCAGCAGTGACTGCACGTTGGCGTAGCTCAGAAGGTCGGCGACATTGGCCTTGAGCACTTCGGTGAGGTGGGTGGAAATGACGGTCGAAGGATCGATGATGGAGAGGCCGCGCAATTCGGCCTCGTCGCGCAGCGCCGGCTCGATCCAGGTGGCGGGCAGGCCGAAGGTGGGCTCGGTGGTGTGGTGGCCGGGCAGGTCGATGCGGTTGCCCATGGGGTCCATGACCATGAGCTGGTTGGCATAGATCTCGCCGGCGCCGGCCTCGACTTCCTTGATCCGCACCTTGTAGGCGTTGGGCTCGAGCTGCATGTTGTCGAGGATGCGCACGGGCGGCATGACAAAGCCGAGCTCGATGGCCAGCTGGCGGCGCAGCGCCTTGATCTGTTCGGTCAGCCGGTCGGTGCCGCTTTCGTCTTCCTTGACGAGGCTGAGCAGGCCATAGCCCAGCTCGAGCTTGAGCTCGTCGATCTTGAGGCTGTCGCTGATCGGAGCTTCGGAGGGCGCGCCACCGGGGCCTGGGCCCCTGGAGGCGGCCTGGAGCGCGGCATTGGTCGCGTCTTCGGCCGTCTTGACGTCCTTGGTGCGGGCGGCGCGCCAGGCGACATAACCCACCCCGCCGGCAAGGGCGAGGAAGGGAATGGCGGGCATGCCGGGCAGGAAGGCCAGCACGGTCATCACCGCCGAGGACATGCCCAGCGCGCGCGGATAGCCGGTGAACTGGCTCGAGAGCGCCTTGTCGGCGGAGCCGGTGACGCCGGACTTGGACACGAGGATACCGGCGGCGGTCGACACGATCAGCGCCGGGATCTGGGAGACGAGGCCATCGCCAATGGTCAGCAGGGTATAGACGCTGCCCGCTTCCTGCACCGACAGGCCCTGCTGGAGCATGCCGATGAACATGCCGGCGCCGATATTGATGAAGGTGATGATCAGGCCGGCAATGGCGTCGCCGCGCACGAATTTGGAGGCGCCGTCCATGTTGCCGAAAAAGGCGCTTTCGCCTTCGAGATCAGCGCGGCGCTTCTTGGCAGCATCTTCGTCGATCAGGCCGGCGCTGAGATCGGCGTCGATGGCCATCTGCTTGCCGGGCATGGCGTCGAGGTTGAAGCGCGCCGCGACTTCGGCGATACGGCCCGAACCCTTGGTGATGACGATGAAGTTGACGATCATCAGGATGGCAAACACCACCACCCCGATGACGAAATTGCCCCGCATGACGAAATTGCCGAAGGCCTCGATGACGTGACCGGCAGCGGCGGTGCCGGTGTGGCCATCGCTCAGGATGAGGCGGGTGGTGGCAATCGACAGGCCCAGCCGCAGCATGGTGGCAATGAGCAGGACGGTGGGGAAGGACGAAAATTCCAGCGGCCGCTGAATGAACAGCGCCGTCATCAGGATCATCACCGAAAAGACGATCGAGACGGCCAGGAGGGCGTCGATCAGCAGCGGCGGCAGCGGCACGATGAGGATGACGATGAGCCCCATCACCCCGCTGGCGAGCGCGATATCGCCCGAGCGCAGCAGGTCAAAGACCGAACCGGCGGAGGGGATCTTGAAGGACGATGCAGGACGGGCGGTGCTGGGGAGGTCGGTCATTTAGGGATCAGGCCACCGAACGACGTTCGCCGGGATCGGGCACGGGGGTACCTTCATCGGCATATTGATTGAGCTTGTTGCGCAGGGTGCGGATCGAAATGCCCAGGATGTTGGCCGCATGCGTGCGGTTGCCCAGGGTATGATCGAGGGTATCAAGGATCAGCTCGCGCTCGACATCGGCCACGGTGCGCCCGACCAGGGCCGCGGACATGGTCTGGGCGGTCTGGGCGAGCTGGGCCGACAGCGAGGTTGCCACAGCTTCGCTCAGGCCCATGCCATCGGGCAGGACGATGGCGTCGGGGCCGATAATGTCGCCCGACGACAGCAGCACGGCGCGGTGGAGGGTATTTTCCAGCTCGCGCACGTTGCCGGGCCAAGGGGCCTGGAGCAGGGCGGTGCGGGCCTCGGGGGAGAGAATGCGGGTGGGCAGGCCATTGGCCTTGGCGTATTTGGCGACGAAATGCTCTGCCAGCGCGACGATATCGCCGGGGCGATCGCGCAGGGCGGGGAGCTTGAGATTGACCACGTTGAGGCGGAACAGCAGGTCCTCGCGGAACGAGCCCTCGCGCACCGCTTCGTTGAGATTGCGGTTGGAGGTGGCGAGGATCCGGATATCGACGGGCACGGGCTTGCCCCCGCCGACGCGATCGATCAGGCGCTCCTGAATGGCGCGCAGGAGCTTGGCCTGCAGGCGCACGTCCATTTCGCTGATTTCATCGAGCAACAGCGTGCCGCCCGAGGCTTCCTCGAACTTGCCGATGCGGCGGGCGACGGCGCCGGTGAAGGCACCCTTTTCGTGGCCGAACAGCTCGGATTCGAGCAGCGCCTCGGGGATGGCGGCGCAATTGATGGAGATGAAGGGCTTGCCGGCGCGCCTGGAGCGGGCGTGGACATATTTGGCGATGACTTCCTTGCCGGTGCCGCTTTCGCCGGTGATCAGGATCGAGGCATCGGAGCCCGCGATCTGGTCGGCCATGCGCACAACGCGTTCCATGGAGGGGTCGCGGAACAGGAATTCGGAGCTTTCGCGGGCCACGGCGGCAATGACGGCGGCGATCAGTTCGGCATCTGGGGGCAGGGGGATATATTCCTTGGCGCCGGCGCGAATGGCGTTGACGGCGGCGGCGGCATTGGTTTCGACGCCGCAGGCGACCACGGGGATGGCGATGCGCTCGGCATCGAGGGCGGCGATCAGCCCGGCAATGTCCATCATCACATCGACCAGCAGCAGATCGGCGCCACGCCCGGCGCGCAGGGCGGCCAGGGCGATCTCGATGGATGGGGCATGGGCCACCTTGGCGCCGCCGGTCATGGCCATCCTGGTGGCGGTGCTGAGTTGTCCCTCAAGGGCTCCGACGATGAGCAAGCGCATCCTGAACTCCCTATTGTCCCTTGATGATTTCGGTCATGGTGACGCCGAGACGGCTCTCCACCAGCACGATTTCACCGCGCGCCACGAGGCGCTCATTGATGAAGATTTCGACCGCTTCGCCGACCTGGCGGTCGAGTTCGATGATGGTGCCGGTATCGAGGCGCAGCAATTCGCTGACCGGCATCTTGGTGCGGCCCAGCACCACCGAGATGCGCACCGGCACGTCGAACACGGCTTCGAGGTCGGCGGCGCTGCGCTCGACATGGGTCTTGGGGCCGTCGTTCTTTTGCGGCGCGGCCATGGGTTCGAAGTTCATAGGATCCTGAACAGGGCTGTCGGGGTCGGAAGCGCTCATTGGTCGCCCTCCTGTGAATTGGCCTGGCGTGCCTTGCCGGCAAGATAGGCGGAGATTTTGCTGTCGATGTCGCGCGAGACCGCGCCGATGTCGCGCACGAGGCCCCCGTCGTTCCATTCGAGGTGGCCATCGCCCAGGCGCTGGTCGGGATCGGCCATCACCACCAGCCGGCCGGAAAAGCCGGAGGTGTGCATGTGGGCGGTGGCGACGTCGCGGATGTGGTCGGCGATCTCGGGGTGGCAGCGCACCACCAGATGGGGCGCACCGCCAAGGCTTTGCATGCATTCGGCGATCAGTGCGTCGAGTTCGACGCTGGGGTAACGGGCCAGCAGGTGCAGCGCCAGCTTGCGCCCGATGCTGGCGGCCAGCTCGATGGCCTGGCGCTGCGCCTCGGTGGCGGCATCATCAAGGGCCGCAGCCATCTTGGTGGTCTGGGTCGCAAGGGTCGCGGCCGCCGACGCCAGGGTCTGCGCGGCCATGGCGGTGGCGTTGCGCTCGCCGGCGGCAACACCCTCGGCATAGGCATCCTCGCGCGCCTGGGCGATCAGCTGGGCCACCAGATCCTCGGGCATCGTCGCCACCGGGGCCGGCACGAAATCGTGCACGCTATTGGCGGGCTGATGGGCCAGGTTCAGATCGAAGGTGAAACGTGCGGGCTTGCCCATCATGCCACCATCTGGTCGTCTGCCTTGGACTTGACGATGACGATCTCGCCCTTGGCGGAGAGATCCTTGGCCGTGGCGACCAGGCGCCCCTGGGCTTCATCGACATCCTTGAGCCGCACCGGGCCCATGGCCTCCATGTCGTCCTTGAGCAATTTGACGGTTCGCACCGACATATTGGCAAAGAAGGTGTCCTTGATGGTCTCGTTGGCGCCCTTGAGCGCCAGCGCCAGCTCGCGCTTGTCGGTGCGCTGCAGCAGGGTCTGGATGGCCGAGGATTCGAGCTTGGCCAGATCCTCGAAGGTGAACATCAGCGCCTTGATGCGCTCGGCATCGTCGCGGTTCTGCTCTTCGAGCGTGGTGAGGAAGCGCGCTTCGGTCTGGCGGTCGAAGGAGTTGAAGATCTCGGCCATCTGCTCGTGGCTGTCGCGGCGCTTGGAGTGGTTGAGCGTCGACATGAATTCGGTGCGCAGGGTGGTCTCGATCTTTTCGAGGATTTCCTTTTGCACCGGGTCGAGCCCGAGCATGCGCTGCACCACGTCCATGGCCAGCTCTTCGGGGAGCACGGCAAGCACGCGCGAGGCGTGATCGGTGGCGATCTTGGAGAGCACCACGGCAATGGTCTGGGGGTATTCGTTCTTGAGGTAGGCCGCGAGCACGTCGGCCTGCACGTTGGAGAGCTTTTCCCACATATTGCGGCCGGCGGGGCCACGGATCTCTTCCATGATGGAATCGACCTTTTCCTGGGGCAGGAAGCTGAGCAGCAGGCGCTCGGTGGAATCGGTATTGCCCGAGAGCGAGCCATTGGACGAGATCGTGGTGACGAATTCGATCATCAGCTCGTCGAGCATGTCCTGGGTGATCGGGCCGAGGCGCACCATGGCGCGGCTGAGCTGCTTGACCTCGAGATCGTCCAGCTCGTCAAAGATGGGCTTGCCATAGGCAGGGCCGAGGGCCAGCAACAGGGCCGCGGCCTTCTCGTCGCCGGTGAGCACGCGCTCGCTGCTATTGTCCAGGATCAGCTGCTTGGCCGCCGTCTGGGCCTTGTCCTGGGTCAAATCGGTGGATTGGGAAATAAGGGCCATAATTCTTTACGCTGCACTGCCCAGCCAGTCGCGCACGATCAGCGCGGCCTGACGGGGATTTTCTTCAACAAGGGTGCCGACGGTCTTGAGCGTCTGCAGCTGGGTTTCGCCCATGGAGCGGGCATTGGCGACCCAGGCGGGGGTCTTGTCGCGCTCGACCTCGGGCTCGTCCTGCTGCTCGACCTGATCGGTGGGCACCAGCATGTTGTGGCCGAGCTCAGAGGATGGCGGCAGGGCCAGCGCGGTGGATTCGGGGGTGAGCACCTTCTTGAGCAGCGGGCGCATGACGAAGAACACCAGCGCCAGGGCGATCAGCAGGGTGACGGCCATTTCGGCGCCGTTCATCAGATCGTCGCGGGTGAAATCGAGCAGGCCGGCATTGGCATCGGTGCCGGAAGCGGCGAGTTCGGGGCGTTCGGCGAACTGCAGGTTGACCACTTCGACGGTGTCGCCGCGCGCCTCGGAATAGCCCACGGCGGAGCGCACCAGGGTCAGCAGCTGGGCGATCTGCTCGGCGCTGCGCGGGGTGTAGGTCGAGGCGCCGGCGGCGTCGCTGACATAGAGGCCATCGACCACCACGGCGACCGACAGGCGCTTGATGGCGCCGGCTTCGGTGACGGCGGTCTGGACGGTCTTGGAGATCTCGTAATTGGTGACTTCTTCAGTCGAAGTGCCGCGTTCGGTAGCGCCGGGGGCGCCATTGTTCTGGGAAGCGCCGGGCAGCTCGTTGGCGACGGTGACCTGGCCATTGGCGCCATTGGACAGGTTTTCGCTCTCGCGCACCTGGCTGGAGCGGACGACCTGGCTTTCCGGGTCAAAGGTTTCCTGGGTGGTGGTGGAGCGGTTGTAGTCGATCTCGGCGGCGACCTCGACGCGGGCCCGGCCGGCGCCCGACGATATTGGCCAGCATGTCCTCGATGCGGGTGCGCATGCGGTTCTCGAAGCCCAGCGTGCGCTCGGCCGCTTCTCCCGACAGGGCGCCGGCGGCATCGGTCTCGGTGCCCGAGGCCAGCAGATTGCCGCGATCATCGACGATGGAGACGCGGGCCGGGGTCAGCCCTTCGATGGCGGAGGCGACCATGTGCTGGATGGCGCGGATTTCGCTGGCGGCGAGTTCCCCGCGCACCGAGAGCACGATGGAGGCGGAGGGGTCCTTGCGCTCGCGGCGGAACAGCTCGCGCTCGGGCAGCACCAGGTGCACGCGGGCGGTCTTGATGCGGGCAAGCGAGGTGATGGTGCGGGCAAGCTCGCCCTCGAGGGCGCGGACATTGTTGATGTTCTGCACGAAGCTGGTGGCGCCCAGCGTCGACTGCTGGTCGAAGATCTCGTAGCCGACCTGGCCGCGATGGGGCAGGCCGGAGCCGGCCAGCTGCATGCGCAGGGTGGTGATCTGGTCGCGGGGGACCAGGATGGTGTCGCCTTCGCCGCGCAATTCGAACGGCACGTTGAGCGTCTGCAGCTCGGAAACGATCGAGGAGGAGTCTTCAAGGCTCAGGCTGGTGTAGAGTGGGGCCAGATTGGGCGTCTGGGCGCGCAGGATGAGGAAACCAAAAAAGCCGAGCATGAGCACAGCCACGGTCGCCATTGCCGCGATCCGGGGCAAGCCTATGCGGTTGATCAGCTGAGTAAAATTGTCCACGCCTGCACTCGGTTCAGAAGGGCCAGTGGCGACGCAAAGCGCGACGAGCCGGGTAGGCAAGAAATACCTAGTGGATGGTAAACAAGTTGTTAACTATCGGTCGCTGTTTGCAAAACCCGGCAAAACTTGCCGGGATAAAATACGGGAGAGTACGTAAATGCTTAAACTTATGGGTCGGATCACCTCGATCAACGTGCGCAAGGTGACCTGGGCGCTGGACGAGCTGGGTCTGGCTTATGACCGGGAAGACTGGGGCCTGCCGCTGCGCAACCCCCATGATCCGGCCTTTCTGGCGCTCAACCCCAATGGCCAGGTGCCGGTGCTGGTGGAGGGGGAGTTCGTGTTGTGGGAAAGCAATGCGATCCTGATTTACCTGTCGGAGCGCGAGCGGGCGCTGGTGCCCGAGCGGCTGGAGCAGCGGGCGCTGGTGTGGCAATGGCTGAGCTGGCAGGCGAGCGAGCTCAACCCCAGCTGGGGCTATGCGGTGCAGGCGCTAATCCGCAAGGTGCCGGGGGTCGACGATCCGGCCAGGATTGCCGCGGCGATGACCAAATGGGGCACCAAGAATGCGCTGCTGGCGCAGCATCTGTCCGATGGGCGCGAGTATGTGGCGGGGGACATGTTCTCGGTCGCCGACATCGCGCTGGGGCTGTCGGTGCACCGCTGGCTCAGCATACCGGCGGACAAGCCCGAGTTTCCCGAACTGATCGCCTATCACCAGCGGCTGAAGGGGCGGGTGGCGGGAGCCCGCTGGATGAGCGACGCGACGCCCTAGGGCTGGATGTACAAAGCCCGCCGGGAGGTCCCGGCGGGCTTTGAGATGGTGGCTGGTTTCAAGCTACCGGGCTGATGCGCAAAACGGGCCCGGAGGATCGTCTTGCCATGCACCTTACCCTTCGCGGTAGTGCTGAATCCAGGTCGTACGCAGGCCGGCCAATCCATGCTTATCGATGGCGGCTTGCCAGTTCAGAAACTCGTCGACGCTGAGCGTATAGCGGTCACAGGCCTCTTCGAGGCTTAGCAGACCACCGCGCACAGCAGCGACAACTTCGGCTTTCCGACGGATGACCCACCTCCGCGTATTGGCGGGGGGAAGGTCTGCAATCGTGAGCGGACTTCCGTCCGGTCCGATAACGTACTTAACGCGAGGACGCATTTGTACGGTCATTTTACTCTCTACTCAACCTGACCATATGAGCTTGAGAGTAGGGCAACGCCCTTAAAATTCGACTAAGGGGAAACTTACAACAGGTTAAGAATGGCGTTGATTTTCAAAGCGTTGATTCAACAGTTTGCGACTAGAACACGCGCCCTGGCGCGAGCACTGGCGGCGTTGCTGTAAAGCGGGTGGGGCAGTGGCGCGGCCTTATGCATCCGGCGTCGGGGCAGGCGGGGTGCGCACGTCGGTGACGTCGGTGATCGCGACCTTGCGCGAGCCCACGGTGAGGACGGGGACATTGCCGGTGAAGTCGACCCCGGAGACCGTGCCGATCGAGGAAGTGCTGATCTTTATGGCGGTTCCGGCCACATTGGTGCCCTGGATGGAGATGGAATAGATGCCATTGGGCTGCACGGACCCGTCGCTGCCATTGCCATCCCAGCGGAACACGCCGGCCCCGGCATTGAGCGAGCCGGCCTCGGAATAGACCACCTGGCCGTTGGCGTTCTTGATGGTGACGGTGGCGTTGGCGACGGCTGCATCGGCGGTATAGGGCCAGAATACGGGCTCGCGGTCGGTCAGCTCGCCCGAGACGCCGGAGGCGGTAACCTGTTTGCCAATATAGGACACTGCCTCGGATTTGGCGGTGTTCTGGCCGGCCAGCATCAGGGTCTGCAGGAATTCATTGGTCTTGAGCTGCTGCTCGACGCCGGTGAACTGCACCAGCTGGGCGGTGAACTGGTTGGTGTCCATCGGATCGAGCGGGTTCTGGTTCTTGAGCTGGGTGGTCAGGATGCTCAGGAAGGTGTCGAAGTTCTCCGCGATGGTGGAGCGCGAAGTGTTCATGGAATTGGGGGTGGAGGTGCCGCCGACGCCGCTAACAGCCATGATAGTGCTCCCTTACGCGATAATGTTGACGCCGCTGGCCGACAGGCTCGCGCGGTAGAGATTGACGACGGGTGGCGGGGTTTCGTCCTCGAGACCCAGCTCGCGGGCAAAACTGTTGTCGCGGCCCTGTTCATTGGCCCCGTTCTGGCCCGCGCCCGAGGAGTTCTGGCGGAGCGAGAATTCGAGCGTCGTCTTGGACTGGTCGAGCCCCGCCTGCTGCAGGGCGCGTTCGAGCGCGCGCTGGTCGCGCTGCATCAGGTCGAGGGTTTCCGACTTTTCCACCATCAGCCGGGCATGCACGCGGCCGGAATTGTCGATGTCGAGCTTGACGTCGATGCGCCCGAGTTCGGCCGGATCGAGCCGCATCTGGAAGCGGGTATTGCCCTGGGTGACCTGGCGAACCATCTCGAAGGCCAGCTGGGGCAGGTTGAGCTGCTGCTGGCTGGTCTGGTAGCCGACCTGCACCGCGCGGGGGGCGGCCGCGGCATCGATGCGCGAAACCTGCTGGGTGGTCTGGCCGGCCAGCTGCGGATCGGCTTCGGTTTCGGCCGCAGCGGCGGGGGCCGCGGCGGGCACCGGCTCGGCCTTGGGCCGCGACGCCGGGGGGCCTTCGGCTTCGGGCCTGGGGGGCTCGGCGCTGGCCAGCAGCGGGCGCGCGGCATCGCCCGGGGCCTTGCCGCCCAATGCAGGTTCTTCGAGCTTGAGACTGGGGGCGGCGAGGGGCCGGGTGGCTGCCTCGGCCTTGAGCGGGGCCGGGGTTGCGAGAAGCCTGGCGAGCGCGGCCTGCAGGGCGTCGTCGGCGCTGCCATCGCCGGACAGGCCGAGCGCCGCGAGCGCCTCGCCATCGACCGGCTGGGCGGCCAGCGCCTGGCTCAGCGCCGCCAGCTTTTGCCCGAGGTCACGGGCAAGCGGCGGGAGTTCGGGGTTGTCGTCACCGGCCAGCAGCGCCTGGGCGAGCGGAGCGAGGGCCTTGCTCAACTGGCTCTGCAGCGATGCGTCGGGGGGCAGATCGGCCTGGGCGAGCGTTTTCAGATCGGCCATGGCGGGAAAGGCGTTGAGATCGATGCCCAGTTCGCCGGCCAGCGCCTGCAGCGCCGCATCGATGCGGGCGAGGGCTTCGGGATCGAGCGGGGTGCCCGCGGCCAGGCTCGCCTTGAGATCGGCGAGATCGGTCGCGACCTCGGCAAAGGCGGCGTGCAGGTCGCGCTGGTCCTGCGGCGGCACCATGGCGTCGATGGGTGCGGCAATTGGGTCGGGCGGCTCGCGCTGCGGATCGTTGTTGGACGCGCTGGTCGCGGCGGTGTCGCGCGGGGGCGTCGGCTCGGGGCGGGCAGGCGGCGCGCCGAGCAGATCCGCAAATCCGCGCGCCGCCTCACTGGCGGCATCATTGCCGGTCCTCGCGCTGGTGCGCACGGCCGCCGGGCTGGGTACCGCAGAAATGATCGACAGGTGAGATGCCAAGAGGGCGGCCCCGCAAACAAGAGACTAATCCAGCCCAGGCAATGCAATTGGCTTGCCAACTCGGCGTGGGCAGAAAAACCATGCGATTTCAACGACATGGCGGCAGAGGGGTGCGGGCAGGGCCCGGTGCATGGCGCATCGGCGGCAAAAGCTGCCGGGCAAATCTTGCGGGGTGGCCGCTTACAGCGTAAAAGCCCGGATCAAATTCGTCCGCTGGCCCTTGAACCCACACGGATACTGGAAAGATGTTGAACTCGCTTGATTTTGCCAAGCGTCCTCAAGACACGCGCATTGTTGTCGCGATGTCGGGGGGCGTGGATTCCTCGGTCGTGGCGGGCCTGTTGGCCCGGCAGGGTTATGACGTGGTGGGGGTGACGCTCCAGCTCTACGATCATGGCGAGGCCACCCATCGCAAGGGGGCGTGCTGCGCCGGGCAGGATATCCATGATGCGCGGCGGGTGGCCGCCAAGCTGGGAATTCCCCATTACGTGCTCGACTATGAAGAGCGCTTCAAAAAGAGCGTCATCGCGCCGTTTGCCAATGCCTATCAGCAGGGCGAAACCCCGGTGCCGTGCATTGCCTGCAACCAGAGCGTGAAGTTCGTCGACCTGATGGAAGTGGCGCGGGATCTGGGCGCCGATGCGCTGGCGACCGGCCATTACGTGGAAAGCCGCCTCGGCGAGGACGGCAGGCGCATGCTGTTCCGGCCGGTCGATGGCGATCGCGACCAGACCTATTTCCTGTTTGCCACCACCCAGGAGCAGCTCGAATTTCTGCGCTTTCCGCTGGGCGGCATGGCCAAGGCCGAAGTGCGCGAGCTGGCCCGCGACATGGGCCTCGAAATCGCCGAAAAGCACGACAGCCAGGACATCTGCTTCGTGCCGCAGGGCAAATATGCCGACATCATCCGCAAGATGCACCCGGAAGCCTTGGCCGAGGGCGAGATCGTGCATCTCGATGGCCGGGTACTGGGCAAGCATGAGGGCATCGTCAATTACACCATCGGGCAGCGCAAGGGCCTGGGGGTTGCCGCCGCCGAGCCGCTTTACGTGGTCAAGCTCGAGCACAAGACCGGCCGGGTGATCGTGGGGCCACGCGAGGCGCTCAAGACCCACACGGTGCGGCTGCGCAACGTCAACTGGCTGGGCGAGCGGCCGCTGGCCGAAGTGAGCGCGGGCAATGGCGCCCCGGTCGAGGTCAAGGTGCGCTCGACGCGCGGGCCGCAGCCGGCGGTGATCCAGATGCGCGATGGCGAGGTCTATGTGACGCTGGTGAGCGGGGAATACGGCATCTCGCCGGGGCAGGCCTGCGTGTTCTACGCCGATGACAGCGCCACCTCGGCGGTCTGGGGTGGCGGGTTTATCGCCGAAGCCGTGCCGGCGGTGTTTGCCGCCTGACAATTGGGCCTGGCGGCTTTCCGGGTCATGGCATTTGAGCCAGCCCGGAGGCCGCGAGCGTGGCCTATTGCGCCGGAGCCACGGCGGGAGCGGCGGGCGTCGTCGCTTCAATGGCAGCCGCATCCTTTGCAGCGGTCGAAGCGTCCTTCATTTCCTTGTAGTTGTTGAAGCCGCCCATGGCGGTGGACAGCACGATCAACAGCAGCAACACGCCAAAAATCAGCAGGATGATGCGCGGCTGGGTGAGCTTGAACGGGCTCAGCTTGGGTTCGTCGTCCATGACAGTGACCTTTCGTTATCGCGCAGATAATGCCGATGCGGCGGCGTTGTCACGAGCAATAGCAAAAAACTTTGCCGCTGGCCCAAGGAGTGGTGTCGCAGGCGCATCCGGGGCGGCCGGACGCAAAAACGGCCAGAGCAGGTCTGGCCGTTTCGGTTTTGCAAGTAGGACTAGACCAGCGGCTTGAGCCCGGCCTCGATCTGGACCCGATTGTGCTCGAGGAAAGGCGGCAGCGACAGGCTTTCGCCCAGCGTTTCCAGCGGTTCGTCGGCGGTGAAGCCGGGCACGTCGGTGGCGATCTCGAACAGGATGCCGTTGGGCTCGCGGAAATAGAGCGAGGTGAAGTAGAAGCGCTCGACTTCGCCGCTTGAGGGAATGCCGACCTGCTTCACCCGGTCGATCCACTGGCGCAGGCTCTCCTGGTCGGGGGTGCGGAAGGCCACGTGGTGCACGCCGCCGGCGCCCGGACGGGCCGGGGGCAGGGTGGGGTCGACCACCACATGCAGTTCGGCGCCGGGGCCGCCCGGGCCCATCTCGAACACATGGGTTTCGGCGGTGTGGCTGGTGGCGGCATAGGTGCGCACCTTGCGCATGTTGAGCACCTGCGTCAGCACGATCTCGGTGCGATCAAGGCGCGGCACGGCCATGGTGATGGGCCCCAGCCCAATGATCTGGCGCTCGGTGGGGACCGGGGACTTGGCCCAGGGCGCAACCTTGTTGACCCCATCGATCACCATGCGGAAGCGCTGGCCCTCGAAGTCCTCGAAATCGAGCGAGAGATGGCCGTTGCGCTCCTTGATATTGCCGTGGCTGGTGCCGGTTTCGGCAAAGCGGTCCTTCCACCAGGTGAGGCTCTCTTCGCTGTCGACGCGCAGGCCGGTGCGGCTGACGGTGTGATTGCCACGCTGCTCGCGGCGCGTGTCGAAATCAAAAAACGTCAGATCGGCGCCGGGCGAGGCCACGCCGTCGCCATAGAACAGGTGATAGGCGGTGGTATCGTCCTGGTTGACGGTTTTCTTGATCAGCCGCATGCCCAGCACCTGGGTGTAGAACGCCAGGTTCTGCTTGGCCTGGGCGGTGACGGCGGTGAGGTGGTGAATACCTCCGAGTTCGAGCGTCATGTGTGTCTCCTTGTCGGCGCCTGCAGCGCCCTGTTGAGATCAATGTAGGCGAGCCGACGCCGATTGGGCAGAGGGCCCAAACCGACACACTGGTGCCGATTTTCGAACAATTGTGGGAGTATTGTTTCGGGGCGCTGGGGGAGGGCGACGGGGCTGCGAGGGCGCGGGCGGGAATATCCGGGGCCTGCTCACGGGGAGGCAAAAAAAGATCGATCAAACTATTGCACGGCCCGGGCGTCGGCCTATGTTAAATTCAGAAAAGCACGTACGAGCGGGCAGTTTTGGAGGGCCGGAAGGCCTTGAAAAAGCGGGGCCGTGGGCCAGCCGGGCAGGGCGCAGGAGGTGGAAGGAAAAACAGTTTTCCACCGCGCGCCGAATGGTTTGGCTAGCGACTTGACAGGCGGCCCCGCTGAACTTAGTAAGTCGCGATGTTGAGGCAACTCGACAAGCCCTTGTGGCGGAGTAGCTCAGTTGGTTAGAGCGGCGGAATCATAATCCGTGTGTCCCCAGTTCAAATCTGGGCTTCGCTACCATTCAAACCCCCGGGAAACCGGGGGTTTTTTATTATTTGACCCCGACATAAACGGCCGTCCAGGTGGAGCCGGGACGGGACTGGGACGGAAGCCAGTTTCATTGCGGTCGACGGAAAGCGCAATCGCAAGAATTGTGGGCGAGTCCTTTAAGTCAAGCTAGGGCCTGTGCGCTGTGCTATCCTTCATACTCGCAGACGCAATAGCTGGGCCAAACGGGAGAGCTCGTCCTTCATTTGTCTGTGACACCACATCCCTCCCGCCAGATCATATTGGCCGTTGGTGCCTTCGAGCGGTTCCGTACGTGTCGGTCTGAGTGTCGGGTTGCTGTGATCCGCTCGGCCGTCCGGGGGGTTGTGTCGGGGACTTGACGCTAGCGCAAAGCGACCTGCCGCAAACCCGGCGAGCGCCGCCATGCCCAAAAAGGCGACTGGCGGGTCGACCAAGGTTCTGTGCTGCAAGGCGTTCGTCGACGTCCCGGGGTTCGATCTGTTTTCCGAAGGCCGACAGCCTGTTCGATAGGTCCCGGGCGTATCGACTGACAGCGCCGCGACAGCCTTCATGATTAGATGCACCACCATGTCGCTTCAGCGTGATCAATGGCTGCAGTCGGTGCAGGTCGGTCTGGCAAAGGCGGCTATGGGCGGCCAGTCGATCGACAACCTCGGCAAGCCATCCTCGACTATCTGGCGGGATACGTGTGCCCACTTGCCGGCGCCATCTCCCAACTTCAGTCATGAACGGTTGAATTGAGCTTTCGATCCTTGGGCGCGGTCTGGGCATTACAAGAACTCGTCAGGCAAGGATTACAAGACTATTCTCCAGATGACGCCCAGCCAATCTGCCAGTTTTGCAAAAAAACCGGTCAATTCATGTTGTCGAAGATACCCCGACGGGGCACACCACCCAGCACCCGGAACGCCTGGGTCATCGCGTCGAACAGCATCTCATGGGTCTGCAGTGGATAGGCTCGAACGATGAACGCCCGACTGTGCGACAGCTTGGTATGAGCCACCTGCAGCTTGGTGCGCTCGCCGCCAAGGATGGCCCAGTCTTCGCTCCAGTCGAACTGGAAGGCTTCGCCCGGTCCGAACACCAGCGGAACGAAGGTGCCGCGCCCGCTGGTCTGTTGCTCGCGCTGCCGATCGCCCTTCCAGGCCCGCACGAACGCCGCGACCCGCTCATACGAACCCTCATAGCCCAGCACCACGAGATCAGCGTGCATCTGCTTGGCCGTGCGCCGCTGCGTGCGCGACTTACCTCGCTTCCACGCGCAGCCAGTCGGAGAGCTTCTGCGCAAAAGCGTCCAGCTTGCTGGGCCGCACCGGAACCCTGAACTTGGGGGCCACCGTGTCGGCGCGCAAATACTTGCGGATGGTATTGCGCGACAATCCCGTGCGTCGCTCAATCTCCCGGATCGGCATGCCCTCACGGAAATGCCAGCGCCGGATTACGCTCAATAACGCCATGTCGATCACTCCAGGCTCCCCGACAAACAGCCAGGGAACGATCAAAACATGGGTCAAATCTCAGTGAAAACTTATGCCCTAAAGGGTCAGATCTCTGTGGCAATCAACAACCGTGGATATGGAGCACGCCGGCGAACTCATTCTGCCGGGTTGGTCGCGGGATCGAGGCGAGAGAATAGGTCCGATGCCGGGCGTTTGACGGATGCCTGCAGCAAGAGATCGAACTTCGTCGTCACGATCGTTCTGGCGCCGCCACGTTCGGCAAGGCTCATCAGGGCTTTATGTATCGCAGCAGGTTTTGACGATTTCGCGCGCAGGATCTCCGACACCGTCTGCCGCACCTTGCTGTCGCCACGCGTCTGATCATCAAGGCGTCGCTCCAGCATACCCAAAACGACATCATAGTCGCCTGCGACGAACCGCGGACTTCGGCAGTCTGTCCGTCCCTAAGACCGGTGCAGTCCACCGACCACTGGTTGTGGACACCGCGCGGCACACCATTGAGGATGCCGTGAGTGGACTTATCGAGGACCTCATAAACGTAGAGAACGAGCTGGCGGAAATCGGGCAGGCCAGCAGGCCTCGAGATGCCCGCCCCACAGATGAAAAGCACTTCGCCCCGGGCGTGCGCCAGAAGCAGGCGCTCGGGAATTGCCGAAAGCCCCGGTCCCAGCGAGATGACTCTATCTTCGATAGCGGGGTTTGATGCCAAGTCGTTCAGGCCCTCAATCGTCAATTATCCGGTTCGCCGGATCGCAAGACTTTGCGATCCACCACAACGACATAGCCGCGCCGCGACGCTGGATGCGGGTTCCCGCCGCCGCCACAATAATGGCGGCAAGCGCTATCAGGAAGTAGGTGAAGCGGCCCGGGACGGGTGTCCCTTGGGTGAGGCCTGAGCCGTGGCCTCGAGCGGACGTTATCCCAACAATTCCGCCAAGGGAAGGCTGGCGCAAACCCCTAGCCCAACCTTGGAGATGCACCGATGGAGCTGTTCAGTCTTCGAAGTCGCCGTCTCCATTTTTGAGCCAGGCAGCCTCGAATGCGTCCAGATCTGCCTTACGCTCCGGCGCCAGGTCAGTCCGCACCCGCAGCAGCGCAACCCTGTCGCGAAACTGGTCGGGATCGACCAACGCTTGCAGCGCGCCCCGCTCCAGCCGCCTATGGCGGCGCGACACACCATCGCCCATGGTGTGGGTCCACCCGGTCGACACGAACGAAGGGGCCAGATTGATGACGACGGCGTCCTCGAGCCTTGTCGCCAGCCAGGACCGCACCCGATCGCCGCCGCCTTGGCCCAATAGGTCACGCCATCGAAGCAGAAGCGACACGGGATCGGGATAGCCCAGCAGGGTGCCGTCCGCCGCTGCCCCCTCTATTCGCTCGAGCGCCATGGCCGCCAGGCGCCCGGCCGCTTCTACCCCAACCAGCGGTTCGCTCTACCGCGATTTCAGGATGTTGAAGAGCTCAGGTCATCGTCAAAATGAAAAGGGTCCAGAGCTACCCTCCAGACCCTCAGCCGCCTCTGCTGCAATGAACAGCTTCTTTTTCGAGGAGCCTCTGTCGAACCTCCTGCCAGCCGCCTCTGCGGCGGTACTAGGGAGCTGTGTTCGAATAAATAGCAAGGATGACCGGTCTTGCGCGAAGGTTGGTGCACGATCGAATGGGGCGCAATCCGCTCTTGTAGCCTTGATCCGCGTCCCCAGCGGCGTATACCCGCGACGGTCTGACCCAGGTTGCCGACACGACTGTCGCTATCGGACTCCATGCCGGTTTTTGCGAGAAACGTACAGGCACCTGCGGTCCGGTCGTTCTTTACTCGCCGGGCGTCAATTCCGGCGCCAGTTTGGAGAATGACATGCCCCGCATATACCGCAGACTGCCATTCATTGCTGCAACCGCATTGCTGATGTTTTCGGTGCCCGCCTTTGCCCAAGCCGATTTCTCCGCCCGCTTCGCCGATCCCGCCTGGGACGGCGTGACGGTACCGGCCGGGCAGCATTGTCCCCTGCAGGGTGGCACCGGCGCGACCCCGGCTATCGATGTCAGCGGCCTTCCCGCCGGCACCACGCAGATCAATCTCTCGTTCAATGACGAGAGCTACGAGCCAATGGACCATGGCGGCCACGGCGTCATCGGCTTTACCATTTCCCAAGGCGCTACCGAAGCCAGCCTAGCCTCGGTTCCCGGCGCCACCGTGGAACTGCCGGAGGGTGTGTCCATCGCCGTGGCCAATAAGACTTCGGGCGATTTTACCACACCCGGTTACATGCCACCCTGCTCCGGCGGCCGCGGCAATACCTATTCGGTGGACGTCATTGCCGTCGACGCCGGCGGTGCCGAACTGGCCAAGCAGCGCCTGTCTATGGGCAAGTACTGACAGCCAGAAGCGAGAATGGCGGGAAGCTCCCGCCATTCCTTACATTTCTGCAAAAGCGCTGAGCCGGCGGATCATATTCCTCTGCGATGAAGCGAGTGAAGATGATCCCGCCGATCCAGAATGCCAGCCCCCGGCAGCCCTGGACTTCCGCGCCACGTGGACCTGATGTGGGCGCCATAAACCGTAGAGCGCCTCAGAATGGACAGGCCGACCCTGGCGGCACAATAGGAACTCCAACCTCAAGGGGGTACGAGTTGCCCGCTTGCGAGATTGATGAAGACGCCCTCCGGCACTGGGCGCGGGCGTGCGGCATCCACTCCCGGCCAGCGTTCCTGATAGTGGAGTCAGCGTTGAGTTCTAGGGAAGCTGCCGCCTTTGCTCATACTGTGCAGCTTTCGGTTCGGTGCGTGAATCTGCATGAGCCAAAATCAAGATTTGACGCGGGATGAGGGTAATGTGCAGGACGCTCACGGAGAACCTGTTGACTTTAGACCGCGCGCCCACCGCCCGGTGTGCATGGACAAACGTATCCAGCGATTTGGACCTCTGACAGGAAAACAATCTATGAGCAGAATGACTAGCGCGGCCGCAGGCATTACTCTGCTGGCCATTATGAGCGGCGTGACACTTTCACAGCAGTCGATACCTGATGGTATTGCGTCTGATGCCGGCATGATGGCACGCACCTCCCCGACCGACGCTATTTTTGCCCGGCGCCTCCTCATGAGTGCGATTGGCACGAACAACGACACTCTGCACGACACATTTGACGGCGTCTTTGAATACGACCAGAGGGAAGTCAAGCATCGACTGGGAGCGATATCGGACATGCTTCTCGCCTTCCCTCATCTATACCGGGTGGAACCCGACGTCTGGACGCAGGAAGAAGAAAACGAAAACCCAGGTACTGTTACTTTGTCGTCGCCTGCAGTCTGGGAAAACTGGGAAGGGTTCATCACCCTGGCTCAGCAAGCCTCTGATATGGCCTTGGAAGCAAGCCTTGCTTCGACACCTGAAGCGCAAAAGGCACTCACCGACAAGCTGGAGGGACTATGCGAGAGTTGTCACGGGACCTACCGGCGTGAACTTACAGCTCTCGAACTCGAAGACGTGCTGGCAAGATAGAATCTCCGGCCTGCTGACGGTGACCCGGTGAAGCTGCTTTACAGCTACCAGCTATGTTGCCTTAGACATTCGACGCGTTGTCTCGGTTTCCGGCCTGACCGTTTCAGCGTCAGATTCTTCGCTCTTACAACTCGGGCCGGTCGGCTCGAGTTGGATTTTGCGTCAAGATCTCATTCCGGCGTTACCGCTCCCGTGGAATCTGGGGGCCCCCTCCAGGTCCACGCGGATTGAGTGCGCTTTGTTACTGCTTTCGGCAATCCCGATCAGTTCAAAAACGCAGGGCCGAGCATGGTGAAGCCAATCCAGCGACCACACACCACTACGACAGTCCAGAAGCTGAGTGACAGGCCTCCCGCCAGCCTTGCGGACAGGGGAATACCGTGCACGTGCCAGTGTTCGGACTTGCGGGCCAGTATGAGTTCCATGAACAGCATATTAACGCCAGCCAGGATGATGAACATCATCTTGGCAACGAACCACGGGTTGGAGACATACTGGGCGGGCTGCGTGGCAAACATCAGAAGTCCTGTGACCACCGCCATTACAAATGCAAACCAAACCCAATGCAGTGTTTCGGCGGCCAGCTGTGTATAGCGCCGTGATTTGCCTGCCAGGCCTAGCAGACGCAAGTCCACGATTGCGATAAAGCCATAAACAATGACCACCGCAATTACGTGCACTACCTCGGCGGCCGGAAAGGCCCAGTTGGTGAGCTGCATAAACTCCCCGATGGGGCTAAGCTCTACCCAGAGCAGAAATTCGCTGAAATCCACGGTATTAACTCCGCTCAATAAACATATGCGATGAGGCGGCCCGCGGTAATCACCCCGATCCATACGGTCAGAGTCCCAAAAGCGTAGAGGCGCGCTCGGAAGTTTTCCTCGGGACGGTCCCAACGATCAGCGTCTTGCGCCACGGTCCAGCTGAACCACAGCGTCGCGACAAACGCCAAGACGATGAGACCCATCTTGATCCAGAAGGGCGCACTCGTGAGCTCCCGGCGCGGTTCGCCCGCCACCAGAAGCACGCCGGTCAATGCAAGAACTACAAATCCGGCCCACACCCAAGGCATAAACCGGCCGGTGGTCGTAACGAGCGTGTGGCCCACATCGGCTTTCCCAATCAGACGAAGATTGATGAACAGGGTCGATGAAAACAGGGCGGCAACGGCCAGAATATGGATCGACTGCAGCATGGGTATGACCCAAAGCTCCTGCTGGATGAACCGGCTGAGACCGGTTTTGCTGAGCCAGATCGCAAATTCAAGTAACATAAATCACCTTCAGGACAGGAGGCTCTCGCCCGAAGGCGAGAGCCGGACACAGGCTACTGCTTGTCAGCCGGGATCACGGCAAAGCCGTTTCGCGGATTGATGGGTTCGCCGTTCACCACCGCATCAACCCATGCCGCGCCGGGACGACCATCGCGCAGCGGGTTGCCTCGAATGGTGATTTCCGTGCCCGCCGGCAGCAAGCCTTTGCGGATGCCAGCGCGCATAAGCGTGCTTGGCCCTTCCGCTTCGAAACCCCAAGTGGTTACGGAACCGTCTGCATTGGTCACGTCCACTATTAGCCATGAATGGGGGTTGGTGTACTGGAACTCCTTGACCACACCGGACACCTCGACCAGTTGTTCGTGGTCGAACATGGCGGCGGAGTGGTGAGCAACTGCGGGCCCGGCAGTAATTGCCAGTATAGCCGCGACACCGAGAAGGGGGTGAATTTTCATTGTATCTATCCTTTCACGAGCTATTGGGAAACAGTCCCGGTTGCTGGCGTTACGGCCTCTTATTGTCATTAGAGACAAAGTCGAGGTCTGGGAACTGGCTGTTCCCGTCTTCGGTTTCGATGACGTTGTTGTTGCTGTTCTCACGGCAATCCCAATATCGGATGCGCAAGAGGTGGTCGTCATTCTCTAGCTCGGTCCAGCTTTGGCGGGTGTACCAAGGCTCCGCGAGATTGACGGGATCAAAGATCCAGTAGTCTGCCTCGAGCGTAACGGGATCGACCTTACGCCAGCGCTCCACCACCTCTACCTGATCTGAATAGTTCGGTTGCGTACCGCGTTGATACTGACCTTCCATCAGATAAGTCGTATGGGTAACAAGGATATCGCCATCCCAGAAGCCAATGGTGTCTCCGTTCCACGTCGGATAGGCGTCCTCTGGTGCCGTATGTGGGCGACCGTCGGTATAGACGCGTCGAACGTCATTGACCATCTCGTTGACCAACCAGGTCTGGCCGGGCGTCACTATGAACTCGTGAAGAAACGGTTCCGTTGCCCAGCGCGGGAACCCTGGCGGACGGCAATCTGAGATCGGGTCATACTCCCCACCAATGGCAGCCATCAGGTCAATTTTTTTCTGGCGCGCAGCCGCACCCTCTTGGGTGAGCTTGGCGCTATTCTCACCAGCCTTGATCTCGGGATCGAATGACAGACCGCCTCCGGTACGAGTGAATATGCCGGACCAGTCATATTCAGCCTTGTTCATATCTTCCCAAGTAAGTGTATCGCCTCCGTCAGCTTTCTTTTCGAGGAAGCTGTACATGTCGCCGGCTTTGTCGAACTGCTCCCCAAAAGCCTGAAGTTGAGCCTTGCTGGCGGCCCAGGCGTCTTTGTCTTTCCCTTTATCCAGCCAACCCACAGCATCTTGCGCCATGCTGGGCGCCGCCAACACAAATGCCAGAACAACAGACGTTGTCCCAAGAAGTCTTGAAACTCTCATTTATTCTCCTCCTAATAAATCGGCGAGCATCACTATCCTGTCACGTTGTTTTGCTGGGGAAGGTTGGGGCACTCGCTGTGGGATGGTCTCAGATGGCGGCGCGCTCCAGCAAGACACAAATCGCGTTATTTTCCGCACATTTCGTGCAGGCAGGGCTGCTTGCGAGCACAGTAGGATCGGCAGATTGTCTATGAGGAGGACTATATGAATTTCCACCGAAAACTGATGCTGACCAGCGCTCTGCTGGTAGCCACAGCTTTGCCGAGCATGGCACAGGAGCTTACTGTTACGACCAAGCTCGGGCCTGTATCTGGAGCGTCGAGTTCATCTGGTTGACGGCGTCGCCGTTTTTAAGGGCATCCGGTACGGCGCCGACACTGGTGGCCAAAATCGTTTCCTGCCTCCGCAGCCTGCTCCCGCCATAGATGGCGTCTTCGAAGCCACTGCCTATGGCAGCACCTGTCACGGCCTCGGCTATCCTCCCATCCTCATGGAAGAAGAAGGTGTAGACCTCGACAAGACACCGCCCAGCGAAGATTGTTTGTTCCTAAACGTCTGGTCGCCGGGCCTTGATGCGTCCAAGCGCCCGGTCATGGTATGGCTGCACGGGGGGGGCTTTACCGGGGGTTCAGGCGGATCCATCCGCTACGACGGCTCCTATCTCGCGTCTAACCAGGATGTCGTTCTCGTGACGCTGAACCACCGGTTGGCATCGCTTGGCTTCATGGATGTCTCGGCCGTAGCAGGTGCGGACTACAAAGATTCCGGTAATTCTGGAATGCTTGATATCGTACAGGCACTCAAATGGGTCCGCGACAATATCGACGCCTTTGGTGGTGATCCGGCCAATGTGACCGTCCTCGGCGAGTCGGGGGGTGGCTCCAAGGTTACGACGCTTTTGTCCATGCCTGAGGCACGAGGTCTGTTCCAGCGCGGCATTGCCCAAAGCGGCCTTGCAACTGGTGCGATTGCGCCTGACGCAGCCAAATCCAGCGCCGCCGCCGTCCTTGATGCGGCCCAGATTACGGATGTAGCCAGCCTACAAAGCGCTGATGTAGCGGCACTGATTGCCCCTGGCAACTGGGGGCCTGTCCAGTCGCCTTCCCTTCCCCGTGGCCCCTTTGCGCCAGACGCTGATCCAGCCGGGCAATCAGTGCCATTGATGATTGGCTCAAATCTAACCGAAGCTACATTCTTTAACGCCACGCCAACTAGCAAGGTGAATGAAGAGGAGCTGAAGCAGGCTTTTGTCAAAGGCAACTTCACCGGCGGCATCGCCGCTGACCGGGTGGATGACCTAATGAAGGGGTATCGCGCTCAACTCCCCGACACTCCTGACCATGAAGTGTTCCAAGTCATCGCGTCAGACGTCTGGATGACTAGACTGGTTAACAAAGTTGCGAACCTGCGCGCTGAGCAGGGAGCGCCCACATACGTGTACAACTTTGCCATGCGCCAAGGCGCCCGTGATGGCGCTTTGAATGTGCCTCACACTGCCGAGATCGCCTACGTGTTCGATAACCTCGAACTCGCCGAAGCTCTTGTCGGTACACCGGACCCTGAGGATCAGGATCTGGCCGACATCATGAGCACCGCTTGGGCTAATTTCGCACGCACAGGCAACCCCAACGGAGAGGGTGTACCGGAATGGCCGCAATGGACTGCCAATGAGCGCGCCGTAATGGTGTTCGATGCCGATCCGAAGGCGGAGACCGATGCCTTCACCAATCGCTTGGCCTTGCTCGAGGCAGCCCTGCAGCCCTGAGGCCTCTGACGTTTGGGCCTGCATTCTTTGACGCGAGCGGTGTCGCTCGCGTCATTTTAATCACCCAAGCAAGCGCGGATATAACCAACGAGCGACTTCGCCCTGTGGCTTCGCATTTGGCATGAGCAATTCGCGCGGCTTCCGCTAGGACAATGCGTCATGCTCAGGTCCGCTCTCGCACCTATGAGATCGCTCAAATTTTTCTGGCGGCATCACCGCAACGACCGTCCTGAAATCATGGGCCCGGTCCGCGCCCAGCGGGTGTCGCGGCCCCAAAGACGTCGCGAACAATGTTAAGCTGCTTTGCTCTTCGGTCGAGTGTCGGGATGCGCCGGGTCAGGCAAGTGCAGCGGTGCGGCCGCGCTCGGACCGGGCCATTGCGCCGCCCATGTCCACCACCGGTCACAGTTTTCTGCGCGGACACGAGAGCAGCCTCCCGGCGGTCATGCACGGCCAGGCGGACAGTCGTTCACGTTTGGCGTGTTGCGCTGGTTGTACAGGAAACGTCCCGGATTGGGCAGGCTAGGGGAAGGCGAGGGGAGCTAACCTTGCTCTGAGTAGAGGAGGATCTCCATGCAGACCAGCACCAACGCCAATATCGATGTGGCCGCCGTTGCCTCGAGCGAAGCATCGCGCAGTGATTGCCTCAAGGCCATCTTGCGTATGACAAGCCTGCGTCCGACCCGGCAGCGTCTTTATCTCGCCGATCGCATGATTGGACGTGATCGGCATGTCACCGCCGAAGCCTTATATGCCGAAGCCTGCGCGGCGGGCGAAGAGATTTCCCTGGCCACCGTCTACAACACCCTGCGCCAGTTTCAGAGTTCCGGTCTGGTTCGGGAACTGGCCCGGGAGGGAACGCGAAGTGTGTTCGATACCAATACCTCGGCGCATCACCACTTTTATTTGGTCGACGACCAGAGGGTGATCGACATCCCCTCAAGCAGTGTCCGGATTTCCGGTTTGCCGGAGATCATGCCGGGCTACGAACTTGACGATATCCAGGTTCTGGTTCGCATACGGCGCAAAGAAAACCCGGCCTGAGGCCGGGTTTTACTCTTTCCAAAAGGGCCGGACGACTAGATCAGTCCGGAGAATGGATCGTCGGTAACGGTTGTGAAGCCGATCAGGCGGCCAAAGACCACCACAGCAGCCCAGAACAGGATGGACAGCAGGCCGGCAACCCGCGCGGCGGTCGGGGGCTTGGCCTCATGATCCCAGGCGCTGACGTTCCTGGCAGTGACCAGCTCGAGGATGGCCATGTTGACGCCGGCGAGCAGGATCAGGCCCATCTTTATCCAGAAATTGCTGTTCTGGTAGATGCTGGCGGCATTAGGCGCAAAGAGCATGACGCCGGTGATCACGGCCAGTGCGAAGCCCAGCCAGGTCAGACGCAGCAGGTCGACGCCGACCCTGGTGAAGGGGCGGTTGGTGGATGCCAGACCGAGCAGGCGCAGGTCGACCACGAAGATCGAGCCAAAGACCAGCGCCACGGCGAGCACATGGATGCTTTCCACGACGGGATAGGTAGCGCCGAATGTGTTGACGAACTGAGCGGGCGCGGAGTTCTGAATGTCTTGGAAGAAGGTGTAAAGATCCATGATCTACCCAATCAGATCGAGAGTGGGGACAGAGCGCCCCAGATCAGTGGATCGTAGGCGATGAAACGACCCATGAAGATGATGACGACCCAGATGGCGATGGTGATGGCGGCGTTGCGGCGCAGGGTGCCGTCAGCCTTGACATCGTCGGCGGCAAAGGCGGGATCGCGTTTCACCAGCGCGATGAAGCGTACCGAGATAACGATTGCGATGGCGAGGAGGATCATCTTGATCCAGAACGAGAGCGCCAGGAGTTCGCGAACCGGCTCAGCCATGATCAGGACAATGCCGGTAATCGCCAGGGCGGCGAGGGAAATCCAGGCCCAGGGAGCAAACCGGTCCAGCGTCTGACTTAGGGAAACGCCGCCCCAGGCCACGCCGAGCACACGCATGGCGACGATGACCACCGACATGAAGATCACGGCGATGGAAAGAATGTGGATGCACTGCATCGTCGGCACGACCCAGGGTGAGGTAGCCATCGCAAGGGCCAGCGGTGTCTGGCTGATATCTGTCAAAAATTCGCGCATATGTTCGCGCCTCCGCGCGCCTCAAACTTCAAAGAGAAGGGTTGGGGCTGTGGCCCCAACCCCGGAGTGTTACTTTTTCTGTGCAGGCTCGGCGGCCTCGGCTTCGGCCTTGGACGTGTAGCCCTTGGCAAGCCAGTCAGCCCACTGGTCCTTGCGGGTGCTCGCGGCACGGCAGCCACCGTCGGCAGGGTTGTAGATTGTGCCGTCAGCGGTGACGATGAGACCGACTGCACCGCCATTACGGCCGTCGCGCAGCGGGCACATAATCAGGGTGATTTCCTGGCCAGCGGTGAAGGTGTCACCCTTCATCGAGGGGGTCTGGTTGAGAAGTGCCGGCGGAGCCGAACCCTCGAACGCCCAGACCTGACCATCGGCCTCGTTTTCCATGATCATGAACGTGTGCGGGCTGGTAAAGGCCCAGCGCACCACCTTGCCCTTCATGACGATTTCCTGATTGTGGTCGAACATGGAGAAGCTGTGGTGGGCGTAGGCTGCCGTGACAGATGCCAGGGTGGCAACGGCGGCAAACGCCAGTGCGATTTGCTTTTTCATTTGAAGGACCTTCCTAGATTACTGTGCGCCGAAGACGCTGTCGAAGTCGACCTGGTCCGGAGACTGGGTCTGACCCGACAGGTCTGCCGGCAGGTCTGGGTTGCGCTGCGAATGCCAGCTGCCGTCTTCGCCGGGCAGGCGGATCGACGTTTCGTTGTTCTCGCCGCGGATCTGGGTATTGGTGTTGCAATCCCAGTGACGAATGCGGTAGCCCGCGTCTTCGATGTTTGCGGCCTTAACCCAGGTGTAAACGCCGCTCAGTGGCTTCAACAGGCTGACCGGGTCGTAGAAGGTGACCTGCGCCATCAGGCGCTGCATGCCGTTGGCTTCGGTGACGAGCTTGTAGACTTCGATGATCTCCATCTCGTTCGAGAAGGGCGGATAGCCGCGGAAATAGTCCGCCGGCCACATGTCGTTGCTCCACACAACGAGGGTGTCGTCGACCCAGAAGCCGACGCTGTCGCCAGTGGCCGAGTGGGCGCCGTCAATGTTTTGGTGGTCCTGGTTGATGAAAACGCGGCGCGTTTCGTTGGCCAGGTCGTTCAGCCACCAGGACTGGCTCGGGGTGTTCACCCATTCACGGACGTAGGGCTCGAGGAGCCAGCGCGGAATACCCGTAGCTTCACACGTGGTGAGGCGATCGTATGGCTGCTCGTTGTAGGGGATCATGTTTTCACGACGCTGCTTGAACGCAGCTTCGTATTCGGGGGTAAGTACGCCCTCCTTGATCACGCCACCGGCAGCAAGGCCCGGCGGAATGGGACCCTCGAAGAACGGCGAGACGCCGCCACGCAGAGCGATGTTGTTCCAGCTGGCTTCCCACAGCCCTTCCCACTTGGGAACGGATTCGTAGGTGTGCTTGGTGCCGCCATTGGCCTGGCGCTTGAGGTAGTTGTAGTGTTCTTCAGCAGTCGTAAATGCGCGCGGCGGCGGCACGACTTGTACTGCCAGGGGGTTCGCTGCCTGGGCAAAGCTCAGTGCCGGGCTGCTCACGGCAACCATCAGCCCCAACGCACAAGCCACCAAGACCTGTTTTGTCTTCATGTCATTTCCTCTCCTCGGCCGGTTGTTTTAGAGGGCGTCGGCCGTTCACACCCTGGCGCGGTCTGGGGCAGCGCAATCGCGGTCTCCCACCCGCGATCAATTCAAACTTCTCTCATTAGTATAACTGCAGGTTATACCAGGTCGTTTTTTCCGGGATCACACGGACATGTTTTGAATTGCAGCGCCCATATCAGGCTGCGCCCTATAATCTCAGGGCTTCAGTTCGTATCCCTGCACGCGTCTGCGTGCTCACCTGCATGAAATGATCATCAAGTGACGGACCGGGGCGATATTGCCTTTAGTGATGTCGGCTGGCGCCAAGTTGCGATGAGCACGGTGAAAATGGTCCATGCCAGCATCACCCAAACCGGAGGCACGCCGAGGTATCGCCAGACCTCGAGGTCAAAATTGCCCGCCATGGCATCCCATGGGGTCTGGACCGTGCCGGGAGGGTGATAGGCCGCAAGCCAGATAGGCTGCAGAAAGAACACGAACAGAGAAGATCCAAGACCGAGCAGGGCCATCGCGGGGATCGATGTTCGTGTGTGCCGGCCGAGCAGGCGCCAGGCCATGAGCCAGAAATAGGCCCCGGCCATCAGGAAGGGCAGGCCCTGCAGGGAACCGGGCGACATGAGAAAATGCAGCACGGCAAGGAAGGTAGCCGCGTAAACCAGCCGATGCAGCCGCCTCCAGCGCTGGGCGCCCATGGCACCGATCATTCGGTCAAATGAGGTGGCGGCCAGGGCGATGATCACCACGAAGGACAGCGTGGCAGCCCACAGACTGGGGCGCGAAACGCCTTCCCACGCCAGTTCCGCCCAGTTCCAGAAGCGCAGACCGAACCAGGCCACGACATGCAGCGCCCCATAATAGAAGCACGCGACGCCGAGCATGCGGCGGATCTGGATCAGTTTTCCCCAGCCGGTGAGCTGACGCAGTGGGGTTATCAACAGGGAGAGCAGCAGCAAATAGGTCGTCCACAGGCCCGAATTATAGATGAGCAGCACGAAGGGCGACGGGAAGTCCCAATTGCCCGAGGAAACTTCCATTGCCATCCAGAGGACCGGCAGGCAGATCGCCACCAGGGTCAGTGATTTAAGCGGCGACAGGCGGCCCGTTGCGTCGAGCCAGGGCATGGATGTGAGAACTGAACTGCATTGTGCCGACATGGGTGACCTCCGTGACGAAGCCATCCTAGGCGCTCCCGCGCCGGCTGGACTGCCCGTTCCGCTCATCGGCTGCACGATTCAGCAAACAATTGCATGGGTGGGCTGCCGCGTTTGTGCAGGACGCCACAACCGGCGCTTGCTCTGCTGGCCGCAACGGAGATGGATTGCCAATGGTTAAGAATACTGTTTTTGCTGGCTGCGTGGGGGCTCTGCTGATCGGCGCCATGATGCTGCAGCCCATTTCGGCCCAAAATGCCCCGGCCCAGGATATGACCGCCTTGACCTCTCAGGTCGAGACCACGGTGGCGCGGCGGCTGCTGATGGTCAGCATTGGTCGGCACAACGATATCATCCACGACATTCTCGATGGTGTGTTGCCCGACGACGAGGCCGAATTGCGGGCTCGCCTGTTCTCGATCTCGGCCATGCTCTATGCTTTCCCAAGCCTTTATCGTGCAGAGGCCAATCCCTACACCGAAGAAGGTGCAACCGCCGACGCTGCCCGCGTGTCGCTGTCGACGATGAGCGCGTGGGAGAATTTCGAGGCCTTCAGGGCGCTGTCCATGGATGGCTATAACAAGGCGCAAGAGGCGGCGGATGCGCCGTCCGAGGACATTCTGGCGCGCGTGGAGGAGCTCGAAACCATCTGCGAAAGCTGCCACACGGCCTATCGCCAGCCCTTCGATTATCTCGACTACGATCGCATCGAAGACTTTATCCTTCAATGACATCTGCGGCGGCCGGTGCACCTGAACGCACAAGGACTATCTGGCTGGGGCTTGCGACAATAGCCCTGGGACTGGGCCTTGCCGGGCCGGCCCTGGGGCACGGGGTGTCGGGGGGCGATGCGGAGTTCCTCGAGACGGCGCAAGGCGTGCAGTTCTGGCCCTATCTCTATCTTGGCGCCAAGCACATGTTCACGGGTTACGACCACCTGCTGTTCCTGGTGGGCGTGCTGTTCTACCTCTACCGCCTGCGAGACGTTGCCATCTACGTCACCCTGTTCAGCGTCGGGCATTCGATCACGCTGCTGTTTGGCATGCTCGCCAGTGTGCGCATGGACGCCCATATCGTGGACGCGATCATCGGGTTTTCGGTGGTTTACAAGGCCTTCGACAATCTGGGCGGCTTCAGGCGCCTATTGGGCTTCACGCCCAACCAGATGATGGCCGTCTTCATCTTCGGGCTGATCCATGGCTTTGGCCTGGCCACCAAGCTCCAGGATTTGAGCCTCTCCGAGGATGGGCTGGTGCCCAACATGATCGCGTTCAACATCGGCGTCGAACTGGGGCAGGTGGCGGCGCTGGTGTTCATCCTCACGGCGCTGCAGCTGTGGCGCAGCACGCCCCGGTTCACCCGGCAGGCCGACGCGGTCAACGTGCTGATCATGGCGGCGGGCTTTGCGCTGATCCTTATGCAACTTGTCGGTTTTTGGAGAGCGGGATGAGCTCGGATATGTCCATGGCCCCGGTGCCCACGGCGCGCCGGGTGTGGCTGCAATTGCTCGGCGCTGCGGCGCTGGGAACGGTATTGACGGTGACCGTCATCCTGCCGGCCGAATATGGCATCGACCCGACCGGGTTCGGTGCCCTGACCGGGATCAACCAGATTTCCCAACCCGCCGAAGTGGTGGTGGAAACCAGGTTTACTGCTCCCCCGGATATGGCCGCAGTCGAGACCATGCCGTTCCGGCAGGATGTGGTGAGCTTTTCCATCGGTACGCTGGGGAATGGCGGGCTGGGCGCCACGGAATATAAGGTGACCCTGGCGGAGGGGCAGACAATGCTTTATTCATGGACGTCGTCGGCGCCTGTGATCTTCGAATTCCACGGCCACACGACCCCGACGGACGGGACCCCGGCCGAGGTCATGGACTATATCAAGGGGCGGGCGGGAGAGGGGCATGGCACGCTGACCGCGCCCCTCAGCGGCATCCATGGCTGGTATTTTGCCAATCCCGGCTCATCCGCCCTCACGATCGAGCTGACGCTCTCTGGCTACTATACGCTCGAACCGGGACTGATCGGCATCCACTAGCGCGTCAACAGCGTATCCAGCGCCCCGATCAGGGCCGGGCCGAGTTCTTCGATGGCGTCAATGCGGCGGGCCGAGCGGTAGTATTTATCGACATCGTGGCGCACGCCAATGGCGGCCAGTTCGACCTGCCCGCCGCGCTCAATGTTGTCGATCACCTCCCTGAGGTGCCGATCGAGGATTTCCTTGTCGTCATTGGCCTCGATGGTCGCCTGATCGACAGGGGCGCCGTCGGAGATGGCAATGAGAATGCGGCGCTGTTCGGGCCGGCTCATGAGACGCCGCGCGGCCCAGGCCAGGGCCTCGCCATCGATATTTTCCTTGAGGATGTCGCCCGACATCATGGCGCACAGATTGAGCCGGGCGCGGCGATAGGGTTCGTCGGCACTCTTGTAGACGATGTGCAGCAGATCGTTAAGGCGCCCCGGATTTTCAGTGCGCCCGGCGCGCATCCAGTCCTGCGCCGAGCGTCCGCCCTTCCAACCGACAGTGGTGAAACCCAACACTTCGGTGCTCACCGAGCAGTTTTCGAGCGCCGCGCAGACCAAGTCGGCCACGACGCAGGCCAGTTCGATGGTCTTGCCGCGCATGGAGCCGGAATTGTCGATGAGCAGGGTGACGCAGGTGTCGCGGAACGGGGATTCTTCCTCCTGCTTATAGGCGTCGGCAAAACCCGGATTGACCACGACGCGGTCGAGGCGGGAGGCGTCGATGAGACCGTCTTCGAGGTCGAAGGTCCAGGAGCGGGTCTGCTTGGCCATGAGACGGCGCTGCAATTGGGTGACGAGGCGCGTCATGCTGCGCTTGTTGACGCCCCGCTTCTTGTCGAGCTCTTCCTGCGCTTGGCGCATGATCTTGTGGGGCACCAGGTCTTCGGCCCGCGCTATTTGATCATGGCGTGTGGTGTAGGCACGATAGGGCAGGGGCTTTGCCGCGGACGGCAACTCTACCAGGGGCCAGATCTCGCCGGAGTCCTCACCAGTAATGAGGGCCTCGGGACCGGGTTCGAAGCTCTCGTCCTCGGTCTGGATGTCGCCATGGTTGAAATCGTCGTCTTCGGGGCCCCCGCCCGCGCGGCTGCTGATGTCGCGACGCACCGGGCCTTCGCCGCGGCCATGCAAGGCGGTGTAGAGCGCATCGACATAGCGGCGGGCTTCGCGTGCGTAGGCGGCCTGATCCTCAAGCGTTGTACTCAGGGCGTCGATCTGGGGCTGCAGGCGTTGATGCATCCAGCGATCCCACATCCAGAAGCCCGATGTGGCAATGGACGGGTCGCTGCGGCCCACAAGGGCGTCACCAATCACCATGCGGATGGCTTCTTCGAGCGGCACCAGCGAGGCGAGGTGCGCGCCCAGAAGATCGGACTTGGTGAGGCGCGCCTGGTGTGCCGCCACAAGGTTGTCGCCGATGCCACGCAGTCGCCGGGCGCCCATGGCCTCGCAGCGCAACAGCTCGAGCAGGCCGAAGAGGCGCGCTTCCCCCGGGGCCTCGGGCGCCATGACGGCATGGAGCTCGGGGTCGTGGAAGCGCAGGAACAGGGCGGCCGAGTCAATGCGACCGCGCAAAGCCGGCATATTATCGTCGTGGAGTTCCTCAAGCGCGGCGCGCAGACCGCCGCCCGCGTCGACCTCCCCGATCTGAACGTCGATGTCTTCGCGTCCCGCCAGTGAGCGAGCGGCGGCCGAAAGCTGGCCGGCCAGTTCGAGCTGGTGGCGCTCGCTGGATCGCTTCTCGGAGAGTTCGGCGCGTGAGCGCATCGAATCGGGATCAGACCAAAGCGCCAGCCATTCGGCGCCATTGCGTACCGTGCCCTTGTCATCCCGCTTCAGGATGGTCGACCTGATGGCGTCCTCGACCATTGCAAACCTCCGCATTTTCCGGACAGTCTAACGCGTTAGTACACGAGAGTGTAATTGAGAGGGCTTGAAACGCGCAGAAGGTTGGCCGCTTTGTGCAGGCCCAAAATACCCCCCTTTCCTACGGTGCGTCCTAAAGGTCCCTTGTCGGTCCGTTCCCAGAGGAGGTTTTGCCGTGGGTCAATACACCACAGATTTCGCTTCGATCCACTCCTACAAGAAGGGTGGCGTTACTGCCATCGATGATGATCCGAAGCGCTATGTCTTCTCCAACATGTTCGAAGTCGCCGCGAAGTCCGCTCCCTATGAGCGCGTCGCGGTTGCCAAGAACTTCGAATATGTCATCGAGTTCGGTGAAAGCCGAGGGCGAGTCCGGCTGGTACAGCACTGCTCACGACGAGTTTGTCATCTCCATGGATGGCAAGGTGCGCGTGGACTACATCAAGCTGCCCGACCCCGATGCGCTGGTTGACCCAGAGAGCGAAGGCGCTGTCAGCCTGCAGGGCCAGCCCGATGGCGTGAACATGGGTTACGTGATCCTCGGTCGTGGCCACATGGCCATGCTGCCAGTGGGGTCGGCCTACAAGTTCAGCGCCGCAGAAACCTGCACCCTGCTCATCCAGACCATCGACGGAGCCGTGACCCAGCACAAGTGGGCGCAGTTCTGTCAGCAATAATTTTCTCATAAGGAGACGTGGCTATGGCAATGAAAGAATCTGCTTTCGCCGGCGGCGGTGAAGAGATCAGCAATCCCCGCGGCCTGCCCATCACCGGAAGCTTTGTGGTCAATCCGGCCGACAATATCACTGGTTACAAGTCGTTTCAGGCGGGCTCGTTCAAGTTCCACCGTGACGAGTACTTCTGCTACGTGACCACCCCGACCGGCGCGCACACCATGCCCGCCGACGCCTTCCTGCGCGCCCTGATGCGCGACGTCGCCTGGGGGTTCTTCTATGGCACCGTGAACTTCGACCAGGTCTTTGGCACCACCAATTACTATGGTGAAGTCGACATGTTTCTGGGCGCCACCAACGAGGCCTATACCTCGGCCGGTCGCGACTTCATCGAGCGGTTCAAGGCCGACAAGCTGATGGACATCTTCAAGCAGATGGTGTCCGACTGGACCAATGAAGGCTACGACCCCTTCGCTGCCCCGATGGAAACCGGCGTGCCGTGGGGCATCAAGAACGGTGACAATGACGAGGCCGTGGGCCGCGAGCGCGTCACTGCCCGCCGCATGGTTGGCCTGCCGGGCGATACCCCGGTGCGCACCGATGACAATGGCTATCCGGTCAACCGCATGTTCGACGACGTCGAGCAGGATCAGCCCGAAGTACACGCCGAGCCCGGCTTCGAGCACGAAGTCTCCGCGTTTAACCTGTTTGGATACCTGTCGCGGTCTGACGTGACCTGGAACCCGTCGGTGTGTTCGGTGGTCAAGGACAGCCTCTTCTGCCCGACCTCGGAAGAATACATCCTGCCTGTCGAGCACGGTAACGACCGCTGCGAATGGTTCATCCAGCTGACCGACGAGATCACCTGGAATGTCAAGGATGGCCTCACAGGTCGCCCGCGTGCCGTGATCAACGCCAAGGCCGGCGATTGCTGCTGTATGCCGGCCGACATTCGGCACCAAGGGTTCTCTGCCAAGCGCTCGATGCTTTTGGTCTGGGAAAACGGCTCCCCAAAAATCCCGGAACTCATCCGCGACGGCATCGCTCCCGACGTCGCAGTCGAGTTCTAGAGACGGGCGGTCGCTCCCACTTCCGCCCTGGAGCCGGTCGCTTCCTCAAGCGAGGTGACCGGCAACTTATCCTTTTTTACAAGAACCAGCATTGGTAGCAGCTGTGCAGACGAAACTGTTCATAGGTGGTGAGTTCGTTGACGGCCTCGCTGGAGGCACGATCCCCGTCTTCAATCCTTATTCCGGTGAAGTGATCTGCGAGATCGCCGAGGCACGCGCCGAGGATGTTGATCTCGCAGTGGAAGCCGCCAAGGCCGCACAGCTGGGCTGGGCGCGCGCCGACGCTGCGGACCGCGGCAATCTGCTGCTCAAGCTGGCCGATGCGATCGACGCCCATGCCGAAGAACTTATTCAGCTTGAGGCGCTCGATACCGGTCACCCGGTAAGAGATGCGCGCAAGCTCGACGTTCCGCGTACCTCGCGCTGCTTCCGGTATTTCGGTGGCATGGCCGACAAGCTCGAAGGCTTTGTCCCTCCGGTTTATCCTGGCTTCATCAACTACGTGCAGCGTGAACCGGTCGGCGTGGTCGGCCAGATCGTGCCGTGGAACTTCCCGCTGATGTTCACCAGCTGGAAGATGGCTCCGGCACTTGCCGCCGGCAATTGCATCGTCATCAAGCCGAGCGAATTGACGCCGCTCAGCACCCTGCGCATTGCCGAGCTGATGCGCGACGTCGGCTTCCCGGCTGGGGTTGTCAACGTTGTGCCGGGCTATGGGCATACCGCAGGTGCGCGTATCGCCGATCATCCTGACATCGGCAAGGTCGCCTTTACCGGCTCGACCGCCACGGGCCGTCGCATCGTGCAGGCTTCTGCCGGCAATCTGAAGAAGGTTCAGCTCGAACTGGGTGGCAAAGGGCCCAACATCGTGTTTGGTGACGCCAATGTGCGTGCAGCTATCGGCGGTTCGGCCTTCGCCATCTTCCACAATCAGGGCCAGGCCTGCATCGCCGGATCGCGCCTCATCCTGCACAAGTCGATTGCTGACGAATTCCTGGATGGCTTCACCAAGCTGGCCCAGTCGATCCGTCTCGGCGATCCGCTTGATCCCAAGACCGAAATGGGTCCGCTGACCTCCAAGCAACACCAGGAGCGCGTGCTGCACTTCTCGCAGGTGGCCAAGGACCAGGGCGGCGAGATCATCACCGGCGGGCGCCAGCCGGATCGTGCCGATCTTGCCAATGGCTATTTCGTCGAGCCGACCATCGTGCTCGCCAAGCCAGAGGACCGAGTCAGCCAGGAGGAAGTGTTCGGTCCCTTCGTGACCGTCACCACTTTCGAGGATGACGAAGAGGCGCTCGCGATCGCCAATGGCGTCCAGTACGGGCTGGGTTCGGGTCTGTGGACCGCAAACCTCACGCGGGCACACAAGATGGCACGCGATATCCGCGCCGGCATGGTGTGGGTCAACTGCTACAAGGTCGTTCACCCGGGTTCGCCATTCGGCGGCGTGGGCGAGAGTGGCTACGGTCGCGAAATGGGCTTCGAAGTAATGCGCGAATATACCCAGACCAAGTCCGTGTGGATCAATTTCGACTCCAAGATGCCCCCGCACTACGATCGATAGAGCGGGCTTGAAAGCAGGCGACCATGGAATTCATCTATAATGCCAATCCCTCACGTGTGATCTTCGGGCCTGGCAGCCGTGCCAGGGTCGGAGAAGAACTCGAGCGCTTGGGAATATCCCGGGCAATCGTGCTGTCGACTCCCGATCAGTCTGCCCTCGCGGCGAAAATCGCCAAGGGCATCGGCGGACAGGTGGGGATCATGTATCCGGGCGCCGTGCAGCACACGCCGACCCAGGTGACCGAATCTGCCCTGCTGGCCGTGAGTTCTGTTCGGGCGGATGGCTGCCTTTCCATTGGTGGCGGTTCGACAACCGGGCTCTCCAAGGCCATTGCCTATCGCACCGACCTGCCGCAAGTGATTATCCCGACCACTTTTGCGGGTTCGGAAATGACGCCGATCCTGGGGCAGACCGAGAACGGGCGCAAGACGACGCTCTCCGATGCCAAGATATTGCCGGAAACGGTCATCTATGATCCGGAACTGACGGTCACCATGCCCTCGTTCATCTCGGGTCCGTCGGGGCTGAACGCCATCGCCCATTCCGTCGAGGCGCTCTATGCCAAGGACCGGAACCCGATCATTTCGATGATGGCGGAATCGTCCATCCAGGCGCTGGGCAAGGCCTTGCCGGTTCTGATGGAAAAGCCGGCCGATGTCGAAGCCCATTCGCAGGCCCTCTATGGGGCCTGGCTTGCCGGCGTTTGCCTTGGCGCTGTCGGCATGGCCATCCACCACAAGATCTGTCACACGCTGGGCGGCACGTTCAACCTGAACCATGCCGACATCCATGCGCTGATGATCCCCTACACGTCGGCCTATAATCGCGACGCTGCGCCAGAGGCAATGGCCGCCATTGCGCGGGCTCTGGGCACGGATGATGGCCCGGTGGGCATTTATGAGCTTACGCAGCGCGCAGCGAGCAAGCGCTCGCTGGCGGAGATGGGGCTGAGGGAAGCCGACCTCGATACGGCTGCCGACATTGCGCTGCAAAATCCCTATTACAATCCGCGGCCGGTTACCCGCGAGGGCGTGCGCGACATGCTCCAGGCGGCGTTCGAAGGCCGGGCACCCTGAGCCGACATGCCTTATTTCTGTGTCCATGCGATAGACAATCCAAACCGCAGTGAGGACCGCCTGCGTTTGCGCGAGAGCCATCGCGCCAGGCTGCGCCAGCACGATCACCCCGTAGCGGTGCGCATTGGCGGCCCGCTCCTTGATGACAACGGTGCGATGATCGGCTCGATGCTGCTGATCGAGGCCGAGGATCGCGCGGCGGTCGAAAACTATCTCGCCGGCGATCCCTATGTCGCCCATGGGCTGTTCGCCACGACCACCGTCACTGGGTTCAACTGGGGCCTGGGTCAGCCGGAGGCTGCAAATGGCTGACGCTCTCAGCAAGCCCGATCCATGGTTGTGGCGGACGCGTCCGCGCGCGCCCATGCCCGGCACTGTGCTGGCGCCACTGGAGGAGTTGACTAATGGCGAGGCGCGCGAATTCATCTTTGGTCGCGGCACCACGGTCTTTTCGATGTTCGTGGTGCGACGCGACGACCAGGTTTTCGGCTATCTCAACATCTGCCCGCACTACTCCTCGCCACTAAATCACCGGGCGGGGCGCTTTCTTAACGACGACGGAACGCGTATCCGCTGCACCATGCACTTTGCCGAATTCCGGATCGAAGATGGCTTTGGTGTTGCGGGCGCAGCTACCAATTGCTGGCTCGATCCGGTGCCCGTACACATCAAGGACGGCAATATCGTCATATCGGGCCCAGGAGACATTTCGTGAGCACAGAGCTTTCCATCACGGCCCGCCCCGATATCGAGGTCAGTATCCGCGAGGCCTTCGGGATTGACGTTGATGGCACCGTGCCCGGGTTCAGCGCGCGGACCGAGCATGTGCCGGCGATCGATCCGAGCTACCGGTTCGATCCGGCAACGACCATGGCGATCCTGGCCGGGTTCGACGGCAATCTGCGCGTCCTCTTGCAGGGGCGGCATGGCACCGGCAAGTCGAGCCATATCGAGCAGGTGGCGGCGCGGCTCAACTGGCCCTGCGTGAGGCTTAATCTCGACAGCCATGTCAGCCGCATCGACCTGATTGGCAAGGATGCCATCGTGCTGCGCGATGGCAAGCAGGTAACGGAATATCGCGAGGGTCTGCTGCCCTGGTGCTATCAGCGCCCGGTGGCACTGGTGCTCGACGAATATGATGCCGGGCGTCCCGACGTCATGTTCGTCATCCAGCGGGTGCTGGAGGCCGAAGGCAAGCTGACCATCATGGACCAGAACCGGGTAATCCCGCCCAACCCCTATTTCCGTTTGTTCGCGACGGCCAATACGGTGGGCCTGGGGGACGTAACCGGGCTCTATCACGGTACTCATCAGCTCAATCAGGCCCAGCTCGACCGCTGGAACATCATCGCCCGCCTCGATTATCTTGATGAACAGGCGGAAATGGAAGTGGTGCTGAGCAAGGTGCCGTGGATGGCCGAAGAAAGGCGCGGCGACCTGCTGATGCAGATGGTGCGCCTCGCCAATCTGACGCGCACCGGATTTGCCGCCGGCGATGTTTCAGTGGTGATGTCGCCGCGTACCGTGATTTCCTGGTCGCAGAACTACCGCGTCTTCGGCAATCTCGATTTCGCCTTCCACACCTCGTTCCTCAACCGGTGCGACGAGGCCGAGCGGCCGATCTATGGCGAATATTATCAGCGCAGCTTCGGTCGCGAACCGGAGACGGCGCCGCCAGTCGAGTGGCAGCGGGTCTGATCAGAACCGGCTCGCCACAAAGGATGCCGCTTTTCTTACGGCGTCCAGCATGGCAGCGGTGGTGACACTGACCTGCTCATTGCTGCGCATGGTAATGCCAACAGGGCCATGCGTGGCACTGGTGTCGAAGGCCAGGGCCGCCAACTGGCCCATATCGAGGTCGCGGGCCACGACGCTGCGCGATATGGCCCAGATCGCATCGTTTTCCAAGGCATAGGCGCGGGCGAAGCTGTTTGAGACAGTTTCGATCTCGTTCTTCAGGCTGCCCACGCCGGCGCTGATGAAGAGGCTGTCGACGATGGGTCGAATGATGGCATTGGCGGGCGGCAGGAGCACCGGATAGGGCTCGATGTCGCGCACGTTCAGCACGCATTTGCCCGCCAGCGGATGGCTCGGCCGCACAGCAAAGGTGAGTTGCTCCGAATAAAGATGCTCGAACACCAGCCCGTTCATGACCTCGGGGCTGGCGAGCCTGCCGACGCTGAAATCGAGCTTGCTGTCCCGCAGCATGGCCAGAAGATGGGTGCTGGGGCCGCTTTCGATATGGACGCGGCAGGCCAGCGGCCCGTTCGTGAACAGGGCAACGGCACGCGGGACCACTTCGACTTCGACCGTGGGTAGCGCGCCCACCCGGACCACGGTCTGGCTGACCTTATGCAGGTCGAGACTTTCAATGCCTTCCCGCAGTGCGGCCGCAGCGGTCATGGCGTGGCGCCCGAAAATTTCACCCTGTCGCGTCAGCACCAACCTTCGACCGCTGCGGTCGAACAGGGCTGTCGACAACAGTTCCTCAAGTTCCGCGATCGATTTTGAAACAGCCGGCTGGCTGAGGCCGAGCGCCTGGCTGGCGGCCACCACACCGCCTTGGCGGGTAACTTCAAGGAAACAGCTCACATGGCGTAGCTTTATGCGGGGATCGAGCAAGCTGCCGGCCATTATATGCTCCTAGGTTATATGATTGCGCGAAATTTTCATTTTACGGGGGGTTTTGACGCCCAATATAAACATGTTGGCTATAGCAAAGAAATACGACCTATGAGTAAGTTTGTGCCGCCAAGCAAACTGGCGAGTGGGAATCAGCACTTCGAACGCTTTACCAATCTGATCCCATGAGACCATCCGCCAACACTTCAAGGACCAGGCCTTGTTGCCCATGGCATGATCGAAAATGCGTATACGCGCGACATGAAACCGTCGAGCAGGGTCGCTGACGTGGTTTCGGTGATTAGGGGGAGGCGCGCACCATCTTATACTTTTGGCCACTACCAGCGAGATAGCGCTGCGTATCTAGATTAGACAGGATTTCATCCGATCGCGAGTTACTGTTCGCGACTAGGGATGCGGACAATGTCTTGAGCGGGTGAGGGGCTCTGACTTGACTGATTATACCCCGAGAAAGAGGAGGGCCATCGCTACAGCGTACCGGCTCGACAAGGACAATTCGTGCTTTGTGGGCATCGGTACGACTTCTTCTGCCAGCGTCGGCAGTGTGCAGCCGTTTGATGACCGCTGTGTGACTGTCCGGAACGCCTGGGTGGGCAGGGGCGGCGCAGCAGCCCTGCTTGGGACAAGCGGAGCGGGTATATCCGACACTCCGGCATTGAAGCTTTCGTTGACGCGTGGGGGGGCACGCGCTGGCGACGATGCGTTCGGTGTCGGTCAGGAAACGCAATCGCACTGGAGCGCGGGTGGGAGAAGTTCTTACGGTCTAACGGGGCCGCTAATTTTTGTCGAACTGCTTTGGAAAACGGCCCCCAAGAGCCGCCAAGGTTGAAAAGTGGGAGAGTAGAATGCACGTACAACGACCCTTTGGTCTCAAGGACACCCATGGCATGCTGTCGCAGCCAAGCGCGAAGATCCGGGCTTGCAGCGATGGTCGGGACTGGACTTCGCTTTACGCCTCGGTCCAGCAGGAGATGCCTTTCGAGGGAGTGTTTCCCTCGTCGCGAGACCACCTTTTGGTGTTGCATCGGAATGGTCCGGTGCAGGTGGAAAATCTTTTCGACCGCCGCATCGGCCGCCGCATGGTGCCGGCCGGCGGTATCCATCTGGTGGGGGCAGGCGAAGATTTCGGCATCAATCTCAGTGCGCCGATCGAGACCGTCCATGTCTATGTAAGGCGTTCCGTCATCGAGGAAGTGGCGCTCGAGATGGTGGACGGTGACCCCGCCAATATCGAGATTCGCAGCAGCATCGTGGATCGCGACCGCGCCCTGCAATCGCTGATCGACGCATCCGCCTCTGCCGTGGAAGACGAAAACCTCGGCTGTTCGATGTTCACTGACTACCTGTCGCGCGCCATCGCCGCGCAGCTGATCCGCTCCTATTCCAAGGCCAAGCTACGGGGAGGCGGCCGCACTAGCACCAGCACCAGCCTGTCGTCGACGCTGAGCGAAGCGGTCGACTACATGATGGCCAATATCGATGGCACGGTAAATTTGTCGGACATCGCGCAGGCCACCAACCGCAGCCCGAGCCATGTGGCTCGCATGTTCCGCACCGAGTTGGGCATGCCGCCACACCGCTATCTGATCACGATGCGCGTCGAGAAGGCCCGTCGCTTGCTCGAAAAGACCAGCATGTCGATCGCCGAGATCGCCTATGAATGCGGATTTGCCCATCAAGAGCATCTGACGCGGCTGTTCCGCCGCCATTGCGACACGACTCCGGCTGCTTACAGGCGCTCCAAGCGCAACTGAGCCTGATTGTTTCGTGCAAGATCGGCGTGGCGATTTGCAGGATTTTTGCCGCGCCGGTCTATAAAATCCAACAAACAAAAAGACGTTCGGCAATCCAGGCCTGGGAACCCGGTTTGGCTACAGGAGGAAAATGATGAGATTTAACAACAAGTTCGCGGCGATAAGTCGTCGTACGCTGCTAGGCGCAAGTTCGGCCATCGCGCTGGTCGCGGTGGCTCCGGGCGTCCTGGCTCAGGATCAGACCATCAAAATCGGCTACGTCACGCCGCAGACCGGTCCGCTGGCCGGCTTTGCCGAGGCGGACGAATACGTTATTTCGCAGCTTTCCGAAGCGCTCGGCAGCTCGATCGAGACCGCCGGCGGTGCTGTCAAATTCGAAGTTATCGTCCGTGACAGCCAGTCGAACCCCAACCGCGCTGCGGAAGTTGCCCGCCAGCTGATCGTCGATGACGAAGTGCAGCTGATCGTGGTGGCATCCACACCCGAAACCACCAACCCGGTTTCCGCACAGTGCGAACTCGAGGGTATCCCCTGCATTTCAACCATCGCTCCGTGGCAGCCGTGGTTCATCGAGCGGCAGGCCAATCCGGGCGATCCGGCGAGCTGGGAGTCCTTCGACTACACCTACCACTTCTTCTGGGGTCTAGAGGACATCATCGCAACCTACCAGGGCATGTGGAACCAGCTCGATACCAACAAGCAGGTTGGTGGTCTGTTCCCGAACGACGCTGACGGCAATGCCTGGGGCGATGCCAACGTCGGTCTTCCGCCGGCCCTAGCCCAGGGCGGTTACACCGTCATCGACACCGGTCGCTTCCAGAACCTGTCGGATGACTTCTCCGCGCAGATCAACTCCTTCAAGGGCGCTGGCACCGATATCGTCACCGGAGTTGTGATCCCGCCCGACCTGACCACTTTCTGGACCCAGGCCAACCAGCAGGATTTCAAGCCCAAGGTCGTCTCGATCGCCAAGGCCATCCTGTTCCCGGTCGCCGTCGAGGCCCTTGGTGAGATCGGCCACAACTTGTCCACCGAGGTTTGGTGGTCGCCTTCGCACCCATTCTCGTCGTCGCTCAGCGGCAAGAGCGCAGGAGAAATTGCTGCGGGCTACACCGAATCCAGTGGCCGTCAGTGGACCCAGCCGATCGGTTTCGTGCATGCCCTGTTCGAAGTTGCCGTCAACTCGATCAAGCGCGCCGAAGATCCGTTTGATCCGGACTCGCTGGCCGATGCCATCGCCGGGACCAACCTCGACACCGTCGTCGGTCATGTCGAGTTCGGTGCCGAAGGCTTGCCGCCTGCGGTCGCTGCCAACGTCTCCAAGACTCCGCTGGTCGGCGGTCAGTGGCGCCTCCAGGACGACGGTCGCTTCGATCTCGTGATCGTCGAAAACGCTGCCCACCCGGAAATTCCCACGGGCGGCACGATGGAAGCAATCGAGTAGCAAAATGATCCTCAGACTTGCCGGCGTTTCCAAGCGCTTTGGGGCCGTCGTTGTGGCGGACAATATCAACCTCGACGTCGCCCAAGGAGAAGCTCTCGGCATCATCGGTGCCAATGGTGCCGGCAAGTCGAGTCTGTTCAACCTGATCACCGGTGTCGTTACGCCCGACACCGGTACCATTTCCCTGGCGGGGGCGGACGTTACCAAGGTCTCGCTGCGCAATCGCTGCGTGGCCGGTATCGGGCGCTCCTTTCAAATCCCCCGGCCCTTCGAGAGCCTCACGGTTTTCGAGAACCTGCTGGTTGCCGCACAATACGGTCGTGACAACGGTGAGATCGGCGCCAACGAACTCTGCGGTTCCATCCTGGAGCGCACTGGGCTCTCCCAGCATGCCAATACGCTGGCGGGCAAACTGACGCTGCTCAACCGCAAGCGTCTTGAAATGGCGCGGGCGCTCGCGACCCAGCCCAATATCGTGCTGCTGGACGAGATAGCCGGTGGCCTGACCGAGGCTGAATGCCACGAGCTTGTGGAGTTCATCCGGCAGGTCAACCAGGGAGGCGTTACCATCGTGTGGATCGAACACGTCGTACACGCCCTCATGTCGGTCGTCAGCCGGCTGGTCGTGCTCGAATTCGGTCGCAAGATCGCTGATGGAGAGCCCAATGCGGTCATGGCCGATCCGGCCGTGCGCCGCTCCTATCTTGGTATCGATGACGAGGCCGCGGCATGAGCCCGTTGCTTCAGACCCGTCAGCTCAAGGTTTTTTATGGCGATTTCCAAGCCGTGTTTGGCGTGGACTTCGAAGTCAATGAAGGCGAGACCGTTGCGATCATCGGCGCCAATGGAGCCGGCAAATCGTCCTTTCTCAAGGCTCTTTCGGGTCTCGTGAAAAGCGATGCCAATTCCATCCTCCTCGATGGCAAGCCCATCGGCGGCACGCCCGCCTACGAGATGGTCAAGTCCGGCATCGCCCTGGTGCCGGAAGGGCGCCGGCTTTTCCCCTCCATGTCTGTCGCCGACAATCTGCGCATGGGCGAAAACGGCAAAAGCGGCGACCGCGGCTGGAACTATGAAACCATCTGCGATCTGTTCCCGATCCTGCGCGAACGGGCCGGTCAGCTTGCGCCGACCCTGTCGGGCGGGCAGCAGCAGATGGTGGCGATCGGGCGTGCCCTGATCTCCAACCCCCGGGTCCTTCTGTGCGACGAGGTTAGTCTTGGCCTGTCGCCAGCGGCCGTCAAGGACGTCTATGCCGCCATCGGCGAGATCAAAAAGCGCGGAACCACGATCGTCATCGTGGAGCAGGACCTCAACGCAGCGCTCAGCGCGGCAGACCGCATATATTGTTTCCTCGAGGGCAAGGTCAGTCTGACTGGCCGTGCGGACGAATTCGATCGTTCGCAGATCCTCGCGGCATACTTCGGAAGCTAGGCATGGATATCGTCAACACAATCGTCCAGGGCACACTGCTCGGGGGGCTCTATGCCCTGTACGCTGCAGGGCTTTCGCTGATCTTTGGCGTCATGCGCCTCATCAATCTCGCCCATGGCGACCTGATCGTGCTTGCAGCCTTCGTGCTGCTGGCGATGGTAACCGCCTTGGGATTACCCCTGCCGATAGCCCTGCTCATTCTCCTGCCGTTTGCCTTTGCCATGGGCTGGGCGCTGCAGCGCTATCTGCTCAACCGCACGCTCGGTGACGACATTCTCCTGCCGCTTCTGGTGACGTTTGGTTTGCAGATCCTGATCCAGAACGGCCTTCTGGTAGCGTTCAGCGCCGACAGCCGCAAGCTCTCGCTAGGGGCTATCGAAACCCAGTCGGTCAACCTGCTGGGCATGTCCATCGGTGTGGTGCCGCTGATCACATTCCTCGTCGCCATCCTCGTACTGGGCGCATTGAGCTATGTTTTTTACGGCACTGGGCTTGGTCGCAGACTACGGGCAACCTCGAACTCGACCGAAGTCGTGCAGCTCATGGGCGTCAACCCGCGCATCGTGTTTGCCATCGCGATGGGCATTTCCTTCGTCGTGCTGACGGTCGCCGCCTTCTTCATGGGGGTGCGCTCCAACTTCGACCCAAGCGTCGGCCCGGCTCGCCTGCTGTACGCCTTCGAGGCGGTGGTAATCGGTGGGCTCGGCAGCCTTTGGGGCACCCTGGCGGGTGGCGTGATCCTCGGCATAGCCCAGGCCATCGGCGCCCGCATCAACCCCGAATGGCAGATCCTGGCCGGACATCTGGTCTTCCTGGTGTTCATTATTTTCCGGCCGCGCGGCCTGTTTCCGAAGCAGTAGGACCATGACTGATAGCCTCAACACCGCCACCACGCCGCCAGCCGAAGGTCGCTATCGCGTGGGTGTCGCAACGCGGACGTCCCGTGTGTTCGCCATCGTCGCCGTCATCTTGGTCATCGCCCTGGTATTCGCTCCGGCCTTCGCGTCGCGATCGATGCTGCAAGATCTCATCCTGGTGTTTCTCTTGGCGTCCCTGGCCCTCTGCTGGAACCTGATGGCGGGCTATGCCGGCCTGATCTCGGTGGGACAGCAGGCCTTTGTCGGGCTGGGTGGCTACGCACTTTTTGCCCTCATCATCGTGGGCGGTTTTGATCCGCTGCTGTCAATCCCGATTGCCGCGATCATTGTTGCCTTGCTTTCGATCCCCGTCGGATCGCTGGTCTTCCGGATGCAGGGCGCCTATTTTGCCGTGGTCACCTGGGTTGTGGCCGAGGTCTTCCGGCTGGTTCTGGCCCAGTGGCGTGAGCTGGGTGGCGGCACCGGCACGTCGCTGCCGCGCTCGGCCACCAATGATATGATCGGCCTCGAATTCGTGGCCGACCTGTTCGGTGTCCGCTCGGCTGCAGCGCGCGAAATCATCATTTATTGGGCGGCGCTGATCACGGTCGTTCTGGTGGTGGGCGGATGCTACTATGTGCTGCGTTCGCGCATCGGGCTCGGGCTGCGTGCCATCAAGGATGGCGAAGTGGCGGCCCAAAGCGTTGGCGTCAGCACCACGCGCATCAAGTTCGCGATCTATGTGTTCGCTGCCTTTGGTGCCGGTCTGGTGGGTGCCATCTACTTCCTGCAGACCTCGCGTATTTCGCCCGACGCGGCTTTCTCGCTGCTCGATTGGACGGCCTACATCATCTTCATCGTGGTGATCGGTGGCCTGGCCACAATCGAAGGGCCGATCATCGGCGCCATCATCTTCGTGCTGCTGCGCAATGCTCTGTCCGGCTTCGGACCCTGGTACCTGATCGTGCTGGGTGCGCTGGGCATTGCTGTCATGCTGCTGGCGCCCAAGGGAATCTGGGGCAATTTTTCGCAATTCACCGGAGTTCATCTGTTTCCGACGCGGCGACGATTCATGATCTCCGACTCCAAGGATACAGATAAATGACAACCCCTGAGCAGACCCTCACCGACCAGGTCGTCGCCAGTTTCGACAAGGCCGACAATCCCCGCCTGCGCCAGGTCATGCAGTCGCTGGTGCGCCATCTGCACGCCTTCGCGCTCGACGTCGAACTCTCGATGCAAGAGTGGGAGCTGGCCATTGGGTTCCTGACCCAGACCGGCCATATGTGCGACGACAAGCGCCAGGAGTTCATCCTGCTGTCCGACACGCTCGGCCTTTCCATGCTGGTGGATGCAATCAATCACCGCTCCATCGAGGGGGCGACCGAAACCACCGTGCTCGGCCCCTTCTATGTGCCCCCACTCAAGGTGCTGGCCGCGGATAGTGATATTTCGGGCAGTGCCGAAGGCACGCCCATGCATGCTTCCTGCCGCGTGGTCAGCGCCGATGGACAGCCATTGGCCAACGCCTGGGTCGATGTCTGGCAAGCGGATGATGACGGCTATTACGATGTGCAGCGGCCGGGACAGGAAGAAAACCTGCGGGCGCGCTTCCAGACAGATGCCGAGGGCAGGTTCTCTTTCTGGTCGATCGTGCCGACCGCCTATCCAATTCCCACGGATGGGCCGGTTGGAAAGATGTTGCAGTCGGCTGGTCGCCATCCCTATCGGCCGGCCCATATTCACTTCATGATCGGCAAGGAGGGCTTTGACACTCTTGTCACGCACCTCTTCATTGATGGCGACGACTATCTCAAAAGCGATGCCGTCTTTGGCGTCAAGGACCAGCTCATCATCCAACTGATCGATGCCGAGGCCGGCTGGAACGGCGGTGGCGAACTGGTTGGGGCGCACAAGAAGCTCTCCCATGAGTTTGGACTGCGTCCCAGTCAGTCCTGACTGACTGTCCCGGCCCAATTCGAAGGGCAAGACACTGGGGGCCTCGGCTGCAATTGCTGCAGCCGAGGCCCTTTTTTCGTGGTTCTCGGGTAACACGGCACGCGCGATGCCATCGACGGCCAAGGCCCACGTCATGGGGCGCACCCATGGTTAAGATCAAGGGGCCGGCTGCGCGGGGGGCGGCCAGGGTGGCGCGGCAGTAGCTGGCCGAGACTGCTCGCCTCTAGTGGCCCGGGCGTTGTTGCCGCATGAACTAACTGAATGAGCGGGCCTGGACAATGGCGCTGAGGTTTCGATCAGAATCGCGTCTTAAAACCTGATGAAATTTTCAGGTTTATGCATAAAGCAGACACATGTGTGCAGGCTTGGCGTGCATGAAGATCCCAGTATGTGTTCAGGGACGCAACAGCTCCCTTTCCTCTCCTCGGAAAAAACTATGGCCGGCGGTTTCTCAAAAGACCGCCGGCCACTTTGTATTTGAAGTTTATTCCCCTGCGGTGGGAACGGGGGCTGGTCCGGTTAGACATCACGCATTGGCCGGCTGCCGGAACCAGGTCTTGGTGCTCTGGCCGAACGAACGAGCGCCTTGCAACATGGTCTGGCCGGGCACCAGTCGTGCCGAATTCAGGATGAAGGCCAGTTCCGACCCCGTATGGATCATGGCCGCTTCCACGGGACCGATGAGGCCGGTCATTGCCGCGGCAATGCCCAGGACATCGACGATCACCGTTCCGGCAAAATTGAACCAGATCACCCGGCGCGTCCGGCGCGCCAGATGTACGGTTTCTGCAAAGCGCATGAGGTCATTGCCGAGGAGGACGATGTCGGCTTTCTCGCGGGCAACTTCGGTGCCAGAGCCCATGGCGATACCTACGGAGGCGGTGGCAAGAGCCGGTGCGTCGTTGACGCCGTCGCCGACCATGGCGACGGTGCGGCCCGAGGCCTTGACGGCCTGGATGCGCTGGAGTTTATCGGAGGGAAGCAGACCCGCTTCGACATGGGTGATGCCCAGATCTGCGGCAACGCTGGCGGCAACCTGCTCGGTGTCACCGGTCAGCAATTGTACATCGATGTTCATCTGCTTGAGACGCTCGACGGCACGATGGGCTTCGGGACGGATCTGGTCCTCGATGATGATATGGCCAAGCAGGCGTCCCTGGCGCGCGACAAAGACGCGCGTGCCGGCGAACTCGCTTTCCGCGGGCAGGTTCCCGATGGCATTTTCAGTCATCCAATCCGAATTGCCGATGAGGATGTCGCCCTGGACATCGCTGGCCGCAATGCCGCGTCCCGGAACATAGCGGAAGCCGCTGGCATCGTGAGGCTGGATTTCAAGATTGGCGGCATGGGCGATGATTGCCTTCCCCAAGGGGTGCTCGGATAGCGCTTCGGCCGTTGCCGCCGCGCGGAGAATGTCCTGGATGGATGCATCGCCCACCGGGAGAACATGGCTCACTTCGGGCTGGCCAAACGTAAGGGTGCCGGTCTTGTCGAGGACGACGGTATCGACCTTGCCCAGCGTCTCAAGGTGAATGCCGCCCTTGATTATGGCGCCCATCTGCGCGGCACGGCCGATACCGCCAAGGATGGCGAGTGGGGTACCCGCCGCGACTCCGCAGGCGCCGGCCACGACGATCACGGCAATAGTGGAATTAACGTCGCCCCCGGTGATCCAGTATTCGAAGGCGGCAAAGCCGAGCGCAACATAGACGATGTATCCGGCAAGACGATCGGCCAGGCGCTGGACCGGCGCGCGGGAGCGTTCGGCCTCTTCGACGGTTTCAAGAATCTGGCCGTAGCTGGTGGCGCGACCAACGCGCTCGGCGCGGATCTCGATGGCCCCGGACTGATTGATGGTGCCGGCATAGGCAAAGCTGCCGGCGACCTTTTCGACTGGCATGGATTCGCCGGTGATGCGGGATTCGTCGACAAACGAATTGCCGGAAACGACAGGGCCGTCAACGGGAACGCGGGCGCCAGGGGCCACCACGACGATGCTTCCAAGGGAGACATCGCCAATGGCGGCGGTGACGACCTGGCCGTCGCGGCGCATCTGCACTTCGTTGGGCAGCAGAGCCATGAGATCGCGAATGGCGCGCCGGCCACGCTCCAGCGTCATGCCTTCAAGGGTTTCGGCGATCAGCACAAAGAAGGTGATGATGAGGGCGACGAAGAAGTAGCCCGTATAGGCGGCCGCAATGACGGCGATGCCCATGGAAAGTTCCATGGTCATGCGCCGCTTGCGCAGGCTTTCCCAAGCCTCCTCGAAGAGCGGCCAGCCGCCAATGACAAGGCCAATGACGCCGTACCAGGAGAAGCTGAGATAGAGCTCATCGGCGAAGCTGACATAGGAATGGTCGGGCAATTGCAGCCACACGGCAAGGGCGCACAGACCCGTCAGCGCAATGCGGAATACTTCCACCGGGCCAAAGGCATGGCTGTGGTGGTGGCCATGGTCGTCATGATGATCATGATGATCATGATGATGATTTGGGTGATGATCGTGATGCTGGTGACCATGATGGTCATGGCCATGATCGTGCCGGTCTGGGTGCTGGTGGGTGCTCATCCTATCCTCCTGTGGAACAGGCTCACTCACGGCCTGGCTAGTGTCGGGGAGAATGAGTTGAGGATCGCGCATAATCCTGCACGATCCTACCAGGTTTTACGCCGATTTCGAGCGCAGGCTTAATTCAGGCCGGCAAAGGGATCGAAGGAGACATAGGTCTCGTGGCAGGAGGTGCAGGTCTTGGCCACTTTGTCCCATTCCGCCTGGAATGCCTCGACCGTCGTGGCCTCGGATGCCCGGCGGGAGTTGTCGGCCGTATCGCGCACCAGCTTGCGGAAGGCTGGCAGATCGTCCCAAATCTGCGCCGCGGCCGTGGTTTCAATGCCATCGATAGCAGCGCCGTCGAGCGGCCTGGTTTCGGGCGGGAACAGCAGGGCAAAGGCATCAAGCGATGACGCGGCGGCGTGAGCCAGGTCGTAAAGCTCGTACGAGTACTCGGGCTCGGTCAGCCGCTCGTCGATCATGGTCTGGATAGAGTCGAGCTGGCTCATCAGGCCGCGGCGCGCTTCGATCATGGCGCCGGCCTCCGAATTCACCTGTTGCGACTGGACGGGCAGGCAGGCAAGGGCGAGTGCCGCGATACACAACGTGGGCCGGATCATCATCAACTCCCAGTATTTTGCGGGGAGCAGACATGGGGCCGAAGCGGAATTCCTGCACAAAAGGCGCAGGATATTGCCAGCCTTGGCCAGCGGGATCACTTTTCGCCTTCGAGCTCGTCATCCTGCGGGCGCCATGTGGTCTTGCTGCGGGCGGGGGCGTCATTGATGCCCAGGCTCGCCACCACGCCTTCGGTGTCGGCGACCAGGTCCGCAATGGTGTAGGATTCGAGCACGCGGGTGAAGGCGCGCATGGCTTCTCCCAGGACGGTCTCGTAGACGCATGCCGCGCCAAGCGGGCAATGCGCACACTTCTCGCGGGCGCATTCGGTGAGGTCGAAGTCGTCCTCTGTGACCCGCAGAACGTCGATGAGGCGGATTTCATGGGCCGGAGCGCCGAGACGTACACCGCCATTGCGACCGCGCACGGTTTCGAGCAGCCCGCTACGTCCGACCGGAACCAAAATCTTGAACAGGAACATTTCGGAGACGCCAAAGGCGTTTCCAATGTCCCGGATGCGGCTAAGACCGGTACGGTTGGCCGCGCAGTACATCAGTGCCCGCACCGCGTAATTGCTCTGTTTCGATAGGCGCATGCGGCACAGATTCTCCTAGCAGAGAAGCTATATGATCGGCAACACGCTCGCAACGCCGGCCTGATAGAGCGAGGTCAGTCCGACCCCTGCCAGGATGCCGCCGCACACGCGCGCGTTAACGTAGAGCCGGTCGCCATGCCAGGACGCATAGGCTGCCCACATGGCGCCCCAGGCCACGAGAATCTGCACGATGGCAAAGCCCAGCAGGTAGCCTTGGAGTGAGTTGTTTTCGCTGCCGATGATGGCCTGTGAATAGGCAAGCCCATGAAGGGCCCCTGCAGCCAGGAAGGTCCATTTGTGCCAGCGGCCAGAGTCATCGCGGCCCCAGGCGAGGTAGCCGCCGATCAGGATGGCACTGATCGGCACCATCCATTCGGAGGGCTGGAGCTGGGCGCTGCTGGCATTGAGTAGGCAACCACCAACGGTGCCGACCACGAACCAGACGGGCAGCGCGAAGCCGCCCTGCGAGACGGCGGTGAGCACGCCCACAGCGACGATGAAGGCGATATGGTCTGCAGCGATGACGGGATGGGCAAGGCCCGATAGCAAACCCTCGCCAAAGCCGATCGGCAGATTGCCGCCCAGCGCATGGTGGGCAAATGCTTGGGTGCAGAAGGCGAAGAGCAGGACGGGGCTCAAGGCCAGTTTCAAATATCGCATTGCTACCTCCCGACACGCGGCAATCGTGCGTATGCGCATTTTGCGCAGGACGACCATCCTCACACTGCCCGAGAGATCAGTGTCAAACCTGCACGCCATCGTCGCTGGCCTGTCTAAAACCACCGCTATGGGGCATTTCGGTCGAATCCGGATCTTCTAAGCTATTCCCGATCGACTGCCGAAAGGGGCTCGGCGTCGTGGCTACCGGACGGCGCCAGGCCATGAGGCGGCCGATCTTTTGCGCATCACAAAACATTTGTGCGGGTTTGTTTTTTCTGCGCAGGAATACTGGAGAATATGAGCGGACCCCTAGTCTGATTGATAGTTTTGGCAGGACCTTTACAAGTTTTCTCCAAATATAATATTTATCCCGAAGCGGGTAGTGTGTACTAGCCTAGAATTTCTGGAGCATATTGGAAAATTATAATATCAGGATGAATTAGGTTATATAACACTACAAATCTATTGTGCGAAACATGCAGAAATTGCGCGTGGATTCTGCCGGAAGCGGCCGTTCTTCGGTGCCCATACTCGCGACATTAGCACTAGAAGGAGGAGAGTTCGGTGTTAACCTCAAGAGCGGCATGCCTGATTTCGGCACTTGCCATGGCTGGGACGCTTGCCTGCGTTCCTGTCTTTGCACAAAGTGCCGGCGCTTCGGCCAATAGTGTCGAATGTATTCCATTGAAGGAGCAGTATCCGGACCTGGGTACGCCTCAGTCTGTTTCGGCCAGCCGAGACTTTGTGACGGTCTGGGCTTCTTTCGACTTGCCTGGTGGCGGTTGCGGCTATTCGTCGGCCCAAGAGCATTATGATGCACTGCTCGCCGATACCAAGTCGCGCGGTGGTCCGACCCAGCACACCTTCGACACGCTTCCCGACTGGAGCGGCCATTTCGGTACCGAAAACAATACCGGCGAAGTGGCAATCGTGGGTCGCAGCTCCTCAACTGAAGGCATGGCTGTCCGCCTGAAGCCGGAAGCACGCGAGGTATTCCTGCGTGACGCGGACATGTGGAAGAAAGACCACGCCATCGATCCGCTGTCCTTCTGCCTGCCGCCCAACTACCCGCGCTGGCACACCGAATATGGCTATCGTGAGCACTTCCTGCAGCCCGGCAAGGCGCTGCTCGGTTCGGAAATGATGAATCAGTTCCGTCGCGTCTTCACCGACGGCCGTCCGCTGCCTTCGGAAGAATGGCTGACTAAGGAATGGCTTGGCTATTCGATTGGTTTCTGGGACGGCGACGTTCTAACCATCCTGACCAAGGGTATCCGCGAGGGCATCCTGCAGCGCAACATGCCGCGTCAGACCGACGAGATGGAAGTTGTCGAGCGTTGGCGCCTGGTGGAAGTGCCTGAAGGTCTTGAGATCAAGGCTCACTCGGCTGGCCCTGGTGCCTTTACGCCAAAGCCCGGCGATCTGCGCATGGAAATCGAGATCACCATGTACGATCCGACCTTCGTCGAGCCCTGGCACACTGTTGCTGCCTATTACAAGGAAGACAACTCCACGCCAGAGCTGAAGGAAATCGTCTGGCCGCACCAGTGGGACTGCGAAGAAGGCTCCAACTGGTTCATCAATGCCGAAGGCGTTGTCAGCCAATACGCTCCTGGCGAGAAGCCCGACATCACCAATCCCGACATGTGGTTCGACGAACGCTACGTGCACCAGTAAGCGCGCGAAACCAGAGGACAACTCTTATGTTCAAGAAGACTATCGCAATGGGCCTGATCGCGGGCCTGTCCATGGGCGCCTTCGCAGTCCCTGCCAGCGCGCACCACTCGGCCGCCATGTTCAACCCGGACGCGCAGATGACGCTCACCGGCACGGTGACCAAGTTCGATTATCTCAATCCGCATTCCTGGCTCTACATGAATGTGAAGAACGAGGACGGCACGGTTACGGAATGGGGCTTCGAGCTCGACGCTCCGCCGCGCCTGCGCCGCGTTGGCGTTGGTCCGCAGAAATGGGTCGAAGGTGACGTGATCCTGGTGCGGACCAATCCCCTGCGCGACGGGCGTCCCGCCGGTTCGCTGGTGGGTGCACACCGCTCCGATGGCGACAAGCACGGTAACACCACCGAGATCCCGGAACCCCCGGTCATCGAATAGTCGATCCAAGCAAGAAAAGGTGAAGGACGCTCAAGTCCTTCACCGCACGTTCAAGGAGGAAAAACGTGACACTTTCAAAGCTTTCAAAGCTTTCAAAACTGGCATTGGCAACGGCCCTGATCGGTTCGACAGCCATTTCGGGTGCCCATGCATTCGGCGAAGCCGGCCCGATTTTGCTGCGCGAAATGGGTGGCTTCCTGGTCGGCGTGACCGCCGAGGGCCCCAATGCCGAAGGCCACTACAACATCTCCGGTCAGAGCTATGTCGAATTCGGCCTGACCGCCGAGCCCAAGTTGCCGCATTCGGTGATCCTCGTGCATGGCGGTGGCGGCCAGTCGTCCGACTGGTTCAGCACTGTTGATGGCCGTGACGGCTGGCGCAGCTATCTGTTGGCAGCAGGCATCGACACCTACTGGATCGACCGTCCGGGGCTGGGCCGCTCGCCCTCCAATCCGAACTATGGTCCGGAAAATGCCCGCGGCGTCGTTGGCGGCAGCAACTACCCGCTGATCTCGGGCCTCGCATCGTCCAAGCTGTGGCCGGATGCCAAGCCGATCGAAGGCGAATGGGACCGGGCAGCCTGGACTGCAGCCAACCAGGGTAACCAGGGCGTCATCAACTGGGTCGCCTCCTCGCCCGCAGGTCCCTATGGTGGCAATGACCTTGCGCGCAAGAACATCTTGGAGCTGCTCGAAAAGGTCGGCCCGTCGGTGCTGTTTGCCCACTCGGCAGGCGTGGCATCGACCCTGCAGGCAACGCTTGCGGCCCCGGCCGGTGCCGTCAAGGGGCTCCTGATTTTTGAAGGCGGGGTCAATCTGTACGACCAGAACACGCTTGGCCATGCACAGTTCGAACCGGCGCTGGCCGCCGATTTCGCACCGGTCGATGTGGACGGTTGTCTGCTTCAGCCGGAAGGCGCGGTCAGCAAGCTGGCCAATCTGGCCGATACCCCGGTCACGATCATCCGGTCCCAGTATGGCAACCAGACCGACGCCCAGTTCACGTGCGCCGTAAGGCAGCTCGAACAGGCTGGTGTCGAAGCCAAGTTCATCCAGATGAACGACATCGGCTTCCCCGATGGCGGTCACTTCATGATGAGCGATACCAATAGCGGCGAAATCGCAACGGACGTCCTGGTGCCGGTCATTGCGGCGCTCCAGGGCGCGGGCGAACTGCCGGCCGAGTGGACCATCACGGCCGACTAGCCTGATTGCGCCGGCCGTCACCGGCCGGCGCGTTCTTTTTCCAACCAGTGTGACGCTGTCGGCGCCGGCCGGGAGGGCTGGCAGGACGAGCGGTTCTCCTCCCGGCCGCTGGCTCTACACGACGTGTTTTTCGGCGGGGAGCGTTTAATCAGCATTCGTTGAGGGATGCCATGTACGAGTTTTCCTATTGGCTCAGCACCACGCCTGTAAGCCTTTCTCTGGCGCTGTCGGGATGGTTCATCCCGACCGCGCAGATCATCCATATCCTGTCCATTGCGGCGTTGATCGGCTCGGTGCTGATAATCAACCTCAGGGTCCTGCGGGTGGGCAAGACCCATCCCGGTTTTGGCAATATCGTTGAGGGCTATGGGAACTGGTTCTGGGCGCCGCTCGGCGTGTTGCTCGCCAGCGGATTCATGCTGATCCTGGCCGAGCCCGAGCGTCAGCTCCTTGCCCTGTCTTTCTGGATAAAGATGGCACTGCTGATTGTCGCCTCGGCAATCTTTGCGCGGTTCCTGATGCGTCTCAAGCATGCCGAATTTGCCGATGGTGACTTCGTGTCGCCCAAGTACAAGGCCGCATCGGTGGCCAACCTCGTGCTGTGGGTCTGCATCATCTTCCTGGGGCGCTTCATCGCCTATGACGTACAGATCTGGGACAGCCTGTCCCCGATGGCCTATCTCTAGAGAGGGTTTTTGCGATGGATTTTCTTGTTTCTCTCGAGAGCAGCGCCTTTGCCGAGTGGCTGCAATTTTCTGCCTTTGCCTATCCAATGATTGAGTCGACCCATGTCTTGGGCGTGGCGCTGCTGTTCGGCACATTGCTGATCGTCGACCTGCGGCTTGTCGGCATCCGGTTGATGTCGCAGTCCATCAGTTCAATCACGCATGCGACGCTGAAATGGACCTGGCTCGGCTTTGCGCTGGCCCTCGTGACCGGGCTGATGATGTTCAGCGAGCGGGCGACGCACTACATCACCAATTTCGAGTTCCTCTCCAAGATGGGGCTGCTGGGGCTGGCGGGCGCCAACATGCTGGTCTTTGAATTCTTGACCCGCCGCAGTCTTGCGGCCTGGGATACCGGGCAGCCCATCCCGGGAAAGGTCAAGTTGGCAGGGTACCTGTCGCTGGCATTCTGGATCGGCGTGATCATCTTCGGTCGCCTCATTGGCTTTGCCGAGGCCCATGATCCGCTGGCCAGTTTGTGAGCGCATTTGGCATGGCTGCAAAGGAATGGCGGGATTTCCCCGCCATTGCCGTTTCGGGGTTAGGCGGCATGGCAAGAGCGCCTTGCCCGTGCGCCGTGGCGCGTCACTCAGGGGGGTTTCAAGTGAGCTCGATCCTGGAGCCGGCCCGATGAGACCGTGAGGGCTTCGCTCCCAACGGCATCCGTTCGCTACCTCAGCGAGTGAGCACGATGGCCGTGTGCCCGATCTGGCGAGGGGGAAGGCAGGACTATGCCGAAATACCTGAAAGATTGTGCAGGTTTTAAGCGGGGCCCTGGGTCATCGTCGCTGCATACCGATTTCTGGCGGTTTGCCTGATTGGGCACCACAGCAGTGCGAGAGAAAAACGGGCCTGGTCATGCGCATCGATATTGCTGGATTTACCCGCGGCTCGCACACCCTGGATCATCGCAGCGTCATGGACTTTTGCTGCCGCATGGACGCCCTTGGCTATGACGGCATCTGGTTCAACGAGTTCCATTTCCAGCGGCCGCCCGATCCCTACCCGTCAACCTTGCTGCTGGCTTCGGCGATCTTGGCCCGCACCGAGCGCATGCGCGTGGGTACCTCCATTATCGTGCTGCCGCTCTATCATCCTCTGCTGCTGGCCGAGCAGGTGGCGCAGCTTCATCAACAAAGTGGCGGTCGATTTGACCTGGGCATAGGAAGGGGCGCCCATCCGTCAACGCTTGACGCATTGGGCATCCCGATTGCGGAAACGCGCGATCGTTTCGATCAGGCCCTGAAATTGATGCTGTCCGCCTGGGCGCAACCGACGCTGGTGCCTGCAGGCGGCATTTGGCCGGCGTCCAGTGTGCCGGTGGGCCCGTTGCTGCCGCCGGAAGAAAGGATTCCCGTCTATATTGCCGGTTCGACGCCTGAGACGATCGGCGTAGCCGTTGAACGCAATTTCCCCCTGCTGTTGAGCCTTGAGCCCAACGAGGCCCGCCAGCTCCGGATTCATGCCGAGCTCACGGGGTGCAGTGCCGGACGATACCCGGCGAACTTTTCCATCTCGCGTTATGTGATGATCAACAAGACCAGAGCGGCCGCGCTTGCCGACGTGGAGGCATTGCTGCCCAGGCTGTACGAGCGTCGAGTGCACTACGCGCGCGTCCAAAATCGCCCATTGGATACCATCAAACCCTACGATCGCGACGATTTCCTTCGCGAGCAGATGATCGCGGGCGATGCTCAGGATTGCGTTGCCCAGCTGGCTGCTCTGCGGTGCGCCACCGGGATCGACAGCATCCGCCTGATCTTCAACTGTAACGGCGAAATTCCCCACGAGCAGGCCGATTTTATGGCCACACTCTTTGGGCGCGAAGCGCTGCCGGCGCTTCACGCTTTGCCAGCCCTCTCACCCGAAACGGAGACTTCCAAGTGACAATTAGGCCTGCCACCACTGCTTTTGTCCTGACGGCGGTCTGGACAAGTCTTTTGAGCGGCACTTCTTCATTCGCCGAAGAGAAATACTCGACCTATGTTGACGACAATTGCGGCGTTGTCACCCATTATGACGCCGCACCGGAGCGGGCAGTGACCCTTTCCAACAACGCCACCGAACTCATGCTGGCGTTGGGGCTCGAAGACCGGATGGTGGGCACCTCCTACATGGCCAACCTGAAGATCAGTCCGCAATATGAGGCAGCCTATTCCCAAATCCCGATCATCTCGCCACTGATTGCCACCACCGAGGAACTGATCGAGGTCGAAGCTGACTTTGTCTATTCTGGCTATCCAGATGGGTTCAGTGAATCGCGCCACACGCGCGACCAGCTTCGTGACCTGGGCATGAAAACGCGACTGAACGTGGAGGGCTGCAACCTTGGCGTTTTTGGCTTTGGCGAGCTATTTGCTGAGATCGAAGCGGTCGCCGGCATTTTCGGCGTTGCCGATAAAGGCCGCGAAGTTGTCTCCGCTCTCCAGGCCCGCCTGGATGTCGTCCAGCAGAAACTCGAAGGCCGCGACCCGATCCCGGTATTCATCTATAATGGCGGTGACACCACGCCCAACGCCGTGCTTGGTCACACCCTTATGTCGCAAGCCGTCGCGGCCGCCGGTGGGAACAATATCTTTGCCGATGTTGCCAACCGATATGGACAGGTGAGCTGGGAACAGATCGCCGAACGCGAACCCGAGTATATCGTGGTCTTCTATTCTGGCACCGCAGGGGGCCAGATTGTGGCCGACCCGGACAAGGAGCTTGGGCAGGCCCGGGTCGACATCCTTAGGGCAACCCCGGCCATTGCCCAGGTTCCGGCCATCCTCAACAACCGCTTCATCCTCATCAACTCCGTGCAGGGCCAGCCTGGTCCAAGCACTCTTGACGCCGTGGAGGCCTTTGCAAAGGCCTTTCATCCGGCAGCCTTCAAGGAGTAGCTTTGCATGAATTACCTTCTGCCGGAGCGCCTGGCGCGACCCGACCACGGCAAGCTGTTGGCGGCGCTGCGTTCTACAGCTGGTGCTCCGGCCGAAGGGATCCGTCTGGTTTCAACACCATCGCAGCACCAGGGAGGGAAGCTGCCTTATGGGGTGGCTCTGGTTTGTCTGCTCATCATTCTGGTCGTTCTGGCGATCCTGGGCGTGATGTTTGGGTCCGTCTCCGTCCCGGCGCCAACCGCAATTGGCATCCTCGTCAACTGGGTAACAGGGCAGGAGCTCATACCCGTCACATGGCGGGCGGTCTATGAGACCATCATCATCGAGACGCGCCTGCCCAGGGTGATCCTTGCCGCTGCCGTCGGTGCGACCTTGGCCGCAACAGGAATGACCATCCAGGCTGTCGTTCGCAATCCGCTCGCTGGCCCCAGTATTCTGGGGGTATCCAACGGCGCTGCAGCCGGAGCGGTCATCGTCATGCGCTGGAGTCTTGTCGGACTGGGCGCATTCACCCTCTATATTTCCGCCTTCGCCGGTGCACTGGTCACTCTTCTCATGGTTTTTTGGGTGGCGCGGACCGGTGGCAGCATCACGCCGACGAGACTGGTTCTGGCCGGCATTGCCATGAGCGCGGTGCTCAATGCACTCACCAGTCTTTTGGTGCTCACCTCTCCAGACCCACAACTGGCTTCACGCGTGTTGTTCTGGACTTTGGGGGGATTTGCTTCCGCTCAATGGAAACTGCTGCCGCTGCCGATCGCTGCAATGGTAATCGGCCTCGGCCTGATGCTGTTGCAGGCGCGAAGGCTCAACCTGCTCATGGCCGGGGACGAAAGCGCCACGGCGCTCGGGCTGGATGTGCACGGATTTCGCCGGTCCATGTTCTTGCTGACGGCTGCACTGACCGGCGTCATGGTGGCTGTCTCGGGGGTCATCGGTTTCGTGGGATTGATTGTCCCCCACATTGTCCGGTTCATTGTGGGGGCCGATCACCGGCGGGGCCTACCTGCGGTGGCGTTGGTGGGAGCCTGCTTTACCGTAGCCGCGGATCTGATTGCCCGTGCTGTGATCTCTCCTCTCGAGCTGCCTGTTGGCATCATCACCGCGTTGGTGGGTGGACCATTTTTCATCTGGTTGCTGCGTCGCGACGCCAAGGGCCGGGAGCAGGGCGCGTGACACAGATTCAAGCTGGGACATTGATGCTCGACAATGTCAGCTATGCCGTCAACGGCAAGTCCCTGGTGCGGGACATTTCCCTCAAGGTGGCTCCCGGCGAGATGCTTGGACTCCTTGGCCCCAATGGGGCGGGCAAGTCGAGCCTTTTGCGCACCATCTATCGCACCAATCGTCCGAGTTCGGGGCGCGTCTTCGTCAACGATCAGGATATCTGGCAGCAGCCGACCAACTGGAGCGCCCGTCACGTAGGAGCAGTTCTGCAGGACATGCCGGCCGATTTCCCGCTCACCGTCAACGATGTGATTGCCATGGGGCGCTCTGTTCACAAGCGTCTGCTTGAACCCGACAACGACCATGATCGCTCGCTGATTGCAGCTGTATCGGCCCTTCTGCAACTGGAGCCCCTGGCAATGCGGCTATTTCGCTCGCTTTCCGGCGGAGAACGCCAAAGAGTGCTGGTGGCGCGCGCCCTTGTGCAACAGCCATCGGTACTGGTGCTCGATGAGCCCACCAATCACCTCGATATTCACCACCAGATCAACCTCCTGCGTTTCGTGCGAAACCTTGGCATCACCGTCATCGCCGCACTGCATGACTTGAATCTCGCGGCCATGTTCTGCGACCGGCTCTGTCTGCTCAACAATGGCCGGATGGAGGCATGCGGCACGCCCGAAACCGTACTCTCGACGGAGAACCTTTCGGCGGTCTTTCGCATCGACGCCACAATTACCCGCAACCCCCGCACCAGTACCGTCTGGATCATGCCAGCTTAGGGAAGGCGCCTATGCAATCCACTGTCTCTTCCAAGCTGGCCATCGTTCTGCTGTCCAAATCGGCCTTGGCTGCTGCCCCTATTGCCGAGATGAAACGTCTCGCTGCCTGTATGCAGGAACGCGGGCTCGCCCCCAGGGTCGTCTACGCATTCTCCGAGCAAGGGGAGCCGTCCTTGCTAGACACCCTGCTGACCCTGCGCAGGCCGGCCATCAACAAGGTGCTGATTATCCCCCTCATCCTGCCAAAGGAAACCAGTTTTCAGAATTGGCTGACGCGCTCCCTTTGTCGTTGGCAAAGCGACCAGCCGGAAGCATGGCCCGAACTGCACATCGGCGCGAGCTTGGGCGAGAGTCCCATGCTGCCAGAGATGCTCGAAAACCTTGTGGTACGCGGTGGAACCCAACCGGTCCTGCCAACTGAAAGCGTCAAGCCCGCAGGATCGATTATTCCAGCCCAGAAGCGGCGTGTTCTGGTTTGCCAGGGCGGTGCATGCAATGCCGCTGGCGCCAATGCCGTCTGGAGCCACCTCAGAAACCAGCAGCAGCATCGAAATCTCAGAAATACCGGCGAAGGCGTCGTGAGCGCCATGTCGACCTGTTTGGGGCCTTGCAGTCTAGCGCCAGTATTGCAGGTGTTTCCCGAAGGCACTTATTATGGTGGTGTGGATGAGGCTACTATCGACCAGATCGTAGCCGAGCACTTGCTGGAAGGTAAGGTCGTGGAAGCTTATGCCTATGCGCCCACCGGCAAAAAGCAGTTCTTGCGTCCAGCGACAGGTCCGTAAGATCTACTTGTTTTTCTCCGCCTACGGCAAGTCTGTGCACCTGCGACAGCCGCTGCAGCGTGAAGATCCTGAAATTGCTGCAGGTTGCGGGGCCGCTCAGAGCGGGATGGAGAGCAGGTCCGCAACGGCGTCGACTACGACGGGGACGATATCATCAGCGCCCAGCGGGAGGTCCGCAAGGCGCTGGAGGACTGAATCGAGCGCTGGAACGCTGTCGGCCTCGATCGGCGCCAGGTCGAGCTTGCCGATCATGGTCAGGAAGTCGAGTTTCCCGAGGCGCCCGAGGCCATTGATCGACTGCATTGAGCGGTAGAGTTCGCGAAACACGACTGTCGGTTCTTGGCCCTTCTGGGAGTTGATAGCCCGGACGCGGGCGTGGACTGTCAGGTTCGCAGCTTCGATTGCGCCCGTCTGAAAACCGGCTTCGCACAGGAGTATTCCGCGATCTGCTCCAAGATCGTTCACGATCTCCCGCAGCCTCAGCACGTGGAGCTTGGTGACGGGCGACTTCCAGTGCTTGCATGCCAGCAACCAGAGCACTTCGTACCCGACATGCTTCGATCTCACCACGACATCCACGTCGTGTGTGGTGGGAGCCTTCCGCTAATTACAATGCGTCATCAACTTCAACTCCGAGATACCGAACCGTGTTCTCGATCTTACTGTGCCCGAGCAGGATCTGGACTGCCCTTAGGTTGCCCGTCGCTTTGTAGATGAGGGAAGCTTTTGTCCGGCGAAGGGAGTGGGTGCCGTACTCCTCGGATCGCAGACCAATGGCGATTACCCCAACCAGCCGCGCATACTGGCGTGTACTGAGATGCCCTGTCGGATTAGTCCGGCTCGGAAACGCGAAGTCTTCGACGCTACCACCTCGGCGCTCGAGCCAAGCCATTGGACTGACAGGGCGACCGGTTTTCTGTTGGACCATTGACCTGGTACGAATGGTTGGGCCCGCACGAGAGTGCCGATCTTGATTTCCACCAGATCGCAGCCGCGGAGTTTGCTATCGATTGCCAGGTCGAACAGGGCCCGATCCCTCATTCGTCTGCACTCCATCTATGTCGTTCGATCCACGGTCGGGAATTCCCACGACTGGACGCAGCAAAGCAGCCTGGTCTCAGCGATATTGTCTTCAAAATCGGTCTCCGCACTGGGCGCCTACCATCTTCGCTCATCCTGCTTTCGAAAAACAGAGTTGCTTTGTGTTCAATAGATCGACCCGGAATGTCGAGTTCAGATGGCCCTGGAAGAGTATTGTTGATGGCCACCCACTCAAACGCAAGTCGCTGCGCCTATTACCATGCCGCCAGTCTGGGCACGTATGAAGCTTCTGAATAAAGCGCCCGCGCAAAGTGCCCGTTTTGTAGTGGTTTCTTCTCATTTTCGTGCAGGACTGCCTCAAGCCTCCCACGCAAGCTTCATGTGTTGCGGTCCAAGCATAGGTGAGGTGGTAATAAATTGGCGACAAGACGATCAGTCATAAGGGGCGCAGTGGGAGCGGCGGCCTTAGGTGCACTGTTTCCGCAGGCACTTGGTATCGAGATAACCAATAGGAAACCCTTGATTGGGAAATACTTTCACGACGCAAATCTAGATTTCGGCCGCCGCTTTGCGGACGAACTCGCCCGCAACCGGGTGGATTCCTCGGGCGTGCTCGATAACTGGACTAATGTCTGGTCGCGTGAGATCGATCCGATCTGGCGCAAGCAGCCGATGGCCATCGCCGGCGTCACCCAGCATGGCCCGATGTTCATGCTGACCCAGCTGGCGCAGCGCCATGGCATGCGCCTCGTCTATCAGGCCGAGATCATTCAGCGGGGTCGGGATTGCGGCATACGCGTCCAGGGGCTGAACAGCATGTCCGACAGCTGCGGATTGGTCGGTGCCGATGCGGCCCGCCTGCCCGAAGACCTGGCGGTGTCGTTCCTCTCCGTCTCTGGGGTGAACGTGCCGCGGTCCATGCGCTTTGCAGCAAGCTCGGGGCAGACAGCGGGATCTGAGGAGGACCCTGTCTACGCCTGGATCATCGCGCCCGTTGCGGGCGCCGCCCAATATATCTGATTTCCCAGGGAGGATACTAAATGGCACTTCCTGTTGGAGTGACACCGGAACAATTCAATTCGGCCATCGAGAGGTTCAAGGCGGCAGTAGGCGACGAATGGGTATTCACTGACGCCGAGGACATTATCCTCTACCGCGACGCCTATTCGCCGATGTACGACGAAGACAATGAACTGATGGCGTCTGCGGCCGTGGCGCCCGCCAGCGTGGAGCAAGTTCAGGAGGTCGTGCGCATCGCCAATGAGCTGCGGATACCGATCTACCCGATTTCGACAGGCATGAACCTGGGCTATGGCGGGTCGGCACCGATCCTCAACAATTCGGTGGTTGTTGACCTCAAGCGCATGAACAAGATCATCGAAGTCGATGATGTCCGCCACTTTGCTATTGTCGAGCCGGGCGTCTCCTATTTCGATCTCTACCGCTACATCGTCGACAATGATCTCGATGTGTGGATCGACTGCCCCGACCCGGGCTGGGGGTCGATCGTCGGCAACGCCCTCGACCATGGCGTGGGCTATACCTGGGGCTATTATCGCGACCACTTCCGCGCCCACAGCGGCCTGGAAGCCGTTCTGCCCAGTGGCGAATTGCTACGCACCGGTATGGGCGCCCTGCCGGGCGCAAAGACGTGGGGCGAGTTCCACTATGGCTTCGGCCCCCAGGTGGACAGCCTCTTTGCCCAGGGCAATGCCGGCATCGTCACCAAGATGGGAATCCATCTCATGCCGCGGCCCGAAACCTATCGGTCCGGCCGGGTCACGGTTCCGCGCCGAAACGACATCAATGACCTGGTGCGCATCGTCAATGACCTTGAGGACCAGGGTCTTATCGGTATGCCGCGCTACGGAAGCCCGATGAGTGCAGTGCGTGACGAAGGCCTGAGCGCCTTGGTCAACGCTCCCGACGGCTGGGACGGCGATGCCATTGACGCCTGGGTGCAGGAGAACGGGCACATGTACTGGAACGTGCTTCTCCAGTTCTATGGGCCCGAAAAGACGACTCTGGCTAATTGGGAATATGCAAAGGAAAAGATTGCGGCCGCCGTGGCCGGTGCCGTCTTCGAGGATCGTGAATTCTACACGATGCCGATGACGGACGAGCAGATGCACAATGCGGATCATCGCGTTGCGCTGGGCATTCCGCAGCTCGAAATCTTCTCGATAGGCGCCCGCACGGCCACCAATCCGCGCCCCCGCGATGGTCACCTGTGGTTTGCCGCAGTGATCCCGCGCTCTGGCGCAGGTGTTCTGGAGGCACAGGAGGTGATGTCTAAAGCGTTCCGGGAGGCGGGCATGCCGCCGCTATTCGGCCCGTTCAGCGGTCCGGCGACCTGGATGCACCACACATTCATCTTCATCACCGGCTTCCCGGTCGTCAAAGGTGATCCCGAAACCGCCCGCCAGAACCGCGAGGGTTTTTCGCGCATCATCCAGATTGCGCGCCAGAACGGCTACGGCGAATATCGAGCCCCGCCGGCCTTTGTCGATGAGATCGCAGGTGCGTACGACTTTAATAACAAGGCCCTGCTCAGACTCAACGAAACCATCAAGGATGCAATCGACCCGAACGGCATCATCGCCGCCGGCCGCGGCGGCATCTGGCCCAAGCACCTGCGGGAGTCTTGATAGATGAGAGCTATCACCATCTTGCTGACGGCAACATTGTTAACCGCGGCCGGCCACGCTGCACTGGCCCAGGACGCTGGTGTGGGCACCGCGCCTAACTTCATCCCGCTGCAGGACCATCTGACCATGACCGATGGCGAGCAGATCTATAAGTACCATTGTTGGAATTGCCACGGGGAAGGGCCAGGAAAACCAGGCACGACGGCTTTGAAGGCGCTCCACGAAGGTCAGCTTCCAGCCGTACTTGAGGAGCGCACGGACCTCGACCCCGACTATGTCCGCTACCTGGTACGAAACGGTGTCTCCATCATGCCGCACTTCCGGAAAACGCATATTTCGGACGAGCAGCTGGACGCGTTGGTTGACTATCTGACTCGCAAAAACGAGAACTGATCGTTCGGCCTGATCTAGAGTGGGCCTCGGGTTTTCCTGGGGCCCTCTTTTTTGAGACGGTGGGTTTTTGAGGCGCTCGGTCAGGCTCGCCTCCACCGTCCGCCTTTCCGCCTTTCGCGGGATGCTGGCAGACGCACCCTCCAGGCGCGGAAGTACCGAAACAACGCTTCTGCTGCTCTGAACACGGAAAGTCGAGAGTCCGCTACCGGGCGATAACCGCCAAGCCTCGATGTCTGTCTTGGATTTGATACCTGACAGCGATCCTACCAAAAACCACCCCAATCTGGAAGTTTGCTGGCCCGAATGGCCATGTCCGCTTCTTTAATCGGGCATTGAGGTCAAGCTCCAATCTTCTCTTCCACTTCGTTTCGTCCTAGCGGGTCACGCTTCTTTTCGTGATCGGCATAGCGGCGCGAGCCGGAGCTGCCACAAGCATTTGTCGGATCGGGTCGGGGTGCCTTGCTTTCAGACGCGCTATGATGCGCAGCAGACATTTGCGGCTTTGCCCCGGCTCCCTCGTCCGCACCGGACGAACTGCAATGAAGAGCTGGTTTCTAGGTAGGCGATCACATCGTCAGGCGAGCACCTCCTGGCTCCATCTGTCTTCTCCTTGGGACGGGAGTGGGACGGCTCGTTGGAAATCTTATGAGAGCTAAGCGGCAATGGATATACTCAAAATTGGGGGAGAAATTGCTTTGGTTAGAGCGCTTTAGCTATCCTTTGCCGAGCTATGGCAATCCTTCCGGACACCCTCGATAATCCTTAGAAACTCGGAATCATAATCCGTGTGTCCCCAGTTCAAATCTGGGCTTCGCTACCATTTTTCTGAAGAAATTCAGAACTATAAGGCCCGTCCTCTGAAAAGAGTGGCGGGCCTTGTTGTGTTGGGGGCGGGACAGGAAATTCGGACGACGCAGGTGCAAGGTGGCGGGCGCCGAACGCGGCATGGTCGCGCGGGCCTGTTTGACTGCGGTGTCGCCTGATCACCTTCCATCTCGTTGGCAGCCGCGAACACGCTTCGCGTCAGTGTGCGCCGGGCCAGTCCGGTGGTGGCTAGGATCAAATCAGCTTATGCGATATGAATGGTCGCCTCAGTTGATCGGATGTTGAATGAGCCGAAATTTTTTATTGGTTGATCCCGAGGAAGGGATGGATGTCCTCAAGGGGCTTGCTTCGCCCATCCGTGTGAAGATCCTGAAATTGCTTCAGGTTGCAGGCCCCCTGAACGGGAATGATCTGGCCCAGAGGCTGAACCTGCCGCAGTCGACCATATCGACCAATATTCAAATTCTTGAACAGGCCGGGCTCCTGCGCACGGAAACGCAGAAGGCCCGCAAGGGCAATCAGAAAATCTGCCATTCGATGTTCGACGAAGTGCTGGTGATGTTCAAGGATGACATCAAGCCGCTGAAGTCCAATACGATCGAGGTGGCCATGCCGCTGGGGCTCTACACCAGTTGCGAGGTGTCGGCGCCGTGTGGCCTGTGTTCGGTCGAGGGCATTATCGGGCTGCTGGATGTGCCCGATACCTTCCTCGATCCCGATCGCATGAAGGCGGGGCTCATCTGGTTCACGCGCGGCTTTGTGGAATATCAATTCCCCAACAATGCCAAGCTGAGCCAGAGCAAGATCGAGGGCATGGAGTTCTCGCTGGAGCTCAGTTCCGAGGTCCCCGGCACGTCGGCCGACTGGCCGAGCGACATCACCCTGTCCGTGAACGGAACGGAAATCGGTACCTGGATGAGCCCGGGGGATTTTGGCGACAAGCGCGGCGTCTATACCCCCGATTGGTGGAAACTCAAGGGCAGCCAATATGGCAAGCTCAAGAGCTGGCGCGTGACGGCAGAGGGCAGCTACGTCGACGGGATCAAGATATCCCCGGTCTCGCTGGTGGATCTCGACCTGGCCAATCACCACTCGATCCGGCTGCGGATCGCGGTGAAGGACGACGCCAAACATCCGGGCGGCATCAATATTTTTGGGCGTGGCTTTGGCAATTACGACCAGGAGATCATAATGCGCCTGCAAACGGCGCCCTAGCGCACCGTCATAATATTGTCGCGGGTCCCCTTGCGCCTGCGGCCCTCCCCTGTCTACAACATGGTAACTGATATAAATCATGTAAACGGGATTTCAGGGGGGTGACGTGAAGGCTTCCGTCATTGCGCACAAGGATTTTTCCATCAGCACGATCGACGACCGGATTTACGGGGCGTTCCTCGAGCATCTGGGCCGAGCGATCTACGAGGGGATTTATGAGCCCGACCACCCGAGCGCGGACCAGCACGGGATGCGCGGGGACGTGGCCAAGCTGGTCAGGGATCTCAACGTGCCGGTGGTGCGCTATCCCGGCGGCAACTTCGTTTCGGCCTATAATTGGGAAGATGGCATAGGCCCGCGGGAGCAGCGCCCGACCCGGCTTGACCTGGCGTGGCATACTTCCGAGAGCAATGCCGTTGGCATCCACGAGTTTGCTGACTGGTGCGCCACGGTCGGCACCGAGATGATGCTGGCGGTGAACCTGGGCTCGCGCGGTGTCGATGATGCCCGCAATTTTCTTGAATATGTGAACCATCCGGGCGGCTCGTACTGGAGCGACCTGCGCATCAGGAACGGCCGCCAGGAGCCCTGGAACGTCAAGATGTGGTGCCTGGGCAACGAGATGGACGGGCCCTGGCAGGTCGGCCACAAGGATGCCCAGGAGTATGGCAAGCTGGCGGCCAACACCGCGCGCGCCATGCGGATGTTCGACAAATCGCTGGAGTTGATCGTGTGTGGCTCGTCCCACTCCGACATGGCGACGTTTCCCGATTGGGAGCGCATCGTGCTCGAGCATACCTATGATCATGTCGATCACATCAGCCTGCACATGTATTTCCGCAACCCGGACAAGAAGAGCGCCGACTATTTGGCGCTGAACCACAAGCTGGACCGCTATATCGGCACCGTTGCATCCACCATCCAGCAGGTGAAGCACAAGCGGCGCTCCAAGCGCGAGGTCTACATCTCGTTTGACGAATGGAACGTCTGGTACCATTCCAACAAACAGGACCGGGCGCTGCTGGATGGCGGCAATGGCTGGCCCCATGCACCCAGCCTGCTGGAGGACATCTACAATTTCGAGGACGTGCTGATGGTGGGGCTGATCCTCAACACGTTCATCCGCCGGTCCGACGTGGTCAAGATTGCCTGCATCGCGCAATTGGTGAACGTCATTGCCCCCATCATGACCGAAAAGGGCGGCCCTGCCTGGGCGCAGACGATCTACTACCCGTATTATTTCGCCTCGATCCACGGGCGGGGCACGGCGCTGAACCTGCGGGTCAACTCCCCCGGCTATGACAGCCTGCACGCCGACAATACCCCCTATGTCGATGTTTCGGGGGTGCACAACGAAGCTGAGGGCGTGCTGACGTTTTTCCTCGTCAACCGCCATGCGAGCGAGACCGCCGATGTGGCGATCAGCCTGCAGGGCTTCGAGGCAGGGCGGATTATCGACCACCAGGTGATGACCCACACCAGTCTGGAGGCGGTGAATACGGCCACCAACCAGAGGGAAGTGGCCCCGCGCCAGGGCAGCGGCGCCACGCTGTCGGGTGGGGCCATGGCGATGACGCTGCCGCCCTATTCCTATCAGATGGTGCGGGTGAAGGTCTGATCGCGCCTCAGGCCGGCCAGGCTAAAACCATCGCCAATCGGCATAGAGCGCATCCACATCGGTGCGCTCTTCGTTTATATCATGATCTTAGATGCATATCCAGAAATGCGTTGACATGGCGCGCTGTCGCGCTAGCATTGGTACGATGCCGGAGGAGGCATCAGCACCAGCGCGAATGCGCGGTATGGGAGGACAGCAATGCAAAACTGGAAGGCGTTTTTAGCGTCTATCTCCGTGGTTGCCTTGATGGGCACGAGCAGCGGATATGCGCAGGATGCGGAGCCGCAGGCGCCGCCGATCCAAGATCTGCCCCGAGAGCAGACCCTGATTGTTCACAACCCTGAACCGCCGGCGATCAATCCGAGCTGGTTCAACATCTGGGTTCCGGGATCTGGCGGTGGGGCCTCCACGGGCCTGCACCAGCTGGCCATGGATACGCTGTGGTACATCGACCCCGACGCCGGGCTCGATGGATCATTGTATAATTCGCTGGCCTCCGAGCCCTGGCAATACAACGCCGACTTCACCGAGATGACCGTGCATCTGCGCAAGGGCATCTTCTGGTCGGACGGCGAGGAATTCAACGCCGACGACGTGGTGTATACCGTCGAGACGCAGATGAACAATCCGGGCTATGTGTGGAGCGCGCCCCTCTCGCAGCAGGTTCAAAGCATCGAGGCTGTTGACGACCACACCGTCGTGTTCAAGCTCAAGGCGCCCAATTCGCGGTTTCATGCCCGCTTCTCGGTGCGCTGGAACGCCACCTGGATCATGCCCGAGCATATCTTCTCCAAGTTCGAAGATCCCAAGCAGCACAATTTCAACCCGCCGGTCGGACTGGGCCCTTATACCCTGCACAGCTTCGATCCGAACGGTGCCTGGTATATCTGGCAGAAACGCCCCGACTGGGAGCGCACCACGGTCGCCGAATATGGCGAGCCGGGCCCTGAATATATCGTCTATCGCTCGATCCCATCGATCGACAACCGGCTGATCGAAATGGTCAACGGCAATCTCGACATGATCCACGACCTGACACCTGAGGCGATGTTCAGCCTGGTCGAGCAGGATCCGACGGCGCGTGGCTGGTTCCCGGGCTTTCCTTTTGCCCATCCCGACCCAACCTTGCCGATGGTGATCTTCAACCACCAGAACGAAAAGTTCCAGGACCGTCGCGTTCGCTGGGCTCTCGCGCTGATGCTTGATGCGCGGGCTGTGTCGATGGCCGCCTATCGCGGCGCGGCAACCCTGTCTGCCATCGCCATCCCGCCGACCGGCACCCATCCCGACGATTTCCACGCGCCAATGCAGCAATGGCTCACCGATTACGAGCTCGATACCGGCAAACGGATGATCAAGCCCTATGACCCTAATGTCGGGCTGCAGATCGCCGAGATGGTCCGGCCACAGTTCGGCGATGCCGTGCCCACCAATGAGGACGATATCCGTCGTGCCTTCGGCTTTGGTTGGTGGGCGCAGAACCTGGAGGCAGCGGGCGAGCTGCTCACCGATGCCGGTTACACCAAGCAGGGAAATGACTGGTACATGCCCAATGGCGAGCGCTTCACCTTTGAGCTCGCAACCCCGCCAAGCGGCGTCATGAACCGCTTTGCCACCATCGCTGCCCAGCTGTGGTCGCAGGCCGGCGTCCAGGTCACTGCGCTGGTCGATCCCCAGCTGGCGCCGACGACGATCCCGCTCGGACAATACGAAGCAGCCACCCACTGGTCCATCGAGACCTGGGGCGGTGATCCCGACCTGTCGTTCTTCCTCGACAGTTGGCATTCGAGCTTCCTGGTTGCCCCGGGCGAGCGCCAGTCGCCACGCAACCTGCAGCGCTGGGCCGATCCGCGTCTTGATGAAATCATCGAGAAGGTTCGGGTTACCCCGTTCGGCAGCCCGGAAAATCTCGAGCTGAGCCGGGACTTCGTCAGGCTGATGGTCGACGAAATGCCGGTCATCCCGATGATGTCGTACAACGTGTTCGCGTCATACTCGACGCGGTACTGGACCGGCTTCCCCACCGCCGAGGCGAACCCCTACGCCAACATCGTGACCAACTGGGCGAACTCTCGCTACATCTTCACCCAGCTCAAGCCCGCCAAGTAGGGCGCGCCGCAAAAATTGGGGCCCGGCCAACGCTGGGCCCCTTCTGCGTCCCATTGCCGAGCAGTCGGGGTTTAGACGATGCAGGACTATCTGGCCTTCGTGTTCAAGCGATTATTGCAGTTGGTTGCGGTGGTGTTTGCGGGCATCTCTGCCGCGTTCTTCATTGCCCATCTGTCGCCGATCAGCCCGGTTGAGACCATTATCGGGCGGGTGGCCGGACAGTCCAGCTTCAGCCCCGAGGCGATTGAATCGCTGCGCGCGACGCTGACCGAACTGTTCGGGACGGACCGGCCGATCCTCGAGAAATACCTCAACTTCTGGTCCCGTTTCATCGTCGGGGATCTCGGGCCGTCGCTGATTTCCTTTCCCACACCGGCAATGGAGCTGGTCATGCTGGCGCTGCCGTGGACCGTGGGGCTACTGGTGTGCACCATCGTGATTTCATGGACCTTGGGCAATATCCTGGGCGGACTGGCCGGCTACTATCAGAACAACCGCTTCCTGAAACTGTTCGGCATGCTGTCCATGGGGGCCCAGCCGATCCCCTATTATATCGTGGCCTTCCTGCTCGTCCTGCTCTTTGGCTATTTCTGGCCGGTGCTGCCGATATCGGGGGGATTTGCCATGAACGTGCGCCCCGCCTTCACGCCCCAATTCATCGGCTCGGTGCTGGTTCACGCCATCCTGCCGGCGGCATCACTGGTCATCGTGGGGCTGGGAACATCGTTTCTGGGCATGCGGGCCCTGGTGTCCAATATCGTCACCGAGGACTATGTGACCTATGCCGAACTGGCCGGGGTCAGGACCGATCGCATCGTCTTTTCCTATGTGATCCGCAATGCGCTGATCCCCCAGCTGACCGCGACTGGCCATGGCGCTTGGCGGGATTTTCTCGGGCACGATCATCACCGAACAGGTGTTCGGCTATCCCGGGCTGGGCACGCTGCTGGTCGACTGCGGTCAATGGGGGCGATACCACGCTGGTGCTGGCGGTTTCCTCCATCGCCATCGTCGCGGTGGCGAGTGCCATTTTCATCATCGACCTGATCTACCCGCTGCTCGATCCACGCGTGACGGAGTAAGCTGATGTTCGTTATTGTCAGCGACCTGATCCGCTACAACATCGAGTTTGCCATCGGCTGCGTGCTGGTCGGCGTCGTCATCATCTTTGCCCTGTTGAGCTTTGTCTCGCCGGTCGACCCCGACGATGATCTACGTCACGCATACCGGATCGCCGCCATCTGCCGAATTCTGGTTCGGCACCAATTCGCGCGGGCAGGACCTGTTCTGGCAACTCAGCTACGCTTTCCGCAACACCCTGGCTTTCGGCGTGCTCGTGGCGCTGATCAGCCGCATCATCTCGATCGCCGTGGGCTTGGCGGCTGGCTATCTGGGCGGCTGGGTCGACCGCGTCCTGATGTTCTTCAACGACATCTTCGTCGCCATGCCGATCTTTCCGATCCTGATCCTGTTCTATTTCGTCATGCGCACCGAACTCGACATGTTCCGGCTGGCGCTGATCATGGCGTGCTTCGGCTGGCCGTTCGACGCGCGGTTGATCCGCTCGGTGGCGCTCGGGTTGAGGCACCGCGAGTTCACCCGGCACGCTGTGTTTTCCGGGATGAGCCCGCGCAAGATCATGTTCCAGGAGCATCTGCCCTATGTCATGCCGATCGTGCTTTCGACGGCCATGGCCAACATGATCTGGTCCATCGGCCTCGAGGTGACCCTGGCGGTCCTGGGCTTCACCAATATCAACATTCCAACCGTCGGCACATCGCTTTACTGGGCCAACAACCACTCGGCCATGGTCGTGGGGGTCTGGTGGTGGATCCTCATCCCGGTCGTCCTGATCGTCTTGCTGTTCATCGGGCTGTTCCTGCTGGCCGTCAGCATGAACGAATATATCGACCCGCGCAGCCGGCTGCGCCGCATGGGAGCGTGAGGCCATGAGCGACGACGCCAGGCAGGACCTGCTGACGGTCGAGGGCCTCAAGGCCTATTACCAGATGAACTATTTCGGCGTGCGCCGCGAGGTGCGGGCGGTCGACGACATCACCATGACGGTGCGCCGCAACGAGGTCTATGGCATCGCCGGGGAAAGCTCGTCGGGCAAGACCAGCTTCATCAAGGTGCTGGCCGCAGCCATGCGCCCGCCGCTGCGGATCGTCGAAGGCTCGGTGAAATACGACTTCAGGAGCGGGCCGATCGACGTCGCTACCGCTTCACCGCAAGAGATCGAGGCGGTGCGCTGGAAGCAGCCTTTCCTACATCATGCAGGGCTCGATGAGCGTGCTCAATCCGGTGCGCCGCATCGGCAAGACCTTCCACGACTTTGCCGCCCGGCCCGCTGGGACTTAAGGGCGCGGCATTCGAGGCGCGTGTCGTCAACCATCTGGGGCGGCTGAAACTGCCGCCCGATATCCTGAGGGCCTATCCGCATGAGCTATCGGGCGGCATGCGGCAGCGCGTCACCATCGGGCTGGCCACGGTGTGCCACCCCGAGTTCGTCATTGCCGACGAGCCGACGACCGCCCTGGATGTGGTGGTGCAAAAGGAAGTGCTGGGGCTGATCCGCGAGATCCAGCGGGAGATGAGTTCCTCGGTCGTGTTCGTGACCCACGACATGAGCGTGCACGCCAATATCGCGGACCGGGTCGGCATCATCTATGCCGGGCGGCTGGTGGAGGAGGGGCCGACGCGCCAGATGTTCTTTGCCCCCAAGCATCCCTACACCGCGCATCTGGTGGCGAGCCTGCCGCGCATCGGCGACACGCAGCAGCGCCCCGCGCTGGAAGGGCGCCCGCCGAACCTGGCCGATCCGCCGCCGGGATGCCGGTTCCATCCGCGCTGCCCGCTGGCGATCGACAAATGCAAGACCGCAGACGCCGCCGCTGGAAACAGTGGCGCGCGGATCATCGCACCGCCTGCTGGCGCTGGCAGGATGTCGCGCCGCTGGTTCATGCCGGCGGCACCGGAAGGGGAGATGGCATGAGCACGCTGCTCGATGTGCGCGACGTCTCCAAGCGCTTCACCATGGGCGGTATTTTCGGGCGCCAGAGCGTCAATGCCGTGGTGGACGCCAGCTTTTCGCTGAGCCTGGACCAACCCGAGATCTTCACCATCATCGGGGAGAGCGGCTCGGGCAAGACCACGCTGGCCCGGATGATCCTGGGGCTGGAGGATGTTTCGCGAAGGGCAGATCCTGTTCCGCGGGCAAAAGGTCGATCGTCGCGGCGGCCGGGCCCAGCGGCTCAAATTCATGGCCAGCGTGCAGCCAGTGTTCCAGAACCCCTTCGAGGCGTTCAACCCGCTCAAGCGGATCGATCGCTATCTCGAAAGCACGGCGCGGCGGTTTCTCGACACCACCGACAAGGCGCGCATCGATGGGGCGATGGACGAGGCGCTGCAGAAGGTGGGGCTGAGCCTGACGGAAGTAAGGGGGCGGTTTCCCCATGAAATGAGCGGCGGGCAATTGCAGCGCTGCGCCATCGCCCGGGCGCTGATCCCCAGCCCGTCGCTGCTGGTCGCCGATGAGCCGGTGCGCATGGTGGATGCGAGCCTGCGAATGAGCATCGTCAACCTGCTCAAGAGCCTGCGCGACGATCTGGGGGTGTCGGTGATCTACATCACCCATGATCTGGCGACGGCCTATTACATTTCCAACCGCCTGATCATCATGCAGCGCGGACAGATCGTTGAAATGGGCGATGCCCGAACGGTGCTGGACAGCCCCGAGCATCCCTATTCGCAGCTGCTAAAGGCTTCGGTGCTGTCGACCGAGGATGCCGGGGACGGCAAGCTGGGCTCGGACCCCGTCATGGTGAAGCTGGCCGATGACCTGGCACGAAAGCTGGGACGACTGGTGCAGCGACCGGACGGGCGGTTGGTGCGGGTCTACTAGTGGGTGGGAGCGGCAAAAATTCGCCTGCCCCTCTCACCGTCAGGCTGAGGCGCGGAGCTGGTCCGACCGGTCGGTGGAGGGGCGTTCGAGGACGAAGGATTTGACCACCTCGTCGAGCTCAGCGGCCTGGGCGCCGGTTTGGGTGAGGGCGGTGTTGAGCTGTTCCACGAGAGCCGCATTGCGCTGGGTCATTTCGTCGAGGGTGCCGATGGCGCGGCCGGCTTCCTCGATGGCGCTGGCCTGCTCGCCGCTGGCAATGGCGATCTGTTCCATCTGGGCGACGCTGCCCTTGAGGCCCTGCTGCACGTCGAGCAGGCTTGTGGTCGCGGCCGAGACCAGGCGCGTGCCGTTGGCGACTTCGGCGACGCTGGTTTCGATCAGCGCCTTGATGTCGGCGGAGGCGCTGGCCGAGGACTGCGCCAGGCGCCGCACCTCGATGGCGACGACGGCAAAGCCCTTGCCGGCGTCTCCGGCGCGGGCCGCTTCGACGGAGGCGTTGAGGGCCAGCAGATTGGTCTGGAAAGCGATGTCGTCGATCATGCCGATGATGTTGACGATCTGCGTCGAGGCGCCGTTGACGCGCTGCATGGCGGCGTTGGCTTGCTGCATGACCGCGCCGCCATCGGCCGCGATCCGGGCCACCTTGCCGGCATCGGCGCTGACATGGCGGGACTGGGCAGCGTTTTGCTGCACGGTCTGGGAGAGCTGGTGCATTGCCGCCGACGTTTCCTCGACAGCCAGCGCCTGACGGGCCGTACGCTCGCCCAGATCGGTGGCGCCGGCCAGGATCTCCTCGGTGGCGCTCTTGAGGGCATGCGAGGCGCCGCCCAGATCCTGCATGATTTCGCAGAGGCGGTCGGCCACGCCATTGGTGTTGTGCTTGAGCGCGGCAAAGGCCCCTTCATAGTCGCCGGTGACGCGTTGCGTGCAGGTCCGCGGCGGCGACCGCGGCCAGCACCGAGGAGGTTTCGGCGAGACCCCTCTCGATGGTGTGCAGCAGCTGGTTGATGCTGGCTGCGACCGGCACGAGTTCATCAAGGGCAACATCGCCGGGCAGGCGCTGGCGGAAATCCCCGCGCGCCGCGGCGTGGGCCAGATCGGCGAGCGCCGAGCTGGAAACGGTCGAGCTCTGCCTGCCGGGCGCGCTGACTGGCCAGCTCTTCGGCCTTGGCCAGCTGCTCGGCCTGCAACGCCAGGCCATTGGCGCCAAAGATTTCGAGCGCCCGGGCGATCTGGCCCAGCTCGTTGCTGGAATTGGTCTGGGGCAGGGCGACTGAAAAATCGCCGGCGGCCAACCGGTCGGTGGCCGAGGCCAGCCCGCGAATGGTTCCCGACAGCCAGCGCGCGATCAGGACCGCCAGCGCCCCGCCAATGGCGAGGGACAGCAGCCCCACGACCAACACCCAGGCTTGCACGGGGTCGAATTGGCCGCCGCATTGCCCTCGCTTTGGGCCTGGCGCGCCGCATTGACATCGGAGGCCACGACCGAGGCCTGCTCCAGCGCCAGCTCGATCTCGGCCAGAGTGTTGCGCAGGGACTGGCGTTCGCTCAGGCGCGCCGACGATGGCCTGCACTTCGGCTGCCATAGGCGCCCAGCGCGGTGAGCACCGAATCGACGCGCTCCAGATCATCGGTCCGGAAGAAGGTGGCGCGCAGGTCGGCCAGGGCCGTATTCGAGGCGTCGGACGAGGCCAGGGCGAAGGCCAGGTGCGCGTCGCTGGGGGCGCTGATCAGTTCGGCGACCCCGAGGCGCAGCTGCAGCAGGTTCTGCATTGCCAGCCCGGCCAGCGCCGCGGCCTTGGCGTTGAGATTGGCGGATTGGGAGGACTGGTCGATCATCTCGCTCAGCGTCTGGGTGGCGGCCATCGCGGCGGCTTCAAGGGCGGTCAGCTGCACGGCGAGTTCACCATCGAGCGCGATCAGGGCAGCGGCTCCGGCGCCATAGGCGGTGACGGTTTGCGCCATTTCGGTGCCATCGCTGAGGGCGGCAAGGTCGGCCACGCTCTGGGTTACCAGCTGGGCCGTGTCGTCGTGGGGGGCGGTCGCATAATTGCGCACAGCCAGCCGCGCACTGGTCAGCATGGTGGTCATGGCGCGCACGCGGGTAGCCTCGTCGGTTGCGGCGCGATAGCCATCGAGCGTTCCGGCAATGGTTTGGACACCGGCCACCGCCAGCAAGGTCAGCAGGCCCAACAGGGCGATCATGACGGCGAAAGAGGCGTAGATGCGACCGGCGATCGAAACTTTCGAGAATGGCATGGTGCCCCCATGAGCGCGTTTGGGAGGCGCAGTAGGGGGAGGATCGTAAAGGAGTGGCAAACGCCGACGTCATGCAAAGTTGTTTTTCGCGCAAACCCCGGCGCTGCGGGGCCCTGCAGTGGATTATGAAATTTTGATGACAGTGCAGAGACTTAGGGCAGAGGAGGGCGGGCAGGCGCAGTCCCCGGCACCGCCGTGCGCTCAGCACGCGGCGAGCGGCGGGGCGCGGTCGCTGCGGTGGTGAGCCCGAAAATGTGGCCGACGATCAGCGCTCGGGGGCCGGCACCAGTACCCGCGCCTGGGGTTTGCCCACGAGGGCCGGGGAGTTGGCCGGGGTGGACCACACCTGGGTCTCAAGGTAGCTTCGGTAGGCCTGGGCCTGCTCGACAGTGGGGAAATCGAGCTCGACCATGATGTAGGCAGGATCATCTTGCGGCTGGTTGATGCGGTAGGCGGTCACCCCGCCTTCGGTGCGTTTCTGCTCGAAGCGGTCAAATGTTGCCTTCCATGTCGGGTAATCGGTGATGGCGTGTTCGACGTGCAGCGTCGCCATGTTGCTCTCCTGCGAGCCTGGCCCTCGGGTACCAGAATAGTCCTGAATTCCTTGGCGGGCCAATCAACTCACGACGGGTAGGCCGGCAGGAGCGGCGTGCAGGGTGCTGAAGGGCAGGGGCACCACAAAAAAACGACGCCCGCGGGCGTCGTTCGGATTGGGGTCGGTTAGAGACCAGAGGTAGCCAGTTGCGGCGAGTGGCAACCTTACGCGGCCATGGCCTTTTGCAGGTTGGCGTCGATGGCGTCGAGGAAACCAAGGGTCGACAGCCACGGCTGGTCGGGGCCGACCAGCAGCGACAGGTCCTTGGTCATCTTGCCTTCTTCGATGGTGGCGATGGTGACCTGTTCCAGGGTCAGCGCGAACTTGGCCAGCGCCGCATTGTCATCGAGCTTGGCGCGGTGGGCGAGGCCCCGGGTCCAGGCAAAGATCGAGGCGGTGGAGTTGGTGGAAGTTTCCTTGCCCTGCTGGTGCTGGCGGTAGTGCCGGGTGACGGTGCCATGGGCGGCTTCGGCTTCCACCACCTTGCCATCGGGGGTCGACAGCACCGAGGTCATCAGCCCGAGCGAGCCAAAGCCCTGGGCCACGATGTCGGACTGCACGTCGCCGTCATAGTTCTTGCACGCCCACACATAGCCGCCGGACCACTTGAGGGCGGCCGCCACCATGTCGTCGATCAGGCGGTGCTCGTACCAGATCTTCTTGGCTTCGAACTTCTCCTTGAACTCGGCCTCGTACACCTCCTGGAAGATGTCCTTGAAGCGGCCGTCATAGGTCTTGAGGATGGTGTTCTTGGTCGACAGATAGCACGGCACGCCGCGCGCCAGCGCGTAGTTGAGCGAGGAATAGGCGAAGTCGCGGATCGAATCGTCGAGGTTGTACATGGCCATGGCAACGCCGGCGCCGGGCGCCTGGTAGACTTCGTGCTCGATGACCTGGCCGTCCTCGCCGGTGAACTTGATGGTCAGCGTGCCCTTGCCGGGGAAGCGGAAATCGGTGGCGCGGTACTGGTCGCCAAAGGCATGGCGGCCGACGATGATCGGCTGGGTCCAGCCCGGCACCAGGCGCGGCACGTTCTTGCAGATGATCGGCTCGCGAAAGATCACCCCGCCCAGGATGTTGCGGATGGTGCCGTTGGGCGACTTCCACATCTTCTTGAGCCCGAATTCCTCGACCCGGCCCTCATCGGCGGTGATGGTGGCGCATTTGATGCCGACGCCGTGCTTGAGGATGGCATGGGCGCTGTCGATGGTGATCTGGTCGTTGGTGGCGTCGCGGCTCTCGATCGAGAGGTCGTAATATTCGATCGGCAGATCCAGATAGGGATGGATGAGCTTGTCCTTGATCGCCTGCCAGATAATGCGGGTCATCTCATCGCCGTCGAGCTCGACGACCGGGTTCAAGACCTTGATTTTAGTCAACTATGGCTCCCTTCATGAAGGCCGGAATTGCGGGGCTGGGCCACCGCTTGTGATCAGGAATTGCGCAGGTTTCGTTCAACGCTTTGCAAGTGCTCGCGCATCACGGCGCCTGCCCGGGCGGTATCGCGATTGGCGATGGCGTCGACTATCTGCTCGTGTTCGGCAAAGCTGTGGTGATCGGGGGCGGGACGGTCGGGGGTCTGGCGCAGGCGACCCCAGGTGACCTCGCGGCGCACCGCGTTGAGGGTGTCGAGCAGGCCAACCAGCAGGCCGTTCTGGGTCGCCTCGGCGATCACGCGATGGAGCCGGTTGTCCCATATTTCATACTGGCGCCAGGAGGTCGCCTGACGGGTCTTGATGATGCAATTGCGCATCTCGAGGATCTGCTCCGGCGTGGCGTTGAGGGCCGCGCAGCGGGCGATTTCCGGCTCGACGACAATGCGCGCGCCCATCACCTCGATGGGATTGCTGCGCCTCGCCATGGCCGAAACGTCGGCGACGGTGTCGATCGGGCGGTTGCCCCAGAACGTGCCCTTGCCGACCTGGCGCCACAGCTGCCCTTCGTTCTGCAGGGTCGACAGGCCCTTGCGCAGCTCCGCCCGGCTGACGCCCAGGGCTTCGGCCAATTCGCGCTCGGGCGGCAGGCGGCCATCCGTGGGCAGGTCCGTTCCAGCCAGGAATTTTCGCAACTTGGCGGCGATGGTTGGCTCAAGGTCTTTGTCGCTATCGGGCATATTCAAAACCAATATGAGGATTGGTTGAGGTATATCCGGATTTGGTTCAGTGTCAACCACAATGGCTTCAGGTGTGCCGTTATCTTGTTTCTTATCTACTAAGTTACTGAAACTGCTAGATTATTTTGAGGTGTGGCGAGCTGTAATCCGAGGGTCGGCACGGCGGCTATGCTGGATTTTATTCATTTCGCGTTGACAACCATTTTGCAACCAACCTAGAGTTTGTTTGCATTGGTTCGATCTTGCAGCGGAAATGTCCAGCTGCGGATCACAGGAGGGATTCAATGATCAAATTCAGAACGTTCAAGACTGCGACTGCCATGCTGGCGCTCGGTGCGGCCCTGGCCCTGCCGACGCTGGCCCAGGCAGCGCCGGTGCGGATTGCCTTTGGTGATATCGCCACGGTGGAATCGCTCAATCTGCTGATCGCCTTCGAGCGCGCCAAGGAAAAGGGCCTCGAACTCGAAGTCGTGTTTCTCAAGTCCGAAGATATCGCGGCCCAGGCCGTGGTCGGCGGGCAGGCCGATATCGGCATCGGTGGCCCCTATGCGCTGATCCAGAAGGTCAACGCACCGATCCGCCTGTTCCTGCAGCTCAGCCAGCTCAGCTTCTATCCGGTGGTGAATTCGGAATTCTACCAGGACTGGAAAGATCTGAACGGCCAGGAAGTCGCCGTGCACTCGCGCGGTTCGGGCACCGAGGCGATCATGCGCCTGATGGCCGACAAGCACGACATCAGCTATTCCAACATTTCCTACGTGCCGGGCGCCGAAGTGCGGACCGGTGCGCTGCTCCAGGGCAACGTCAAGGCAACGATCGTCGATGCCTCGGGCAAGCGCGTGCTGGAAGATGAAGCCCCGGGCAAGTTCGTCTTCCTGCCGGTGGACGACGTCAGCGCCACCGACGAGGCACTGTTCGCCAATACCGATTTCCTGGCGCGTGACCCGGAAGCCGTGGCCATCCTGATCGAGGCCATCCTGACCACCTGGCGCGACATCGCCGCAGACCCGACCTCGGTTGTCGCGCTGCGCGAGCAGTACAATCTGCTGCCCGATGCCACCCCGGCCATGGTTGCCGATATCGAACCCTATTTCGTTGAAGCGGCGGCCCTGGGCATGCCCCTGAACGGCGGCGGGACGGATGCGGCCCAGGACGACTTCGAGTTCTACACCGTCTCGGGTGCGCTGCAGGGCAATGCGGCCGACCTCAAGGTGGAAGACTTCTGGGAATTTGGACCGCTCGACGCAGTTCTTGCCAAAATCGGCACAAAATAAGGCCTGACCAATGTCCTCTTCTGCCAAGTTGAGTGACGCGACGGGTGCTCCAGCAGCACCCGTCAATGTCGCCCAAATGATTAGCCGGATGTTCGATAAAACGCCGGCCCTGTGGTCGGTAGCATCGCTCTGCCTGCTATTCGGCGCCTGGGAAATCGCCGGGCTGGTCCCCATCAGCATCGCGTTCCCCACTTTTTCATCGACGTTCATGGCCTTTGTGGAAATGGTCGCCGATGGCACGATGATCTACGCCTATATCCAGACCCTGCAGCCGCTCCTGCTGGGCGTCGCCATCTCGGCGGTGCTGGGGGTAGTCCTGGGTGTGACGACCGGCCTGTCGCGGCAGGCCGAGTGGATGATCACGCCGGTGTTCATCGTTCTGCAGGCCGCCCCCATGGCCGCGCTCGTGCCGCTCGTGACCTTCATCTACGGCATTGGCCTGACCGCCAAGACGCTGGCGGTGGTGATGCTGGCGTTGCCGGTCATCGTGCTCAACGCCTACAAGGCCGTGCGCCACGTCAATCCCTCGCTGGTGGCCATGTGCCGCTCGTTCCAGGGCACGCGGCTGCAGCAGATCGTCAAGATCATCATCCCCGATGCGTCGGCCGTCATTTTTGTCGGGCTGCGTCTGGGCATCGCCGCCGGCTTCATCGGCGTCATGCTGGCCGAGCTGCTGATCACGCCCACCGGGGTCGGCGATCTCATCACCTATCATCGTTCAGTGGCCAATTACGCGCACATGTATGCGGCGGTCGCCTCCATCATTGTGGTGTCCACGGTGACATTGGCAGGGCTTCAGCGCTTCGAAATTCGGTTTCTGCGCCCCGAAAAAAGGAATTCGTGAATGCAGCCTGCTCAGTCCCATTCGTCCCCAATTGCCCTCGATACCAGCGTTGAAGACGGCGTCGTTCAAGTTCGGGGTATTTCGAAGCTCTATGGCACGACGGAAGCATTGCGCAATGTCGACCTGGAGTTCAGCCGCGGCAAGCTGACCACCCTGCTGGGGCCATCCGGCTGCGGCAAGACCACGCTGCTCAAGATCATCGCCGGCCTGATCCCCGCTACTTCGGGTGAAATCCGGGTCAATGACAAGGTGGTCACCGGGCCTGGTCCCGAGCGCGCCTTCGTGTTCCAGGATTTTGCGCTGATGCCGTGGGCAACGGTGGAGCGCAACGTGGCCTTCGGGCTCGAGCTGCGCGGCGTCAATGCCGCCGAGCGCAAGCGCGTCGCCACCCGCTATATCGAGGAAGTGGGCCTGGCCGGCTTTGCGGACAAATACCCGCACGAGCTGTCGGGCGGCATGCGCCAGCGCGTGGGCATTGCCCGGGCCTTTGCGGTCAATGCCGACGTGCTGCTGCTCGATGAGCCCTTCTCGGCCGTCGACGAGCAAAATCGCCGCAAGTTCCAGGAAGACCTGCTGCGCCTCGTGGAAATGGAGAAAAAGACCTTCATCTTCGTCACCCATTCGATCGAAGAGGCGGTTTATGTTTCCGACCGCATAGTGCTGCTGTCGCCGCGCCCGGGCCGGATCTCCCAGATCATCGATCCCACGATCGACCGCAGCGCCTCCCCCGACGATATTCGCCGCGATCCGGGCTACCTCGATACCGTCGAGGAAATCTGGAACGGGCTCCGACATTTTGTCGATTGAGGTGCAGCCATGACTATCTTTGGTTATCGTATCCCGATGATGGCATCGCTCATTGTGTGGGCCGTCATCTGGGAAATCGTCGGGCGGCTCGACATCATCTTCCTCATCCCGCCCATCACCGACATCGTGACGGCCGGAATGCGCCTCGTGCAGACCCAGTCGTGGCAGCAGGGTTCGCTGATCACGCTGCGCAGCTTTTTGTACGGCATGGGCTGGGCCGTCGCCATCGGCGTGCCGCTGGGCATCCTGATGGGGCGCTTCAAGGCCGTCGACAATCTGATGGGGCTTTGGGTCAACATGTTCGTCAGCGCCCCGCTTTCCGCGCTGGTGCCGGTGCTGATGATCCTGTTTGGCCTGGGCGAGACCACGGTCGTGGTGACGGTGTTCCTGTTTGCCGTGTGGATCATCGTGCTCGATGCCCGCGCCGGCGTCATGCAGGTGCCGCCCTCGCTGCTCGAAATGGGCCGCAGCTATGGCGCCTCGGGCTGGGTGCTGTTCACCAAGATCATCCTGCTATCGGCGCTGCCGGAAATCCTGGCGGGCCTGCGCATCGGGGTCATCCGTGGCGTCAAGGGCGTCGTCATCGGGCAAATCCTGGTCTCGATCATCGGCTACGGTGAACTGTTCGAGCAGTTCTCCCGCAGCTTTGAAATGGAAAGTTTCTGGGCTCTGACCTTCATCCTGTTCGCGGTCGCCATGTTGCTGTCCGCACTGGTCGAGACCTTCGAAAAACAAGTCGAATATTACGCTGGAGCTAGATAAATGAACGTGCATGTACCTGCCGACGCCTACGTCTTCGCACCGTCGCCAACGCCGACCCTGCCTGTGGTGGGCAGCGAAGCGCTGTTCCCCGTGCACCGCATCTACTGCGTCGGGCGCAACTTTGCCGATCATGCCATCGAAATGGGCCATGACCCCAGCCGCGAGCCCCCGTTCTTCTTCCAGAAGAACCCCGACACCCTCGTGCTGTCCGGCCAGGATTTCCCCTATCCGTCGCAGACCAAGGACGTCCACCACGAGATCGAGCTGGTCGTAGCGCTGCACAAGGGCGGCATCGACATTCCGCTCGAGAGCGCCATGGATCACGTCTTCGGCTATGCCGTTGGGCTCGACATGACCCGCCGCGACCTGCAGACCGAAGCCAAGAAGGCCGGTCGTCCGTGGGAAACCGGCAAGTCGTTCGAGGCATCGGCACCGTGCACCCCGCTGGTGCCGGCATCGGCCATCGGTCATCCGACGGCCGGCGCCATCTGGGTCAAGGTCAATGGCGAACTGCGCCAGAGCGGCGACCTGAACCAGATGATCTGGAAAGTGCCAGAGATGATCTCGTACCTGTCGGGCCTGTTCGAGCTCAAGGCCGGCGACCTGATTTTTGCCGGTACGCCAGCGGGCGTCGGTGCAGTGGTTCGCGGCGACGTCATGCACGGCTGCATTGACGGCGTCGGTGAACTCCACACGCGCGTCGCTTAAAACCCACCGGCCCTGGGGCGCAGTGATTTTTTCATTGCGCCCCAGGGCAATCAAGATGCGGGCCGCCCCACGCGGCCATCAGGAAACTGGCGTCCGGGCGCCCGAGAGTGTTCCGGGCCGATGCATATATCGCGGCGTTTGCTGGAAGATGCCGCCCCCCAAGCTTTTTGGATTTACCCAATGTCTCTCGACGCTCGTCTCAAGCGGATCGGCCTGGACTATTATTTGCTGCTGCTCGTGGGCACGGTTGTCCTCGCGACGCTGTTGCCGGCATCCGGCACCGGTGCAGTGATCGTCTCGCAGATCGCCTATTACGCGGTGGCCCTGCTGTTTTTCATCTATGGCGCCAAGCTCAATACCGCAGCGCTGGTCGCGGGCCTGTCGAACTGGCGCCTGCAATTGCTGGTGTTTGGCTGCACCTATCTGGCGTTTCCGTTGCTCGGGGTCGGGTTGACCAGCATATTGTCGCCGTGGCTCGAGCCCAATATCGCGCTGGGCCTGCTGTTTCTGGCGGTGCTGCCCTCGACCGTGCAATCGTCCATCGCCTTCACCTCGATGGCGCGCGGCAACGTGCCCGCAGCGGTGTGCGCGGCGTCGATCTCCAATCTGGTGGGCGTGTTCCTGACCCCGGCGCTGGCGGCGCTGCTGTTTCACACCAGCGGGGTTGGAGTGAACCCCAACGCGGTGGTTGGCATCGGCATGCAGATCCTGCTGCCCTTCGCGCTGGGACAGCTGGCGCGGCCGCTGGTGGGCAAGTGGATCGCCAGGCACCAGGTGCTGACGGTGGTGGTGGATCGCGGGTCGATCCTGCTGATCGTCTACTCGGCATTCAGCGCCGGCGTGGTCGCGGGCATCTGGCAGATGGTGGACGGCTCGACGCTGGCCATCATGATCATCGCCGATATCGTGCTGCTGGCCGCCATTATCTGGCTGGGCAGCGTGGTAGGCAAGGCGGCCGGCCTGCCGCGCGAGGATGCGGCGGTGATGCTGTTTTGCGGCTCGACCAAGAGCCTGGCCAGCGGCATTCCCATTGCCAACATCCTGTTTGTCGGCCAGCCGATCAGCCTGATCGTGCTGCCGCTGATGCTGTTCCACCAGCTCCAGCTGTTCGTCTGCGCGATCATGGCGCAGCGCCAGGCCAGCCGCCTGAGCGGGGAAGTGCAGCCGGCGTAACTCCATGCAAAAAAGGCCAGGGCGCGGACGCCCTGGCCATTGGTGATAGTGGTGTCAGCCGGCCTTACTTGGCGGTGTAGACCAGGATGGCGCCGGGGTTCTCGAGCTCGGAAGCGCCTTCGCCCGCTGCGTTCAGCACGCCACCGGCAGAGTCGGTGACGAGGTAGATGGTCTTGCCGCCATCGGCAATCTCGAGGTCACGCAGGCGGTTCTGGCCAAGGTAGTACTTGGTGAACTTGGCGTCGTCGCCCGTCGCGACCGGATCGATGGCGTAGATGGCGCCGTGCTTCATGGCGGTCGAGAGCAGCTTGCCGCTAAGCTCAGGCACCGCATCGCCGACGTAGAAGTCGATCGAGGACGGGCCAACGGTCGGACGCTCGAAGTAGCCGAAGTTGATTTCTTCGTCAGCACCAACGGTGAAGAGGGTGGCGAGCGGGGTCTTCATGTCGGCAGCGCCGGCCCAGTCGCTTTCCTTTTCGACGGTGACTTCAGCGGGGAAGCCATCTTCGGGCTGGTTGAAGGTCAGGGTCGAGGGATCAACGCTCGCGGCAGACCAGTTGCCATAGGCGTAGTGGCTGTCATCGACGAGGCCCGAAACATTGGGCCAGCCATAATTGCCACCCGAAACCAGGATGTTGATTTCGTCGTCGCTGCTGGGGCCGTGCTCGTTGGCGTAGATGGTGCCATCGGGACCGATCGCGATGCCCTGGGCGTTACGGTGACCAAGGGTGAAGATGTGGCTCTGCACGCCATCCAGGGTCGGGTTGTCGCTCGGGATGGAGCCGTCTTCGTTGAAGCGCAGGACCTTGCCCTGATAGGCAAAGTGATCGCCGGCTGCCAGCTCGTCGGCGGTCGGCAGGCGCTGGGATTCGATCGGACGGGTGTAGTTGACGAGCTGGTTGTGGCCCTGGTCACCCACGGTCAGATAGAGCTTGCCATCCTGGCCGAAGACGATGCGGCCTGAGTTGTGGTCGTTATTGGCCGGAATGCCGGTCAGCACGTCGGTCGAGCCGGTCACGGTTTCAGTTTCGGCATCCCAATCGAGGGCGACGACCTTCTGGAACAGGCGGTGGTATGGGTCGGAAGCGTCCGGACGGCTGGGGTCGGTGCGCTCGCTGTCTTCATAGGTGTGGACGACAAAGATCTTGTCGGTGCCATTGCCGAAGTCGGGGTGGAAGGCAAAGCCCATCACGCCGGTCTGCGCGCCTTCGAGCACGTCGGGAATGGCGAATTCAAAGGCCGGCTTGATATCGCCGGTTTCGGGGTTCACGCGGATCAGGCGCTTGCCGATCCGCTCGGTGACCCAGAGCTGGCCATCGGTGCCGACGCGGATTTCGTGGGGGGCCTTGAGGCCTTCAACCAGCACGGCCTTTTCGAACGGGAATTCCGCTTCGATGACATCGGCAGGGGACTGCTGGGCAGCCGCACTGCCGACGGACAGCAGCAGGCCGGCCGTAATCGCGGCGAGGCTGACATTCAGATATGACTTACGAGACAACATTGTTCACTCCGATCATGCAGCGTCTGCGGGAGGTCGAGAGATCATGCCGATCGGCACAAACGCTCTGGCGTCCGCGGGCGCCTTGGTGGTCTTGCTGGCACCTCGGGGGTGAGGATGAGCAAGTTCGAAACCCAGTGGGTGAACAACATGTAGGGCACGGCGAGCCGTTCGGCGTCCCCTTGACTATGCGACGCACTGTCCGGTTTCAGTGAACAGTGAGGGGTTGAAACGCCGAAATCCGTAATGTTTTGTGGAAAAGCGATAATGTTATTGTGATAATTGTTCAGACTACACGAACGATACTGCGGTACATGGATGTGCCTGCGGGAGCGGGCGGAGGGGGCGGTGCGCGGGATCAAAGGGCAGGTGACTGCCTGCAAAGGCAGCGGGCGGTCACGTTAGCGCCATGACGGAACTTCGCCTGATGTGGGTCGTTCAGCAGTGACGACAGCCGGAGATGGTCACGGGCATTCTGCCGGCTGGTGGCGTGACGAGATGTTCAACGCGGGGGAGGGGCCGCACCACTGATCGGCGGAAGCGCAATGATCAAGAATACTGAAGTTGCCGAGACGATCCGGCGCACCGCATATTTCTTATGGGAGGAAGCGGGGCGGCCACAGCAACGGGATTTTCAATATTGGCTGCGCGCCAAGGAAATGCTTCTGCGGCAGATGGCCTATGACAAATGGCTGGCCGAAGGCGAGCCCCCTGGGCGGGACCAGGCCCATTGGTATGAAGCCGACAAGGAACTCGACCCCTGATGTACGAACGGGCCCCGAGGGGCCCGTCCGAGGGACGCGAGTGAACCGGGCTGGGTTCACCGCGAAGCTGGATCAGTCCTTGGCGCGCTCGACGTAGGAATTGTCTTCGGTGAGGATGACGATGCGGGTGCCGGCGCCGATATGGGGCGGGACCATGACGCGCAGGCCATTGTTGAGCACGGCAGGCTTGAAGGAGGACGACGCGGTCTGGCCCTTGACCACCGGTTCGGTCTCGACGATTTCGAAGGTCATGCGCTGGGGCAGTTCCAGGGCAATGGCGCTGCCTTCAAAGGTCTTGAGGTAAACCTTCATGCCATCGGTCAGATAGGCCTTCTGGTCGCCCACGACATCGTCGGAAACAGTGATCTGGTCGAAGCTGACGGGCTCCATGAAGTGGTGGCCTTCGCCATCGGAATACAGATAATCGTATTCGCGCTCATCCACATCGGCCTTTTCGACCATCTCGACGGTGCGCCAGCGACCTACCACCTTCACGCCATCAGACATGCGGCGCATGGTGGCGTTGGTGACCGAGTTGCCCTTGCCGGGGTGCACGTTTTCAGCGGTGAGCACGACGTGCAGATTGCCGTCCTGCTCGACGACGTTGCCCTTGCGCAGCGAAGAGGCAATGACCTTGACCATGAATTCTTCCTTGTTCGATCGGTTGGCGCATCGTAGAGGCTGAGACCGTCAGGGCGCCGAAAATTAGCTTTCGTGCGCCAACTATCCTATATCCGCGAAAATCTCCAGCCCGGCCGTCATAAACATGAGCATGCGCGATCAAATACCAGCGTCGCCCTGGTGGACCCCATCGGTGCATGCCGACCGGCGGCCCATCCTGTTGGCGCGCAACCGGATCGAGGCGCGCATCCGCAGCTATCTGGCCGACGAGGATTTTCTGCTGGTCGATCCGCCCGGATTGCAGCGCTCGCCGGGCAATGAAACCCATCTGCATGCCTTTGCCACCAATATGATCGGCAATGACGGGGCAAGGGCAGGCGATGTATCTGCACACCTCGCCCGAATTCACCATGAAAAAGCTGCTGGCGGCGGGCGAGCAGCGCATTGCCAGCTTGGGCCATGTGTGGCGCAATCGCGAGCGCAGCGCCTTGCACCATCCCGAGTTCACCATGCTCGAATGGTATCGGGTGGGCGAAGCCTATGACGCGATCATTGCCGATTGCATCGCGCTGGTGCGGCTGGCGGCAGCGACGACGGGCGTGACCCAGTTGCGCTACAAGGACCGCACCTGCGATCCACTGGCCGAGCCGGAACGCTTGAGCGTCGTCGAGGCGTTCCGCCGTCATGCCGGGATCGATCTGTTTGCTACCATGGATGGCCAGGGCCAGACCGATGGCGAGCAGCTGGCCGCGCTGATGCAGGCGCAGGGGCTGGACGTGCCCGAGGACCGCAGCTGGAGCTATCTGTTCAGCCGGGTGCTGGTGGAAAAAGTCGAGCCGCAGCTGGGGACGGGGCGCATCACCGTGCTCGATCGTTATCCGGCAGCCGAGGCGGCGCTGGCGCGGCGCACAGCCGATGACCCTCGGGTCGCCGAGCGGTTCGAGCTTTATGCCTGCGGGGTGGAGCTGGCCAATGGCTTTGGCGAGCTGACCGACCCGCACGAACAGCGCCGCAGATTTGCCGCAGAGATGGACGAAAAGCTGCGCCTTTATGGCGAGCAATACCCGCTCGACGAGGATTTTCTGGCAGCGCTCGCCCTGATGCCGGAGGCAAGTGGCGTGGCGTTGGGATTTGATCGTTTGGTGATGCTGGCAACCCATGCCCCCAAGATAGACGCCGTATTGTGGGCGCCGGTGGCCCAGTGAGCGCGCACCGATCCATCAAGAGCGTGAGCGACCTGCAGGCGGCGGGGCTGGTCAGCGATGTGAGCGGGCTGGACGCGGTGGCGCAAAAATACGCCATCGCCATTACCCCGGCCGTGGCCGCGCTGATCGACGTCAATGATCCCTGATGATCCGATGGCGCGGCAGTTCGTGCCGCGACCCGAGGAATTGGTGACGACGCCCGAGGAGCGCGACGACCCGATTGGCGATCTCAGCCATTCGCCGGTGGAAGGCATTGTGCACCGCTACCCCGACCGGGTGCTGCTCAAGGCGGTGCATGTGTGTCCGGTCTATTGCCGGTTCTGCTTCCGCCGCGAAATGGTGGGGCCGCAGGGGCTTGGCACGCTGAGTGCCAGCGAACTCGATGCGGCTATCGGGTATATCGCCGAGCACAAGGAAATCTGGGAAGTGATCCTGACCGGCGGTGATCCGCTGGTGCTGTCGCCGCGCCGCGTGCGCGAGTTGATGTTGCGGCTGGCGGCGATTGAGCACGTCAAGATCGTGCGCTTTCATACCCGGGTGCCGGTGGTCGAGCCGGAGCGGGTGGACGATGCCATGGTGAGTGCGCTCAAGGCCAGCGGCAAGACCACGTATCTGGCCGTGCATGCCAATCATCCGCGCGAATTCACCGCCGAGGCGCGCACCGCGATGGCCCGCCTAGCCGATGGCGGCATTGTACTGCTCAGCCAGTCGGTGCTGCTGCGGGGCGTCAACGACAATGTCGAGACCCTGTCGGCGCTGATGCGCGGCTTTGTCGAGAACCGCGTGCGGCCCTATTATCTGCACCATCCGGACCTGGCGCCGGGCACTAGCCATTTCCGCGTCAGAGTGGATGAGGGGCAAAAACTGGTGACGGCCTTGCGCGGCAATATTTCGGGGCTGTGCCAGCCGACCTATATTCTCGATATTCCCGGCGGGCATGGCAAAGCCGAAATCGGCGCGGCGCAGATCACCGGCAGCGACGGGTGTTTTACCGTGCGCGATTTCCAGGGTGGCGAGCACCGCTACCCGCCCATTGGCCAGGACTGACCGAGTTATCCACCGCCGGAGTGCGCAAGAGCGGCTTGGTAAGGCCTTGGTAACCCGCTGACGGCACACCAGCCGCAGTGGCCAGCCCCCAAGGCAGAATCATGAATATCGTATTTTTCGGCGCGACCGGCCCGGCAGGGCGGTTGACGCTGACCAAATTACTGGCCGCGGGCCATGTGGTGACCGTTTATGCGCGCCAGCCTGCCAAGCTCGGGATCGAACACGAGCACCTGATTGCGGTCCGCGGGGAGCTCACCGATGCGGCGCTGATCAACCAGATCATGGCCGGTGCCGATGGGGTGATCAGCCTGCTCGGGCCCAATCGGCGCAGCCGGGGCACGCCGATTGCCGAGGGCATGCGGGTGATCGTGAAGGCGATGCAGGCGCATGGCGTCCGGCGCATCATTGCCACGGCCACACCCAGCGCCATCGATCCGCAGGACCGCCCGCAACTGGCGTTTACGCTGGCGGTAGGCGCGGTCAAGCTGCTGGCCGGCTCGGCCCATCAGGAGATCGTCGAAACTGCCAACGCCATCCGCACGACGCGGCTGGACTGGACTGTGTTGCGCCTGCCAATGCTGAGCGATCGGCCCAATGACCGCCCAGTCGCCATCGGCTATATCGGGGACGCGGCGATCAGGCCGCTCTGGCTGTCGCGCGAGCGCCTGGCGCAGTTTGTGGTGGACCAGCTGGACGACCAGCTCTGGATCATGAAATCGCCGATGATCTGCAATGGCTAGCTGCTGACACAAACTGTCGGGCCACCAAGGCATGGAAGCCGTCTCGTCGGGGCCGCCGAAACTTTGGGTCGCGACTTCGACGGGTGCCATTGGATATTTGCGGATATGGAGCGGCGGCCTCACTGGGGAGGGCGCCATCAAGGCACGGGATCAACCCGTGAAGGACAAGAGGGTTTATGCTGGAACAAAGGGTGTTGAGCTGCCAATGCGGGCAGGTGCGGATGGTGGCGCAAGGCGCGCCGATCCTGCGCGTCGTGTGTTATTGCGACGATTGCCAGGCAGCGGCGCGGCAACTTGCGGACGGTGGGCTGGCAGAGCCGATCGCCGATCCCGACGGGGGCACGCGACTGGTCCTGTTCCGCCAGGACCGGGTGGTGACGCAGCAGGGGATGGACCAATTAGTGCCGCACAAGCTGCGCGCGGGATCACCAACCAACCGGGTGGTGGCGGGCTGCTGCCAGACGCCCATGCAGATCAATTTCGACAAGGGGCCGCACTGGGTGTCGTTTTTCGAGCGGCGGGTGCCGGGCAAGCTGCCGCCGATCTATGCGCGCATTCAGACGCGCTTTCGGACGTCCGACTTGCCGCTGCCCGGCGACGCGCCGGTCTACAAGACGTTTCCGCTGATGTTCATCGGCAAGATGATCGCAGCCAAGATCGCCATGATGGTGGGGCGGTAGCCACAGCGCGCGCTGCGGCTACCGCGGGATATCCTAGTAGATATCGCGAGGGTCGATATCGGCTTCGTAGTCGACGCCGCCGAGGTCGAAGCCGAACAGCTTGAGGAATTCCATCCGGTACTTGGGCAGGTCGGCCAGGTTCGGCAGGGATTCGGTGGTCAGGGCCGCCCAGCGCGCCTTGAGCTCGGCCTGGACCGGCTCGGACAGCTCCCAGTCATCGACGCGCACGCGGCTTTGGTCATCCAGAGCCACGTCGCCGACCAGCTTGACGCGGAACAGGCGGTCGATCTGCTCGATGGTGCCTTCGCCGATCCCCATTTCGTCCATCACCTTGATCAGCAGCGTGCCATAAAGCGGCACCACCGGAATGGCGGAGCTGGCCTGGGTGACCACGGCCTTGAGGGCGACGACATGGGCGGCGTGCTCGCCGAACTGGGTGCGGATGGCGGCGGCGGCGCGATCGAGATCGCCCTTGGCCAGGCCCAGCGTGCCCTTGTGGTAGATCGGCCAGGTCAGCTCGCTGCCCAGATAGGTGTAGTTCAGGGTCTGGAAGCCATCGGCCAGCACGCCGGCCTCGGACATGGCCTTGATCCAGAGTTCCCAATCCTCGCCACCCATCACCTTGACGGTGGCGGCAGCTTCTTCCTCGGTGGCCGGCTCGACCGACACTTCGGAAACTTCGCCGGTGGCGATGTTGAGGGTCTTGGAGGTGACTTCGGTGCCGTAGGGCTTGATCACCGAGCGGTAGGTGACGCCATCGCTGGGGTCGGTGCGCACGGGCGAGGCCAGCGAATAAACCACCAGGTCAACCTGGCCCAGCGTGTCGCGAATGGCGGCGATGGTCTGTGCCTTGATCTCGTTAGAGAAGGCATCGCCTTCCACGGTCACGGCCTTGCGGCCGGCGGCAATGGCGCGCTTTTCGAAGGCGCGGTTATTGTACCAGCCGGCGCTGGCGGTGCGGCGCTCATTGGGTTCCTTTTCAAAGGACACGCCAACGGTATCGGCATCGGCGCCGAAAGTGGTGACAATGCGCGAGGCCAGGCCATAGCCGGTCGAGCAGCCCAGCACCAGCACGCGCTTGCGGCTTGAGTTGACCGGGCCCTTGACCACGACGTGATCGATCTGGCGCTGCACATTGGTGGCGCAGCCAACCGGATGAGCGGTGGTGCAGATAAAGCCGCGGATCTTGGGCTCGATGATCATGGACAATTCCTAGCTGAATAAATGTTGGCCCCGCTTATAACAAAAACGGGGCCTGCTGTAGCGTTTATGCAAGGGGTCAGGCGGCGTCTTTGGCGCGACCGGCGGGGAAGATGCCCGACATCACCATGAAGCCGGGAATGCGGCGTACGCGGTCGGTCCAGCGGCGGATGGCCGGGTAGTCCTGGCGCGAAATGCCACCCTCTTCCGAGAGCATGATATAGGGGAAGCAGGCGAGATCTGCTGTGGTGGGGTGCGCCGGGCTGCATAGCCAATCACGGCCCTGCTTTTCGCCGAACCACAAATGCTCGTCGATCAGCCGGAACAGCCGATGGGCGCCGCGCTGGGCCTTGTCGATGTCGAAATCATAGTCATAGCCCAGCGCCAGGCGAGCGGCCGACGAGGTCGAGGTGATGTCATCGGCAATCGAGTGCCAGCGCAGGATTTCCGCGGTGACCGCGGGGTCATTGGGGAACCACTGGCCGCTCTCGTCATATTTCTTGGCGAGATAGGCCAGGATCGCGCCGCTATCGGGGATGATCAGGTCATCATCCTTGAGCACCGGCAGCTGGCCGAACGGATTGAGCTTGAGGAACCAGTCGGACTTGTGCTCGCGGCCGGGGAAGAACTCTACCGGCACCAGCTCATGGCGGACCTTGAGGATGTTGAGCAGCAGCCGCACCTTGTAGCAATTGCCCGAGAGTTCGAAGTCGTAAAGGGTAATGGCCATGTTAAATATCCAGGATCAGGCGAGGTGACTTGGCCCGCGATACGCAGGTCATCATGCAGGTGTTCGACGCCTTCTCGGTGTCGTTGAGATAGACGTCCTGATGGTCGACCTCCCCTTCCATCACGGTGGTGAGGCAGGTGCCGCAGGCGCCCTGTTCGCAGGAGGATGGAACGGTCAGGCCCGCCTCGCGCATCACCTCGAGAATGGTCCTGCCGGCGGGAACCTGCAGGGTCATGGCCGAGCGGGCCAACTCGATCTCGAAGCTCGAGCTGTCGTCGATCACCTTGTCATTCTTGAAATATTCAAAATGGATCGCTTCATCCGGCCAACCCTGGGCGGTGGCGCTGGTGCGCACGGTTTCGAGCATCGGCCCGGGGCCGCAGACATAGACGTGCTGGGCCATGGAGTGGGGGCCAAGCAGGGTGGCGATGGTGGGCGCGACATCGGGCACGGCGACGCCAATATGGAAGATCACCTTGCCGCGCAGGGCGTTGAGCTGATCCTTGAACGCCACCTGCTGCTCGTCGCGCACGAAATAGTGCAGTTCGTAGGGCAGGCTGGACTGGTCGAGGAAGCGGGCCATCGACAGCAGCGGGGTGATGCCGATGCCACCGGCGATCAGCACTGTGCGGGTGGCGTCGCGGCGCAGGGGGAAGTTGTTGCGCGGCTCGGAAATGGTGAGCAGGTCGTTTTCGCGCACGCTTTCCACGAGCACCTTGGAGCCGCCCGTCGAGGCGTTTTCCTGCTTGACGCCAATGATATAGCTCAGCAGCTCGCCGGGGCCATTGGTGATGGAATATTGACGGATCAGGCCGTTGGGCAGGTGCACGTCGATATGCGCGCCGGGCTGGAAAGTGGGCAGATGGCCATCGCGGGCGGCCAGCTCGAAGCCCACCACGCCATCGGCGGTCTGCCATTTGCGCTTGACCAGGACGGTCAGCGTATTGCCGCGCGGAATGGCAATATCGGGCATGGTGGAGAGTTCGACCGACACCTTGTCGAAGCTGGGCTCCAGCGGAGCGGGAGGGAGCTTTTTGGCGGCGGCGCGCTCGACCTGCTCGCGCAGCTTGGTCAGGGTATCGTTATAGGCGCGCAAGGTTGCGAGCGGTTCGTCCGGGATGCCGGCGAACAGGCCGCGGATTACCGAGCGACCGGCATCGACGGGCTGCACGAAGAACCGCGCCAGGCCCAGCCGCACCGACAGGCCAGGCAGGATATCGGCGGGCTGATCATCGGGCGCCAGGCGCGCCAGTGCTGCGACCACATCGTCGGGCTCGGCATTGACCGGCAACGGGCGCAGGGGGAACCAGTCATTTGCCGCATCGGCGCCGGGGAACGAGGCGTAAGGTGTGTCATCGGTGGCGGCCGACCAGATCAGGCCGAACGCTTCGCGCACCGGATATTTCTTGTTCTCGATGCGGCGGGAGGGCGCGTCGGCGGGGTGGGCCGGAATATAGGTGCAGCCAGCCGAGCGGTTGGCATAGCGCCAGCCGTGATACTGGCATTTGAGTTCCTGGCCTTCATTGATGCCGATCGACAGGCGGACGCCGCGATGCAGGCAACGGTTTTCCCAGACGTTCACATTGCCATCATCGGCACGCCAGACCGCGAGTTCACGGCCCAGCAACTGCGCCTGGTAGACGTGGCGGAACGGCAGGTCTTCGGCGCTGGCAATGGGATACCAGGTGGGGTCGGCGAGAGTCAGGGGCATAGGGTCATCCGAGACTGTAAAAAAGATCGCGCCACGATCGGATGAATCGGGGAAGCGCTGCCTTGGCGTACGAGGCGGCGCATGAACGTCAGCTGGCTTGCGGGATCACGCCGTAGGTGATGCCCTTCTGGCTGAGCCAGCGACGGTAGGCGATGGCCGATTTGTCGGCCCGGATCGGGGTTTCCGAACGCGGGTCGAGCGGCAGGCGCTTGGGGAACTGGTTTTCAAGGATCGGCTTGTCCTGCCCGAAAATGGTCTGCTGGAAGCGGCGCAGGTCTTCGAGGCTGGAGGTGGAGTCGACCATCGACTGCATCAGGTGGGCGCGGCAGCGCTCCTGGGTCATCGGCTGCAGGAACAGCCCGATCACGTCCATGCGGCTTTCATCCTCGGGGCAGGATTTGTAGAGCACCGAGCAAAAGGGATGCGGCACGCGGTAGATATATTCCACCTCGATGGCGCCGGTGGCGGACATGGCGGCGCGCGGCTGGATGAACTTGCACTTGGTGGCCAGCACCTCGTCGCGTTCCTCGGAGACCTCGACGTCGTATTCCTTGACCTCGGTATGCGGCTCGGCGCCCAGAATGTCGGTGTGGACATAGGGGAAATGGCCCATGTCGAGAAAGTTCTCGACGGCGCGCGGGGCCGACACATGCAGGCTGATGGAGCCGCAATTCATGTTCCGGCGGTCGGGTTCGGCAAACTCGGGGATCGGGAACAGATCGCTCGCAGGGGTGCCAAGGCACGTCCAGACATAGCCATAGGCGGTTTTGACCGGCAGGCGCTCGAGCACGGATTCAGGATCGATTTCATCCCCGTGCTGTTCGTTGGTGCGGCGCCACACGACGGGCAGGCCGGCCGTGTCGCGGGTCAGCGCAATAGGGGTATCCAGCAGCATGGTGGTGGTCACCTGGCCGACGGGAATTTCATCGGTGGCGGCGATCACGTGCCACAGATTGAGAATGACAGGATCGATAGCAGACATGGTAACGGTCATGGGCACCTCAGATTTGTGTTGACAGCATATCCATCTCGCGCCGGGACGGCAGCATGAATTTGCGCCCCCCGGGCTCCGGGGGTGGATAAAGGCCGGGCATGGTGGCGTTGTGGTCAGGCCAGGCCCCGCAGCATGGCTTCGCGGGTGGCCGCGGCGCGGCTGGTGACCGAGAGCTTCTGGTAGATGACCTTGACGTAGGAGGCTATCGTTTGGGGTTGCAGCCCCAATTGCCGCGCCACTTCGGCAACGGTCATGCCGCGCGCCAGCAGGGCCAGCACCTCGGTTTCGCGCGGGCTGAGATCGCTTTCGGGCTCGCTCTTGGGGGGCGCATTGGTGCGGAAATGGCTCAGCATGCGGTGGGCGATGGAGGGCGAGAGTGGAGGCTCGCCGGCCTCGATGCGCAGCAGATAGCTGACCAGCAGATGGCTATCCTCGTCCTTGAGCACATAGCCGCGGGCGCCAGCTGAGATGGCTTCAAACAGATGCGCGTCATCATCGTAAATGGTGGCAACGACCGGCAGGACCGTGGGGAACTGGCTTTGCAGGCGCCGCACGATATCGATGCCGGAGCCGTCGGGCAGGCCGATGTCAATGATCGCCAGTCCCAGTTCCGCGCCGCGCTCGTCGAGCCAGGCATGGGCCGCCTTGAGGGAGCCGACGGTTGCGACCTCCCGGGCGGGGAAGGCCGTCGACAGCACACCCAGCATCCAGTCGCGGGTTTGGGGTTGATCCTCGATAAGCAGGCACAGGGGAGCTGGGGTGGACATTGGGATCATGCGCGTCTGGTCGCGGACAAGGGCTGGCCCAACGCGTCCGGTTTTGGCGGGCGTTCGGTGAGGACCAGGGGAATGTCGAGCGAGATGGTGGTGCCGGGAGTGGAATTGCCCAGCGACAGGGTGCCGCCCAGGTCTTCGATGCGATGCCGCAGATTGCGCAGGCCATAGCCCACCGACTGGCCGGCGATGGCGGTGGCGGGGAGGCCCGCGCCATCATCGGCAATGTCCAGGGCCAGCGAGCCGGCACTGATATCAAGGGTCACCACGACGCGGGCGGCGCCGGAGTGGCGAATGATGTTTGAGATGATCTCGCGCACGGCCGAGGTCAGCGCCTTGTGCAGGCGATAATCGAGTTGCACCATGGCCAGGTCTGGATCGGGCAGGGGCCAGTCCAGCGCGATATCTGCGGCTTCGAGCCGGCGCGCGGTTTCATAGCGGATTTCGGCGAGCACGCGATCGAGTGGCGCCTGTTCCCCCGACAAGCCGCTGACAATGGCGCGAATATCCATGAGGGCGGCTTGCAGCATGGGGCGGGTCGCGGGGTCGGCAGTATGCAGGCCCGAAAGCAGGCGGGCGCCCACATCGTCGTGCAGGTCGCGCGCCATGCGGCGGCGCTCTTCGCCGACCCCGCGGATATAGGCCTCGCGGCCATCTTCGGCGCGGGCCACCAGCGTCACCAGTTGATGGGCGAGCTGCTGGTGCGGTTGCGAGAACAGCCCGCGCCCGGCGAAGGGACAGGACAGATGCAGGGCCGGAGAACCCGCTACGGCGGGCACGTGCATGGATTGCCCGTCGCTGCTGATGCTGACCGCGGCGATATCGTCGGCTTCGCTCATCTTGATCGGATCAAACACCCGGCGCAGCAGCAATTGCCAGCGCGTGGTGCGTTCCGCCGCCGAGGGCGCAAAGGCAACGTCGATGGCGGCCGAGAACAGCTCGTGCTGCTTGATGTTGCGGTAGGTCGACATATTGCGGGCGGCAACGTCGCGCAGCGGCAGATACACAAAGCCGATGGTCAGGATCGACAATGCCAGGGCGGGCGCGCTGTCGATCGACAGGAGGGTCACGAGCAGCGCGTCGATGACCACGAGGAGCAGCGTGCCCAGCGTATAGAACAGCACGCGATAGGCCCAGTCCCCCATTTCGAACAGGCGGAACCGGTTGAGGCCCAGCGCCAGGCCCACATAGATCACGAGCAGCAAACCTATGGCGTGGCTCTGCGAGACGCCGAAAGACATGTCGAACAGGATCGGGGTAACCCCGATGACGATATAGGCGCTGCACCCCACCGTTACCGAAAGCGCCAGCCACCCCAGCGCCGCGCGATCGGCCGGATTGCGGCGCGTGACCACCCATTGGGCACCGACGGTGGCTATAATGACCAGGGTGGCAATGCCGATAAAGCTCGTCACCTGATCGGGGGCGCCGGTCCAACCCGCCAGATTGCACAGCGTCAACGCGGCCAGCAGGACCGGCAGGATCCATAGCCAGACGGGGCGCACCATGCGGGTGGGGTAGACCAGAAACAGCCCGATCAGGGCGAGGTTGAACAGGGTCAGCCCGAAATTGTCGATCGCCAGCAGCGTGCGGAACATTTCAGCGGGCAGGGCTAGTCCGCGATTGGCAAAGATCGCCGAAGACGCCGTGGACAGCAGCAGGCCGATGGCGCTGGCCAGAAACAGCGACGGCGCCAGCGTGCGCGGCCTGGCCGACCACACCCATCCCGCGATCAGCACACAGCTCACCCCGGTGAGCAATTGCACCCAGAACCCGCTGGGCAGGCTGAGCACGGGGCGGGGACGAGGGGAGACGGTCACAGCGGCGTCAACGCCCGCCGGCGGATCATGCAGGTAAAGCGTGACGGGGCCGTGCAGCAGCGCGGAGATCGCCTCCTGTCGGCGCAGGAAATTGTCCAGAGCGGCCTGGGTACCAAGGGTTTCGGGGCTTTCCACAAGATCTTCGGGGAGCAGCCCAAACGGGGGCGGGCGCGCCTCGTTTGCCGTATTGGCAACGGGGCCAATGGCCAGGAGCCTCGTGCCCGCGAGCTGGCCGATGCCGGGTGACAGCCATTCTTCGGTGCCCCGGATGAGCACGCCGCCATGATCGTTGCTCGCCGCCAGTTGCAGCCCCAATTCGGGCTGCGACGTAGCGGCGGACATGACCAGCCCTGATACAGCCAGACATAACAGTGTCAGCAGGACCATTAACAGGCCGGGGGATCTCCCGTTCAGCTTCATGCGGCCATATGTATGCTCAGGCGCTTGCGGCGCAACACTATATTGGCAGCCTCAGCTGCCCCGGTAAATATCGAACGGGCCGAAAGCCTGCGTGGTTGCCATCAGCTGCAGGCGGTTGACGTTGACATGGGCGGGCAGGGTCGTGGTCCAGAAGATGGTTTCGGCGATGTCGTCGGCATTCATCGGGGTGGTGCCGGCATAGGGCTGGGCGGCCTTGTCATCATCGCCCTTGAACCGCACCAGCGAAAATTCGGTCTCGGTCAGGCCCGGCTCGATATTGGTGACGCGCACGTTCTTGCCCTGCACGTCCGAGCGCAGGTTGAGCGCGAACTGCTTCACGAAGGCCTTGGTCGCGCCATAGACCGAGCCGCCCGGATAGGCGTAGTCGCCCGCCACCGATCCGATGGTCACCACGTGGCCGCCGCCGCGCGCGATCAGCCCCGGCAGGAGCGCGCGCACCGTATAGGCCAGGCCCGTGACATTGGTGGCGATCATAGTTTCCCAGTCCGAGATTTCGGTTTCGGCGGCCGGCTGCAGGCCCAGCGCCAGCCCGGCATTGGCCAATACGATATTGACCGCATCAAAGGGGGCGGGGAGGCCGGCCACGGCGGCTTCGACGGCGGCGTTATCGCGCACGTCGAGCTGGATGATATGGCAATTGTCGGCGCCCAGCTGCTGCTGCAACTCCTCGAGCCGCTCCTTGCGACGGCCGGTGGCGATCACCTTGGCGCCCGCAGCCACATAGCGCCGCGCTGCCGCAGCGCCAAAACCGGACGTGGCGCCAGTGATGAAAACCACGAAGCTGGAGGGATCAAGCGTTTTGTACATTTTGTATCCTGGGCCGTCAGAGGGCAGATGTAGTCAAACGCGTATCACGGCGCGACGGTTCATAAATCATACTATAATGCTGACCTGTGGTGGCAAGCCCAGAGTCTGGCCAGTGTGCTACATCGCAATCTGGGCAGCGCAGCCATTTTGCGCAAGGCGACCTTGCCGCAATGTAACGAGATTACCAAACCCTTAGGTGCAATTGTTCCCTTGCGGCGGTATTTTAGTGGCCTGAAGCGAGGGACTTGCGACTTGAAGACAATATCGAAGTGGCTGGTATTGCTGTTGGTGCTGGGCGGCGCGGGCGTTGCGGCGTGGTATCAGTTTGCCCAGCCCAAGGCGGCGACGGTGCCAAATACGGTCAGCGTGACGCGCGGCACCATCGAGCAGACCGTGCTGGCCTCGGGCGTGTTGCAGGCCAATCTGCTGGTCAGCGTGGGTGCCGAGGTGTCGGGGCGCATCGATGCGCTGCACGTGGCGCTGGGGCAATCGGTCAAGAAGGGCGATTTGATCGCGGAGATCGATTCGCTGGCACAGCTGAACGCGGTCAAATCGGCGCAGGCGTCGCTGGCCGGGATCCAGGCGCAGAAGCGCAACCAGCAGGCGGCGTTGCTCAAGGCCGAGACCGGGCTTGAGCGCAACAAGCAGCTCAATGCCAATAGCCTCGTGTCCAAGACCGATCTGGAAACCGCGCAGGCCGCGGTGGATTCGGCACAGGCCCAGATCGATCAGCTCGATGCCCAGATCGCCCAGGCTCAGTTGTCGGTCGAATCAGCGGAACTGAATCTGAGCCGCACCAGGATCATCGCGCCCAATGACGGCACCATCGTTGCGCTGCTGGTCGAGCAGGGGCAGACCGTCAATGCCAATTCCGCCATCCCCACCATCGTCAAGATCGCCGATCTCGATACCATGGTGATCAAGGCCGAAATCTCGGAAGCCGACGTGGTCAAGGTCAAGCCGGGGCAGCGGGTGTATTTCACCATACTGGGCGAGCCCAACAAGCAGATCGACGCCACGCTGCGCGAGATCGAGCCGGCCCCCACCTCGATTGCGACCGATAGCGCCGCCTCCGACAGCGCGGTCTATTACAATGGGCTGTTCGACGTGCCCAATCCCGATCACAAGCTGCGCATCTCGATGACCGCGCAGGTCACCATCGTGCTCGATGAAGCCCAGGATGTGCTGACCCTGTCGTCGGGGCTGCTGAACCGTTCCGGCCGCGATGGCGATTTCATGGTCCAGGTCTATGACCCCAAGACCGAAGTCATCGAGCCACGACGAGTCAAGGTGGGCCTCAACAACAATATCAATGCCGAAATCGTCGAGGGCCTCAACGAAGGCGACCAGGTGGTGAGCGGCGTCGCCACGCCGCGCCAGCCCGGCGGCGGCAATTTCCGGGGTGCCGGTGGCCTGGGCGGCGGCGGCCCAACTGGTGGATTTGGCGGCCCGCGGCCATGACTCCGATCATTTCGGTTCGCCAGCTCGAGCGGCAGTTCCAGACCGGGGGCGAGGCCGTCACCGTGCTCAAGGGGATCAATCTCGATATCGAGGCGGGCGAGCTCGTGGCCATTATGGGCCAGTCGGGGTCGGGCAAGTCGACGCTGATGAACATTCTGGGGTGTCTCGACCGGGCGACCTCGGGCACCTACCGGTTTGCCGGACGCGATGTGGGCGCGTTGGCCCCCGATGAGCTGGCCGAGCTGCGGCGGGAGCATTTCGGCTTCATCTTCCAGCGCTATCAGCTGCTGCCCGATCTTGATGCGGTGGGCAATGTGGAAGTGCCCGCAATCTATGCCGGGGCCGATGCCGGGGCGCGGCGGCAGCGGGCCAGGGATCTGTTGATCCGGCTGGGGCTGGGCGAACGCCTCGACCATCGGCCCAATGCCCTGTCGGGCGGCCAGCAGCAGCGCGTCAGCGTGGCGCGGGCCCTGATGAATGGCGGCGACGTGATTCTGGCCGACGAGCCGACGGGCGCGCTCGACAGCCGCAGCGGCAAGGAATTGCTGGCGCCTGCTGCACGAGCTGCACCAGGAAGGCCACACCATCATCATCGTCACCCATGATCCGGCGATTGCGGCGCAGGCCGAACGGGTGATCGAGATATCCGATGGCGAGATTATCGCCGACCGGCGGCAGGACAATGCGCGCACCGGCACGGTGACGCGGCAACGCCTGAAGAAGACCGCGCGCTGGCGCGAAGGCTTCGAGCGCGGGGCGGAAGCGTTCAAGATCGCGCTCAAGGCGATGTGGGCGCACAAGCTGCGCACCTTCCTGACCATGCTGGGCATCATCATCGGCATCGCCTCGGTGGTGGCTGTGGTGGCGCTGGGGCAGGGCAGCCAGCAGCAGGTGCTCCAGAACATCGCCTCGATCGGCACCAATACCATCAACATCAACCCGGGCACCGGCTTTGGCGACCGGCGGGCGGCGCGGGTGCGCTCGCTCAAGGCGAGTGACGTCGAAGCGCTGGCCAAGCAACCCTATGCCGACAGCGTCACGCCGCTGGTCACCGCCAATGCCACGGTGCTCTATCAAAGCGTTTCGGCCAATGCCTCGATCACCGGGGTGGGCGAGAGCTATTTCCGGGTGAACGGGCGCAGTTTCACTGCCGGGGGCGGGTTCAATTCCACCAGCATGGTCGAGCGGTCGCAGGAAGCGGTCATCGATGCCAATGCGGTCGCGGCGTTTTTCGTTAATGGAGAAGACCCGGTCGGGCAGGTGCTGATGCTGGGCAAGGTGCCGGTGCGGGTGATCGGCGTGGTGTCGACGCAGGCCGGCTTCGGGCCGGGCAGCAACAATGCCAATGTGTATTTGCCCTACACCACGGTGATGGACCGTATCCTGGGCACGTCCTATCTGAGTTCGATTTCGGTGCGCATTGCCGATGATTACGAAATGGCGACGGCAGAGGCCGAGATCACCGATCTGATGACCCGCCTGCACGGCAAGGTCGATTTCTTCCTGCAAAATACCGACACCATCCGCCAGACCATCCAGAGTACCTCGCAAACGTTGACCCTGCTGATTTCCACCATCGCCATCATCTCGCTGGTGGTGGGGGGCATCGGGGTGATGAACATCATGCTGGTGTCGGTCAGCGAGCGCACCAAGGAAATCGGCATTCGCATGGCGGTGGGCGCGCGCCGGGGCGATATCCTGCAGCAATTCCTGATCGAGGCGGTGTTGGTGTGCCTTGTGGGCGGATTGGCGGGGATCGGCTTGTCCTTTGCCTTCGGCTCGGCACTGAGCGCGCTCGTGGCCGGGGCCACGCTGCAATATTCCGCGCAAACCATCGCCCTGGCATTCCTGTCGTCGAGCCTGATCGGGGTGGTGTTTGGCTTCATGCCGGCGCGCTCGGCGGCGCTACTGGATCCCGTAGACGCGCTGGCGCGGGAATAAAAATTCAGGGTGCCGCAATGTGTGGCACCCTCATGCTTATGCTCTGATCAATGGTGACGTTCCGCCAGCACTTCCCCTTCAGAGATAGCACGGGTGAAGGGCATCAGCTGATACAGGGCCGACAGTCCGACCAGGACATAGACGATGCGTGGCAGAGCCGCGCCTTCGCCCCCCAACAGGCCAGCAACCAGATCGTAGCCGAAGGCACCAACCAGGAGCCAGTTGATGCCGCCGATGATGATCAGCAGCAGGGTGACGAGATTGAGAGCTTTCATTTTTTGCAAGCCTCCTGCGCATTGATGCGCAAAGATTACAACGGCTTGAGAGATATTTTGTTCCATTTGCCGATTGTGGTCATCGGGTCACGATCGCGCCCTCAAACGGTGGGAGGGTGTCGCAAAAGGTTTGTGCCGCGGCCCCAGCCTGCCTAAACTGCATCCTCAGCGGAAGCGGACTGCCCGATTGCGACAGGAAAGCTGCCTGCTTAACGAAATCTTTTTTCCACTTGGGCAAAGTGTAGCTCTGCCGAAGTGGTATTTTGTGTAACAGGCGGGAACGGTTAACTGCGTATGTCACGTTCGATAACGGGTCTTGGCGCCCTGTGCATTGCTGCGGCCAGCCTTGGCCTCGCGGCGTCCCCCGCCCGTGGCTTCGAGCTGTTCGGCATCAAGTTTTTCGAAGAACAGAGCGACATCGACGCCGAGTCGGTGATTGTCGACCCGACGCCCTACCATGTGACGCTGACCGTCAATTCCGCCGATGGCCTTGAAGATGTCATGCGCAATGCCTCGGCGCTGATAGCCGACGAGGCCGAACCCGCCTCGGGCGCGGCCGGGCTGCTGGCCAAGGCGCGCGGCGATTATCGGCGTCTGGTGGCGGCCCTCTATAATGCGGGCCATTACGGCGGCACCGTCAGCATCCGGGTCAACGGGCAGGAGGCGGCCAATCTGGCGCCGGACGTGACGCTGGCCAGCCCCGTGGCGGTGTCCGTGGTGGTCGATCCCGGCCCGCTGTTCACCTTCGACCGGGTGACCATCGCCAATGCGGCAATGCCCACCCCCGATCCCGACGACCAGGTGGAATTGCCCGGCAATGTAGGCTTTGGCACCGGGCAGGTGGCCAGATCATCGGTGGTGCTGCGGGCCGAGGCCCTGGCGCTCGCGGCCTGGCGGGAGCAGGGCTATGCCAAGGCGGCGATCGTCAGCCGCGACATCGTGGCCGATCACGCCAGCAACACCGTCGATGTCACCATCACCGTCAATCCCGGCGCCAAGGCGGCCTTTGGCGCCATCGCGGTCAGCGGCACCGAGCGCATGGACCCCGAATTCGTGCGGCGCCAGACCGGGCTGACGGTGGGCGAGGAGTATGACCCCGACGAGTTGAGCAAGGCGCAAAAGCGCCTCGACCGGCTCGAAGTGTTTCGCGCGGCCCGGCTGGAAGCTGCCGCATCGATCGGCGCCGATGGCCTGCTGCCCTACGAGCTGATCGTGCAGGAATTGCCCGGACGCCGCTTTGGCGTCGGCGCGACCTATTCGACCATCGATGGCCTGGGGGTGGAAGCCTATCATTTGTGGCGCAATCTGTTCGGGCAGGCCGAGCGGCTGCGGCTCGATGCGCGGGTATCCAGCATCGCCTGGCCGATCGATACCGAAAAGTTCGACTATTTCTTTGGCGGCACCTTCACCAAGCCGGGCATCTTCACACCCGACACCGATCTGGTGGCGGCAATTTCCGCCGAGCGCAGCGTTTATCCGACCTATACCGAAACCTCGGCCAATGGCCGGATCGGGTTGTCGCATCTGCTCTCGGATGAAATTACCCTGACTGGTGGCGCCATGTTCGAGCGCAGCCGCTTTGACGACGCCTTCGGCACGCGCGATTTCTCCACTGCCGGGCTCTATTCCTCGGGGACCCTGGATTTCCGCAACGACAAGGTCAATGCCACCCAGGGGTGGTATCTGGCAGGCACGCTCGACCCGTTCTACGAATTCCATTTCGGCAATCCCGGCGTGCAGGCGACGGTCGAGGGGCGCACCTATTTCGGCTTCGGCGAAGACGATGCCTATGTGCTGGCCGCCCGCTTCAAGGCCGGCGTGCTGGTCGGGCCGGAACTGGCGGAAATTCCGCCCAACAAGCTGTTCTTTGCCGGCGGCGGTGGCTCGGTGCGCGGCTATGGCTTCAAGTCGATCGGCGTCGACAACGGCTCGGGCGATATCACCGGCGGGCGCTATCTGCTCGAAGGCTCGCTCGAAGGGCGCGCCAAGGTGACCGACGATATCGGCGTCGTGGCCTTTGTCGATGGCGGCTATGTTGCCGCTGACGTGTTCCCCGGGATCGAGGACCTGCGTCTGGGTGCTGGTATCGGCGCCCGCTATTACACCCCGCTCGGGCCGCTGCGCCTGGATCTCGCCGTGCCGCTCAACAAGAAGTCCGGTGACCCTGACTATGCAATTTATATCGGTATAGGGCAGTCGTTCTGATGGCCCGTATCCTGACCATGCCGCGGCGTTTTTTCGTCCTCCTGTTGACCTTGCTGGGGCTGGCTATTGCCGTGCCGGCCGTGCTGGTGGCGCAGGACGTGCTCACCATGAGCGAGGAGGAGCAAAAAGACTGGCTGACCAGTTTTGTCGAAGATCGCCTGTCGACGCCCGAGCGCCAGATCCGGCTGTCCAATATCGACGGCATCCTGGGCTCCGACGTCTCGGTGCGCCAGATCACCATTTCGGATAGCGAAGGGGTGTGGCTGCGGGTCAACAATGCGCGGCTGAACTGGAACCAGGCGGCCTTGTTCCTCGGCCGGCTCGAAGTGCGCTCGCTGAGCGCTGATTCCATTGAATATGTGCGCAATGCGGTGGCCTCGGACCAGGTCGACCTGCCCAATCCGGAGGCGGGCGGTTTTAGCGTCCCCGAATTCCCGGTGGCCATCAGCCTGGGCGAGCTGGCCATTCCCAGCGTGACCTTCGGGCAGAGCGTGTTTGGGCTGGCGGCGGCAGTCGAGCTCAAGGGCAATCTGCAGCTCGAGGGCGGCAATCTGCAGACCGGGCTCGACATCGTGCGCCTCGACGGACCCGGCGGCACGCTCGACCTGACCATTGACTACCAGAAAGCCGATAACCGCATCGCGCTCGACCTTTCGCTGGTGGAGCCGGAAAATGGCGTGATCGCCAACCTGCTCAATATCGAGAACCGGCCGGCGGTGACGCTGACGCTCAAGGGCGATGGCCCGGTCGCAGATTTGCGCACCGAACTGGCGCTGCAGGCCAATGACCAGCTGGCGCTGGGCGGGGTGGCGACCGTTACCCAATCGGCTGCGGGCTTTGCCATCAATGCCGATCTGGGCGGGCCGCTGTCGATGCTGATGGCCGAACCCTATCGCCCGTTCTTTGGCGCCACTACGGCGCTGAACGCGCGCGCCCTGCTGCGCGCCGAAGGCGGGATCAGCATTGAAGCGCTGCAGCTTTCGGGCGGCCAGCTGCAATTGCAGGCCACCGCCGAAACGACAACCGATTATTTCCTCAGGACGCTGGTGCTCGATGCGGCCATTGCCGATCCCAATGGCGGGGTCGTGACCCTGCCGGTGCCGGGATCGGCCACGCGGGTCGGGTCGGCGCAGTTCAACATTGATTTCGGCAGTGGCGGCAGTGAAGACTGGAGCTCAAATCTGAGCATCGCCAATTTCGAGACCGGAGAATTTGGCGCGCGCGATCTGAGCTTCAAGATTGGCGGCGTCGCCAGCAATCTCGGCGATCCCGCCACGCGCCGCGTCACCTTCAATGGTGATGGCGCGCTGAGCGGCATTACCGCGGCTGAAGAGATAGTGGCAGCACTGGGCGACAGTGTCGGGGTGGGGATTGCCGGGCTGTGGAATGCCGGGCAGCCGGTTGAGCTGGCGCAGTTGCGCATTGCCGGCGGCGTGCTCTCGGCGGTGCTGAGCGGGCAGCTCGACGGCCTGGACTTCAACGGCGACATTGCGGTGGAGACGGCCAGCATCGCGCCGTTCTCCGGCATGGCCGAGCGCGATCTGGAAGGCGCGCTGTCGCTCAAGGCCAGCGGCGAGATCCTGCCGCTGACCGGCGGGTTCGATCTGACGCTCGATGGCACCGGCACCGATCTGAGCATTGGCGATGAACTGGCCGACCGGCTGCTGACCGGGGTGGTGGACCTGTCGGGGCGCCTGGCACGTACCACTGCGGGCCTGACCGCCGACAATTTCCGGCTGGCCAATGACCAGGTCCAGCTGCTGGCCGATGGCAACTACTCCACCGATCTGGCCGATTTCAAATTCAATTTGGACCTCGCCGATCTGGCGCTGCTCTCGGACGAAGCATCGGGCAAGCTCTCGGTGGTGGGCACCGCCAGGGGTGCCGAAAAAATCATCGATCTGGATCTCGATGCCAGCGTTGCCAATGGCACGCTGTCCGATCGCGCGCTGCGCAATGGCACGATCGGGTTCTCCGGCCGCTATAATGTCGACCGGCTCGATGGCGCCATTTCCGGTTCTGCCGAACTCGATGGTCACCGCACCGCGCTCAAGGGCGACGTGGCGGTCAACTCGGCGCAGCAGGCGCTGACCAATCTCGATTTCACCGCACTGGGCACCAGCATTTCGGGCGACATCACCCGCAGCGCCGAAAGCGGACTGCTCAATGGCGGGCTGACCATTGTATCGCCTGATGTGTCGGTCGCGGCGGCGCTGGCCCTGCTCGACGCCAAGGGCAGCGTCAATGCCGAGATCAAGCTGACCCCAGAAGCGGGCAAGCAGTCCGCCAGCGTGCGCGGCGATGTGCGCGATCTGGCAGTCAACGACATCGTGGTTGGCGCGGCCGATATCGATGCCACCATGGCCGATCTGTTTGGCGTGCCCATCATCAATGGCTCGGCCAATGCGGCCAATGTGACGGCGGCCGGAATGGATATCCGCACCCTGACGGCCAAGGCCAGCCAGACCGGCCAGACCACCGCGTTTGATGCACAGGCGGCGCTGGCCACCGGCACCGATATCGATCTTGCCGGCTCGCTCACCCCCATCGCCGAGGGCTATCGCCTGGCGGTCGACCGCGCGCAACTGGTGCAGGGGCAGCTCTCGGCGCGCCTGGCCCAGCCGACCGTCCTGCAGGTTGTGGGTTCCGACGTGCGGCTCGAAGCCGTGCGCTTCAATGTCGGTTCGGGCTCGATCACCGCGACCGGATCGGCGGGCGAACAGCTCAATATCGATCTAGATGTCAGCGCCTTGCCGCTCTCCGTCGCCAATGCGGTGCTGCCCGAGCTTGGGCTGGCCGGCACGGTCAATGGTCGCGCGACGCTTCGCGGCACCAGCAGCGACCCGCAAGTGGGCTTTGAAGCGCGCATCGATGGCGGTAACGCCGCCGCGATCCGCGAGTTTGGCGTCGCCCCGGTCAATGCCAGTGCCAGCGGCAGTTTCCGCAACAATATCGTGACGCTGAGCACGCTGTCGGCCAATGGCAATGGCGGACTGACCGCGACCGGTTCGGGCACCATCCCGCTTACGGGCAGTGGCCTAAATGTGTCGATCAAGGGCTCGGCTCCACTGGCCTTGGCCAACCGCTTCGTGGCGGATCGGGGCGGGCAGCTGAGCGGGGTGGCCCAGCTCGATGCACAGGTCACCGGCAGCCTTGCCAATCCCCAGTTCGGTGGCCGCGTCGCCACCAGCGGGGCCGGCTATGTCGACCCCGAACTCAATGCGCGGCTGGAAGCGATAACCGGTACGGCCACTTTGAGCGGCACCAACCTTGTGATCAACACGCTCTCGGGCAATCTGTCGACGGGTGGGTCCATCGCCGCGTCCGGCTCGATCGGCCTGACCGGTGGCATTCCCGCCGATGTGAAGCTGGCCCTCGCTTCCGCCCGCTACGCCGATGGCAATTTGTTCGTCGCGACCGTCTCGGGCAATCTGGCGCTAACCGGCAATCTCACCGGGTCGCCCTTGCTGTCGGGCGCCATCAGCGTCGAAAAGGCCGACATCACCGTGCCCGACACTCTCGGCGGCGGGGCAGAACTTGTGGATGTGCGCCATCGCAACATTCCCGCTGCGGTCAACCAGACGCTGGCGCGCGCCAAGGTCGATCTGGTGACCAAGGCGCCGTCGCCGCAATCACGTCCGGCGGGCCTGCTGCTTGATGTCACGTTGGACGCCCCCAACCAGATTTTCATTCGCGGCCGGGGCCTTGATGCGGAAGTGGGCGGCTCGGTCGTGCTCAAGGGGCCGATCAACAATATCCAGCCGGTGGGCGGGTTCTCGCTCAACCGCGGCCGCCTGTCGATTTTGGGCCAGCGCATCAATTTCCAGTCGGGTACGGTGACGCTGGTGGGGGATCTCGATCCGTTCCTCGATTTCCTCGCGACCACCGAGGGGCAGGACATTGCCGTCAACGTGACGGTGCAGGGGCGCGTTTCCGATCTGCGCATCGATTTCAGCTCCAGCCCGCAATTGCCGCAGGATGAAGTGCTGGCGCGCCTGCTGTTCAACCGCTCGATGGGCGAGTTGAGCCCGCTGCAGCTCGCCAAGCTTGCGGGTGCGGCCGCCGAACTGGTGGGCGGGGGCAGTAATGGTTCGCTGATGGACAGCCTGCGCAATGCCGCCGGCCTGGCAGATCTGGACCTGGTGACCGATGATAAGGGCAATACCGCCGTGCAGGCGGGCACCTATCTGCAGGACAATGTTTATCTCGGCGTTACCGCCGGGGCGAACGGGCAGAACAAGGTAACCATCAATCTCGACGTCACCAACGACCTCAAGGTCACCGGCGCCGCCGGCCAGGATGGCAATTCCAGCGTCGGCGTATTCTACGAACGGGACTACTAGGCCGCGGAGAGACCCCCACCCCGCCTCCCCCTGACAGGGGGAGGGGCCGCGCGGTGGCCTTTCGGGAACTCGGCAAGACCCTGAGTGCGGTCATACCACCATCGATAGGTGCGCAGGGCACTAACTCACCCGTTCACTGAGCAGTTTCTCCCCCTTTTCAGGGGGAGGTCAGGTGGGGGTACTCGCTCCCTGAGAAGCCCCGGATAGTAGCTCCGTGCCCCTTACTGCGCTCCGCCGGTCTTGGCGGCCTTGGCTTCGTCCCACCACCACACGGTCGGGAACCCGTTGGAGAAGGCGGGCAGTTCGTCGGCGTGGCTGAAGCGGTCCCAGTGGGCGATGCGCGAATAGCGCAGCGTGTAGCCGGGCACCACGTAGTGGTGGTGCAGCAGCACCCGGTCGAGCGCCGTGGTGGTGGCAAGCTGGGTTTCTCGGTCGTCGGCGACGATGAGCTTGTTCGATCAGCGCGTCGATGCCCGGATCGGCAATGCCGGCGTAATTGCGCGAGCCTTCCTGATCGACGGAGGACGAACCGAAGAAATAGCGCTGCTCATTGCCGGGCGAGAAGGACTGTGCCCAGCTGGTATAGATCATGTCGTAATCAAAGCTGCGCAGCCGGTTGATATATTGCGGGGTATCGAGCACGCGCATGGTGGCGTTGACGCCGATCTGGCCCAGATTGCGGATCAGATTGGAAAAGATCGCCTCCAGCGAAGGCTGCTGGGTGACGATCTCGAAGCCAAATTGCACGCCATTGGCATCGACCAGCTTGTTGCCATTGAGCGTGTAGCCGGCCTTGCCGAACAGCTCGAGCGCGGTGCGCAGATTGGCGCGCAGCTTGGCTGAATCCCCGCTCACCGGATTGGCGTAGACTTCGGTAAAGACGCTGGGGGGTACGAGGTCGCGCACCCCTTCGAGGATTTCGAGTTCTTCTCCCTGTGGCAGGCCGGTCGCGGCGAAGGGCAGGCCATAGAAATAACGTCGAAATGCGCTCGTACTGTCCAAAGAACAGGGTCTTGTTGAGCTCCTCGAAATCAAAGGCGTAGTTGAGCGCTTCGCGCACATACTCGTTCTGGAATTTTTCGCGGCGCAGATTGGGAATGAAGCCGGTCATGGCGCCCGAGCCGGCGTAATCCTGTTCGAAGGTCTCGCGGATCACCCGGCCATCCTTGACCGCAGGGAAATCGTAGCCGGTGGCCCAGCGGCGCGCGATGTTCTCGTTCCACCAGTCGAACTGGTCGCCCTTGAACGCCTCGAACCACACCGATTCATCGAGGAAATATTCCATGACGTATTTGTCGAAATTGTTCTGGCCCACCTGGGTGGGGTGGTTGACGGCCCAGTAATCGGGAACGCGCGCATAGATCATGGTGCGGCCGGCATCGAAACTGTCGATCTTGTAGGGGCCCGAGCCAAGCGGCGGCTCAAGGGTGGAGGCCCCGATGTCGCGCTTGTTGCCCTTGGCGTCGGTGCCCTCCCACCAGTGCTGGGGCAGCACCAGCAGCGAGCCCAGGATATGGGGCAGTTCGCGGTTGCCGGTTTCGTTGAAGGTGAAGGTCACCTCCCCCGGGTCGGTCACTTCGGCGCCCGTGACATTGGCATAATATTGCGCCTGGTTGGGGCTGAGCTCGATCGCCTTGTTGAACGACCACACCACGTCCTCGGCGGTCACTGGCTCGCCATCATGCCATTTGGCATTGGGGTCCATGCGGAAGGTGACGGCGCTGTAATCCTCGGTCACCAGCATCGCTTCGGCCAGCAGGCCATAGCTGGTGTTGACCTCGTCCAGCGAGGGGGTCATCAGGGTTTCATAGATCAGCCCCAGGCCCGCCGCCGCTTCACCCTTGGGCAGGATGGGGTTGAACGTATCGAACCCGCCCATCTGCCCCAGCCGCACCGTGCCACCCTTGGGCGCGTCAACATTGACATAATCGAAATGGGTGAAGCCCTCGGGATATTTCGGCTCGTCGGTCAGCGAGTCCGCGTGCACCCATATTTCGGTCTGGGTCTGGGCGGCACTGGGCGAAACCAGGCCCAACAGAGCGGTGACGAGCAGGGGGGCGAACTTCATCGGAGGGCTCCGCAATGGCAGTGTTGGTTGAGTCTAGGCCGAATTTTCGGGGGTGGACAGGGGGGGGATCGCCGAGCCGTGAAACGCGGCGCTAATCAGCGACTTGGTGTATTCACTCTGTGGCGCGGCAAAGATTGCGGCGGCGGGACCGTGCTCGACGATCTTGCCCTGGCGCATCACCACCAGCTGGTTGGCCAGCGCCCGCACTACCTTGAGATCGTGCGAGATGAACAGATAGGTCAGCCCGTGGCGCTGCTGCAGGTCGCGCAGCAAATCCACCACCTGCGCCTGGATCGACACATCGAGCGCCGAAGTGGGTTCGTCCAGCACGACGAATTTGGGTTCGAGCACCATGGCGCGGGCAATGGCGATGCGCTGGCGCTGGCCGCCGGAAAATTCATGCGGATAACGGAAGCGGGTGTCCGGCGACAGGCCGACCTCCTCTAGCGCCCTGACCACGCGGGCATCGCGTTCGGCCGCGCTCAAATGCGGCTGGTGCACCAGCAGCCCCTCGCCAATGATCCGGTCGACCGACAGGCGGGGACTGAGCGAGCCATAAGGGTCCTGAAAGACGATCTGCATGTCGGCGCGCAACGGGCGCAGCGCCTTCCATGAGCGGCCCTGCACTTCATTGCCCAGGACCACAATGCGCCCCTTGGACGGCAGGAGCCGCAGCACGGCATAGCCCAGGGTCGATTTGCCCGAGCCGCTTTCGCCCACCACGCCCAGCGTCTCGCCCTGGCGGATGCGCAGACTCACTCCGTCGACGGCCTTGATGTGATCGACGGTGCGGCGCAGCAGTCCGCGCTTGACCGGAAACCACACTTTGAGATCGTCCACCGCGACGATTTCGGGGGCGTCGGGGCGCGATGCGGGCGGGGTGCCGCGGGGCTCGGCGGCGAGCAGATGCCTGGTATAGGCGTGCTGTGGATGGGCAAACAGCTGCGCCACCGGTCCGCTTTCGACAATATCGCCATTGGTCATGACGCAGACCCGGTCGGCGATTTGCCGGACGATGCCCAGATCATGGGTGATGAACAGCATGGCCATGCCCAGCCGCTGCTGCAGCTGCTTGAGCAGATGCAGGATTTGCGACTGCACCGTGACATCGAGCGCGGTCGTCGGTTCATCGGCGATCAGCAAATCGGGTTCATTGGCCAGCGCCATGGCAATCATCACGCGCTGGCGCTGGCCGCCCGAGAGCTGGTGCGGATAAGCGCCCAGGCGACTGGCGGGATCGGCAATGCCCACTGCGTCGAGCAGCTCGAGCGTGCGGGCCCGGGCGGCTGTGGCGCGCATGCCGCGATGGATCGCTAGCACCTCCCCGATCTGCTTTTCGACGGTGTGCACCGGGTTCAGCGAGCTCATCGGCTCCTGAAAGATCATCGAGATGTCATTGCCGCGCACCGCGCGCAAGTCAGGGGGCGACGCTGTCAGCAGGTCCTTCCCCTTGAACATGATTTGCCCCGAAATCCGGGCAGAGGGCGGCAGGAGCTTGAGCACCGACAGCGCCGTGACCGATTTGCCCGAGCCGCTTTCACCCACCAGCGCCACGGTTTCACCGGGGGCGATGTCGAAGGAAAGCTGGCGCGCGGCGACATTGGCGCCAAAGGCGATGGTCAGGTCGCGGATCGAGAGCAGGGGCGGCGCACTCATGCCATGACCTTTCGCGGATCGAAGGCATCGCGCACCGCTTCGCCGATGAACACCAGCAGGGTCATCATGATGGCGATGGTGAAAAAGCCGGTAAAGCCCAGCCAGGGCGCCTGCAGATTGTTTTTGCCCTGGGCCAGCAATTCCCCAAGCGAAGGTGAACCGGGCGGCAGCCCGAAGCCGAGCAGGTCGAGCGAGGTCAGCGTCACCACCGAACCCGAGAGGATGAACGGCATGAAGGTGAGCGTTGCCACCATGGCATTGGGCATCAGATGCCGCCACATGATGGTCAGATTGGACACCCCCAGCGCCCGCGCGGCGGCGATATATTCGAAATTGCGGCCGCGCAGGAATTCGGCGCGCACGATGCCCACCAGCGACACCCAGGAAAACAGCAGCAATATGCCCAGCAGCACCCAGAAATTGGGCGCAATGACGCTGGAAATGATCAGCAGCAGGTAAAGCGCCGGGATCGAGGTCCAGATCTCGATGAAGCGCTGGAACAGCAGATCGAGCCAGCCGCCGAAATAGCCCTGCACGGCGCCGGCGGCGACCCCGATGACCGAGGAGAAAATGGTCAGCGTCAGCCCGAACAGGATCGACAGGCGGAAGCCGTAGAACAGCCGCGCCACCACGTCGCGGCCGCGATCATCGGTGCCCAGCCAGTGATAATTGCCCCAGTGACAGTCCGGATCTTCCAGTTGCATCGGGTAGCCGGCGCAGTTTTCGGCGCGGGTCATGGTCCAGCTGGGGGGCACCGCGCCGGAGCTGGGCAGGAAGCTGTCGACGGTTTCATAGCTGAACCGGATCGGGGGCCAGATGGCCCAGCCATTGGCGGCGATCTCGTCGGCGATGAAATCATCGCGGTAATTGGTGATGGCAAAGAACCCGCCGAACTTGGATTCGGGGTAGTCCACCAGCGCCGGCACCAGCAATTCGCCTTTGTAAGAGACCAGGATGGGGCGATCATTGGCGATGAACTCGGAGCCCAGCGTCGCCACGAACAGCACGAGGAAGATCCACAAGGACCACCAGCCGCGCCGGTTGGCGGTGAAATTGGCCCAGCGTCGCCGGTTGAGCGGGGACAGGAAGCGATTGCGCTGCGCTTCGAGACTGGCCGCCTGCTGCATGGTGTCGGTCATACTTCGCGGCTTTCAAAATCCAGCCGCGGATCGACCCACATATAGGCAAGGTCCGAGATCAGCGCGATCACCAGCCCCAGCAGCGAGAAGATGTAGAGCGTGGCAAACACCACCGGATAGTCGCGCGTGGTGATCGATTGCAGCCCCAGCAGCCCCAGTCCATCGAGCGAGAAGATGGTTTCGATCAGCAGCGAGCCGGAAAAGAACGCGGCGATGAAGGCGGCGGGAAAGCTGGCTATGATCAGCATCATGGCGTTGCGGAACACGTGGCGATACAGCACCTGATGTTCGGTCAGCCCCTTGGCGCGGGCCGTGGTGACATATTGCTTGCCGATCTCATCGATGAAGGAGTTCTTGGTCAACAGGGTCGTGGTGGCAAAGGCGCCCAGCCCCATGGCGATGATGGGCAGCACCAGATGCCAGAAATAATCAAGGATCTGCTTCCACCAGGGAAATGTTGCCCAGCCCGGCGAGGTCAGGCCCCGCAGCGGGAAGATCGACCAGAAACTGCCCCCGGCGAACAGGATGATCAGCAGGATGGCGATCAGGAAGCCGGGGATGGCATAGCCGACGATCACGATGGTTGAGGTCCACACATCAAAGCGCGACCCATCGGACACCGCCTTGCGGATGCCCAGGGGGATCGAGATGCCATAGGCGATCAAGGTCATCCACAGGCCCAGCGAAATCGACACCGGCATCTTTTCCTTGACCAGGTCGATCACCGAGATGTCGCGATAATAGCTGTCGCCGAAATCGAAGCGGGCATAGTTCCACAGCATCAGCCCGAAGCGCTCGAGCGGCGGCTTGTCGAAGCCGAACTGCTTTTCGATGCGGGCGACCAGCTCCGGCGACAGGCCCTGCGAACCGCGATAGCCCGATGTGTTGCCGTTGGCGGAAGCGCCCGGGGCCTGGCCCACCAGATCGCCGCCGCCGCCACCGGTGACCCGTTCCAGCGCCGAAACATTTTCCCCCGACAGATTGGCCAGGGCCTGCTCCACCGGACCGCCGGGGGCAAACTGGGTGATCAGGAAGGAAATGGCCATGATGCCGAGCACGGTGGGAATCATCAGCAACAGGCGACGAACGATATAGGCGCCCATCTTGCCTCCCGGGCAGGCATCGGTTCGATCAATGGGCGTGGTGCCCGGCCTTTTCGGCAAATCACTATAAGGCGAAATGGCTTAGCTCAACTGCACCATGTTGCGCCGGGCTTGGCAAGCCGTCGCGACGATCATGCAGTCCACATTGGCCGGCACGGGACAACTGGTGCGAGACGGCGTGGGCGCCGATTGCATTTATGCTTGCCCGCAGCCTGCTGCCCGTTCAGGATCAGTCCACTATCAGGGAGACTCGCATGGCCTATCAAACAATTGCCATTGCACCCAATCTTGCCGTTGCCCGGGTGTTGGCCCTGGCCCTGCGAGCGCATGGCTTCCACCCCCTGGACCGCGGCGATGGCGGCATGCCGGGGGTGCGTGGTGCCTTTGCCGAGGATGGGGTGCAGGTCCAAGTGCCCGAGGAAGAGGCCGCCGACGCAACCCTTCTGGCCGCCGAGCTGTTAAGGGACATGACGGCCGACGAACCCTGAAAACGCCACATTGCTGCCGCTGCTTTTTGGGTGGGGTGGCGGTTGTACGCACACTTGGCTTTGGTTATAACCCAGCCAAGTTATTAACTTTTGTTAAAGCCCGAGGGCAGGAGCGAACCATGACGGTTTGGAAGCGCGGAACACTCTCCGCTGCAGGAATTGCAGCCATCGCCTTGTTGGTGGCCGGATGTGCCTCAAGTGCTTCGAATACGGCAAACCTCAATGTCGTCGGTGCTACGCAACAATTGCGGCCGGTCGAGACTTCGACCGTGCAGCAGGGCACGCTGCCGGCCCTGGGCGCCAGTGGCACCCCTGCGCCGGGCCTGTCGGGCCAGCCCGTTCTGGGCGGCATGCCGGCCAATACCCAGGTCGCAGCGGCCAATCCGGGTGGCTCGTTCGTTTCGCTCGATCCGCTGAACGCGCCCAATGCCGGTGGCTTCAGCGCGGGCCCGGAAGGGGTGTGGACCGTGGTGGCCGGTGGCGCCCAGTGCCAGCTCAACCTGCCCCTGACCTCCAAGACCGGCACCAGCTACTACCGCGCTTCGGCGCCGGGCTGCTCGGTGCCGGCGCTCGCTTCGGTATCGGGCTGGCAGCAGGTGGGCAGCCAGCTGCAGCTTTATGATGATAACGGCAATATCGCCGCTTTCCTCGCGCCCAGCGGCGGCCGCTATATCGGCACCATGGGTGGTGGCCAGGCCATCTCCATGCAGCGCTAAGCTGTTCGAGAAAGCCGGTCCGCACAGGGCCGGCTTTCCTGTTTGGCGATGAGCCAATCCCCTTCATCCCCGCGCCAGCGGGGACCTTCGTTTCCAGGCTCGGCAGCAAGCTGTGGTTCCCGCATCCGCGGGAATGACCCGGTGGTGGTATGACGTCTTCTCAACAACGCACACTCGCACGCTCGCAGGGAGCCGGCCCCGTCAGCGCTGCCTATGCCGATCTCGCCCACCGCGGCGCCCTCACCCCCGATCCGGCGCAGCGCGAGGCCGCGGCCTTGCTCGATGGCGTGCTAGGCGCCCTGATCAGCCAGCGCCCCAGGGGGTTGCTCGGGCGGCTATTCGACAAGCCGGAACCGGTGCAGGGGCTCTATCTTTACGGCGAGGTCGGGCGCGGCAAGACCATGCTGATGGATCTGTTCTTTGCCGCCTTCCCGCTGCCGCAAAAGCGCCGCGTGCACTTTCACGAGTTCATGGACGAAATCCATGCCGGCATGGCGGCGTTCCGCCAGAGCGCCAAGGGCAAGGATGCCGACCCGGTCGAGGCGGTGGTCAGGCCGATCCTGCGCTCGGGGCTGCAAGGTGCTTGTGCCTCGATGAATTCCACGTCCATGACATCACCAATGCCATGCTGCTCAACCGGCTGTTCGAGAAGCTGTTTGCCCATGGCGTGACTCTGGTGGCGACCTCCAATGTGGCGCCGGACGATCTCTACAAGGACGGCCTCAACCGGCAGCTATTCCTGCCGTTTATCGCACTGCTCAAGCAGCACGCGACCATCGCGGCCTTGCCCGCGGCGCAGGACTATCGCCGCATGAAGTTTGCCGGCCAGCACGTTTATGCCTTCGGCACGGGGCCGGAGGTGCGCGCCGAAATGGACCGGCTGTGGCTGCGGGTGACCGGCGGCGAGCCGGGCGTGCCGGGGGTGGTCGAAAACATCGGCCGGAAAATCCGCGTGCCGTTGACCGCCATGGGCGCGGCGCGGTTCGATTTTGCCGATCTGTGCGAGCTGCCGCTGGGCTCGCGCGATTTCGTGCGCATCGCCCATGCCGTTCGATTCCATCGTCATCGACGACGTGCCGCAAATGGATCGCACCCGCTCCAATGCAGCCAAGCGCTTTATCCTGCTGATCGACAACCTCTACGATCGCGGCGTGAAGCTGGGGGCCAGTTTTGCCGTCCCGCTCGAGCAATTGGGCCAGGACGACAAGACCGCGTTTGAATTCCAGCGCACCGTGTCGCGCCTGCTCGAAATGCAGTCCGAGGAGTATCTGGGCAAGGGCCTGCGGGACACGCCGCTGGAGCCCGTTCCCTAGGGCGACCTTGCCCATCAGGCATGCCCGCATCGCCGCTTAGCAGGGCTCTTTAGACGAACGGTTCACTTGCTCCGGCGGACCTGGGAGGTTAAGAGGTGCGCCAATTCAACGCAGTCTGGGATGACCAAACATGGCGCGCAAAAAGATCGCTCTCATCGGCTCGGGACAGATTGGCGGCACGCTCGCCCATCTGGCTGCCCTCAAGGACCTCGGCGATATCGTTCTGTTCGATATCGTCGACGGGGTGCCGCAGGGCAAGGCCCTCGACATCTCCCAGTCTGCGCCGGTTGAAGGCTATGATGCCAAGATCAGCGGTACCTCAAAGTACGAGGATCTCGCGGGCGCCGATGTCGTGATCGTGACGGCCGGCGTGCCGCGCAAGCCCGGCATGAGCCGCGACGACCTGCTCGAGATCAACCTCAAGGTGATGGAGCAGGTGGGCGCAGGCATTGCCAAGTACGCCCCCGACGCCTTCGTCATCTGCATCACCAACCCGCTCGATGCGATGGTGTGGGCGCTCCAGAAGTTCTCGGGCCTGCCTGCCAACCGCGTCGTCGGCATGGCCGGCGTGCTCGACAGCTCGCGCTTCGTGCACTTCATCGCCGATGAGCTCAACGTCTCGGTCGAGGACATCAACGCCTTCGTGCTGGGCGGCCATGGCGACACCATGGTGCCGCTGGCTCGCTACTCGACCGTTGCCGGCATTCCGCTGACCGACATCGTCAAGATGGGCTGGATGAGCAAGGAACGCCTCGAGGAAATCATCCAGCGCACCCGCGATGGCGGCGCCGAGATCGTTGGCCTGCTCAAGACCGGTTCGGCCTTCTATGCCCCCGCCACTTCGGCGATCGCCATGGCCGAGAGCTACCTCAAGGACAAGAAGCGCGTGCTGCCCGCCGCGGCCTATCTCGATGGCCAGTATGGCGTGAAGGGCACCTATGTCGGCGTCCCCGTCGTGATCGGCGCCGGTGGCGCGGAAAAGATCATCGAGATCGCGCTGAACTCGGCCGAACAGAAGGCGTTCGACAAGTCCGTCGGTGCCGTCGAAGGGCTGATCGAAGCCTGCAAGAAGATCGCACCAAAGCTGGCCTAAGCAACCACGGAGTCCCCGCCAAAGCGGGGCCTCCGTTTCTCTCTGCGTCGCCAACTGAGGTTCCCGCCTTCGCGGGAATGACGCAGTGGACTGAAATAGTTGTACGGTGCGTTGCGAGTGATCCGGCGCCGTCCTGCCCACCCAAGGGGACTTTGAATGAACATCCACGAACATCAGGCCAAAGAGTTGCTCAAGGGCTTTGGCGCGCCAGTCGCGGCTGGCGTGGCGATCTTTTCGGCCGACGAGGCCGAGGCCGCGGCCAAGTCGCTGCCCGGTCCGCTCTATGTGGTGAAGAGCCAGATCCATGCCGGCGGGCGCGGCAAGGGCAAGTTCAAGGAACTTGGTCCCGATTCCAAGGGCGGCGTGCGCCTGGCCCGCACGATCGAAGAAGTGGTGGCGTTCTCCCGCGAAATGCTGGGCAATACGCTGGTGACCCAGCAGACCGGCGACGCCGGCAAGCAGGTCAACCGCCTCTATATCGAAGACGGCGCCGACATTGCGCGCGAGCTCTACTGCTCGCTGCTGGTCAACCGCGAAAGCGGTCGCGTGTCCTTCGTGGTCTCGACCGAAGGCGGCATGGACATTGAAGCCGTTGCCGAGCACACCCCGGAAAAGATCATCACCGTCGATATCGATCCGACGGCGGGCGTGACCGAAGCGGACGTCGCCACCATCGTTGCCGCGCTCAAGCTCGACGGGGATGCCAAGGCGGATGCCGCCAAGCTGTTCCCGATCCTCTACAAGGCCTTCACCGAAACCGACATGAGCCTGTTGGAAGTGAACCCGCTGATCGTGATGACCGACGGTCACCTGCGCGTGCTCGATGCCAAGGTGAGCTTCGACAACAACGCGGCGTTCCGCCACGACGAGCTCAAGCCCCTGCGCGACCTGTCCGAGGAAGACGCCAAGGAAATCGAGGCGTCCAAGTTCGACCTGGCCTACGTTGCGCTCGATGGCAATATCGGCTGCATGGTCAATGGCGCGGGCCTGGCGATGTCCACCATGGACATCATCAAGCTCTATGGCGCCGAGCCTGCCAACTTCCTCGACGTGGGCGGTGGCGCTTCCAAGGAGAAGGTGACCGCAGCCTTCAAGATCATCACGGCCGATCCGGCGGTGAAGGGCATTCTGGTCAACATCTTTGGTGGCATCATGCGCTGCGACGTGATCGCCGAAGGCGTGATTGCCGCGGTCAAGGAAGTCGGGCTCGAGGTGCCGCTGGTGGTGCGTCTCGAAGGCACCAACGTCAAGGAAGGCAAGGCCATTCTCGACCAGTCGGGGCTCAATGTGATTTCGGCAGATGACCTGGACGATGCCGCCCAGAAGATCGTCAAGGCGGTTCAGGGCTAGGCAGTCGCGCTGGCTGTCCTGCACCCTCAAACTCATCTTCGCTCAGGCGAAACCCGGGAAGGTTTAATTCCACGATGTCGATCCTCGTCAACAAAAACACCAAGGTTCTCGTTCAGGGCCTGACCGGCAAGACCGGCACGTTCCACACCGAGCAGGCGCTGGCTTATTACGGCACCAAGATGGTGGGCGGGGTGAACCCCAAGAAGGCCGGCGAAACCTGGACCAGCGGGCTCGACGCCTCGGCATCGCTGCCGGTGTTTGCCTCGGTTGCCGAAGGCAAGGAGCGCACCGGCGCCGATGCCACCGTGATCTATGTGCCGCCTCCGGGTGCTGCCGCTGCCATCGAGGAAGCCATCGATGCGGAAATCCCGCTGATCGTGTGCATCACCGAGGGCATCCCGGTGCTCGACATGGTGCGCGTCAAGGCTAAGCTCGAAAAGTCCAAGTCGCGCCTGATCGGGCCGAACTGCCCCGGCATCCTGACCCCGGAAGAATGCAAGATCGGCATCATGCCGGGCTCGATCTTCTCCAAGGGTTCGGTGGGCATTGTTTCGCGCTCGGGCACGCTTACCTATGAAGCCGTGTTCCAGACCACCAATGAAGGCCTGGGCCAGACCACGGCCGTCGGCATCGGCGGCGATCCGGTCAAGGGCACCGAGTTCATCGACATGCTCGAAATGTTCCTGGCCGACGAAGCGACCAAGTCGATCATCATGATCGGCGAAATCGGCGGCTCGGCCGAAGAGGACGCCGCCCAGTTCCTGCTCGACGAAGCCCGTCGCGGCCGCAAGAAGCCGATGGCTGGTTTCATCGCCGGCCTGACCGCTCCCAAGGGGCGCACCATGGGTCATGCCGGCGCGGTGATTTCGGGCGGCAAGGGCGGCGCTGAAGACAAGATCGCGGCCATGGAAGCCGCGGGCATCCGCGTATCGCAAGTCGCCGGCCCGGATCGGCCGGACCTTGGCTGAAGTGCTAAAGGGCTGATGTAAAGACTTATTCTGCCGCGCTTATGACACAGATCGCTGTTAGCTGCGGTCTGTGTCGGCGCCAAGAGCAAGTCGGCAAGAAAAATGAGCTGATGGCGCATTTCGGTGCGCCGAACTATTAATGAGATGCAAAGGAACTGCGGTCATTATCCCGGCAAATACAGTGACCGCCCATGTGATTGGCCTCTGGCCGCTCGTTGAGAAGGAAGGCGGGGCGTGGGCCTCGCGACAGTAAGCGATGACACGACAGGAAAAGAACGACACGTTCTTGCTGACTTCGTTCCTCTATGGTGGGAACGCCGACTACATCGAACAACTCTATTCCCGTTTCAAAGCTGACCCGTCGAGCGTCGACGAGACCTGGCAGAGCTTTTTTGCCAAACTCGACGACGACGCCGGCGTCGCCGAAAAGAACGCCGATGGACCGAGCTGGGCCCGCAAGGATTGGCCCCAGAGCGCCAGCGGCGATCTGGTCAACGCGCTCGATGGCGACTGGGGCGAGATTGCCGTCAAGACCGAGCGCGCCATCGCCAAGAAGGCCGAGGCGCTCGGTGTGGCCACCAGTTCCGTCGCCGATGTGATGCAGGCCTCGCGCGATTCCATTCGCGCCATCATGATGATCCGCGCCTATCGCATGCGCGGGCATCTGCATGCCGATCTCGACCCGCTCAAGATGAAGGCCGACGAGCCGGCGCCCGGAGCTGGATCCGGCCAGTTACGGCTTCACCGAAGCCGATTACGGCCGCAAGATCTTCATCGACAACTATCTCGGTCTCGAATACGCGACCATTCCCGAGATGCTGGCGATCCTGCGCCGCACCTATTGCGGCACGATGGGCATCGAGTTCATGCACATCTCCGATCCCGAGGCCAAGCAGTGGCTGCAGGAGCGCATCGAAGGCCCGGACAAGGAAATCACCTTCACCCCCGAGGGCAAGAAGGCGATCCTGAGCAAGCTGATCGAGGCCGAGGGCTTCGAGAAGTTCATCGACGTCAAGTATACCGGCACCAAGCGCTTTGGCCTTGATGGCGCCGAGGCCACCATTCCGGCGCTCGAGCAGATCATCAAGCGCGGCGGCGCGCTGGGCATCAAGGACATCGTGCTGGGCATGGCCCACCGCGGCCGCCTCAACGTGCTGACCCAGGTGATGGGCAAGCCGCATCGCGCGCTGTTCCATGAGTTCAAGGGTGGCGCGTTCTACCCCGATGACGTGGAAGGCTCCGGCGACGTGAAGTACCACCTTGGTGCCTCGTCCGATCGCGAGTTCGACCACAACAAGGTCCACCTGTCGCTCACCGCCAACCCGTCGCACCTCGAGATCGTTGATCCGGTGGTGCTGGGCAAGGCGCGCGCCAAGCAGGACCAGCATATTTCGCCCAACGCCAAGCTGAGCGACAGCAATATTGATGGTCAAGTCCCGACCGCTCCATGGTGCTGCCGCTGCTGATCCATGGCGATGCTGCCTTTGCCGGGCAGGGCGTGATTGCCGAATGCCTGGGCCTGTCGGGCCTGCGCGGGCACCGCACCGGTGGCTCGATCCACTTCGTGATCAACAACCAGATCGGCTTCACCACGGCGCCGATGTATTCGCGCTCCTCGCCTTACCCCACCGACGTCGCCAAGATGATCGAGGCGCCGGTGCTGCACGTCAACGGCGACGACCCCGAAGCGGTGGTGTTTGCCTGCAAGGTTGCCGTCGAGTATCGCCAGAAGTTCGGCAAGCCGGTGGTGGTGGACATGTTCTGCTACCGTCGCTTTGGTCACAATGAAGGCGACGAGCCCAGCTTCACCCAGCCGCTCATGTACTCCCGCATCCGGGCGCACAAGACGACGCTGGAGATCTATTCGGACAAGCTGATTGCCGAGGGCCTGCTCACGGCCGCCGACATCGACAAGATGAAGGCCGACTGGCGCGCGCATCTGGAGACCGAGTTCGAGGCTGGCCAGGATTATCGCCCCAACAAGGCCGACTGGCTCGATGGCGCCTGGAAGGATCTGCGTCCTGCCGATCAGGAAGGCCCGCGTCGCGGCACCACCGGTGTGGAACTCGATCGCCTGGTCGAGATCGGCACCGCCATGACCAAGGTGCCCGAGGATTTCAACGTCCACCGCACCGTCAAGCGCTTCCTCGACAACCGCCACGCGGCGATCGAAGCGGGCGAGGGCATCGACTGGGCGACGGCGGAGGCACTGGCCTTTGCCACCATCGTCAGCGACGGCCATCCGGTGCGCCTGAGCGGCCAGGACGTCGAGCGCGGCACCTTCAGCCAGCGTCACTCGGTGCTCAACGACCAGCTGGTCGATGGCCGCACCTATACCCCGCTGAACAATATCAGCCCCGACCAGAGCCGCTACGAAGTCATCAACTCGATGCTTTCGGAAGAGGCGGTGCTGGGCTTTGAATATGGCTACTCGCTGGCCGAGCCGCAGGCGCTGACCATCTGGGAAGCCCAGTTCGGTGACTTCGTCAACGGCGCGCAGGTGGTGATCGACCAGTTCATCTCCTCGGGCGAGCGCAAGTGGTTCCGCATGTCGGGCCTCGTCATGCTGTTGCCGCATGGCTATGAAGGGCAGGGCCCGGAGCACTCCTCCGCGCGTCCCGAGCGCTTCCTGCAGCTGTGCGCCGAAGACAATATGCAGGTTGCCAACTGCACGACCCCGGCCAACTATTTCCATATCCTGCGCCGTCAGGTGAAGCGCGACTTCCGCAAGCCGCTGATCCTGATGACCCCCAAATCGCTGCTCCGCCACAAGCGGGCCGTGTCCGGGCTGGTCGAGCTGGGGCCCGATTCGTGCTTCCACCGCCTGCTGTGGGACGACGCGGAAGCGCCGGGCCTGCCCAAGACCACGATCCGGCTGGTGCCGGACGAAAAGATCCGTCGGGTCATCCTGTGCACCGGCAAGGTCTATTACGATCTGCTCGAAGAGCGTGAAAAGCGCGGCATCGACGATGTCTACCTGCTGCGCCTCGAACAGCTCTATCCGTTCCCGGCCAAGGCGCTGCTGGACGAATTGAGCCGCTTCGTGAACGCCGAGATCATCTGGTGCCAGGAAGAACCCAAGAACATGGGGGCCTGGGCATTCATCCAGCCTTATGTCGAATGGGTGCTCGACCAGATGGGCCGCACCGGTGAGCGCGTGCGCTATACCGGCCGTCCGGCCTCCGCCTCCACTGCCACGGGTCTCATGCGGACCCACCTCGCCCAGCTGCAAGCCTTCCTCGACGAAGCCTTCGCCAACTAAAGGGACAAGACAATGTCGACTGAAATTCGCGTGCCAACCTTGGGCGAAAGCGTTTCGGAGGCCACTATCGGTCAGTGGTTCAAGAAGGTGGGTGACGCGGTCGCCGCCGATGAACCACTGGTTGAGCTGGAAACGGACAAGGTCACCATCGAGGTTCCTGCACCCGCCAGCGGCGTGCTCGAGGCCATCTCCGCCCAGCAGGGCGAGACGGTCGACGTGGGGGCCTTGCTCGGTGCCATTGCCGCCGCTGCCGGCGGCGCCGCCGTCGCCAAGCCTGCCGCAGCCCCGGCGCCTGTCGCCGCGGCCCAGCCTGCGGCTGCCGCACCGGCTGCAACTGCCATGGCCCCCGCACCATCAGCCCAGAAGCTGATCAATGAAAACGCGCTCGACGCCGCCACCATTGCCGGTTCGGGCAAGCGTGGCCAGGTGCTCAAGGAAGACGTGCTGTCGACCCTGAGTAAGCCGGCCGCAGTGCCTGCCACCGTCCCCGCTGCCCCCCAGCCTGCGCCCGCTCCGCGCGCGCCGACTGCTGCCGACGATGCCAGCCGCGAAGAGCGGGTCAAGATGACCCGCCTGCGCCAGACCATTGCCCGCCGCCTCAAGGATGCCCAGAACACCGCCGCCATGCTGACCACCTTCAACGAGGTGGACATGAAGCCGGTGATGGATCTGCGCGCCTCCTACAAGGACCTCTTCGAGAAGAAGCATGGCGTGAAGCTGGGCTTCATGGGGTTCTTCGCCAAGGCCGTGGTGCACGCGCTCAAGGAAATCCCCGCGGTCAATGCCGAGATCGACGGCGATGATCTGATCTACAAGCAATACGCCCACATCGGCGTCGCCGTGGGCACCGACAAGGGCCTCGTGGTGCCGGTGGTGCGCAATGCCGACCAGATGTCGATTGCCGAGATCGAGAAGGAAATCGGCAATCTGGGCAAGAAGGCCCGCGATGGCCGCCTGTCCATGGCCGACATGCAGGGCGGCACCTTCACCATTTCCAATGGTGGCGTGTATGGCTCGCTGATGTCGACGCCGATCCTGAATGCCCCGCAGTCCGGTATCCTGGGCATGCACAAGATCCAGGAGCGTCCGGTCGTGGTTGGCGGGCAGATCGTCATCCGCCCGATGATGTATCTGGCGCTGAGCTATGATCACCGGATCGTCGACGGCAAGGAAGCCGTGACCTTCCTGGTGCGGGTCAAGGAAAGCCTTGAGGCCCCCGAGCGTCTCGTGCTCGACCTCTAACCTGCCGCATTGGTTTGCTACTTGCAGGGTCCGCCTTGGCGGACCCTGTTTTGTGTTCACGATGGCGTGCGAGCCGCCGATATTAGCAAATTGATAGCGATTTTGGCCGCTAGAACGGCGGAGCAAAATCCTGGAGTTTCGGTTTGAAAAGACTATTGGCCATCGCCCTCGTGCTGTTCTCCCCCAGTGCCATGGCGCAACACTCCGCCGACCCCGCACTGGTCGGTGAGTTGATGGCCTTTCACGGCTCCCGGGCCATTGTTTCGGCGATGACGATCCATTGCTACGAGACCACCGGCCTCGATCCCGCTTATCGCGCCGCCTATGACAACTGGTATTTGCGCAATATTGGTTTTCTGGACCTGGCCAATCGCGTCGCCGCCAAGCTTGACGCCACCAATCCCGAAGCCGTGGCAGCAGCCGAGACCTATGGCGGCACCCAGATCATGAGCGCCTACAACCAGGCCCCCGACAAGGACGTGTTCTGCCGCAGTTTTCTCGAGCAGGTAAACAGTGGTGCCCTCGATATCGACCGGCAATTGCCCGACACCCTGCGCAAGGCCCAGGAACTCGGGTCGCACTGACCCCGGCCGGGGTGCCCTAAGCTGAACGGCTATTCTCCCAAATGCCCGTATCCCGCCGGGCGGGACTTCGCTATTCATCGCTTTGAAGGTAATCGGCCGAACGCAACTGGATCTGGCGCGGATGGCGATGGTTTAATCACCATTCTGACATTACATTCACACCATTACCGTGCCGGTGCGCAGCAGCTGCCGTACTCGGCCAAGACAATCGGGGCTTCCAATGGCAGATACTTTCGACCTCACCATCATCGGTTCAGGCCCGGGCGGCTATGTTGCTGCCATTCGCGCGGCCCAGCTCGGCCTGAAGGTGGCGGTGGTCGAGAAATGGTCCACCCTGGGCGGCACCTGCCTCAATATCGGCTGCATTCCCTCCAAGGCGCTGCTGCACGCCACCGAGCTGTTTGAGGAGGCCGGCCACGGCTTCAAGGCCCTGGGCATCGACATCCCGACGCCGCAGCTGAACCTGCCGCAGATGATGGCCCACAAGAACGAAACCGTCGCGGCCAATGTCGGTGGCGTCGATTATCTGTTCAAGAAGAACAAGATCACCCTGTTCCGCGGCATCGGCACCATTGCCGCCCCCGGCAAGGTGCGCGTCACGCCGCAGGCCGGCGAGGCCAGCGAGATCGAAACCAAGAACATCGTCATCGCCACCGGGTCGGTATCGGCCAATCTGCCGGGCATCGAGATCGACGAAAAGCAGATCGTCACCTCCACCGGCGCGCTGACGCTGGAGCAGGTGCCCCAGCGCCTGCTGGTCATCGGCGCCGGCGTCATCGGGCTGGAGCTGGGCTCGGTCTGGTCGCGGCTGGGGGCCCAGGTCACCGTCGTGGAATATCTCGATCGCATCCTGCCCGGCATGGACAGCGAAGTGGCCCGCCAGTTCCAGCGCATGCTGCAAAAGCAGGGCGTCGAGTTCAAGCTCTCGAGCAAGGTCGCCGGCATCGACAAGCAGGCCGATGGCTCGCTGCAGGTGCGCGTCGAGCCGGCCAAGGGCGGGGACATGGAACTGATCGCCGCCGATGTGGCGCTGGTCGCCATCGGCCGCAAGCCGTTCACCGAAGGGTTGGGCCTCGATATCGTCGGAGTGGCGCTTGATGAGCGCGGCCGCGTGCGCGTCGATGCGCAATACAAGACATCGGTCGACGGCGTCTACGCCATTGGCGATGTGATCGCCGGGCCCATGCTGGCCCACAAGGCCGAGGACGAAGGCATTGCGGTCGCCGAAATCCTGGCCGGGCAGGCGGGGCACGTCAATTACGCCGTGATGCCATCGGTGGTCTACACCAATCCCGAGATCGCCTCCGTCGGCAAGACCGAGGACGAGCTCAAGGCCGAAGGCATTGACTACAAGATCGGCAAGTTCCCCTTTACCGCCAATGGCCGCGCCAAGGCGATGCTGGCGACGCAGGGCTTTGTAAAGATCCTCTCCGATGTGGCGACCGACCGCGTGCTGGGCGCCCATATCGTGGGCAAGAATGCCGGCGAGATGATCCACGAGCTCGTGGTGCTGATGGAATTCTCCGGCTCCTCCGAGGATCTGGCCCGCTCCACCCACGCCCATCCGACCCTGTCGGAAGCCGTGCGCGAGGCCGCCCTGTCGCTGGGCGACGGCGCCATCCACATCTGAGCCAACGTGCTGATCTGACTAATCTATCCAGGCCCCGGCATTGCGCCGGGGCTTTTTTGTTTGCGCGGTGGCGGTTCAGACGACTGAAGGGAGGTCACGACAAGTCATCATATGACATCGGTTTTTTTGTATGTTGACTTGGCTTTTTGCGTTCCATACTAGTTTTGGGACAAGACCCCATTTGCGTCCTGAGGAGGAGGGAAGGGGGCCTTGCGCGGCAGGCCAAGGCTCGCGCCGCGAACCGCCGACATTGGTCGGAAGGCGCGGCAACGCGGCTGACCGATGTCACAGGACATTAGGGAGGACACCTATCTATGTTTCATCTGCCCAAACTGGCAGCGACCATGCTCGCTGCTACCGCCATGCTGGTTTCGGCCGCCAGCGCCCAGACCGTGCTGCGCTCATCCGACACACACCCCGACGGGTATCCGACCGTTGAGGCGGTCAAGGCTTTCGGCGAATTGCTGAGCCAGAAGACCGATGGCCGCTACTCCGTGGAAGTGTTCCACTCGGCCCAGCTTGGCGAAGAAAAAGACACCATCGAGCAGACGCAGTTCGGCGTGATCGACCTGAACCGCATCTCCATCGGCGCCTTCAACACCCAGGTGCCGGAAGCCACGGTCACCCAGCTGCCCTATATCTTCCGCTCGGCCGAGCACTTCCACAACGTGCTCGATGGTCCGATCGGCGAAGAAATCCTGGCTGCCTTTGACGCGGTCGACGTGGTGGCGCTGGCCTTCTACGATGGCGGCTCGCGCTCGTTCTACAACAGCCAGAAGCCCATCAATTCGCCCGCCGACATGGCCGGCATGAAGCTGCGCGTGATGCAGTCCGATATTTTTGTCGACATGGTCGCGGCCTTCGGCGGCAATGCGACGCCAATGCCTTATGGCGAAGTCTACTCGGGTATCCAGACCGGCGTGATCGACGGCGCCGAAAACAACTACCCCAGCTACGACACTGCCGGTCACGCCGAAGTGGCCAAGTTCTACTCGCTCGACGAACACCTGATGGTGCCGGAAGTTCTGGTCATCTCCAAGATCGTCTGGGACGGCCTCAGCCCTGAGGACCAGGCGCTGTTCCGCGAAGCGGCCAAGGAATCCGTCGCCACCCAGCGCAAGCTCTGGGAAGAGAAGGAAGTCGCTTCAAAGGCCGCCGTCGAGGCCCTCGGCGCCAAGATCAATACCGTCGACAAGACCCCGTTCATCGAAGCGATGAAGCCCGTCTACGACAAATACGTCACCGATCCCAAGCTCAAGGATCTGGTAGAGCGCATTCAGGCAACTGAAGGCTGATCAGACAAACGGGCCGGCCCAGCGCCGGCCCGATTTTTCTAAGAGCGGGAGTTCCCGATGCGAGATTGGCTTATGCCGACCAGCCAGCTGCTGGGCCGGATTTCTAACTTTGTCCTGTGGGTCGCCGGGATCGCCCTGGTCGCGATGACCGCCGTGGTCGCCTATCAGGTGTTCATGCGCTTCGTGATGAACGCTTCACCCTCCTGGACCGAGGCGACGGCGATCATGCTGGTTACCTGGTTCGTGTTTCTGGGCGCGGCCGTTGGGGTGCGCGAAAGCTTCCACATGGGGTTTGACGTGCTCATCTATGTGTTGCCCGCCGCCGCCAAGCCGTGGCTGCGCGGCATCAGCGATGTCTGCGTCTTCGCCTTTGCCTTTGGCATGGTGTTCTATGGCGGCGAGCTGGCCGTCCGTTATTGGTCGACCCGCATTCCCGTGCTCGGCCTGCCCACTTCCTTCACCTATTTTCCGATCGTGGTCTCCGGTGTCCTGATGTGCCTGTTCAGCGCGGAGCGCCTGTTGCTGCGCATCGCCGGCGAACCGGTCGATGACATCGTCGCCGATCCAGAAATCACCGAGGCCTGACCGATATGGAATACTGGATCCTGTTTGGCGTGTTCACCCTGCTCATGGTCATCGGCACGCCCATCGCCTATTGCCTCGGCATTGCCAGCTTTGCCACCATCGTCTATCTGGGCCGCCCCGCCATCGTGGTGTTCCAGCAGCTCAATTCCGGCGTGTCGGCGTTCACCCTGCTGGCCATCCCCTTCTTCATTTTTGCCGGCGACCTGATGATGCGCGGGGGCATTGCCGCCCGCATCATTGCCTTTGCCGGCTCCCTGATCGGGCATGTGCGCGGTGGGTTGGGGCAGGTCAATATTGCCGCCTCGACGCTGTTTGGCGGCATTTCCGGCTCGGCCGTGGCCGAAGCGGCAGCGGTGGGTGGCATCATGATCCCGCAGATGAAGGCGCGCGGCTATGGCGCCGACTATGCGGTGAACGTCACCTCCATGGCGGCGCTGATCGCGCTGCTGCTGCCCCCCAGCCACAACATGATCATCTATTCGCTCTCGGGGGGCGGCAATATCTCGATTGCCGATCTGTTCACCGCGGGCATCATCCCCGGCCTGCTGCTGGCGCTGGCCTTGTCGATCACCGCTTATATCGTCGCCGTCAAGCGCGGCTATCCCACCGAGGCCTTCCAGGGCTTTCGCAAGGTGGGGGGCTATCTGCTGGCCTCCATCCCCGGGCTGATGCTGATCGCCATCATTTTCGGCGGGGTGCGCTCGGGAATCTTCACCGCCACCGAAAGCTCGTGCATCGCGGTGATCTATGCCCTGCTGGTGACCCTGCTGGTCTATCGCTCGCTGAGCTGGAGCGCCTTCGTTCATTCGGTAATGGGGTCGGTTCGTACCACCTCCATGGTGCTGTTCATCATCGGGGCAGCGGCGTCCTTTGGCTGGCTGATGGCCTATCTCAAGGTCGCCACCATCCTCACTGCCGGCATGGCCGCCATTTCCTCCGATCCACTGATGATCCTGCTCATGATCAACATCATGCTGCTGGTGCTGGGCACCTTCATGGACATGGGGCCGCTGATCATCATCACCACGCCGATCTTCCTGCCCATGGTCAAGGCGTTCGGCGTGGACCCGGTGCACTTCGGGGTCATCATGATCCTGAACCTGGGCATCGGGCTCAATACCCCGCCGCTCGGGCCGGTGCAGTTCGTGGCCGCGGCCGTGGGCAAGATCACAGTATGGGACGCCATGCGCAGCATCTGGCCGTTCTATCTGGCCGGCATCATCGTGCTGGGTCTCGTCACCTATATTCCGGCCTTGTCCCTGTGGCTGCCGGCCCTGTTCAGAGGTTAGCCATGTCGATCAGCGATGGCGCTGCTCATCCGCAACGTCGTCCCAAGCTTGCCGATCTGGTGATCGATACGCTGCGCAAGCGTATCGGCACCGGCGAGTTCGGGGTGGGCGAAAAGCTGCCCACCGAAGTGCAGATGACCGGAATTTTCGGGGTCAGCCGCACCGTGGTGCGCGAGGCGATCGCCGCCCTGGCCGCCGATGGGCTGGTGCAGTCGCGCCAGGGCGCCGGCGTGTTCGTCATCGCCAGCGCCACCTCCCCGTTCAATGCCATCGGCGCCGAGGACACCAACAAGATCTCGGTGGCTCTCAACGTGCTCGAAGTGCGCATGGGCATCGAGATCGAGTCCGCGGGGCTGGCCGCCACCCGCCGCAGCGCCAGCCAGGAGGCGTCCATCCGCGAGGCCTGGAACGATTTCGAGCGCCTGCTTGCCCGGGGGGCACCGGTCGGCAGTGCCGATTTTGCCTTTCACCGCACGATCGCCGAGGCGACCAACAATCCCTTCTATATCGAAGTGCTCGAAGCGCTGGGGAGCCGCACCATACCGTGCGACGTATCCTCGCCCTGGGGCACCGACAGCCAGCTCTCCCATGAATATCAGACTGGCCTGCAACAGGAGCATCTGTGCATCCTGAATGCCATTTCCCGACAGGATGCCGACGGCGCCAGAGAGGCCATGCGCGCCCATCTGAGCCTCAGCCAGGACCGCTACAGCGCCCGGCTGCGCGAACAGCCGCTTTCCCCACCGCATGAACAGGACTGACCATGAGCACCGAGTTTGACATCCGCTACGCCATCGATCCGGTAAGCACCGCCACCATGAATACCGAGGAGCTGCGCGAGAACTTCCTGGTCGAACAGCTGTTCACGCCCGGCACGGTATATTGGACCTATACCCATTATGACCGCATGGCGGTGGGTGGTGCCATGCCCGTGGTCGCGCCGCTGGCGCTAGAGGCCATCGACCCCACCGGGACCGCCAATTTCCTCGACCGCCGCGAGCTGATTGCCGTCAATATCGGCGGGGCCGGGCGGATCACCGTCGACGGGACCGAACACGCGCTGGGCACGCGTGACATGCTCTATGTCGGCATGGGCGCCAAGGTGGTGCAATTCGCCTCGGCCAGCGCCGACGAGCCGGCAAAATTCTATCTGCTCAGCGCTCCCGCCCATGCCACCCACCCCACCGCCTTGATCCGGCAGGGCGATGCCAAGCGCCTTGATGTGGGCAGCCAGCAGACCGCCAATGAGCGCTCGATCTTCCAGTTCATCCACGCCGATGGCATCAAGACCTGCCAATTGGTGGTGGGATTGACCAGCTTTGCCCCCGGCTCGGTGTGGAACACCATGCCCGCCCACGTGCATGACCGCCGCATGGAGGCCTATCTCTATTTCGACCTGCAGCCCGACGCCTTTGTCGTTCACCTGATGGGCGAGCCGCAGGAAACCCGCCACCTGATCGTGCGCAATGAGCAGGCGGTGATCTCGCCGCCCTGGTCGATCCATTCCGGCGCCGGCACCGGGGCCTACACCTTCATCTGGGCGATGGCCGGCGACAATGTCGACTACACCGACGCCGAAAAGATCGCGATGGACGATCTGCTGTGATTGATCTGTCGGCATTCAGTCTTGAGGGCAGGACGGTGATGGTCACCGGCGCCAATACCGGCATCGGGCAGGGCATCGCCCTCTCGATCGGCCGGGCCGGGGGCCGGGTCATTGGGGTCGGGCGCTCCAGCATGGCGCAAACCGCAGGCCTGCTGGCCGAGATCGGGGCGCCACTTCATCGAGGCGCAGGCCGATCTTGGATCGGCCACTGCGGCGCAGGACATGTTCGACGCGGCCTGGGCTGAACACGGCCCGATCGATGGCCTGGTCAACAATGCCGGGATCATCCGGCGGGTCGACGCCATCGACCTGACCGAGGCCGATTGGGACCAGGTGATGGACATCAATCTCAAGACGATGTTCTTCCTGTCACAGGCGTTCGGCAGGCAGACCCTGGCGAGCGGACGCCAGGGCCGGGTGGTCAATATCGCCTCGATGCTGAGCTTTCAGGGCGGCATCCGCGTTGCCAGTTACACCGCCTCCAAAAGCGGCGTGCTGGGGATCACCCGCCTGCTTGCCAATGAATGGGCGGCGCGCGGCATCAACGTCAACGCCATTGCCCCGGGCTATATCGAAACCAACAATACGGCCGCGCTGCGCGCCGATCCGGACCGCTCATCGGCCATTCTCGATCGCATTCCGGCGGGCCGCTGGGGCGTTCCATCCGACATTGGCGCGGCGGCAGTGTTCCTGCTGTCATCCGCCTCAAACTACATGCACGGCGCTGTCATCCCGGTGGATGGCGGGTGGCTAGCGAGGTAATCCAATGAGCGAACAACAGTTTTTTGCCCAGCCCGAAGCCAGCGAATGGGTCGAACTGGCCCCCGGCAACCGACGCCGGGTCCTGATCCACACCCCCGAGCTGATGCAGGTCGAGTTCGCCTTCGACAAGGGTGCCATCGGTGCGCTGCACTCGCACCCCCATATCCAGGTCAGCTATGTCGCCGAAGGGGCTTTCGAGGTCACCATTGACGGCAAGACCGAGATCGTCGGGCAGGGCGGCAGCTTCATCGTCCCGCCCAATCTTGTGCACGGCGTCCTCGCCCTAGAAGCTGGGCGGCTCGTGGACGTGTTCACCCCGCACCGGGCCGATTTCTTGTAGGTATCTCGTCACCAGACCTGCAATCCCTCCCCCTTCTTCAGGGGGAGGTCAGGTGGGGGTTCGCATCTCCGCCAGCATCGCCGCGTAGGCGCCATCATGCCGTCCGCCCCAATTGTCCTGTCCCGGCCGCGTCAGCCAGCCGCGTCTTGGCGGGATATAGCTGTAGACTTCCCGCGCCGGCTCCTCGCGCCATTGCAGGTTGAACGCGCCATAGCACGGAAAGAACTGCATCTGGTGATAGGGCAGGTGGTCATGCACCCACCACGCCATCGCCTCCCAGTCCCCGCTGCGCTCGTAATAGGGCACGAAGCTGTTGACGATGATGCAGGCGGTGGCGCCCATCCGGCCCGCCGCGTCGCGATAATCCCAGATGTGTCCTGCATAATTGGCGGCGTTGCTGGCGCAATTGAGCTTGTGAGCATTGCCAAAGGCGTTCACCTGCGGTGATCGATAGGCCGAGCGGATGGCCAGCCGCCCGAACCGGGCCTGCAGCGGCTCGAGCAAATTCTGGCACAGGGCGCTACCCGCCGCGATCGCCAGATCCGGGTGTTCGGGGATGTTGGCCAGCCCGGTCACGCTGGCAATTTCCGAATAAAGGAAATCGCGCAGGTAGAAGTTTTCCGACAGGCGCACCCGCCCTAGTGTTTCGAGGCCCTTGACGGATTGGGGAGATCGCATACTCATCTCGCACTGTGATGCGCCAGTGTGGCGCGCTATGGTGCCAGCCTCAACCCGCTATTGACCGCCCGTGGACAGCCATGCTGATCGTACTTTTCTATATCGCCATTACCGCGGAAGCGATGACCGCCGCTCTCGCCGCCGGCCGGCGCAAGATGGACTGGTTCGGCGTGTGCCTCCTGGCCTGTGTCACGGCGCTGGGCGGGGGCACCATTCGCGATCTCTTCCTCGGTCACTATCCGCTGTTCTGGGTGAAAAATCCCTATGTGCTGCTGCTGGTGTGCGGCGCGGCCCTCCTGACCATCGCCATTGCCCGCGTCGTTGACCGGCTGCGCTGGACCTTCCTGCTGCTCGATGCGGTGGGGCTGGTGGTGTTCACCATCGTTGGCTGTAACGTTGCCATGGAGATCGACGCCCACCCGCTGATCATCCTCGTTTCCGGCATGGTCACCGGCATTTTCGGCGGCATCCTGCGCGACGTGCTGTGCAACGACATGCCGCTGGTGTTCAGCACCGAGATCTATGCCACCGTCTCCATCGTCACCGGCGCAGTCTATTATTTCGGACTGCTGTTTGGGCTGCAGGGCGATCTGGTTATCCTCGTGGCCTTCGGCATCGGTTTCCCGCTGCGCGTGCTGGCGCTGATCTACAAATGGGAAATGCCCAAATTCGTCTATGATCGGGACCTGCGATGACCCCGACGCGCATCCCGCTCTCGCGCCGCCGCGGCTTTGACCTGCAGGCCACCTCCCTGGCCCTGAACGGGCTGCCGGCGCATTCCGTGGCGCGGCCCGGCAAATGGGGCAACCCCTTCACCATTGACGAGGTCGCCCGCGAGCTGGGCATTGCCCGCGACGCCGCCCAGGCCGAGGCGGTGGACCGGCATCGGCGCTGGATCATGGGCGAACTTGACATCGCTCAGCCGCCCCCCGATCGCCAGAGCATCCGTGCCGAACTGGCCGGGCTTAACCTCGCCTGCTGGTGCCGCGCCGGAACCCCGTGCCATGCCGACACGCTCATCCGTCTCGCCAACGAATAAGGCTTCTCTCCAGGCCTGACTTGTCGTATTGGCACTACCATACAAGTTTGGAGATTCAATTGCGACAGACCTGGCGTTGGTTCGGCCCAACAGACCTCACCAGTATTGACGATATCACCCAGGTCGGCGCGGTTGGCGTCGTCAGTGCTCTGCATCACGTCCCCAATGGAGTGATCTGGACGCCCGAGGAAATCGCCAAGCGTCACCGCGAAATCGCCACCCGCAAGGACGGCACGGCGTCCGGCCTGACCTGGGATGTGGTCGAAAGCCTGCCCGTCAGCGAAGACATCAAGAAGCAGAAGAACGACTGGCGCCAGCACATCGACAACTACAAGGTGTCGATGCGCAACCTGGCCGACAGCGGCATTGAGGTCGTGTGCTACAACTTCATGCCGGTGCTCGACTGGACCCGCACCAATCTGCGCTGGACGGTGGCCAATGGGGCATCGTGCATGCGCTTTGACATCAATGATTTTGCCGCCTTCGATATCTACGTGCTCGAACGCCCGGGCGCCCCTGCCGACTATACCAATGCGATCGCCGACGAAGCGGCGCAGCGCTTTGCTGGCATGAATGAAGACGACAAGAAGCAGCTCGCCCGCAACATCACCATGGGCCTGCCCGGATCGACGGAATCGATGACGCTGGACGATGTCCGAGCCCATCTGGCCGAATATGGCGCGATTTCGCGCGAGCAGTTGCGTGCCAATTTTGTCGATTTCCTCGAGCAGGTGGTGCCCACCGCCGAGGAACTCGGCGTGCGGCTGTGCTGCCACCCCGACGATCCCCCGTTCGCGCTGCTGGGCCTGCCGCGGGTGATGTCGACCGAAGCCGATTACAAATACATGATCGACGCCGTGGACAGCCCGTCCAACGGCATCACGCTGTGCTCGGGCTCGCTGGGCGCACGCCCCGACAATGACCTGCCGGGCATGATGGATCGCCTCGGCGACAAGGTGCACTTCCTGCACCTGCGCAACGTCAAGCGCGACAGCGATGATATCGTCGGCTCGTTCTTCGAGAGCGAGCATCTGGGCGGTGACGTCGACATGGTCGCGCTGATCGCTGCGGTCGTGCGCGAGGAAAACCGTCGCAAGGCGGCCGGTCGCAAGGACCACACCATTCCAATGCGCCCCGATCACGGCCAGGATATCCTGGACGACCTCAATCGCCGCTTCCAGCCCGGCTATCCGACCATTGGCCGGATGAAGGGCCTCGCCGAACTGCGCGGCGTCATGGCCGCCTTCGAGCACAAGGAATTGGGCCTCTAGGGCCCAATTTAACCATCGCACCACGTTTGAGCCGGGGGTTTACCACTTCTCAAAAGGTTCAGCCCACAGTCGCGCCACATCGGAGCGAGGCTCAGCGTGAGTGTATTGACTAGGTTTCAGGCGGTGATGAACTGGTTCGTCCCCGCCCATATGGCTGACGATGTGCATGCCCGCAAACGGGCCCAGATGTTCATCATCAGCCATATGTTCGGCCCGCTGATCGCCTCGCCGATCCCCATTTCGCTGTGGTTCTTCGACCCCGATCCGGTGCCCCAGGTGCTGATCCTGGCGGCGTCGATCTATGCCTTCTGGCCCTTCCTGCTGCTCTACAAGCTGTTCCCCCGGGCCTATACCCCGCTGGCCATGGCCAGCGTCATCAACCTGACCTTCTGCATCCTGTGGGGCACCTATAATTACGGCGGCACCAGTTCGCCGTTCCTGGTCTGGCTGGTCCTCACGCCCTTGCTGGCCTTCATGTATCTGGGCTCGTCCTGGTTCACCCGCCTGTTTGTGCTCAGCCAGATAACCCTTGGGATCGCGGCACTCTATGCGGTCTATCTCTACGGCAGTTTTCCCGAGAACATTCCCGTCCACGACATGGTGGTGGCCGGGGTGCTCTCGGCTCTTGGCGCCAATATCTACGTCTTCATGATGGCGGCCTATTATTCCAGCGTGGTCGACAGCCAGTCCGAGCTGATCCGCGAGGTCGAACGCCACCAGGCAACGCTGACGGCCCTCACCGATGCCAAGAACGAAGCCGAGCGCGCCAATGGTGCCAAGTCCGAGTTCCTGGCCAAGATGAGCCACGAACTGCGCACCCCGCTCAATGCGGTGCTGGGCTATTCGGAAATCCTGCTCGAAGACGCCGAGCTCGACGGCCGCGGCGAGCAGATCGCGGACCTGCAAAAGATCAGCGCCGCCGGCAATCACCTGCTGGCCATGGTCAACGACATCCTCGATATCTCCAAGATCGAGGCGGGCAAGATGGAGCTGCATCTCGAAATTGTCGACCTCAACAAGCTGATCGACGACGTCGAGGCCACCGCCCGTCCGCTGGCCACCAAGAACGCCAACAGCTTCGTGGTCGAGCGCGGCGATGATCTGGGCCTGTTGCGCGCCGACGTCACCAAGCTGCGCCAGGCCATCTTCAACCTGCTGTCCAACGCCGCCAAGTTCACCCAGAACGGCCAGATCACCCTGTCGGTCAACCGCAGCGGCGACTGGGTCGAGATTGCCATCACCGACACCGGCATCGGCATCTCGGAGGAGCAGCAACAGCTGCTGTTTACCAATTTCAGCCAGGCCAATCCCAGGATTTCGGCGCGCTATGGCGGCACCGGGCTGGGGCTGTCGCTCAGCCAGAATCTATGCCGCCTCATGGGTGGCCGGATCGATGTTGTCAGCGAGCTGGGAAAGGGGTCGCGCTTCACCATCCGCCTGCCAACCCATTACGAGCCGCCGGCGGCGCGCGACGAAAGCACCGGCGCAGCCGTGAGCCTTGCACGGCGCGACGCAGCATCGGCGCGCAAGGCCGTCCCCGCGGGCAAGCAGCGCCCCCTCGGCAGCGATCCCAAGCTGAACCGCGTGCTGGTGGTAGATGACGATCGCAATTTTCTGGAGCTGGCCGACCGCCTGTTCGCCAGGATGGGCTATAATGCCATTTGCATCGATGCGCCGCAGTCCGCGCTGCAGATCGCCCGGACGGTCCGGCCCACCGCCATCTTCCTTGACATCCTGATGCCGGGCTTTGACGGTTGGGATGTGCTGGCCGCGCTCAAGGCCGACGTGCTGACCGCCGATATTCCGGTGTTCATGATGTCCATCCTGTCCGAACGCAACAAGGCGCAGGCGGCGGGGGCCGATGGAATTGTCATGAAGCCGCTCGACCCGGCCAGGGTGAAAGCGGCGTTGGCAGGCCGCAAGCCGACCCTGGGACGCTCCCGAGCCGACGCGGCCGATCTATAGAATGGAGTGCCGAAATGGCTGTGGTCCTCATCGTTGAAGACAATCCGACCAATCGCGACGTACTGGGCCGACGCCTCGAACGGCGCGGCTTTGCCATCCGCTTTGCCGAGGACGGCCCCAGCGGCATTGCCGCTGCCAAGGCCTTCCTGCCCGACGTCATCCTGATGGATATCGGCTTGGGGGAGATGGATGGCTGCGAAGCGACGCGCCGGATCCTGGCCGACCCGCAGACGGCGGAACTGCCGGTGATCGCGCTGACTGCCAGCGCCTTTGAATCCGACCGCACCAATGCGCTCGCGGCGGGGTGCGTTGATTTTGACACCAAGCCGGTGGATCTGCCCCGCCTGCTGGGCAAGATCCAGGCCGTTCTGGGCGAGAAAATGCCTCAAATCGGCGTTCGGTAGCCCGCGACGCCGCAGCGCCGCGGGGATCAGGAAGGGCTACACAGTTGCAGCACTGTCGCGGCGCGCCGCGTCCTGCCGCTCTTCATTGCCCAGCCGGTATTCGAGGTCGGCGTCGCGCATCGCCTTGGCCAGAATGGCAGCGACTTCGTCAATATCCTGCTTCTCATGGCTGGCCATCACCTGGAAGCGGAACCGCGCACCGCCCTGCGGCACGGCGGGATATTCCACCAGATTGGCAATGCCGCCGCTGGCCATCAGATGGCGCGAGGCAAAGCGCCCGACGCCTTCGAGCCCCAGGCTCACCGGCACGATCGGGGAGGGATCGCCCAGCGCTTCAAGGCCCGCATCGGTCAGCGCCTGGCGCAGATAGAGGATATTGTCCATCAGCTTGCGGCGCAGCTGCCGACCTTCTTCCGAGCGCACGATATTGAGCGCGCACAACACCGTTGCCGCCTGCACCGGCGAGAGGGCGTTGGAGAAGGTGTGGGTGGCGCTGTAATATTTGAGATATTCCGCGGTCGCCCGATCCTTGACGGCGATGAAGCCGCCATTGGAGGCAAAGGTCTTGGAAAAGCTCCCGATGATGATATCGGCGGCGTCCATCATGTTCTGCAGGCCCAAATGCCCCAGTCCATCCTCGCCGATCGAGCCCAGATCATGGGCGCAATCGACCAGCAGGGTGGCGCTGAACTCGTCGCATAGTGCCCGCATGGCGCCGAGGTCCGGCGTGTCCGAGTGCATCGAGAACAGGCTTTCCGTCACCACCAGGATGCCGTTTTCGGTGTCATTGCTGCGAATGCGCTGCAGGCGGCGCTTGAGCGCGTCAAGGTTCAGGTGCCCGTGATAGGAGACGTTCGAGGTCGCGGCCTTGGCCCCTTCCTGCAGGCACGAATGCGCCAGGATATCGAGCACCACGTGGTCATTGGCGCGCACAAAACCCTGCACCGAGCCATAGCCCGCCGACCAGCCGGTGGGATAGAGCACGATCTCGCGTCCGCCCAGGAACTCCGACAGGCCCTGCTCGAGCAGCAGCGAATTGGAGGTGTTGCCCAAGAGCGCGGCCGAGCCGGCGCTGTGCACGCCATAGGCATGGATCGCGTCGATGGCCGCCTGCTTGACCGCCGGATGCGAGGACAGGCTCAGATAGTCCTGGCTGGCAAAATTGATGCCGGAGAACTCCGCGCCGTCGTCGCTGCGTGCATCGCAGCGGGCCTGCGGTGCGGTGGTGGTCGAGCGCGCATAGGGCCACAGATCGTGCTGGCGGCGCAGATCCTGCCAGTCGTAGAAGCCGGTCACGCGGGAAATCAGGTCCGCGCCTTGCGGGGCGCGGAAATCGCGCAAACTGCCGCTCAGGGCGGCTTCCGGGACGGGGACGAACTCGGTGCTCATGGGGTCTCTCCAACTGGACCCTGTTCTGGCCCTTAGTTGTTACAAAAATATAACGCGCTTGCGGCGGACTCAGGTGATTTGGTCAGGCTCTAGCAATTTTGATCTTGATATCAAAGTGTATTTTGAAAATGGCCAAGTTTAGATGGAGCCTGTCAAAATCAAGATTCAGACAGGCTCGGGGTTTATTCTAGCCAAGTTGCACATTGTTTCCAGCAATCTTTGCGCAACGCGCATTGTCGCTCCCGACCCGCCTGGAAATTTCGGCGTCAGCGCATCCATCTGGGCTTGAAGCGCAGGCGCTGGGGTGTTGGCATGTGCCGCGTCAGCCGCTGATAGATCAGCCCGAAGCAGAAAAAGATCACCAGCGACACGGCGAGGAAATACAGCGCCGCCACCGAAAAGTGCAGGAAGGCGTTGTAGTCGGCCTCGAACAGCCCCTTGGCGGTGATCATCAAATCCTTTTGCTGGCCGATTACCGGCAGCGCAAAATAGACGATCGCCGTGGCATGGAACAGGAACACCACTTCATTGGTGTAGGCGGGCCAGGCCAGCCGGATCAGATTGGGCCAGGTGACGCGGCGGAACTGCTGGGCCCGGCTCATGCCATAGGCGCGCGCTGCCTCGGTTTCGCCCCGGGGCACGGCACGCAGCGCGCCATAAAAGATTTCCGCGGTATAGGCGGCGGTGTTGAGGATCAGCACCAGCGGACCCATGAACAGCGGATGCAGCACCAGCCAGGAAATGCCCAGCGGCTTCCACAGCGCCAGGTTCAGCGACAGCGCCAGCGAATAGAACATGAAGAACTGGATGAACAGCGGCGAGCCGCGGAAGGCGTAGATGAAGATCCGGCTGGGGCGCGACAGCAGCGGGTTGGACGAGGCCTTGCCCAGCGCCAGAAACACCGCCAGCACGAACCCCAGCGGGATCGAGGCCACGGCAAAATAGATGTTGAACAGGGCTGCCGGCGCGAAAATGGCCAGCTCTTGCACGAAGCGCTCCATCTCAGTGCGCCTCGCTCAGAATGCCGCGACCGGTGCGGCGCATGATGAACTCGAACACCTTCTCGGACAGCAGCGTCACGAGGATGTAGAACACGAACAGCACGAGGTAATAGCGCCAGCGCCAGTCCTCATGCACCAGCCCCACGGCGGGCAGGAAATTGGGCGCGCCCAGCCGGTCGGCCCAAAGCACCATGTCGGCTATCTGCAGCAGCGAGAGCAGCGAGGTCGCCTTGACGATCAGCATCCACACATTGGACAGGCCGGGCAGGGCATAAACCCACATCTGGCGGATATGCACGCGCCACAGCACCTGGCTGGCCGACATGCCATAGGCGCGCGCCGCTTCCAGCTGCCCCCGGGGCACCGAGCGCATGGCGCCGTGAATGACATTGGTGGCAAAGGCGCCATAGACCAGCCCCAGCGAAACCGAGGCCAGGATCAGATATTCCCGCGTGCTCAGGAACCAGTTGGCGTCCTTGCAGGGGGGCCAGGCGGCGGTCTGGGCGGCGATCGCCTCGGGACTGCACACCTGCGTTGCCAGGACCCACTCGACCCCCTGCTCGAAGGCCAGCGGGAAGAACAGGAAAAACAATACGTCCGGCACGCCCCGCACGATCGAGGAATAGAGCGTGCCGAGCAGCCGCAGCGGCAGGATTTGCGAATTCTTGAAGGTCGCGCCGATCAGCCCGAACACCACCGCCAGGATACCGCCGGCCAGGGCGGCAAAGATGGTGAACTGGAAACTGGCATACCAGGTCAGGTGCTTGCCATTGGTGAGATAGCTCAGCCAGAAGACGATATCGTCGCTCATGGGCGAATTCCAGGCGGCACAATGAGTGGCATGACCAAGCTTTCAGGTGTGCCGGAGCGGGCTGGCCGCTCCGGCTGGTCGGAACTAGTGGGAATAGTAGGGGCCGCGACCCTCGAACCACTTGGCGATCAGGCTGTCGACGGTGCCGTCCTCCTTGAGCGCGGTGATGGCCTCGTCGAGCTTGGCCTTGAGGGCGCCCTCGTCCTTGCGCAGGCCGGCGCCCATGCCGCTGCCGATCAGCACTTCGTCACCGACGAATTCAACGGCGCCACCGGAGGCGGCAACCACCGGCTCCAGATAGGAGCCATCGGCAAAGATGACATCCAGATTGCCCGCGGCCAGGTCAGCCATGGCCTGGTCGGCGGTGGTGAAGGCGACGACGGTATTGCCATCGGCCAGATTGGCTTCGGCATAGCTGGCCTGGATGGTGCCGCCCTGCACGCCGATGCGCACGCCCTTGAGATTGGCAAAGTCGAGGTCGGTGCCGCTCATCGCCGCATAGAGCGAGGGATCGGGCGGGAAGTAATTCTGGCTGAAATCGATGGTCTGCAGGCGCTCTTCGGTGATCGACATGCCGGCCATGATCACATCGTAGTTGCCGGCCAGCAGGTTGGGGATGATCGAGTCCCAATCATTGGTGACCCATTCGCAGGTCAGCTTGGCCTGGGCGCACATGGCATTGCCCAGCTCGATTTCATAGCCGGCGGGCTTGCCGGTATCATCGACGAAGTTCCATGGCGCATAGGCGCCCTCGGTCGCAAAGCGCACCACTTCCTGGGCCTGGGCAGCGGAGCCCAGCGCGATCACGGCAGCAGCCGCAAGGACAAGCTTCTTCATGTTTCTCTCCGTTTTCGTTTCTTCTTGTGGGACTGGGGTTGGCTCCGTCGGCGGGCCTAGTCGTGATTGGCCGCGTTCAGGAATTGCTTGAGGCGTGTCGACCTGGTCGCGCCAAACACCTCGTCGGGTGAACCTTCTTCTTCGATCACCCCCATGTGCAGGAACACCACGCGGTCGCTGACCGAACGGGCAAATTCCATGTCATGGGTGACCAGGATCATCGTGCGCCCCTCATCGGCGAGCAGCTTGATGACGCGCAGCACCTCCACTTCCAGCTCGGGGTCGAGCGCGGAGGTGGGCTCGTCAAACAGCATGACGCGGGGATTGATGCACAGGGCCCGGGCGATGGCGGCGCGTTGCTGCTGCCCGCCCGAAAGCTGGTTGGGGTAGCTATTGGCCTTTTCGGCAATGCCCACCTTGGCGAGCATTTCCATGGCTTCGGCGTGCACTTCGCCGCGATTGCGCTTTTGCACGATCAGCGGCGCTTCCATGACGTTTTCCAGCACCGTCATGTGCGACCACAGATTGAAGCTCTGGAACACCATGCCCAGTTCCGAGCGGATGCGCCGGATCTGGTTTTCATCGCCGATATGGCGGTGGGGCGCGCTGCCGCCCAGCTTGATTTCTTCGCCGTCCACGCTGACGCTGCCGCTATCGGGAATTTCGAGCATGTTGATGCAGCGCAGCAGGGTGGATTTGCCCGAGCCGGACGAGCCGATCAGCGACACGACTTCGCCTTCGCGCGCCATGAGGGAAATGCCCTTGAGCACCTCGAGTTCGCCGAACGACTTGCGCAAATCGCGAATGGCCACGATCGGGGTTTTCTCCGCGGCGCCTGCTAAGTCCGACATGCTCAACCAATAACCCGCAACAGCAGGCACCCACACAAATGGCGACTGCCCGATATTGCCGGCAGTCTTGACCGCTAGCTACAAAAGCAAAAGCAGCGGAGATAGCAAGCACTATTGCTGGCGGGCTATGGTCAGGCCCCGGCCAATTGCAGATTGTCGCGGTGACTGGAACAACCCGGCACCCGCCGGGGCATAGCCATTGTCAGCGTCTCATCATTGCTCAGGTGCGGCGCATGAAGCCGATCACCAGCGAAACCACGAGGAAGATCAGGAACAGGAAGAACAGGATCTGAGCGATTCCCGCCGATGCGCCTGCAATGCCGCTGAAGCCCAGAACACCGGCGATCAGCGCGATGACCAAAAAGATTAGAGCGTAGTAAAGCATGACGAAGACTCCTGCCGAATGGCTAGCCGGTAAACGGCTTTGGGCCTGCCGGAGTTCCTGTGCGCAGCAAAAAGGGCCGGAAAACCCGGCCCTTGCATACGCTGGAAGGTCTTGCGTCAGGCGGCCGCCCGCGAGCCTTCGTCAAAGAACAGCGCCTGGCTGATCAGCGCCTTGACCATGTCCGGATTGAACGGCTTGGTCACGAGGAAGGTCGGCTCCGGCCGCTCGCCGGTCAGGAGGCGCTCGGGGAAGGCGGTGATGAAGATCACCGGCACCGAATGGGTATTGAGAATGTCGTTGACCGCGTCGATGCCCGAGCTGCCATCGGCGAGCTGGATATCGGCCAGGATCATGCGCGGGTTGGTCTGCTGGAACAGGTTGACCGCTTCCTTGTGGGTGCGCGCGACGCTCACAACCTTATGACCGAGGCTTTCCACCAGCTGCTCGATATCCATCGCAATCAGCGGTTCATCTTCGATGATCATGATTTCCGTGGCCACCTGGCGCGAAATCTGCACCGAGGCCTGGTCGAGCAGGCCGGCAAATTCGGCTTCCGAGACATTGAGGATTTCTGCGGCCTGCGCATAGGAAAAACCCTCGACGGCTACCAGCAGGAAGGCCTGGCGGGGGCGGGCGGACAGGGTCGCGAGATTGGCGGCGGCGCGCTGTTCCCAGGCATAGCTGGAGGTGGGCGCCGGAACAGTAATGGCCGAGGACGAGAACAGGGCCGAGAACAGCTTGTAGAGGGCGATGCGATCGCTGGAGGCTTCGGGGAATAATGAGATATCGGCAATCAGTGCTTCGAGCGTTGCGGCCACATACGCATCGCCTGACGTTTGTGATCCCGTGACGGCTCGGGAAAAACGCCGCAGATACGGCAGATGCGGAGCGATCCGCGTGGACAAAGTCATGTCGAAACTCCCAGTGACGCTATACGGCGTTGTGTGCACACGAAAATACAGAACGGCCGGTGGTGTTTGAAAGTTCCGTGGGGGTGGAACTTTTTTCTCGATGGTGCATTTTGCTAGGCGATGAATGCGACAAACTACTTCTGACGGTCAAGAGACGCATGATGAAGGATAAATTGGTGACCCAGCAACGAATGCGGATGCAGGCGGGGCAGGTGGATGATGGGTTGGGTCCAAATTCGGACATCGGCACGCGTCTGCGCGCACTTTATGTAGCAGTACAGGAGGAGGGGGTACCCGACCAGTTGCTGGACCTGCTGGAAAAACTCGATGCGGCCGAGCAGGCGCAGACCTCGCCCGCCGCTCGTGACAGGAAGTAGCGCCATGACCGACGAACCGACGTCGTTCAAGCGGGAAATGCTCGCCACCCTGCCCAGTTTGCGCGCGTTTGCCGTGTCCCTGACCGGCAAGCATGACAAGGCCGATGATCTGGTGCAGGACACCGTGATGAAGGCCTGGGCCAAGCAATCCAGCTTTGAAATGGGCACCAATATCAAGGCGTGGCTGTTCACCATCCTGCGCAATGAATTCTACAGCCAGATGCGCAAGCGCGGCCGCGAAGTCCAGGATTCCGATGGCGCTTTCACCGAACGCCTGTCGGTCCATCCGCCGCAATACGGTTCGATGGACATGCAGGATTTCAAGAAGGCCCTCAGCCAGCTGCCTGATGACCAGCGCGAAGCGGTCATCCTTATCGGCGCGTCCGGGTTTTCCTATGAAGAAGCGGCCGCCATCTGTTCGTGTGCCGTCGGCACCATGAAGAGCCGCGTCAGCCGCGCGCGTACCCGCCTGCAGGATATCCTCAAGATCAGCGGCGAAGCCGATTACGGCCCCGATGCCGTGTCCTCGCAGGTGACCACGTTCAATCATTCGTTCTGAAAATGGGGGACGGGAGGCCAGCGCCTCCCGTTCTCACGCTCGGCCGCAGGGCTCAGTGGTGCCCGACTGGCAGCGGCAGCCACACCTGGGCAACAACGCCTTCCGGTGGAAATGACAGATCCACCTCGCTGCCCAGCACCTTGGCGAGACTGCGCTCGATCAGCTTGGCGCCCAGCCCATAGTTTTCCGGTTCATCGACGCGCGGCCCCCCGCTTTCGCGCCATTTCAGCGACAGGCCCGGCTGCTCAGGCTGCTCTGCGCCCTTGAGGTCCCACTCGAGGTGCACCATGCCCTTGTCGCCCGACCAGGCGCCATAGCGGTAGGCATTGGTCATCAGCTCGTGCAGCAGCAGCCCCAGCCCCACCGCATGGTCGGCGGGCAGGGTGACGTCTTCGCCATGCACCAGCGCGCGGTCGGGGTTGTCGAGGAAGTTCGGACCCAGTTGCGAGGCGATCACCTCATAGAGCTGCACCCCGCTCCAGTCGCGATCAGCCAGCAGCACATGCGCATCGGAAATGGTGCGCAGCCGGCCGGAAAACGCTTCGATGAACGCCTTTGGATCGGGGGTCTGGCGAATGGTCTGGCGCGCCACCGACTGGATCATGGCCAGCGTATTTTTCACCCGATGATTGAGTTCGCGCAGCAGCAGCTTGGTATGCTCGGCCGATTGCTTGCTCTCGCTGATATCAAAGCTCGAGCCCATCACGATCAGCGGGTTGCCTTCCTGGTCGCGCTGATACACCCGCCCGCGCATGGTCAGCCATTTGCCGGTATCGGCGACCCGCGCCTCGGCATCATAGTCCACTCCGATGGTGAGGCTGGCGGCAATGCCGGCCTCGACCATGGCGCGATCGGCGGGGTGGGTGGCGTCGAGCACGTCATGGATGGTGACCGCCCCGAACTCGGGCAGTCCATACATGCGGCGAAACATGTCGTTGCACGACAATTCCCCGGTCCGCACTTCCCACACCCAGCTGCCCACCTTGCCCGCCTCCAGCGTCAGGGCGTGGCGCCATTCCTCGCGCAGCAGCGCCGCAGCGGTGCGGGCGCGCACCTGGGCTTCTTCCTTGAGCTTGAACAGGGCCGAGGCCAGCGCCGCCAGATTGCGCAGCTGGTCGACCGCATCGGGATTGACGTGATTGCGCGGCGAACGCCCCAGCACGCTGAGCGTGCCGATCTTCTGGCCACCGATAATGATCGGAGCGCCGGCATAAAAACGGACATTGGGCCATCCCGTGACCTGGGGGTCGCGGCTGAAGCGCTCATCCTGGAACGTGTCGGATACGATCAGGGTCCCGTCCGGTTCGGCCAGATTATAGCCGAAGAACGTCAGGTCCTGGAGGGGGCTTTCCACCAGTGCAGCGCCGTGGCAGGCCCGAAACCAGATGCGGTCATTGCCGATAAGGGTCACAAGCCCCATCTCGGCATCGAATAAATGGGCGGCTGCACTACTGAGGCGTTCGAAATCGTCATCGGATGGACCGTCCCGAACATCGAGTTCGGATAGAGCGCCAAGGCGCGATGGATCCTCGATGACGTCACGTACCGACTCGGGCAGGAGCTCCGCTAGTTCTGTCACGTCTGGTCCTGACACTCGCGAGTAAGCATTAGACAATCTAAAATAATGGGCAGTGCACGAAACGCGGGACCCGGAGGATTAGTTCCTCCTAGTTTTGATTATTTTCCTCCAGTGGATTGGTGCGCGGCAGCAGCACCTTGAGTCCCCCTGGGTGCATACGGATTTGTACTGTCTTGTCGAGCCGCGTCAACTCTCCATCGATCACCGCACTGGCGCCACGCTTGCGCCTGGGAAAGTGCAGGATCACTTCCGCCACTTCGTTTTCCGAGACCATGGGACTGTCCCGCCACGAGCCGGCCATTAGCCCGGCCGCCAGTTTGAGCAGGTCCGTGGTCGACATGGGCGCGGCGATATAAACCCCGAGCAAGCCGGTGGTCACTTCGTCGGCGTGGGGAATGTGGCCTTCCCCCAGCGGGTTGTTGGAGACGGCAATCCCGGAAACGTCGCGTCGTTCCAGGCCCGCCGCGCTGCGCAATTCGGCCTCGAAGCGGGGCGGGCGGATCGCCGCGGCGATCACGGCGCGGGCGCTGGCGATGATCTTGCCCCAGCGGCTGCTGTAATTCATGCCCTCGCGGATCTTGACCAGCCGGGCGTGGATACCCACCCCGAACTGATGCACGAACGGGCGCCCGTTGGCGGTGGCGATGTCCACCGGGCCGATGCTGCCCGCCGCCAGCGCTTCGAGCGCTTCGGGCAGCGCCAGCGGGATTTGCAGCGCCCGCGCAAACAGGTTCATCGTCCCCGCGGGCAGGATGGCGAGTGGCACCCCGGTCTCGAAGGCAATGCCGGCCGCCGTTGAAATGGTGCCATCGCCACCCCCCGCCATGATGGCATCGATGCCCGGGGTCGCCGCCGCCGCCCGCAGGCGTTGCTCCACCTGCCTGCCGCTGACCGCCTCGCACTCGAGGTCATGGCCGTGGCCGGCAAAAATGGCGCGGGCGCTCGTGCTGAACGCGTCGAGATCCATCGTCTTGAGCGTGCCGCCGTCCCGGTTCAAGATGGCGATGATGCGCATGTCAGCTCTGGGCTCCGCTTGGGTCGAGCAGTATGGGCAGCTTGATGGTCACCTGCAATCCGCCGGCGGGCAGGCGGGTGGTGATGGGCTCGCCACCCAGCTGGGCGGCCAGTTGCCGGATCACCAGCGAGCCAAAGCCGGTATTGCGTGGATCGGCGTCGCCCGCGCCGCTGCTGGAATCGCTCACCTGCAAGGTCGGGACGCCGCTTTCGTCGCGCTGGAGCCGGACCCTGATGGTGCCGCCATGCTGTTGGGCCGAGCCATGGGCCCGCGCCTGGTTCACCAGCTCGCCCAGCAAAATGGCCAGCGTCGTGGCGTGGCGCGGATCAATGCCGAGCGGTTCGAACTCCCCCGCCAGCTGCACGGCTCCACTAAGTGCCAGGTCGTCGAGCACCCCGTTGAGAAGTTCGGCCATATTGGCGGTTTCAAGGTCGGCGCCCAGCCGCAGGCGGCGGTGCGCCGAAGCCACGGCGTGAACCCGCGAGCGCGCCGCGTCCAGCGCCTCGCGCGCCTCCGGGTCGGACGTGCGGTGTGCCTGCAGGGCCAGCAGCGACGACAGCGTCGCCAGCGCATTGCCGATGCGATGATCGGTGTCGCCCAGGATGGCGCTGGTCCGGGTTACCCGATCTTGCACAGCTTCGGCCTGCTGCTGGCTGTCCCGCAGCTGCTGGCTCTGGCGCGCCCTTTCGCGGGCCAATCCCCGAACGGCCAGGGCCAGCACGAGCGACGCCAAAATCAGCGCCAGGCCGAGATAGGGCGCAAATTTGCCGGCATTGGCCATGAACAGCGACAGCGCCGCCAGCAGCACCACCACGATGGCGACCCGGGCCAGCCAGACATAGTTAGGGGCCGCGAACTGGTTCATGTCAGCGGCCCCTCGGGCATTGGATTGGCCAGCCTAGTTGTCCGGCTTGTCGTGCCTGCGCAGCAGCACCAAGCCAACCGCGGTCGCCAGCGGAATGCCCAGATTGCGCATGATGGGCGAGCGCAGCAGCAGCGGCGCGGCCGTCAGCGCGGCGGTGGTCATGAAGGCGCTGGTATCGACATTGCGCCGCTTGCGGGCGAGCTCGCGCTTGCGAGCCGCTTCGCTCATCTGGTTGGCAATGAACACGCTTAGCGCCAGCGCGAGGAAGATGGCCGCAACGATCAGCGAGGCATAGAGCGCCCCAACCTGTCCGGCCAGGGCAATAAAGCCGGCGGCCAGCAGGAAGCCAAGGCCTATCACCACGAACACACCCATCAGCGCGTTGGCGATGATCGCTTGCTTGACCCGTTCGGTGACGGCCTCAACCTCGACGCCGAGGAGGCCAGCAAGAGCCGCGAACAAATTCATGGGCTAGTGCCGCGACAGCAGGGCCAGGACAAACCCGATGCCGATGGCGCTGGCCACGGCGGTCAGGGGCTTCTCGCGGATGGTATCCTTGAGCTGCTGCTCGAGCTGACCGGCCTGGTCCTGCACGTCCTCGATGACGTTCTGGCCCTGTTGCCTGACCTTGTCGATTTCCCCAGATGCGGCGCGCTTGGCGTCGCTCACCTTTTCGCTGGTCAGCTTGGCCAGGGTGGCGGTGATGGTTTTCAGGTCAGCCTGCAGCTGCATCACCTGTTCTTCAAGCTGTTCCTCGCGCGACTTGGATTCGGTGCGCACTGGCGGCTTGCGGCCGGATGGAGCGAGGTCTGAAGTCGATGCCATGGGATACTCCTGATAGTGTTGTGAACTCAACGCGCCGGGAATCTGGAAGTTCCACGCTGCCAGGGACTCGCTATGGGCAAGCCCCTGTGCAGGCGAAACAATCCGCTAAATTCGACCCATCAGAACCAGGATCAGGACCACGACGAGGACGGCGCCCAGGATACCCGAGGGGAAATAGCCAAAGCCGCGCGAATATCCCCAATTGGGCAGGGCGCCGATCAACAGGAGGATCAGGATGATGATGATTATTGTGCTCAAGGCCATGGCCGGGTTCCTAAGATTGGTTGACGCTGGTGCAATTCGGGGTGGTCACAGCATGATCACGAGCAGCGCCACCGCACCGGCCAGGATGAACGCGGCCGGGACCAGCGCCATCAGGACGTTCGCGTAGTGGGTTTTGCCGTCATAGCCTTCGATCCAGCCCAGTGACGTGGTGCTGCTGGTCTGCTCGAATGCCTTGAGATCCATGTGGGTCATGACCGAATATCCCTTCTTGCGTTGGGTGTTGCGCACTATCGAAGTTGCACATTGCCCTGGCCCAAGAACGGAGTGTCGCGGCGAATGGTTCCCCCGGGCGCCGTGACCGCCACGGGGTCGGCGGGGGCAAAACCCCCGGCTGCAGCCTACTGCACGGTGCCAAACCGGTCGCCGGGGCGCAGCGCCAGCTCGCTCACCGCCACCCTGATATCGCGCTCGGTATCCTTGAGATGCACCCGCATGGCTTCGCCGGCGGCGCGCCCATTGCCATCCTTGATGCAGTCCAGAATTCGCTGATGCGCCGCGATGGTGTCGTGCAGCGTGTGCCCGCGCCGGGCATGGCCGCGCCGGCTGATGAAGAACCCCTCGCGCAGCGGTTGCGCCATCGCCTCGTAGAGAAACCCCAGCACCCGGTTGCCGCTGGCCAGCGCAACGGCTTCGTGAAACCCCACGTCGTGGGTGTGGAAGGCCAGTTCGCGGTCGTGGTCCAGCGCTTCGCCGGGTTCGCCCACGCTGTCGCGCATCCCCTGCAGTTCGCTCTCGATTGCGGCGATGGCGGCGCGGGTGGCGCGCTTGGCCGCCAGCGTTGCCGATTGCACTTCGAGCGACAGCCGCAGCTCGATCAGGTCGAACAGCCCCTTGGGGTCATAGCGGATGAGCGAGGTCAGGAAGTCCGCAAAGGCTGCGCCATCGGGCTCGCGCACCACCGCCTTGCGACCGCGCGCGATCAGCAGCAGGCCGCGCCCCTCGAGCAATTTGACCGCCTCGCGAATGGTCAGCCGGCTCACCTGGTATTGCTCGGCCAGCTGCGCTTCGCTGGGCAGGCTGGTGCCGGGGCTGAGCTGGTTGAGGATCAATTGCGCCAATTGTTCCGCGACAGCGCCGGCAGCCGTTGGCTGCTCGATGGTGCTGGCGCCACTGGAACTGGCCATGTTTTCTCCAACATATCAGATAGGTTTGCTTGTGCGTTCCGACCGCGGACCACTACTGGCAGGTCGAGCAGATGCCTTTTCAAGACGATAGTGCGCCCGATGCTGTTACGCAACGCCAGCAAAGCGGCGAATTTTAAATTATTCGGTCCTCGAAAAAAGTTATCACGCTGCCGATATCGTACTTTACAGCTCTTATCTGATCAGCCTAAAGTCTAAGTGTGGGCCAAGGAGGGCCCTGGCGGCTGGGGCCGTCGTGAGGAGACCATCATGCCAATCACAAACGCAGGCACCCGCGAGGTGTCGGTCTAGCTGTGTCTCGGGCCTGTATTTGCTGGCCAGTATGTGCAGGGCCGGCGCGTGTTCGCTCCGGAAATGGTCCCGCCAACGCCAAACAACACTCTGAACGCCATCCAAAGGGAGACGAGACGTGAAGATTATCAAGACGCTTGCAACGGTGTTTGGCCGCCGGTGCCCTGGCGCTGACCGCTTCCACTGCGGTGTTCGCGCAGGACAAGGGCGCCATCGGCATTGCCATGCCGACCCAGTCCTCGCTGCGCTGGATCTCGGACGGCAACGAGCTCAAGACGGCGCTCGAAGCCAAGGGCTACACGGTCGATCTGCAGTACGCCGAAGACGATATTCCCGAACCAGCTGGCGCAGATCGAAAACATGGTCACCAAGGGCGTCAAGGCGCTGGTGATTGCCTCGATCGACGGCACCACGCTGTCGGCCGTGCTGCAGCAGGCCGCCGATGCCGGCATCAAGGTCATCGCCTATGACCGCCTGATCCGCGAAAGCGCCAATGTCGACTACTACACCACCTTCGACAATTTCCAGGTGGGCGTGCTCCAGGCCAATTCGATCCTCAAGGGTCTGGGCTACCCGGAAAAGAAGGGCCCGTTCAACATCGAGCTGTTCGGCGGCTCGCCCGACGACAACAATGCCTTCTTCTTCTATGACGGCGCCATGAGCGTCTTCCAGCCGCTGATCGATGACGGCGACGCTGGTGGTCAAGTCCGGCCAGATGGGCATGGACAAGGTTGGTACCCTGCGTTGGGACGGTGCTGTCGCACAGGCCCGCATGGACAACATCCTGTCGGCCAACTACTCGGACGGCTCGCGCGTCGATGCCGTTCTGGCCCCCTATGACGGCCTGAGCCGCGGCATCATCTCGTCGCTGCGCGGCGTGGGTTATGGCTCGGCCGATCTGGCCTGGCCGATCATCTCCGGCCAGGACGCCGAAGCTCCCTCGGTCAAGGCGATCATTGCCGGCGAGCAGTACTCGACCGTCTACAAGGACACCCGCGAACTGGCCAAGGTCACCGCTGATCTGGTCGACACGCGTGCTCTCGGGCGGCACGCCTGAAGGCCTCGACACCAAGACCTATGACAATGGCGTCAAGGTCGTGCCCTCGATCCTGCTGACGCCCTACGAAGTCGATGCGTCCAACTACAAGCAGCTCGTGATCGACTCCGGCTACCTCAAGCCCGAAGACGTTCAGTAAGCGCTGCCACACAGGCTGGAGCCTCGCGGTCACGCGGGGCTCTTTCCCGTCCCCGGGATTACTCAGGCCACTGGCCTTCGCCCGGGGTGAATACAAGAAAGCGACGCATGAGCACTACCATCCTGGAGATGCGCGGCATCACCAAGACCTTCCCCGGCGTGAAGGCACTCTCCGATGTCAATCTCGAGGTCCATGAGGGCGAAATCCACGCCATCGTGGGCGAAAACGGCGCCGGCAAATCAACCCTGATGAAGGTGCTGAGCGGGGTTTACCCCGTTGGCAGCTATGACGGGCAGATCGTCTACAAGGGCGAAGAGCAGCACTTCAAGTCGATCCGCGACAGCGAGCACAAGGGCATCGTCATCATCCATCAGGAGCTGGCGCTGGTGCCGCTGCTCTCGATCGCCGAGAACATCTTCCTGGGCAACGAGCAGGCCCGCGGCGGCATTATCGACTGGGACGAAACCCGCGACGGCGCCCGCAAGCTGTTGAGCATGGTGGGGCTGAGCGAAGATCCCGACACGCTGGTCACCAATATCGGGGTGGGCAAGCAGCAGCTGGTGGAAATCGCCAAGGCGCTCAGCAAGTCGGTGCAATTGCTGATCCTCGACGAGCCCACCGCCAGTCCTCTCCGAAAAGGACAGCGCGGCGCTGCTCGACCTGCTGCTCGAGTTCAAGAAGCAGGGCATCACCTCGATCCTGATTTCCCACAAGCTCAATGAAGTTAGCAAGGTTGCCGACCGCATCACCGTGATCCGCGACGGGCGCACCATCGAGACCCTCAACAAGGAGCAGATCTCCGAGGACCGCATCATCACCCTGATGGTGGGCCGGCCGCTCGACGATCGCTATCCGCCGCGCGTGCCGGCCATTGGCGAGGTGGTGTTCGAGGTCAGGAACTGGTCGGTCTACCACCAGCAGCACCGCGACCGGCAGGTCATCCGCAATATCAATCTCAACATCCGCAAGGGCGAAGTGGTCGGCATTGCCGGGCTGATGGGCTCGGGGCGCACCGAATTTGCCATGAGCCTGTTCGGCAAGTCCTACGGCCAGAAAATCACCGGCGAAGTCTATCTCCACGGCAAGCGCGTCGACACCTCCACCGTCGAAAAGGCCGTCCGCCACGGCATTGCCTATGCCACCGAGGATCGCAAGACCTATGGCCTCAACCTGATCGACCACATCAAGCACAACACCACCATCGCCAATCTGGGCGCGGTGTCGCGCGCCGGGGTGATCGATGATCTCACCGAAATGGACGTCGCCAACGAATATCGCGCCAAGACCAATATCCGCTCCTCCAGCGTCTATCAGGTCACCGGCAATCTCTCCGGCGGCAATCAGCAAAAAGTGGTGCTCAGCAAATGGCTGTTCGCCAATCCCGATGTGCTGATCCTGGATGAACCGACGCGCGGCATCGACGTTGGTGCCAAATATGAAATCTACACCATCATCAACCAGCTCGCGGCCCAGGGTAAGGCGATCCTGGTGATCTCCTCGGAAATGCCCGAACTGCTCGGCGTCACCGACCGCCTCTATGTCGTGAATGAAGGCCGTGTCGTTGGCGAAATGCTGACCAGCGAAGCCAGCCAGGAAAAGATCATGCGCGCTATTGTCCGCGCTGAAGGGAAGGCATCATGAGTACCGAAACCGCACCAACCAGCCTGCCCGCCGTCGGTGAGCACGCCAAGGTTCAGGAATTGAGCGTGTGGGGCGCCTTGCAGGCCAATCTGCGCGATTACGGCCTGTTGCTGGCGCTGATCCTGATCATGTTGTTCTTCCAGTATTTCACCGCCGGCGTGCTGTTCAAGCCGGTGAACCTGACCAATATCATCCTGCAAAACAGCTATATCATCGTCATGGCGCTGGGCATGCTGCTGGTCATCGTGTCGGGCCATATCGATCTGTCGGTGGGCTCGGTGTCGGGCTTTGTCGGGGCTCTGGCCGCCATGCTGATGGTGGGCTGGCGCTTCCCGCCCGAGCTGGCCTTCCTCGCCAATCCCATCGTCGCAGGCGCCATTTGCCTCGTCGCCGGGGCCGCGATCGGGGCGGCGCAGGGCTATCTGATCGCCTATCACCGCATCCCCAGCTTCATCGTCACGCTGGCCGGCATGCTGATCTTCAAGGGCCTGTCGCTGGCCATCCTCGCCGGCAAGTCGGTCGGCCCGTTCCCCACCGAGTTCCAGCTGCTCTCGGCCGGCTTCATCCCCGACATCATCGGCCCGCTCACCCTGGTGCCCGCCAGCGCCGGCGTGCAGCCGCTGGTGCTGCACACCACCACGCTGGTGCTGGCAATCCTGGCCGTGCTCGCCATGGTGTTTTTCGCCCTGCGCGGACGCTCCCGCCGCAAGGCGCGCGGCTATGAATCCGAGCCCTTCAGCCTGTTCGTTGCCAAGAATTTGGTGATCGCGGCGCTCGTGCTGTTCTTCGCCTTCATGCTCGCCTCCTATCGCGGCCTGCCCAACGTGCTGATGGTGATGGGCGTGCTGATTGCGCTGTTTGTCTTCATCACCAAGCGCATGACCTTCGGCCGTCGCATCTATGCGCTGGGCGGCAATCTCAAGGCCGCCTCGCTCTCGGGCATCAAGACCGAGCGGATGACGTTTTACGTCTTTGCCATCATGGGCGCGCTGGCCGCACTGGCCGGCATGATCTATGCCGCGCGCCTCAATTCGGCGACGCCCAAGGCCGGGCAGGGGCTCGAACTCGACGTCATCGCCGCCGTCTTCATCGGCGGCGCCTCGGCGCTGGGCGGCGTCGGCCAGGTCGCCGGTGCCGTCATCGGCGCCTTCATCATGGGCGTGATGAACAACGGCATGTCGATCATGGGCGTCAACATCGACTGGCAGCAAATGATCAAAGGCGTCGTCCTGCTCGCCGCCGTATTCTTCGACCTCTACAACAAAAACCGCGCCAGCTGATCGCACCCCCACCTTCCTCCCCTGTCAGGGGGAGGAACCACCCGGTGTGAGGGGTAAGTTCGTACCCAAGCCCATGCATTTGCCGCGAGGTTCGACAGCCCCGATGCACCCCTGCCCCTATCAGGGGGAGGTCGGGTGGGGGTAAGCAGAACCCACCACCCCCACAATGTCATTCCCGCGAAAGCGGGAACCTCTGTTCACGAGCTAGCGCCGGAAAGACCGGTTAGGTGGGGCCCCGAATATTGCAAAAACCGAGATCCCCGCTTTCGCGGGGACGACCCCGTGGTTGGGGATGATATCGGGACAATAGATGGTGCTGCTAGGAACGGGCCTGCCACTGCGGCCGACAGTCCTCAAAAAACTCCTCACCACCCCAAAACCCCAACCACCCCCACAATGTCATTCCCGCGCAAGCGGGAACCTCTGTTCACGAGCTTGCGCTCGAATGGCCAGTTAGGTGGGATCCGTCGAGCCCCGAATATTGCAAAAACCGAGATCCCCGCTTTCGCGGGGACGACCCGGTGGTTGGGGATGGTATGGGGACAATCGATGGTGCCGCTATGAACGGGCCTGCCACTGGACAATCGATGCTGCTGCTAGGAAGCCGCCTGCCAATGCGCCCGACAGTCTTAAGAACTCCTCACCACCCAAAAACTCCTCACCACCCCAAAACTCCCCACCCCCACAACGTCATTCCCTCGAAAGCGGGAACCTCTGTTTCCACGCCTCCCGACGGAAAGCCCCCCCTACGTCTCCACCTCGGCATCGGCGCGGCCGCCATACTCGGCCCAGGACCCGTCATAGACCGCCACATCCCTCGCCCCCGCCAGTTCCAGCGCCAGCGCCAGTGCCGCCGCGGTGACGCCCGAGCCGCATGAGGTGATGATTGGCCGGTCGAGCGCCACGCCGCGCTCGCCAAACAGCGTCGCCAAATCCTCCGGCGTGCGCATCTGGCCATTGGCCGTGAGCAGGCTCGCCGGCACGCTCTGGCTGTTGGGGATGTGGCCGCTGCGCAATCCGGGGCGGGGCTCGGGCGCCTCGGCGTGAAAACGCGGCGCCGGGCGGGCGTCGGCGATCTGGGCCTCGCCGTCCCGGCTGCGGGCCACCACAGTGTCAAAATCGACCACCCGATGCGCCGCGAAATCGGGGCGGAACACCCGCGCGCTGCGGCTGACGACGCCCGCTTCGCTGGGCCGGCGCTCGGCGCGCCATTTCGGACCGCCCCCCGCCAGCATCCGCACATCGCGCGCGCCCATGGTCTTGAACGTCCACCACACCCGCGGGGCGCTGAACAGGCCCAGCTCATCATAGATGACGATGGTCATGTCGTCGGCGATCCCCAGCGCGCCCACCAGATGGGCGAACTCGGCAGGCGTCGGCAGCATATGGGGCAGGGGGCTGGCGGTATCGGCGATGCCGTCGATATCAAAAAACACGGCGCCCGGAATATGCCCCGCCAGATATTCGGCCTGGGCGTTGCGGGCGGCATTGGGCATGTGCCAGCTGCCATCGAGCACGACCACATTGGGATCGTTCAGATGCGCGGCCAGCCAATCGGTCGTGACAAAGGGATTTTCCATGATGCTCGTTCCTTAGCATCCCGGGGGCGCTGCTGGCGAGACTGCGGCGGTGGGCAAAGGCAGGCTTTCAGGCGATCAAATTGTGCTGATCGCCGGGCCGCAGCGCTGGTCCGGAGCTTTCGCGCAGCACCAGCTCGACCGGCCACAGCTCGTGGATTTCGGCAGCGGGCTTGCCGGCCAGCAGTTGGCTGATCAGTTCGGCGATGCGCGTGCCCGCCTGCCGGATCGACGAGCGCGTCGTCGACATCGAGGGGTACATGTTGTCGGCGTTGAGATAGGGGAACACGTCGTCATGGGCGATGATCGACACATCCTGCCCCAGCACCAGCCCGGCCTGGCGAATCGCCCGGAACACCCCCAGCGCCGTCATCATCGAACCGGCCAGAAACGCCGTGGGGCGCGGGCGCAGCTCGAGCATGGCCTGGGCCAGCCGGAACGCTGCTTCATCGGTAAACGGGGCATGCGCCATCAGGGCGGGATCGAACGCCACGCCGCGCGCCGACAGCGCCGCCAGATACCCGATCTCGCGATGCTCGGCAAAGGTGCGCCCCTTGATGCCGTTGAGCAGCGCAATGCGCCGGTGCCCCAGGTCGAGCAGGTGCGAGGTGGCGCGTTCCACCGCCCCGGTATTGTCGATATCGAGCCACGCCACCGGCTGGTCGATCTGGGTGCGGCCATGCAGCACGAAGGGAATGGCCAGATCCATCAGCAACTGCGCGCGCTCGTCATGCAGGGTGGGCGAATGCAGGATCACCGCATCCACCTTCTGGCTCGCGGCAATGCGCCGATAGGCGGCGATCTCGTCCTGGTAGGTTTCCACGGTCGTCACGAGGATATCCACCTCGTCCTCGACCAGCCGGCTGCCCACCCCGGCAAGGAACTCGCTCATGTGCGGGCCCATTTCGTGCGCCCCGCGCAGCACCAGCCCGATGGCGCCCGAGCGCCCGGTGGCCAGTCGCAAGGCGCTCGCATTGGGCCGATAGCCCAGCCGGGCCGCCGCTTCCGCCACGCGCTGGCGGGTCGCCTCATTGACTTCGGGATAGCCATTGAGCGCGCGGCTGACAGTGGTTTGCGACAGGCCGAGATGCCCGGCCAGGTCCTTGAGTCTCATCGTGGTCCAATGGCCCTTCCGCCCGCCGCTGCCATGGCGGCGCGCCCATGCAATGGAGTCGCCCGGCATCATCAGCTGCGTTTAGGGCAAGCGGGACAGCTCGAACAGCTCTATCCCGCTTTGCTCCTCCTGCATTTATTCAAAGCGATTTCAAATTTTTGCACAAGTGGTCTTTTGGCGCAGCATTTCATGAGGTGCGCACCTCACCACCCTTGGACGCTGGTTAACGTCCCTGACGCATGCTTTCCATTCAAGTTACTGATATTTATCGATTTATTCCGAAGGCGCGCAGAAATAGTTTACTTTCTCCGCGCCAGCCGCTTGACAGGTTTGTGGCGCTCTGGTTCCCTTTGCTCAAAGCGCTTTGGAGGGGTGGCAGGAGGATGCCGCCAGGGCCGCAGCGGCTTTTCTGGGGAGGAGCTGAGGCTGCCATGCGTCCGTGCACGGCCGCCGTCCATCAGCACACCTCCGCACATCGTTCATTCGGGAGGAAAACTAATGAAAATCAGCAAGTTACTCGTCGGATTGCTCACCAGCGTCACGCTGGTGGCGGGGGCGGCGCAGGCCGCCGAACTCACCATCGTGCTCGGCGATACCGGCACGGGCCTCACTTTCCTGCAGTCACAGATCGACCGCTTCGAAGCGCAATCGGAGCACACGGTCACCATTGTGCCGATGCCCTCGTCCACCACCGACCAGTTCGCGCAATACCGCCTGTGGCTCGCCGCCGGCAATTCCGATGTCGACGTCTACACCACCGACGTCATCTGGGCCCCGCAGCTGGCCGATCATTTTGTTGACCTCACCGAAGCCACCAAGGACATCATCGGCGACTATTTCCCCGCCATCGTGGAAAGCCAGACCGTGAACGGCAAGCTGGTGGCGCTGCCCTCCTTCACCGATGCCCCGGCGCTCTATTATCGCCAGGACCTGCTCGACAAGTACGGCAAGACGGTCCCCACCACCTGGACCGAACTCGAGCAGACCGCCAAGGAAATCATGGATGGCGAGCGCGCGGCCGGCAATGCCGACATGTGGGGCTTCGTGTTCCAGGGCAATTCCTATGAAGGGCTGACCTGTAATGCCCTTGAATGGGTGATGTCCAATGGCGGCGGCCAGATCATCGAGGCCGACGGCACCATTTCGATCAACAACGAAAAGGCGGCGGCCATTCTCGACCAGGCAGCTGGCTGGGTCGGCACCATCGCGCCCCAGGGCGTGCTCGCCTACACCGAAGAAGAAATCTCGCGGCGTCTGGCAGCTCGGCAATGCCGTGTTCATGCGCAACTGGCCCTATGCCTACCAGCTGGGCAATAGCGCCGACTCGGCAATTGCCGGCAAGTTCGGCGCCACCAAGCTGCCGATGGGCGATGCCGAGGGCGCGCGCTCTGCGGCAACCCTGGGCGGCTGGAACCTGGGCGTTTCCAACTATTCCAAGAACCAGGAAGCGGCCATCGAGCTGGTGAAGTTCCTCTCTTCCGCCGACGAACAGAAGGCCCGCGCCATCGAAGTGGGCAATCTGCCGACGCGCATGGTCACCTATGACGATCCGGACGTCGCTGCAGCTGCACCCATCGTGCCGCTGTGGAAGGAAGTCTTCCAGAACGCCGTGCCGCGCCCGGTTGCGCCCACCGGCGCCAAGTACGCCGAAGCCTCCTCCATCTTCTACAACGGTGTGCACAACACCCTGTCCGGCAACGGCACCGCTGCAGAAAATCTCGAGGTCATCGAGCTCGAGCTGACCGACCTGCTCGACAAGTAATCCTCCACGAAGGGTGTGGCGCCACGGCGCCGCACCCAGCGTTTTCTTGAGGCGGGAGGGGATGATGGCGACGGAAGCGATATTGCCTGCGGCGGGATTGGCCGTGCCGGTCAGGCGAAGCGAACTGATGAAGCAGCGCGTGCGCGCGGCGCGCTGGTTCTTGTTGCCCATGATGATCGCGCTGGCCGTGGTCGCGGGCTGGCCGCTTCTGCGCTCCATCTATTTTTCCTTCACCAATGCCTCGCTGAACGATCTGGGCAACGCCGAATGGGTCGGCTTCGACAATTATTTCAACGTCCGCACGCTCGCCAGCGGCCGCACCATCTATCGGGGCCTGCTGGTCGATCCGGCCTGGTGGAACGCGGTGTGGAACACCGTGCGGTTTGCCCTGGTGTCGGTCTCGATCGAAGCGGTGCTGGGCATGGTGGTTGCCCTCGTGCTCAACGCCGAATTCCGCGGGCGCGGGCTGGTGCGCGCCGCCATCCTTATTCCCTGGGCCATCCCCACCATCGTCTCCGCCCGCATGTGGGGCTGGATGTTCAACGACCAGTTCGGCATCATCAACGATCTGGGCATGAAGCTGGGCCTGCTCAGCCACAAGGTGGCATGGGCCGCTTCCCCCGATACCGCCATGACGGCGGTGTTGATCGTCGATATCTGGAAAACCACCCCGTTCATGGCCCTGCTGATCCTGGCGGGCCTGCAGATGATCCCCCGGGATATCTACGAGGCTGCCGATATCGATGGCGTGCATCCGGTCAAGCAATTCTTCCGGATCACCCTGCCGCTGGTGCGCCCGGCGCTGATGGTGGCGATCATCTTCCGCATCCTCGATGCCCTGCGCATTTTCGATCTGATCTATGTGCTCACGCCCAATAGCGCGGCCACCAAGACCATGTCGGTGATCGCGCGCGAAAACCTGTTCGAGTTCGATAATTTTGCGCTCGGCTCGGCGCAGTCGACGCTGCTGTTCCTGATCATCGCCGTCTTCACCGTGCTCTATATCTGGCTCGGCAAGGTCAATTTCGAAGGGGGAGACCGCTGATGGGCGCGACCTTTGACCTGTGGACCCTCACCAAGCGGGTGCTGTTCTACCTGCTGGTGCTGGTGATCCTGGTAGTGTCGGTATTTCCCTTCTACTACGCCGTGCTGACGAGCTTCAAATCGGGCACGGACCTGTTCCGCATCAATTACTGGCCGACCTCGTTCAGCCTCGACAACTACCAGAACGTGCTCAATGTTGGCAGTTTCCCGCGCAATCTGCTCAACTCGATCTTCGTGGCGACTTTCACGGTGGCGCTGGCGCTGTTCATGGCCATCACCGCCGCGTTCGCCCTGAGCCGCGTGCGGTTTCGCGGGCGCGGCCTGCTGCTCATGACCATCCTGGCGGTCTCGATGTTCCCGCAGATTGCCGTGCTGGCGGGGCTCTTCGAGGTTATCCGCTTCCTCGGCATCTACAACACGCCCTGGGCGCTGATCTTTTCCTACACCATCTTCACGCTGCCCTTCACCGTGTGGGTGCTCACCACCTTCATGCGCGAGCTGCCGGTCGAGATCGAGGAAGCAGCCATTGTCGATGGCGCCACCCCATGGGTCATCATCACCCGCGTGTTCATGCCGCTGATGTGGCCGGCGCTGGTCACCACGGGGCTGCTCGCCTTCATCGGCGCCTGGAACGAGTTCCTGTTCGCGCTGACCTTCACCTCGTCCAACACCACCCGCACCGTGCCGGTGGCCATCGCGCTGCTCTCGGGCGGCTCGCAGTTTGAAATTCCCTGGGGCGCCATCATGGCCGCCTCGGTCATCGTCACCGTGCCGCTGGTGGTCCTGGTGCTGATCTTCCAGCGTAAAATCGTGTCCGGTCTCACCGCCGGCGGCGTCAAGGGTTAAGGAGAACGCCAATGGCCAGTATTGAGCTGCGCAATATCCGCAAGTCGTTCGGCATGGTGGACGTGATCAAGGGCGTGAACCTGGAGATCCGCAAGGGCGAGTTCATGGTCTTTGTCGGCCCCTCCGGCTGCGGCAAGTCCACCCTGCTGCGCCTGATCTCGGGCCTCGAGGACATCACCTCCGGCGACCTGCTGTTCGACGGCAAGGTGGTCAATGCGCTCGCCCCCTCCAAGCGCGGCATTGCCATGGTGTTCCAGTCCTATGCGCTCTATCCGCACATGACGGTCTACGAGAACATGGCTTTCGGCCTGACCCTCGAAAAGGGCCACGACAAGGCCGAAATCCGCGAGCGCGTCGAAAAAGCCGCCGACCTGCTGCAGATCCGGCAATATCTCGATCGCCTGCCCAAGCAGCTTTCGGGTGGCCAGCGCCAGCGCGTCGCCATTGGCCGCGCCATCACCCGCGATCCAAAAGTGTTCCTGTTCGACGAGCCGCTGTCCAATCTGGATGCGGCGCTGCGCGTCGCCACCCGCATCGAGATCGCCAAGCTGCACGAGGGCATGGACCAGGTCACCATGATCTACGTCACCCATGACCAGGTCGAGGCCATGACGCTCGCCGACCGCATCTGCGTGCTGCGCGACGGGCTGATCGAGCAGGTCGGCACGCCGATGGAGCTCTATGACAGCCCCAATTCGATGTTCGTCGCCGGCTTTATCGGCTCGCCCAAGATGAATTTCATCTCCGGCGCCCGGGCCGAGCCGTTTGGCGCCCACACCGTGGGCATTCGCGGCGAGCACCTGATGATCACCCCCAATGCCGGCATCTGGACCGGCACGGTGATCCACACTGAAAACCTGGGCGCCGACAGCTATGTCTATCTGGAGATGGGCACCGAGGAGCCGGTGGTGGTGCGCCTCGACGAAGCCGCGTCCTACAAGAGCGGCGATGTCGTCCACCTGTCGCCGATGGAAGACAAGATTCATCGCTTCGATGCCAATGGCAAGCCAACCTATCGATGATCTGCCACAGCGCTGCCTTACCCCTTGCGCAGGCTGCGGGCCGGCGGTCACCTCGTGCCGCCGGCGGGTAAATTTTTTGAACAGTCGAATTTCAGGAGACTATTGATGCCGATCCGTACCCTGGTGTGGGGCGAGAACGTTCACGAGCAAAAGAACAGGATCGTCGCCGACAACTATCCCGACGGCATGCACAACCAGATTGCCAGGCTCCTTGCCAGCGACAGCAATATCGTGACCAAGACCACCACCTTGCAGCAGCCCGAGCATGGCTGCACCGTCGAGGCGCTGGCCGAAACCGACGTGCTGATCTGGTGGGGCCATGCCGCCCATGGCGATGTCTCCGACGAAGTTGTCGAGCGCATCGCCCAGCGCGTCTGGGAGGGCATGGGCATCATCCTGCTGCACTCGGCCCACTTCTCCAAGATCTTCAAACGCCTGATGGGCGCCCCCTGCGCCTTGCACTGGCGCGAGGCCGGCGAGCGCGAGCGGGTCTGGGTTACCACTCCCGGCCATCCGATCGCCAAGGGCCTGCCGGCCTATTTCGAGCTCGAAATGGAAGAGATGTATGGCGAGCCGTTCAGCGTCCCCGAGCCGCTCGAAACCGTGTTCGTCAGCTGGTTCCAGGGCGGCGAAGTGTTCCGTTCGGGCCTCACCTATCGGCGCGGCGCCGGCAACATCTTCTACTTCCGCCCCGGCCACGAAACCTATCCCACCTATCACGACGAGACGGTCGGGCTGGTGCTGCGCAATGCGGTGAACTGGGCCTACAATGCCCACAAATACCCCGAGCTGCTCGAGGCGCCCAACACGGCGGTCGAAGACGCCATCGAAAAGATCGAGGAGCGCGGCCCCAAGCTCCACCACGGTCGCGAGGCGGGCTTCCGCTAGAATAAAGGGCCCTCGGCTGTAGCGGGGGCCCCATCTCGCCCCACCCTCGGTGTCACCCCGGCCTTGAGCCGGGGCCCATCCCGAGATGGCGGAACAAATGAACATCTCACGATGAACCCCTTTTTGGGACCACACCGAGAGAACTGAAACACAGCGGCCGGCGCGCCGCCCAGGGAATTAAGACAATGCGGCTGCTCATTCTGGGTACCGGTGGCATGGCCAATCAGCATGCAAAGCACTTTGCGGCCATGAAGGGGGTGACGCTGGTGGGGGGCGTCGATGTCGATCCCGCCCGCGTCGAGGCCTTCAACAAGGCGCACAATATCGAGCGCGGTTTTGGCTCGCTCGATGCCGCGCTCGCCTGGGGCGAGTTCGATGCGGTGGCCAATGTCACCCCCGATTCCATCCACCACCCCACAACGCTGGCCGCCCTGCGCGCCGACAAGCATGTGTTCTGCGAAAAGCCCCTCGCCACCGACCACGCCAAGGCCCTCGAAATGACCGAGGACGGCCGAAAAACGTGGCCTCATCAACATGGTCAATCTCACCTATCGCAACGTCGCGCAGCTGCAAAAGGCCCGCGAGATCGTGCAGTCGGGGCAGCTGGGCAAGGTCAAGCATTTCGAGGCGAGCTATCTGCAGAGCTGGCTGGTCTCCAAGGCCTGGGGCGATTGGCGCACCGAAAGCCAGTGGCTGTGGCGCCTGCAGCAAGAAGCACGGCTCCAATGGCGTGCTGGGCGATATCGGCGTGCACATCCTCGATTTCGCCGCCTATGGCGCCGGCAGCGATTTTTCGCGGGTGTTCTGCCGCCTCGAAACCTTCGAAAAGGCCGCCGACAACACGATCGGGGAATATCACCTCGATGCCAATGACAGCTTTGCCATGACCGCCCAGCTCGAAAACGGCGCCCTCGGGGTCATCCACGCCACCCGCTGGGCCACCGGCCATTTCAACGAGCTGCGCCTGCGCATCTATGGCGAACTCGGCTCGCTCGAGGTGCAGCATCGCCACGACTGGTCCAAGCTCATGACCTGCCTCGGCCCCGATATCGAAACCGGCACCTGGACCGAAGTGCCGGTGGACGCCGGTGCCCACCAACTACATGCGGTTCGTCGAAGCCTTCCGCGCCGGCCACAACCTCGAACCCTCCTTCCGCCACGCCACCAACATCCAGAAAGTCCTGGACCTCGGCACCCTCACCGAACGCGACCGCACCGAACACAAGGTGTGAGGGCAGGGGGCAAAGGGCGAGGGCGAAGGGCGAGGGAGAGGGCTTCACCCCCACAGGGTCATCCCCGCGAAAGCGGGGACCTCTGTTAGGTCTGGGCAGCAAGGAAAACCGAGGTTCCCGCTTTCGCGGGAATGAGCCCGTGGGTGTTGTAAGGCAGGCTTCGTGCAGCGTGACCGCTCAGCGGGGCGACGTTATGGCCCTCGTGCCCCGGTCTTCTCACGCCGAATGCCCCCACCCCCACCGTGTCATCCCCGCGCAAGCGGGGACCTCTGTTTGAGGCGGGTGCTTGGGGACCCCACCTAACCTCCCCCTGAAAAGGGGGAGGAACAGTCCGGCGCGCGGGCGAGAGCGTGCCCATGCCATCGCCCGCCCTTCCGCAGAACCCGATCTCCCCAAAACCCCGAAGCCGTCCCTCCCCCTAGCAGGGGGAGGTTAGGTGGGGGTCTGGAGAGCCACATATATTGCAAAACCGAGATTCCCGCTTTCGCGGGGACGACCCGGTGGTTGGGGAAGGTCTTGGGACAAGCGATGGTGCGCTAGGAACGGACCTGCCACTGCGGCCGCAGGCCTTGACCCGCCACCCCCGAAACTCCCTCACCCCCATAGGGTCATCCCCGCGAAAGCGGGGACCTCTGTTAGGTCTGGTTCAGCAAGCAAAACCAAGGTTCCCGCTTGCGCGGGAATGACCCCGTGGGTGGTGCAAGGCGAGCTTCGCGCATTGTGAACGCTCCGGCACATGGCTCGCGGGGCGACGTAATGGCCCTCATGCACCCGCCTTCCCCACGCCGAACGCCCTCATCCCCACGGGGTCATCCCCGCGCAAGCGGAGACCTCTGTTTGAGGTGCGTGCTTGGGTACCCCCACCTAACCTCCCCCTGTCAGGGGGAGGAGCCCATCGGGGCTCCCGATCGGCTCGGCAAGAACACAAGCAAGACCATAATTTTGCTTCCCATCCCACCACGACGTCCCTCCCCCTAGCAGGGGGAGATCAGGTGGGGGTCTGGAGAGCCACATATATTGCAAAACCGAGATCCCCGCTTTCGCGGGGACGACCCGGTGGTTGGGAAAGGTATTGGGACAAGCGATGGTGCGGCCAGGAACGGCCCTGCCACCGCGGCCGCAGGCCTTGAACAGCCACCCCCAAAGCTCCTCACCCCCACCGTGTCATCCCCGCGCAAGCGGGGACCTCTGTTAGGTCTCGGGCAGCAAGGAAAACCGAGGTTCCCGCTTTCGCGGGAATGACATCGTGGGGTGGTGCAGGGCAGGCTTCGTGCAGCGTGACCGCTCCGCGGGGCGACGTTATGACCCTCACGCACCCGCCTTCCTCACACCGAATGCCCTCACCCCCACGGTGTCATCCCCGCGCAAGCGGGGACCTCTGTTGAGGTGCATGCTTGGGTACCCCCACCTAATCCCCCCCCCCCCCGAAAAGGAGGAGGAACACTCCGGCGCGCGGGCGAGAGCCTGCCCATGTCAGCGTCCGTCCTCCCAGCCAGGCCCCCGATGTCCCCAAACCCCCGAAGCCGTCCCTCCCCCTTTTCAGGGGGAGGCCAGGCGGGGTTCCTCCGCCCCTAAACGCCGCCGCACCCCCATCCCCTTGCATCCCGCTCCGCGCCCACCAATCTATCCCCCAGCACATTTGGGGAGAGCGTCAACCATGGGTATCATCTGGGCCATCATCGTCGGCTTCTTCGCCGGTCTCATCGCCAAATGGATCACGCCGGGGCGCAACAAGCCCAGCGGCTTCATTCTCACCAGCGTGCTGGGCATTGCCGGCTCGCTGATTGCCACCTGGCTGGGCCAGGCCATCGGCTGGTACGGGCCAGATGATGGCGCCAATTTTATCGGGGCCATCGTCGGCGCGGTGATAGTATTGCTGGCCTGGAACCAGTTGGCGCGCCGTGCCTGACGTTTTTTAGACAATTCTTTCAGCAGGATGCAACTGATCGCGCGCTCGTGAATTGAGTAAATCTCGACATCAGGAGCGTCAAATGGGAATTATCTGGACTATCATCATCGGTTTCGTCGCGGGGTTGATTGCTCGGTTCATCGTTCCGGGCGACCGCGGCCCGAGCGGTTTCATTCTCACCACCATCCTCGGCATTGTCGGTGCCGTGGTTGCCAGCTGGCTGGGTCAGGCCATCGGCTGGTACCAGGCTGGCGAGGGCGCTGGCTTTATCGGCGCCATTGTTGGTGCGGTGATCCTGTTGGTGATCTGGGGTGCCGTATCCCGCCGCGCCTGATCAAGCAGCCGATTTGTTTACGGAAAGGGGCGCCGCAGCGCCCCTTTCGCATGTCCGGGTGTCCGCAAAACCCTATTTGATCTGGCTGATGCGCCCATCCGTATAGGGGGTGTAGGTGCCGCCCTGCTTGGCGATGTAATCCGCCACCACTTCTTCCAGCGGCGGGCCGAAATCGTAGGGGTTGTCGCCTTCGGCAAAGATGCCGAAACCGTCGCCGCCGCCGCGCACATAGTTATTGGTGACGATGGTGTAGGTGGCCTCCTCGTCGATCGGCACCCAGCTGTCGCCTTCGCCCTTGACCAGCACGTCGCTGATGCGGCTGCCCACCGGCTGTGTCAGGTCGAAGCTGTATTTGAGCCCCGCCACCTGCGAGAACCGGCCGGCGGTATTTTCGACGTCGCTGACCGCGTTCTCGAGCGCTTCGATCACCTCGGCGCCGTTGATCTGCACGGTGGCCAGCGTGTTCGAAAAGGGCAGCACCGTCAGCACTTCCCCGACGGTGATTTCACCGGGGTCGATCGAGGCCCGGATGCCGCCGCTGTTCTGGAAGGCAATGGTTGCCCCCTGGGCAGCGGTGCGGTCGAGAATGGCATCGGCCAGCAAGTTGCCCATCGAGCATTCCTGCACCCGGCACACTTCGCGGGCGCCTTCGAGCTTGTCGGTGGTCGTGCCGATGACCTTGCTGGTCATTTCCTCGATCGGCCCCAGCAGCTCTGCCAGCTGGCCCTTGAACGCGTCATCGGCCTTGACCGAGGCATCGATCAGGAAGGGCTCGCCCTCGGCCTTGGTCACCACGCCATTGTCGTCCCAGGTGATGGCGATATCACCCAGATACTTGCCATATTGATTGGCCTGCACCACCGGCACTTCCACCCCATCGGGGTTGGCGACCATGGTGGGGTAGGGGCCGGCCGCCCCCTCGGCGGTGTTCGATAGCAGCGTGTGGCTGTGCCCGCCCACGATCACATCGACCAGCGGCAGCGCTGCGGCCACCTGCATGTCCACCGTATAGCCGATATGGCTGAGCAGGATGATCTTGTTCACCCCGGCTGCATCGAGCGCCTCGGAAGCTCCCCGCACATATTGGATCACGTCGGTGAATTCGACAAAATCGCCCGGGCTGGCAATTTCGGGGGTGTCCTCGGTGGTCGCCCCGATAATGCCGATTTTTTCGCCCCCCACCTCGACAACGATCGAGCCCTTGATCTTGCCGGCGAGGTTAGGATCGCGCGTCACGTCGAAATTGCCGCCGATGATCGGAAATTCGGCGGCGTCGATGAACTTCATGAATTCTTCGGGGCCATCGTCGAATTCGTGGTTGCCGGTGGCCACCACGTCAAAGCCCATCTGGTTGAAGAAGTCCGAGACCACCTTGGATTTGTAGGTGGTGTAGTAGAGCGAGCCCTGGAAATTGTCGCCCGCCGACAGCAGCAGCGTCGGGGCGTTCTTGGCCTCATGGTCGGCGCGGGTGGTATCGATGATGGTCTTGAGCCGGGCAATGCCGCCGAAGCATTCCCCTTTGGCATCGGTCTCCGCATCGCAGTTGGAATCGCTGCCCGTGATCGGGTCGAAGCGCGCGTGGAAGTCGTTGATATGCAGGATGTTGAGCGTGAAGTCTGCGTAAGCGGCACCGGACAGACCGGCGAAGAAGGTAAGCGCTGTCGCGCCGAGGAGTAGTCTTTTCATCCCTGTATCCTTTGTTGCTTGACGGCAGTTCAGAACTCCGGGCGTCTTGACGCTTTACCCTGCGGCACTCCCTCATGGACGCGTCCATTCCAGCCACGGCGTAGAGCCGAGTTAATCAGGCTTTTGTGACACTGGAAAGCCGCACCGCACGGGGGCGATTGCCCCTGCTCCGGGCACGGCTGGAGGCGTTGTGGGCTTGATGGGGTTCCAATACCCGGTCAGTCAGGTAATCTCCGCGCCGTTGATTTGCGGGGTACACCAAGATGAAAAGCGCACTTATCGTTTATGGCGGCTGGTCTGGGCACGATCCCGAGGAATGCGCGGCCATCTATCGCCGCTGGCTGCACGAGGATGGATTTTCGGTGCGCATGGCCACCGAAACCAGCGCCTTTGCCGATCCCTCGATCCGCGACCTGTCGCTGATCATCCCGATCTTCACCATGAGCAAGATCGAGAAGGACGAGGTTGAAAACCTCACCAAGGCCGTCGAAGGCGGCGTGGGGCTGGCCGGCCATCACGGCGGCATGAGCGATGCCTTCCGCGATAGCGTCGACTATCAGTTCATGGTGGGCGGGCAGTGGGTGGCCCATCCGGGCAACATCATCGACTATACCGTCGACGTGGCCGATCCGATGGACCCGATCATGGCGGGGATCAAGTCCTTCCCCTACACCTCCGAGCAATATTACATGCACGTGGACCCCTCCAACAAGGTGCTGGCCACCACCACCTTCTCGGGCGAACATGCGCCCTGGATCGAGGGGGTCAAGATGCCGGTGGTGTGGAAGCGCCAGCACGGCAAGGGGCGGGTTTTCCATTCGACGCTGGGCCATCAGGCCAAGGAGTTCGAGAACCTGGAAATGGCGACGATCCTGCGCCGCGGCGTCAACTGGGCGGCCCGCCAGGACTAGCCGCGCAACACCAGGTCTTGATGGAAAACCTGTAGCCATTGTTCGCCATATCTGATCGAGTGGAGGCAGCGGAGTGGCATGATGACGGTGATTTCACAGGACCGGGTCCAGCTTGACCCGCCAGCGACCAAGGGGCCGCTGGTGTATCGCCAGCCCATCTGGACCCGCATCACCCATTGGGTGTGGGTGATCTGCCTGTTTTTCCTGCTGCTCAGCGGTCTGCAGATCTTCAATGCCCATCCCGCGCTCTATATCGGCCAGCAATCGGGCTTCGAGTTCGACAATGCGGTGCTCAGCATCGATGCCATCGATACCCCCGCCGGGCCGCGCGGCCGCACCACGGTCTTCGGCAAGGCTTATGACACCACCGGCGTGCTGGGCCTTAGCGGTACGGCCGAGCGCCCCAGCTACACGGCCTTTCCTGCCGGGCTCACCATCCCCTCCTATCGCGATCTGGCGACCGGCCGGGTGGTGCACTTCTTCTTTGGCTGGGTGCTGGTCGCAACGCTGCTGGTATGGTTCCTGACCAATTTCATCTCCGGCCATCTGCGCCGCAATATCGTGCCCACCGGGCGCGATCTGGCCGCCTTGCCTGCCGACATCGCCGATCATGCGCGCTTCCGCCTGCATCATGGCCGCCATTATGGCCCGCTGCAAAAGCTGAGCTATTTCGTGGTGTTCTTCGTGCTCTTCCCGCTGATCATCCTCACCGGCCTCACCATGAGCCCGGGCATCGATGCGGCCTGGCCGTTCCTGCTCGACCTGTTCGGCGGCCGCCAGACCGCGCGTACCATCCATTTCGGGGTAATGAGCCTGCTGGTGCTGTTCTTCATCGTCCATGTGGCGATGGTGCTGGCCGCCGGTCCGATCAACGAACTGCGCTCCATGATCACCGGCTGGTATCGCACCGCGCCGGGCACGCCCCGCAATGAGGGAGACAAGCCATGAGCCGGCTGCTGCTCAACCGTCGGCAATTCCTGGGCGCCGGTGCCGTGCTCGGCTCCGGGCTGATCCTGTCCGGCTGCGACCAGTTCGATTTCCTCGGCCAGCGCGGCAACCCGGTGCGCGGCGTGCTCGAGCAGGCCAATGTGCTCACCTACAAGGCCCAGCGCCTGCTCATCGGCGAGCAGACCCTGGCGCGCGAATATTCAGCCAGCGAAATCCGCCAGGGCATGAAGCCCAATGGCTCCACCGAGCCCTCGACGCCGGAATACATGTTCCTGCGCATGCGCGATTTTGCCGATTACAAGCTCAAGATCACGGGCCTGGTCGAGCGCGAGCTCGAGTTTTCCCTCGATGAGCTGCGCAACATGCCGGCGCGCAGCCAGATCACCCGCCATGACTGCGTCGAGGGCTGGAGCTGTATCGCCAAATGGACCGGCACCCAGCTTGGCCCGGTGCTCGACATGGCCGGGATCAAGCCCCAGGCGCGGTTCTGCGTCTATCACTGCTACGACAATATCCAGCGCACCCTGACCGGCGACATCCTCTACTATGAGAGCTCGGATATCGTGGATGCCTATCACCCCCAGACCATCCTCAGCTATGGGCTGAACGATCAGGTGTTGCCCGTCGCCAATGGCGCGCCGATACGCCTGCGCATCGAGCGGGCGCTGGGCTACAAGCAGCCCAAATACGTGCACACCATCGAGCTGGTCGACGACCTCTCACCCTTCGGCAAGGGCAAGGGCGGCTATTGGGAAGACAATGGATATGACTGGTATGGCGGGATCTAGTTGCCCGCCACCACATGGCTGCGCGCGATCAGCGCGCTAAGCTGGTCCAGCTCCTGCGCATAGACGCGATAGCTGCGGATCCAGTCGGCCGGCCAGTCGCCCAGCTGGTTGGCCACCACCGCCGGCAGGCGCTTGGCCAGCGGGTGGTTGGTGATGATCTCATAGCTTGAATTTTCCCAGCGATCATCGAGCAGCAGCACGTCCGGCTTGTAGGTATCGGCCAGCTCCCAGCTCAGCGTTTCATAGCTGGTGCCCGGCGCTACCTTGGGGGTGATCATCTTGAGCCCCCAGCCCACGAAATCGCTGAGCTCGCCGAAATAGGGCGGCGAGGCAATCGAGAGCCCCGTATTGAACGGGGATACCGCCATCACCGTCAGCCCCGGCTTGGCCGCCACCGCGCGCTTGAAATTGGCCACCGCCGCATCAAACGCCGCGCGGTCCGCCAGCAGGGCCGGGGTCTCGATATCGGCCCCCAGGGTCTCCGCGAACGCGTAATAGGTCTCGATAATCGCCTCGATCGAAGGCCCGCGCGCAATCCCGATGATCGGGGCAATGCTTTCCAGCCGCGCCGTTATCGCGGCCCCTTCATGGGTGCCGCCATCATAGGTGCGCTCGATGGTGGAATATTCGGTGATGATGATATCGGGGTCGAGCGCCAGGATCGCCTCGGCATCGATCTCGAACCAGCCATGCGACACGATCGGGATATTGCCGATATCGATGCCCTCGAGCGAGCGGTCGAGCGAGGGCGGCCCATCGCGGAAAATCCCCACCGGAATGATCCCCAGCGGGATCAGCGCTGCCGCCACCGTGCTGTGGGCAATGATGCGCTGCGGTGGCTCGGCCAGCGTCACCTGCTTGCCGGCGCCATCGGTATAATGCCATTCCGCGGCAATGCTCGGGCCGGCGAGGACGAAAAAAATTATGGCAAGGCAGCGAGCGAGCATGGGGTCATCCTGAGTTGGCTGCGGACATAGCCGATTTGGGGCGCCGCGTCATTGATTGCGCAGCCGCATGGCACCCGTGCGCCAGCCCCGTGTGCATTTGTCTTGCTATTTCGCGCCGAATACCCCAAATAGGCCACATCGTCGCGGCCAGACTGAGATCTGGCATCATAAATTTGCGACGGACTTCTCTTCTTATCCTTGCGGTGAGCGGCGAAGTCAGCCCGGAAACACTTCTGTCCGGGTTCGAAGCCAGCACCCGCGCGATATCCTCCCTTTTATCGCCCGATTGCACCTGTTGACCCGCCGGCCGCATTGCGTCTGGCGACACGCGCGCTGTTGTGTCTGCGCGCCATGCAGCGCCATCCGGCGCAGAAAGAACTGTTCTTTGAACGACTTTATTTCTCTTGGTTTGCCCGAAATCCTCACCGACAGCCTGACCGCTGCGGGTTATGTCGAGCCAACCAAAATCCAGGCTCTGGCCATTCCCAAGCTGCTTGAAGGCAAGGACGTCATGGGCATCGCCCAGACCGGTTCGGGCAAGACCGCAGCGTTCGGCCTGCCGATCCTGGCCGGCCTTCTGACCCTCAACGGTCGCCCGCGTCCGCTCACCACCCGCGCCCTGATCCTCGTGCCGACCCGCGAGCTGGCCGTGCAGATCGACGAAAACCTGCGCAAGTTCGCCGGCTCCAAGATGCGCCTCGATACCGTGCTGCTGCTCGGCGGCGTGTCGCGCTACCATCAGGTCAAGCGCCTCGAGCGCGGCGTCGATATCGTTGTGGCCACCCCCGGTCGCCTCAAGGATCTGATGGACGACAACAAGATCAAGCTCAACGAAACCCGTTGGCTGGTGCTCGACGAAGCCGACCGGATGCTCGACATGGGCTTTATCGCCCCCGTGCGCCAGGTCGCCAAGTCGATCGGCCTGCGCCGTCACACCATGATGTTCTCCGCCACCATGGCACCCGAAGTGGCCGATCTTGCCAAGTCGCTGCTCAATGATCCGGTGCGCGTCGATGCTTCGGTTGCCGGCTCCACCGTCATCAAGATCGACCAGAGCGTCATCCTGTCGGGCTCCAAGGCCAAGCGCGGCGTGCTCAACGAGCTGCTGGGCGACGAAACCCAGAAGATGGATCGCGTCATCATCTTCTCGCGCACCAAGCATGGTGCCGACCGGGTTGCCAAGAACCTCGAGATCGACGGCCACAAGGCTGCCGCCATCCACGGCAACAAGTCCCAGAACGCCCGCCAGGGCGCGCTCAAGGGCTTTGCGTCGGGTGACGTGCGCATCCTGGTTGCCACCGACATTGCCGCCCGCGGCATCGACGTGCCCGGCATCACCCACGTGATCAATTATGAGCTGCCCGACGATCCGGAGAACTATGTTCACCGCATCGGTCGTACCGGCCGTAACGGGGCCACCGGCATTGCCATCACCCTGTGCGATGGTACCGAGCGCGGCAAGCTGCGCGATGTCGAGCGCCTGATCCGCCGCACCCTGCCGGTGTCGGGCGATCTGAGCCTTGCCAACAATACCGGCGTCGTCGAAGCGCCGCGTTCCGCCTACAAGAAGCCGGGCGGCCGTCCGGGTCCGCGCGCCGCGCGCAACCCCAAGGAAGCCCCGGTCGATCGTCGTTCGCCCGCCGAGCGCCGTCCATTCGCTGAATTTGCCAAGGAAGTTGGCGCCAAGAGCCAGCCTCATCATCACCCCGGCGATACCCCGCGCGTCGCCCGCCCGGAAGGCCAGGTCAACCGCGTGCGTCGCGATGTTGAAACCGGCAAGCCGATTGGTGCGCCCGGTGCCGCCAAGACCAAGCAGCGCTGGGGCAAGACCCAGAAGCAGGGCGCCCGCGAAAATGGCCGCTCCAATGCTGACCGCGCCCGCGGTCGCGCTTAAGCCAAATTGAAAGGGCGGCCCTCGGGCCGCCCTTTTTGGTTCTGCAATCGTTGGTTCACGCCGCCGGCGCTAATGCGCCAGATTCTCGCGATCGCGCGCCACGATGGTGCCCAGCCCCTCGAGCAGCGCCAGCACTGAGGCCACATCGGCAATCCGCATCCGCGCCGCCGTTTCCCCCTCGCCAAGCTTGATGCCCACCCCACCCAGTTCCTGGGCGGCAATGAAGGCGTCTTCGTCGCTGGGGTCATCCCCGATCACGATGGGCGCGCGGCCCAGGAACGGGGTTTCGCGCATGAAGGCGCGCAGCGCCTCGCCCTTGGAAATGCCGCGCATCCGCGCTTCGATCATCATGGGGCCGGGGATCAGGTTGAAGTCGGGCACGCTGTGCAGTGCCTCCTCCATCAGGATCTGCGCCGCATCTTCGAGCTCGGGCACCCGGCTGAAATCCAGCTCCACCGCGCCGTCGCGGCTTTCCAGTTTCAGCCCCGGATGGTTGTCGACAAACGGCTGCAGCTGCTGGATAATCTCTTCGGCGCCCAGCAAGGCACTGGGATCGCCGCGTTCCATCACGCCATCGGCGCGGCGGCGGCCATGCCCGCCCGCAACCGCCAGTTGCAGCGGCGCCAGATAGCGGTCGATATCGGCTATTTCGCGCCCGGTCAGCACGGCAAAGGCGTGGTCGAGTTCGCGCGCGGTGCGCTCGAGCTGCTGGGTCAGGGTATCGGGAACGGCGATGTCATCGTCGGGGTTTTCGGCGCGCTCCACCAGCGTGCCGTCAAAATCGGTAAAGATAGCCAATTGCGGCACGTGCTGCGCAAAAGCGGATTCAAACTGGGTCATGGTGTGGCTTTGTCCTCAAGTTGCTAGCCCAACGCATGGCCACGCCCATTGGTTCGCCTTTCATCCCTGCCATGCAGCAAATGCGGGTTCTGTCCTTGCCCGATTTAGGTCATCTGAAGCCATCAATTCGCGTCCACCAGACAAGCAACCGAGTCGGCCCCCCACGCCCGTCAGCCGCCCTTGCCCTTCCCTCCAATTGGGGTTTGGCGCGCGGCCGGGAAGGGGAGTGCGACCCGCTTGCAGGAGCCAGACCATGCCGACCGTGCGCAAACTCAACCAGATCATCATTGCGACGCTGTTTGTGCTGGCGCTGAGCTTCCTGACCTTTGCGGCGTCCTTCGCCGAAGTGCCCATGAGCGCCTATCAGCCTACCATCACCGCCGAGGACTAGGCCTAGGGCGTCGTCGCGCGGGCCAGCGTCAGCAGCGTCACCCCATTGGCATCGGACAGCGCCAACTGGTCCTCGGTGATCTGATAGGCCTTGGCCTGGGCCAGCGCCTGGAAATAGAGGTTTTCCTGGCTCATCAGCGCGGGCTCGCACGCCATGCGGGTGCCGGCAATCGGCCCGAACTCCAGCGCCTGCGGCGCCGATCTGGGCTTCGGCGAAATAATTGTTGCAGGCGCGCCCGCTCACCCGCCCATCGGCCGCCACGGCAAAGCTGATGGCCGATTTGTCCACCAGTCCCTGTTCGCCAATCCGGGTCACGCTCCATTGCGTATCGAGGAGCGCTGCCACCGGCAGCACCGGCTCGATGATCGGCTGGGGCTCATTGGTGCGTTGCACCAGAATGCGCACGGGCTGGGGCGCCCCGGCATCGACCTCGGCCATCTCAAGATTGCGGAACCACACCTGCCCGTGCGAGGAAATTTCCGCCAAAAGCCCATAGCGCCGGTCGGTGTTGACACTATTGGTGCGCACCCTGAGGGTAAATTGCAGCGGCACGCCGCCCTGCGCGCTGATCACGGCGCTGGCGCCCACAACCTTGCGCTGGTCGGCCTGGGTCACGAGGGTCACCGTCAGCTCCGCATCGGGGGGCAGCGCCATGCGTTCGCGATAGGTCACTTCGCCGGTGAAAACGATGTCATCAGCCGCCATGGCGGGCCCCACCAGCACAGCGGCCAGGGCGATGGCTACGGCAATCATTCGTGCGATCATCGCGGAACCCTCTCAACTACACATCCAGAACAGCCATCATACGGGATGGTTGCGACAGAATGTGTCGTTAAACCGTCAACCGGCTCGTACGGTAAACGGCGTGCTGAAGAAGTGCTCCTCAAGATTGTTGCCGGCCCCGCCGCGATCGACCACGAGGAAATCGCATTCGCGCTGCAGCGGCGTCAGCACGCCATGCCACACATTCATGCCGATATTGACCCCCTTGCCGGGCGCGGTGATGAAGGTGCGCGGCGTTCCCGGCACCCCGTTATCGTCGGGCGCCACGGTCACGAGAAACGGCAAATCGGTCAGCGGATAGAACGCCTGGCTGCCCAGCGGATGCCGCTCCACCATGGTCAGCGCCAGCGGCAGTTCATAGGGCTTGCCCCGAAAGATCGAGATCATCGGGCGCGCTTCTTGCCCGCCCAGCTCGATGCTGGCGAGGTCGTGATAGCGTTCGGTCATCCCGTTATTGATGGGGTAGTGGTTGGCCCCCTCGCATTCGATCACCTGCCCGAAGGGGGCAAACGCCGCCTTGGTCAGCTTTTCGATGATGATCGTCTGGCTCATCCGCCCAGCCCCAGCTTCATGTGGCGGTTGACGTCCTTGTAGAGCAGATAGCGGAACCGCCCCGGCCCCCCGGCATAGCAGGCCTGCGGGCAGAAGGCGCGCAGCCACATGAAATCGCCGGCCTCCACTTCCACCCAGTCGCGGTTGAGCCGATAGACGGCCTTGCCCTCGAGCACATAGAGCCCGTGCTCCATGACGTGGGTTTCCTCGAACGGAATGAGCCCGCCCGGCTCGAAGGTCACGATATTGACGTGCATGTCGTGGCGCACATCGCTCGGATCGACAAACCGCGTCGTGCCCCAGGTTTCCTGCGTGCCCGGCATCCAGTTGATCGGCAGCGCCCGCTCATTGGTCACGAAGGCGGCGGGGATCTCGATGCCCTCGACCACCTCATAGCGCTTGCGGATCCAGTGGAAGTGCACCGGCGCCGCCGAATTGTTCACCACCGACCAAACGCAGCCCGGCGGCAGGAACGCATAGCCGCCGGTATCGAGATGATGGTCCACCCCATCAATGGTCAGGCTCATTTCCCCGCCCACCACAAACAGCACGCCTTCGGCTGTGGCGTCGGGCTCGGGCCGCTGGCTGCCCCCGCCGGGACCCACTTCCATGATGTATTGCGCAAAGGTCTCGGCAAAGCCCGACAGCGGCCGCGCGATCACCCAGGCGCGGGTTTCATTCCAATGGGGCAGGGCGCTGGTGACGATATCGGTCATCACGCCGCGCGGGATGACCGCATAGGCCTCGGTAAACACCGCCCGCCCGGTATGCACTGTGCTCGGTCCCGGCAGGCCCGCTGCCGGCTTGGCATAAAATGGATTGCTCACGAATCTCCCCAGCCTTTTCGTGCTCGTTGATTGCCCCGAGCCTGTCAGTTCCGGCGCGCTCTGGCTAGGCCGGGCAACGCGCATCGGGCGGGATTTTGTGCGCCTCGCTCAGGCCTCGACCTGCTGCTTGAGCCGGCTCAGCATATGGGCGGCATAGGCCGCATAGGGCCCGATCCAGCGCTCGTGGATTTCGTGGATCGGCAGCGCATCGAGATGGTTCCAGCGCTCGCGCCCGCGCCGCTCGACGATGATCAGCCCGGCGCCCTCAAGCACCCGCAAATGCTGCATCACCGTGCAGCGGTCGAGTTCGGGCAAAAGCGCACACAGCATGCCGGTGGTGCGCGGCTCGCTCTTGAGCAGATCCAGCATCTGGCGCCGCGCCCGATGGCTCAGCGCCTTGAAGATGGCGTCGTTCTGGTCTTCGGTTGACATGTTATGTTTTTATAACATATCCTGCCCCTGTCAAGCCAAAGGAGGCCCCCCATGGCCTATGAATTCACGGTCAGCGGGCGCATCGCCAAGCCGCTGCACGACGTGTTTGAAGCCGTCGCCGATCCGGCCAAGCTCTCGGGCTATTTCACCACCGGGGGCGCAAAGGGGCGTCTCGAAACCGGGGCCGTCGTCACCTGGGATTTCGCCGATTTCCCCGGCGCCTTCCCGGTCCGCGTCGAGCGCGTCGTCCCCGACAAGGAGATCGTGCTCCATTGGGCGGCCGCCCCCGATGGCGGCCCCGCCTACGACACCCAGGTCACCATGACCTTCGAAGCCCTCGACGACGGCCGCACCCTCGTGCGCATCGCCGAACAAGGCTGGCGCGAAGGCCCCCCCGGCCTCAAGGCGGCGCTCGGCAATTGCGAAGGCTGGACCGGCATGCTCTGCGCGCTAAAAGTCTACATCGAGCACGGCATCAACCTGCGCGAGGGCTTTTACAAGTAGGGCTCTCCCACCCCACAGTGTCATTCCCGCGAAAGCGGGAACCTCCGTTACCTGCTCAGCCCACTCCCCAACAGAGATCCCCGCTTTCGCCGGGACGACTTCTTGGTTGTTACGGGCTCTGATCACCCCCCACCCAACCTCCCCCTGAGAGGGGGAGGGGTTCATCGGGGCTCTACGATATCTCGGCAGATGCAAGGGCTTGGGCGCATATGGCCACCATCTCACCCCACCCACCGGCCAGTCCCTCCCCCTATCAGGGGGAGGTTAGGTGGGGGTAGCTACTCTTCCCACCCCCAAACGCCCCACCCCACAATGCCATTCCCGCGAAAGCGGGAACCTCCGTTCACTGCTCAGCCCAACCCCGACCCCAACAGAGGTCCCCGCTTTCGCGGGGATGACCCCGCGACTGGGGGGAACCTAACCTACCGCTCCTCCCCCAACCTCCCCATCCCCACAATGTCATTCCCGCGAAAGCGGGAACCTCCGTTCACTGCTCAGCCCAGCCCCCGACCCCAACAGAGATCCCCGCTTTCGCGGGGACGACCCCGCCACTGGGGGTATCTACGCTCCCCCCACAAACGCCGCCCCGCCCACACCTCACCCCAACAACGCCTGCAACCGCAGCTGCGCGATCCGCTCCACCTGCTTGCACGCCGTGGCGAACTCCTGCTCCGGACTGCTGGCGAGGCGCCGCTCGAACGCTGCCAAAATTGTCGCCTTGGTGTTGTCGCGCACCGCGATGATGAACGGAAAGCCGAACTTGCGCACATAGGCATCGTTGAGGGCGGTGAACTGGCGGCGTTCCTCGTCGGTCAGCGCGTCGAGCCCCGCCGAAGCCTGTTCGGCGGTCGAGGCTTCGGTCAACCGCTTGGCCTGCGCCAGCTTGCCGGCCAAATCCGGGTGCGCCCGCAGCACGCCCAGCCGCTCCTCGTCGCTGGCCATGCGGAACTGGCAGCGCAGCGCAAAATTGAGCCCCAGCGCGCTGTCATTGACCGCCCCCAGCTCGCCCGCCCACGCCCGCTCGGCAATCCACGGCGAATGCTCGTAGATCGAGCCATAGCGCTCGACAAACTCCGCCTCGTCCAGCTGCGAGGGCAAAAAGTCCGGCGCCTGGTAGGGGTGTTCCTTGGCCCAGTGCTCGGCAATCTGCAGCCGCGTCGGCACCCAGACCTTTTCAAAGCCCTTGATGTAATCGACGAACCGCTTGAGCCCCTGATAGCGCCCTGGCTGCCCCACCAGCCGGCAATGCAGCCCGATCGACATCATCTTGGGCGCGCCGGCCAGCCCCTCGGCATAGAGACAGTCAAAGCTGTCCTTGAGGAACTGGAAATAATCCTCGCCATTGTTGAAGCCCGGCGCCGTCACGAAGCGCATGTCATTGGCGCTCAGCGTATAGGGAATGATCAGTTGCGGCTTGCCCTGGTGCACCCGCCAATAGGGCAGATCATCGTCATAGGTGTCCGAAATATAGGCAAAGCCGCCAAATTCGGACACCAGATCCACCGTGCTCAGCGATGAGCGCCCGGTGTACCAGCCCAGCGGCCGCTCGCCGGTGGCGATGGTGTGCAGCCGCACTGCCTCGGCGATCTGGTGGCGCTCCTCGCCCGGCGACATGTCCTTGTGCTGCACCCATTTATAGCCGTGGCTGGCAATCTCCCACTCGGCTTCCTGCATCGCCGCCAATTGGGCCGGCGCCCGCATCAGCGCCGTCGCCACCCCATAAACGGTCACCGGCAGCTGCGCCTGGGTGAACAGCCGGTGCAGCCGCCAGAACCCGGCGCGCGCCCCATATTCATACATGGATTCCACATTGGCGTGGCGCTGCCCCTCCCAGGGCGTCGTCCCGATCACGTCGACCAGGAACGCTTCCGAGGCCGCGTCGCCATGCAGCACGTTGTTTTCCCCGCCTTCTTCGTAGTTGAGCACAAATTGCACCGCCACAAGTGCCCCTCCGGGCCAGTTGGCGTGAGGCGGAGTCTGGCCGTAGCCATGCATGTTGCGGGGGTAGCGCATTATTGTGCTCTCATCGATTTTGATTGATAGAAGTGTAGCCAGCCGTCGCCACGAAACAAGATGCACAAAAATGGACCAGTTGGTAAAAATATTGGATTGCGCAATGTTTACGATGCGCTAGTCTGTTCGCTGGGGATGGATACGGAGCAGTACATGGCGGGGAGTGGACGCCTTACCACGCATGTCTTGGACACTATGCACGGCACGCCGGCGCGGGGGATGCGGCTGGAATTATTGTATGTCCATGGCGATCATACACACCACATCATGGACAGCTACACCAATGCCGATGGCCGGGTAGACCAGCCGCTGCTCGAGGGTGACCAGTTCCAGCTGGGCGAGTTCGAAATCCACTTCCATGTGGGGCAATATTTCGAGCGCGTGGGTGTCGAAATCGACAAGGCGTTTCTCGATGTCGTGCCCATCCGCTTCACCATTGCGGAGGACCGGCACTACCACGTGCCGCTTCTGGTCAGTCCCTTTGCCTATTCAACTTATCGGGGGAGCTGAGCCGTGAGCGAAGTTTCGGGTGCCATTCGGTTTATTCTCAACAACGAGGAAATCAGCCTCACCGATATCAGGCCCGATACGACGCTGCTCGATTGGCTTCGCCTCGAAAAGCGCCTGCGCGGCTCCAAGGAAGGCTGCGCCGAAGGCGATTGCGGCGCCTGCACGGTGCTGGTCGGGCGCCTGCATGGGCGACGAGATCATCTACGATACGGTCACCGCCTGCATCCGCTTCATGGGCAGCCTGCACGGCACCCATCTGGTCACCATCGAGCATCTGAGCGGCCCCAGATGGCGCGCTCCATCCCGTCCAGCAGGCCATGGTCGATGAACATGGCAGCCAATGCGGCTTCTGCACGCCCGGCTTCGTCATGAGCCTTTATGGGCTATGGATGCGCGACCCCAATCCCACCCAGGGCGCCATCGAAAAGGCCCTCCAGGGAAATCTGTGCCGTTGCACCGGCTACGCCCCCATCATTCGCGCCGCCAAGGCGATTTCCTCCTATGGCGCGGTCGAGGCCGATCCGCTGCGCGCCGAGCGCATTGCGCTCAAGTCAAAACTGATCGCTCTCAATGACGGCCGCCGCGTCGAGCTGGGCGAAGATGGCGACCGCATCATCGTGCCGGCCAGTCTCAATGATTTTGCCGAAGTCTATGCCGCCAACCCCGAAGCCACCATCGTTGCCGGCTCGACCGATGTGGGCCTGTGGGTCACCAAGTTCATGCGTCGCATCGGCCCGGTGATTTTCATCGGGCATTTGCAGGAGCTCAAGCGCATCGCCGAAAACGACAGCGAGCTGCGCTTTTATGCCGGGGTGAGCTATTCCGAGGCGCTGCCGGCGCTGGTCGAATATTTTCCCCAGCTGGCCGAATTGTGGAGCCGCATTGCCGGCGAGCAGGTGCGCAACATGGGCACCATTGGCGGCAATATCGCCAATGGCTCGCCCATCGGCGATACCCCGCCGCCCTTCATTGCGCTGGGCGCCAAGCTGCATCTGCGCAGGGGCGAGCATCGCCGCGAGATCAAGCTCGAGGATTATTTCCTCGCCTATGGCAAGCAGGATCGCCAGCCCGGCGAGTTCGTCGAAAGCGTCACCATTCCCTATCTGCCGGCCGGCGAGAAATTCGCCACCTACAAGATTTCCAAGCGCCGCGACGAGGATATTTCGGCGCTGTGCGGTGCCTTCCGGGTGTTCGTCAACGATGTGGGCGTGGTGGGCATGGCCCGCATCGCCTATGGCGGCATGGCGGCAACCCCCAAGCGCGCCAAAGCGGTCGAGGCAGCGCTGGTCGGCCAGCCCTGGACACAGGCTACCATCGACAAGGCCGTGGCCGCTTTTGCCACCGATTACCAGCCGCTCACCGACATGCGCGCCAGCGCCGATTACCGTCTGCTCAGTGCGCAAAACCTGCTGCGCCGGTTCTTTTTGGAAACCACTGGGCAGGGCCAGCGTTTGCATCGTGAGGTGGTATGATGAATCTGCACCAGCCGTCACCCATATCCATCGCCACGCTGCACGTGGCCTCGCGGCACGATAGCGGTCCCAAGCATGTGGCCGGTTCGGCCGAATATATCGATGACATCATCGAGCCCGCCGGCACCATGCACGCCTATCTGGCGCTCTCGACCCGGCCGCACGCCGAGATCGTCTCGATCGACTTCGACGCCGTCAAAAGCGCCCCCGGCGTCATCGGCGTGCTTACCGCAGCCGATATTCCCGGCCAGAACGATGTCAGCCCCAGCCACAAGCACGACGAGCCGATCTTTGCCGAGGGCAAGGTGCAGTTCTGGGGCCAGCCCATGTTCGCGGTGATCGCCGAGACCCGCGATGCCGCCCGCCGTGCCGCCCATCTGGCCAAGATCGACTATCGCGACCTGCCGTTCGCCACCAATATTCGCGCCGCCCAGGCCAGTGGCGGCCAGCTGGTCACCGAGCCGCTCAAGCTTGAGCGCGGTGATCTGGAGGCCGGCTTTGCCGTAGCCCCGCGCCGCGTCAAGGGCAGCATCGCCATTGGCGGGCAGGACCATTTCTATCTCGAAGGCCAGATCGCTCTCGCGGTGCCCGGCGAGGATGAGGATGTCACCATCCATTCCTCCACCCAGCACCCCAGCGAAGTGCAATTGATGGTCGCCCAGATGCTGGGCATCCGCCATCATGCCGTCACCGTCGATGTGCGCCGCATGGGCGGTGGCTTTGGCGGCAAGGAAACCCAGGGCAATCTGTTTGCCGCCGTCGCAGCGCTGGCCGCCAAGAGATGGAACCGCGCCTGCAAGATCCGCCCGGATCGCGACGACGACATGACTGCCACCGGCAAGCGCCACGATTTCGTGGTCGATTACGATGTCGGCTATGACGACACTGGCAAGATCCACGCCGTCGATGCGGTCTATGCCGCCCGCGCCGGTTTCTCGTCCGATCTGTCGGGCCCGGTCACCGACCGCGCGCTGTTCCACGCCGATAACGCCTATTGGTACCCAGCCGTGCGGGTGCGCTCCGAGCCGCTTTATACCAACACCGTCTCCAACACTGCCTTTCGCGGGTTTGGCGGGCCCCAGGGCATGCTCGCCGCCGAGCGCTGGATCGAGGATATCGCCTACGCGCTGGGCAAGGATCCGCTCGACATCCGCCGCGCCAATTTCTACGGCACCCACGACCACAACATCACGCCCTATCATCAGCCGGTGGAAGACAACATCATCCACCGCATCGTCGATGAGCTCGAAGCCTCGTCCGATTACCAGGCCCGCCGCCAGGCGATCCTGGCCTATAACGCGCAAAGCCCGATCCTGAAAAAGGGCATCGCGCTCACCCCGGTCAAGTTCGGCATCTCCTTCACCGCCACCTGGTACAATCAGGCCGGCGCGCTGGTGCATGTCTACAAGGATGGCTCGATCCATCTCAGCCATGGCGGCACCGAAATGGGGCAGGGGCTCTATATCAAGGTCGCCCAGGTGCTGGCCGATGCCTTTGGCGTCGGGCTTGATGACATCAAGATCAATTCCACCAATACCGGCAAGGTGCCCAACACCTCGGCCACCGCCGCCTCGTCCGGTTCGGACCTCAACGGCATGGCCGCCTGGGATGCGGCGCGCCAGATCAAGGAGCGGCTGACCACGCACGCCGCCCAGCTCTACCAGTGCGAAGCCGCCGCCATCCAATGGGTCGAGGGCGGCATCGATGCCGCCGGCACCTTCGTGCCCTTCGCCGAGCTGGCCGCCTCCGCCTATCTCAACCGCGTGCAGCTTTCCGCCGCCGGCTTCTACCAGACCCCCAAGATCCATTGGGATCGCGCCACCGGGCGCGGCCACCCGTTCTATTATTTCGCCTATGGCGCCTCGGTCACCGAGGTCACCATCGATACCCTGACCGGCGAGTATCAGCTCGACCGCACCGATATCCTGCACGATGTGGGCCGCTCGCTGAACCCGGCCATCGATATCGGCCAGATCGAGGGCGGCTATATCCAGGGCGTCGGCTGGCTCACCACCGAAGAGCTGGTCTGGGACGACAGGGGCCAGCTGCGCACCAAGGCGCCCTCCACCTACAAGATCCCGCTCGCCTCCGACATTCCCCCGATCTTCAACGTCAAGCTCGCGGAGTGGTCGGTCAATAGCGAGCCCACCATCGGCCGCTCCAAGGCGGTCGGCGAACCCCCGCTCATGCTGGCCATGAGCGTGGTCGAGGCGCTCTCCATGGCCGTCGCCAGCGTCGCCGACTACAAGCTCGCGCCGCGCCTCGATACCCCCGTCACCCCCGAGCGGGTGCTGATGGGCTGCGAGCGGCTCAAGCAGGCATCGGGTGGGTGATGGAAGCGCTGGCAAGCCCCGCTTTGGTCCGCCCCCTCTCCCCCGGAGAGCAGCTTTCCACTGCCTTGCCATGCCCTTACGCCCCTAACTGCGCCCCCGCTCTTGCCCGCCCTGCGCCGCCATGCTTACGGGAGGTGCAGTGATCATGACCCAGCGCTCCTCGATTCTCGCTGATTTCTTCGCGGCCAACACCGATGCGATCGTGTGCGCGCTCACCAGCGTGCGCGGCTCCAGCCCCCGCGAGCAGGGCACCTTCATGCTGGTCGGTCCTTCCCAGCACTTCGGCACCATTGGCGGCGGCGCGCTCGAATATATGGTCATCGACCATGCCCGCCAGCTGATCGCCACCGGCCGCGCCGAAGCCGCCATGGATGTGCCGCTCGGCCCCGAGATCGGGCAATGCTGCGGCGGTCGGGTCGGGGTCAGCCTGCGCTATGCCGATGCGCCCACCCGCGCGGCGCTTCTGGCCCAGACCCAGGCCGAAGATGCCGCCTTGCCCCATGTCTATATCTTCGGCGCCGGCCATATCGGGCAGGCGCTGGCCCGCATCCTCGCCCTCTTGCCGGTGCAGCTCGAGGTCATCGACACCCGCCAGCAGGAGCTGGCCCTGTTGCCGCCCGATATTGCCGCGCGCGCCGTCGCCATGCCCGAAGCGGTGGTGCGCTCCGCCCCGCCGGGCAGCAGCTTCGTCATCGTCACCCATGACCACGCGCTCGATTTCCTGATCGCCCAGGAAGCCCTGGCCCGCCCCGATGCCGCCTATATCGGCATGGTGGGCTCCAAGACCAAGCGCGCCCGCTTTGCCAGCTGGTACAAGGCTGAAGGGGGGCACCCGGCCGCCCTCGAGCGACTGATTTTACCGATCGGCCAGTTTGGCCTCGGGGACAAGCGCCCGTCTGTGATCGCTGCGCTCACCGCAGCCGAAATCATGGTCCATCTTGGACAACGGGATGCAACACTTGGCCGGGCCCATGCCCCCAAGTCACTGGGGGTAGTGCGTGCACGCTAACAATCCATTTCGCCTCGAATTGACTGGCATCACCAAGCGTTTTCCCGGGGTGCTGGCCAACGACAATATCTCGTTCTCGGTCAAGCCCGGCGAAATCCATGCCCTGCTGGGTGAAAACGGCGCCGGCAAGTCCACGCTGGTCAAGATGATCTACGGCATCATGCAGCCCGACGCGGGGGAATTGCGCTGGAACGGCACCCCGGTGGTCATCTCCAGCCCCAAGGCTGCCCGTAAGCTCGGCATTGGCATGGTGTTCCAGCATTTCTCGCTGTTTGAAGCGCTGACGGTTCTCGAAAACATCGCGCTGGGCATGGACGCCAGCATCCCCGCCCGCGAGCTCGAAACCCGCATCCGCGCCGTCATGGCCCAATATGGCCTGGCGCTTGATCCGCATCGCACCGTGGCGACCCTGTCGGTGGGCGAGCGCCAGCGCATCGAAATCGTGCGCGCGCTGCTGCTCGATCCAAAACTGCTGATCATGGATGAGCCGACCTCCGTGCTCACCCCCCAGGAAGTCGAGCAATTGTTCGAGGTGCTGCGCCAGCTCGCCGCTCAGGGCTGCTCGATCCTCTACATTTCCCACAAGCTGCACGAGATCAAGGCGCTGTGCGACACCGCCACCATCCTGCGCGGCGGCAAGCTGGTCGATACCTGCGACCCCAGGCAGGAAAGCTCCCGCTCGCTCGCCGAAAAGATGATCGGCGCCGGGCTCAAGGATATCGTGCGCGCCCCCGGCCGCACCCTGGGCGAGCGCAAGCTGGCCGTCTCGCATCTGTCCACCCTCAAGGCCGGGCATTTCGACGTGCCCGTCGATGATGTCAGTTTCACCGTGCGCACCGGCGAAATCTTCGGCATTGCGGGCGTTGCCGGCAATGGCCAGAACGCGCTGCTCAATGCACTGTCGGGCGAAGTGCTGGCCGAAACTGCCAACGCGGTCGCCATCGACGGAATTGGCCTGGGCCTGCTCGACACCACCGGAAGACGGCGACAGGGCCTATGCGCCGTCCCCGAAGAGCGCAACGGTCATGCGGCCGTGGGCGATTTTTCCCTCTCGGACAATTCCGTGCTCACCGCCCGCGACCGACTGGGCATGGTGGTCATGGGGCTGATCAATTCGGGCGCCGCCAAGACCTATACCGGCAAGGTCATCGCCGAGTTTGCGGTCAAGGCGCTGGGCCCCGGCTCGACCGCGGGTTCGCTGTCGGGCGGTAATCTGCAAAAATACATCATGGGCCGCGAGATCATGCAAAAGCCCAGTGTGCTGGTGGTCAGCCAGCCCACCTGGGGCGTCGATGCGGGGGCCGCGGCCGCCATCCATCAGGCTTTGGTCGATCTGGCGGCGGCGGGTTCCGCCATTGTAGTAATCAGTCAGGATTTGGACGAATTGCTGGCGCTGTGCGACAGCCTGGCGGTGATCAATCTGGGGCGGTTGTCAGCCGCCCGCCCGGTGGGCGAAATATCGGTCGAGGAGATCGGATTGTTGATGGGCGGCGTACACGGTGCAGTAGAGGCGCATGATGCAATTCCGGCTTGAGAAACGACGCGAACCCAGCACCTTCATGGTCTACGCCACCCCCGTGGCGGCCGTGCTGCTCACCATGCTGGTGGGCGCCATCATCTTTTCGCTGATCGGCTATAATGGCGTCGGCGCCGTGCGCGAGATCTTCCTCACGCCCCTCACCAATCCCTACAAATGGCAGGATCTGGGCATCAAGGCCGCGCCGCTGATCATCATCGGGGTCGGGCTGTCCATCGCCTACCGCGCCAATGTGTGGAACATCGGCGCCGAGGGCCAGTATATCGCCGGCGGCGTCGGGGCGACCGCGATTGCGCTGCTCACCTGGGGCATGACCGGCTGGTGGATCCTGCCGCTCATGGGTCTGGTCGGCATCCTTGCCGGCATGGCCTATGCCTCCATTCCGGCGCTGCTCAAGACCAAGCTCAACGTCAACGAAATCCTCACCAGCCTGATGCTCACCTATGCCTCGGTCTATCTGATCTACTATCTGATCCGTGGCCCCTGGAAAGATCCCATGGGGATCGGCTTTCCGCAGTCGCGCCTGTTCTCGGAAGCCGCTCGCCTGCCGACCATCATTCCTGGCACCATCGTGCATCTGGGCGTGCCCATCGCCATCCTGGTCGGGTTCGTTGCCTGGTTCATCATGACCAAGTCGGTGTTCGGCTATCGCATGCGCGTCGTCGGGGCCGCCCCCCACGCTGCCCGCTATGGCGGCTTTTCCGAAAACAAGACCATCTGGCTGGCCATGCTGGTCAGCGGGGGTCTGGCGGGGCTCGCCGGCATGCTCGAAATTGCCGGTCCGTTCCAGCGCATGGTGCCGGGCTTTCCCACCAATTACGGCTTCACCGCCATCATCGTCGCCTTTTTGGGCCGGCTCAATCCGCTCGGCTGCATCTTTGCCGGGGTGGTGATCGCCATCACCTTTGTCGGGGGCGAAGTGGCCCAGACCACCATCGGCCTGCCCAATGCCGCCACCGGCATTTTCCAGGCCATGATGCTGTTCTTCCTGCTGGCCGGCGATATTCTTGTTAAATACCGGCTGCGGCGCGTGACGCCCCAAGTCGCGGCGGGGACTGTCTAAATGGATCTTACGCTTGCCATTCTGATCACGGTCGTCGGCGCCGCCACGCCCATCCTCATTGCCGCTCTGGGCGAGCTGGTGGTCGAGCGCTCGGGCGTTCTCAACCTCGGCGTCGAGGGCATGATGCTGATCGGCGCCATTGCCGGCTTCGTCGTGCAATACCACACCGGCAATCCCTATCTGGCGCTGCTGTGCGGGGGCGCCGCGGGCATGGCCTCTTCGCTGATCTTCGGCTTCCTGACCCTGTCGCTCTCGGCCAACCAGACCGCCACAGGCCTCGCGCTGACCATTTTCGGCACCGGCTTTTCGGCGCTTGCCGGCTCCTCCTATTCGGCCCGCCCGGTCTCCCTGATGCAGCCGCTGCTGCCCGACATGCTGGCCGACCATCCGATTGGCCGGGTGATCTTTGGCTATTCGGCGCCGGTCTATTTCTCCTTCGTCATGGTCTTTGTGATCTGGTATTTCCTGCACCGCACCCGCGCCGGGCTGATCCTGCGCGCCGTCGGCGAGAACGACCAGTCGGCCCATTCCATCGGCTATTCGGTCATCGGCGTGCGCTATCTGGCCGTCATGTTCGGCGGCGCCATGGCCGGCATTGCCGGGGCCTGTTTCCCGCTGCTGCTCACCCCGCAATGGGCCGAGCGCATGACCGCGGGGCGCGGCTGGATCGCCGTGGCGCTGGTGGTGTTTGCCTCGTGGAAGCCGTTCCGGCTGCTCGGCGGCGCCTATTTGTTCGGTCTCGTGATGACCATGGAGCTCTACGCCAAGGCCGGCGGGGGTCCGCTCTCGGCCATCCCGTCCGAGCTCTGGGCCGCCATGCCCTATCTCGCTACCATCGTCGTGCTGGTCCTGATCTCGATCAGGCGCGACGCGTCAACCAATGCACCGGCCTGCCTCGGCAAGCCGTTTCTGCCCACCAATTGAGAAGGGCCGCGGGGGCTGTCTCGATGAACGAAAAGACGTCATCTCAGGAGAAAACCATGACTATTTCGCGTCGTACATTCGTGAAGGTCGGCGGGGCGGCCCTCACGCTGCCGCTGCTGGGCAGCACCGCCTTCGGGCAGGCTGAAAAACTCAAGATCGGCTTCATCTACGTCGGCTCGATCAACGACAACGGCTACAATTACGCCCACAACCAGGGCCGCATCTACGTCCAGGAACAGCTCGGCGATGCGGTCGAAACCGTTTATGTCGAGAACGTGCCCGAAGGCCCGGACTGCGAGCGCGTGCTGCGCGAACTGGCCCAGCAGGGCTGCAAGCTGATCTTCGCCACCAGCTTCGGCTTCGGCGACTCGGTGATCAAGGTCGCCGCCGCAGTTCCCCGATGTGGCCTTCGAGCACGCCACCGGCTATATGAGCGCCCCCAATGTGGGCCTCTACAATGCGCGCTTCTATGAAGGCCGCGCCGTTTGCGGCACCATTGCCGGTCACCTCTCCAAGACCGCCAAGGCCGCCTATATCGGCTCCTTCCCGATCCCCGAAGTGATCATGGGCATCAACGCGCTGGCGCTCTCGGGCCGCCGCGTCAACCCCAACTTCATCGTCAAGCCGGTCTACATCTCCACCTGGAATGACCCGGCCAAGGAAGCCGACGCGGCCCGCGCCGTGATCGACCAGGGCGTCGACATCATCGCCCAGCACACCGACGGTCCGGCGGCCCTGCAGGTTGCTGCCGAGCGCGGCATCATCGGTGGGTTCGGCCAGGGTGCGGATATGAGCGCCTTTGCGCCCGACACGCAGCTGACCGCCATCATCGACAATTGGGGCCCGCATTACCTCAAGTCCGCCGAAGCCGTCATCGCCGGCACCTGGGTGCCCGGCAATACCTTTGAAGGCCTCAAGGAAAACGTGGTCGAGATGGGCCCCTACAACGCCAAGATCCCGGCTGACGTCGTTGCCGACGCCGAGTTCGTGCGCAAGGGCCAGATCGATGGCTCGTTCCACATCTTCACCGGCCCGATCAAGGACAATACCGGTGCCGAGCGCGTCGCGGCCGGCGTCGTGCTCACCGATGCCGAACTGCTCAGCATGGACTGGTACGTCGAAGGCGTCGAACAGCCCGCCTGATCGGCATACACTACTAGCTGGGGGGTGGGTTTTTGACCCACCCCTTTTTTACGGACGGAGGAGGGGACCATGGGCGATTTTGCGATATTTTATGAGTGGCTGATGTTCGGCGTGCGCTGGTTGCACGTCATCACCGCCATCGCCTGGATTGGCTCATCCTTTTATTTCATCGCGCTGGATCTCGGCCTGCGCCAGACCCCGAGCCTGCCCCCGCTCGCCCATGGCGAGGAATGGCAGGTGCATGGCGGCGGCTTCTATCACATCCAGAAATACCTGGTGGCGCCCGAGTTCCTGCCCGAACACCTCACCTGGTTCAAATGGGAAAGCTACTGGACCTGGATTTCCGGCTTCATGCTGATGGTCCTGATCTATTATGTCAGCGCCGATCTCTACCTCATCGACCGCCACGTGCTCGACCTTGCCCAGTGGCAGGCCATCGGCCTCTCCATCGGCTCGATCGTATTGGGCTGGGTGCTCTATGACGCCTTGTGCAAATCCCCCATTGGGCAGTCCACCACCGGGCTGATGCTGGTGCTGTTTGCCATCCTTGTGGCCATGAGCTGGGGCTATACCCAGCTGTTCACCGGCCGCGCCGCCATGCTGCACATGGGCGCGTTCACCGCCACCATCATGGCCGCCAATGTGATCATGATCATCATCCCCAACCAGAAGATCGTCGTCGCCGATCTCAAGGCCGGCCGGGTGCCCGACGCCAAATATGGCAAGATCGCCAAGCAGCGCAGCCTGCACAATAATTACCTCACCCTGCCGGTGATCTTCTTCATGCTCTCGTCCCACTATCCGCTGGCCTTCGCCACGCAGTGGAACTGGCTGATCGCCTCGCTGATCTTCCTCGTCGGGGTGGTCATCCGGCACTATTTCAACACCCGCCATGCCCGCAAGGGCAATCCGCACTGGACGTGGCTCGCCACCATCGTGCTGTTCATCATCATCGCCTGGCTCTCGAGCGGCCCCCGCATCATCACCGGCACCGAGGAGGTGGCGTCTCGTGCGGCCGAGCCCTTTCTGGCCGCCGCTGGTTTCGAGCAGGCCAGCCTGACCGTGCAGTCCCGCTGCTCCATGTGCCACACCGCCGAGCCGGCCTGGCCGGGCGTCCTGCAGGCCCCCAAGAACGTCATCCTCGACAATCCCAATGCCATCGCCAATCATGCCCGCGAGATCGCCCTGCAGGCCGGCTTCTCCCACGCCATGCCGCCGGGCAATGTCACCGACATGACCCCCGACGAGCGCGCGCAGCTGGTGGCCTGGTTCGAGGAGGGATCGCGATGAGCCAGCCCACCATCCTGCGCGGACGGGTACTGAGTTTTCTCAGCGAACCGGGCGGGCTGCACGATACCGCCAGCTATCGCTATCTCGAGGATGGCGCCATCACCATCATCGACGGCACCATCGTCGCATTGGGCGATTACGCCGATGCCGACCTCGCCAATGCCACCATCATCGATCACCGCCCCCATCTGATCATGCCCGGCTTCATCGATGCGCATCTGCACTATGTGCAAAGCCAGATGATCGCCTCCTATGCCGCCTCGCTGCTCGAATGGCTCAACACCTATACCTTCGTGGAAGAGCAGAAGTTCAGCCAGCAGGGCCATGCCGGCATGGTCGCCTCCGCCTTTTACGACGAGCTGATCCGCAACGGCACCACCACCGCCGTCGCCTATTGCTCCAGCCATCCCGCCTCGGTCGATGCGTTTTTCAGCGAAGCGGCCCGCCGCAACATGCTGATGATCGGCGGCAAGGTGATGATGGACCGCAACGCGCCACCAGCCCTGTGCGACACCGCCCAGTCGGGCTACGACGATACCAAGGCCCTGATTGGTCGCTGGCACGGGCAGGGGCGGGCGCTCTACGCCATCAGCCCGCGCTTTGCCATCACCTCCACCCCAACCCAGATGGAAGCGGCCCAGGCGCTGGTTGCCGAATTCCCCGATTGCTACGTGCAGACCCATCTCAGCGAAAACGACGCCGAGATCACCTTCTCCATGGAGCTCTATCCCGAGGCGCCCGACTATACCGGCATTTACGAGCATTATGGCCTGCTGGGCCGCAAGACCCTGCTGGGTCATTGCATCCATCTCAATCACCGCGAAACCCGGGTCCTGGCCGAAACCGGGGCGGTGGCGGTGTTCTGCCCCACCTCCAATCTCTTCCTCGGGTCGGGGCTGTTCGATCGCGAACGCCTCGCCATCGCCGGCGTGCAATGTGGCCGTTGCCACCGATATCGGCGGGGGCACCAGCTATTCCATGCTGCGCACCATGGATGAGGGCTACAAGGTGCTGCAATTGCGCGGCCAGCGCCTCACCCCGTTCAATTCGTTTTACATGATGACCCTGGGCAATGCGCGGGCGCTCTCGCTTGATGGCACGATCGGGGCCATCGCCCCGGGCAAGGCCGCCGATCTCGTCGTGCTCGATGCCGGCGCCACCCCGGCCATGGCCTTGCGCATGGCCACGGTCACCTCGCTGGTCGAGGAATTGTTCCTTTTGCAGACCTTGGGCGACGATCGGTCCATCGCCGAGGTCTATGTGGCTGGAACAAGGCAGAAGTCTACTTTAGGCGGGTTGGCAATCAGGTTGGCATGACCTAGCCTCACCACGCTTGAATATCGAGGAAATATGACTATGAGCGACTATCTGACGAAATCTGGTCTGCAGGTTCATCACCTTCTGGTGGATTTCGTCGAGAAAGAGGCGCTTCCAGGGGGCAAGGTGAGCGCGGACCAGTTCTGGTCGGGCTTTGCCGCGCTGGTGGCCGACCATGGACCCACCAATGTCCGGCTGCTGAACAAGCGTGACCAGATCTGCAGTCCCAGATCGACGATTGGCATCGCAAATATGGTCCGGTCGCCAACAATCCGCAGGGCTACGAGTTTTTCCTCAAGGACATCGGCTATCTGCTGCCCGAGCCCGAAGATTTCACCATCGAGACCACCGGTCTTGATCCCGAGATCACGACGCTGTGCGGTCCCGCAGCTGGTGGTGCCGGTCTCCAATGCCCGCTATGCCCTCAACGCCGCCAATGCGCGCTGGGGCAGCCTCTACGATGCGTTCTATGGCACCGATGTCATCAGCCGCGAGGGCGATCTGGCCCCCGGCAAGGGCTATAATGTGGCGCGCGGCGCCGCCGTCGTCGCCAAGGCCGCCGCAGTTCCTCGATGACACCTTCCCGCTGACCGCGGGCAGCCATCGCGACGTCACCGGCTATCACATCGTTCACGGACGGTGCGCGCAAGCGCCTCGCCATCGACACCGCCAACGGCCCGGTGGCCCTGGCCGATGCCGCAGCCTTTGTCGGCTATGGCGGCACCCAGGAGAGCGGCCAGATCGTGCTGCGCCACAATGGCCTGCACGTGATCCTCGTCATCGAGCCCGCCAGCGTCATTGGCGGGGCCCATCCGGCCGGCCTCAGCGACATGGTCGTGGAAGCGGCCCTGACGCACCATTCAGGATTGCGAAGATTCCATCGCCGCCGTCGATGCCGAAGACAAGGTCGGCGTCTACCGCAACTGGCTTGGCCTGATGAACGGCACGCTCGAGGACACCTTCGACAAGGGCGGCCGTCAGGTCACCCGCAAGCTCAACGCCGACCGCGTCTACAAGGCCATCGATGGCTGCCGAGCTGGTGCTCAAGGGCCGCTCGCTGCTGCTGGTGCGCAATGTCGGTCACCTGATGACAACCGATGCGGTCAAGACCGCCAATGGCACGCCGATCGGCGAAGGCCTGCTCGATGCCGCCGTCACCGTGCTCTGCGCGCTGCAGGACAAGGTCAACAGCACCACCGGCGCCATCTACGTCGTCAAGCCCAAGATGCACGGTCCCGAAGAAGTGGCCTTTGCCTGCGCCATCTTTGCTTCGGTCGAAACCATGCTGGGTCTGGCCCCCAACACCATCAAGATCGGCATCATGGACGAGGAGCGCCGCACCTCGGCCAACCTCAAGGCCGCCATCTATGAAGCGCGCGCCCGCGTGTTCTTCGTCAATACCGGGTTCCTCGATCGCACCGGCGACGAGATCCACACCTCGATGGAAGCGGGGCCCGTGCTGCGCAAGGACGAGATCAAGCTCGAGCGCTGGATCCAGGCCTATGAAGATCGCAACGTGCTGATCGGGCTGGCCTGTGGCATGTCCGGTCGCGCCCAGATCGGCAAGGGCATGTGGGCCCGCCCCGATGACATGGCCGCCATGATGGCATCCAAGATCGCCCATCCCAATGCCGGCGCCAACACCGCCTGGGTGCCCTCGCCAACCGCGGCGACCCTGCATGCCTTGCACTACCATCAGGCCAATGTGTTCGAGGCCCAGCGCCGTCGCCACAACGAGGCGATGCCGACCCTGGGCGAGCTGTTCTCCATGCCGCGTCTGGATCCGGCCACGCTCAGCCGCGAGGACATCGCCCGCGAGCTCGAAAACAACGCCCAGGGCATTCTGGGCTATGTGGTGCGTTGGGTGCAGCAGGGCGTCGGCTGTTCCAAGGTGCCCGACATCAACAATGTCGGGCTGATGGAAGATCGCGCCACCTGCCGCATTTCTTCGCAGGCCATCGCCAACTGGCTGCGCCATGGCCTGGTCAGCCGCGATGAGGTCACCGCCACCTTCGAGCGCATGGCCGCCGTGGTCGACCAGCAGAACGCCGGTGATCCGCTCTATCGCCAGATGGCCGAGAACTTCCAGTCGGTGTCGTTCCAGGCAGCGCTCGATCTGGCCCTGCACGGCGCCGATCAGCCCTCCGGCTACACCGAGCCGCTGCTCCATGCCGCCCGTCGCAAGGTCAAGGCGCGCGACGCCGCCAAGGCTACAACGCACTAGTCACCAACAACGGCTCCCTCAACAGCGGGGGAGCCGTTCATGTGGCGTTATTTTTCGTTCATATATCGTTCATAGTGCGTTCATCTAGCGCAAAAACCCGTTCATAACGCGTTCATATTCGCAGCTATGTGACTGGCTCAGCTCACAAAATCGAATTTGTCGACGTCGAATAATCCGCGGTCGGTCATTTTCAGATGCGGGATCACCGGCAGCGCCAGGAACGCCACCTGCAGGAACGGTTCAGGCAACACGCACCCCAGCTCCACCGCCGCCTCGCGCAGCAGATGCAGGCCATGCGCCACTGTTTCAAACGGCTCCAGACTCATCAATCCGGCGATCGGCAAAGCCAGCTCGGCGGTAATTTTTCCTTCATTGGCAACAACAAAGCCCCCGCGCAGCTCGATCAGCCGGTTGACCGCCAGCGCCATATCCTCGTCGCTCGCCCCCACCACCGTGATGTTGTGGCTGTCATGCCCGACCGATGACGCAATGGCCCCCCGCTTGATCCCGAACCCGGTCACGAACCCTTTGCCGATATTGCCATTTTTGCCATGGCGCTCGATCACCGTGACCTTGAGCACGTCCGCATCGAGGTCCGGCAGCACCCCGCGCTCCCCCGTCGCCAGCGCCGCGCTCTCCCGGAAAGTCAGGATCAGCCCGGGCTTCACCCCGATCACCGGGGTCTGGTTACGCTCCGCGCGGGGCTGCACAATGAAGTCGTCGGCCGTCACCGGCTTGGCCTTCATCGAGGTCAAACCCACTGGTGCGACTGGATTTCTTGCCTCAAACAGCGCCGGCACAACCAGCCGTCCCGCCGCAATGACATCGGAAACGCGGCACTCTTCGAGGCTGTCCAGCAACGCAATATCGGCCCGCCAGCCCGGCGCCACCAGCCCCCGATCCCGCAGTCCAAAGATCCGCGCCGCTGAATGGCTGGCCGCCCGATAGACGTGATGCAGCGGGCAGCCCTTGGCGATCAGTCGCCGGATCGAGCTGTCCAGATGCCCTTCCTCGGCAATGTCGAGCGGGTTGCGATCATCGGTGCATAGTGCCACAAAGCTCGAGCTGTTCTCGTCCAAAATTTCCGCTAAAGCATTGAGATCCTTGGAGACCGAACCCTCGCGGATCAGGATGGCCATGCCCTTCGCGAGCTTCTCGCGCGCCTCCGCAGCGCTGGTCGCCTCATGGTCGGTGCGAATGGCGGCGGCCAGATAACCGTTCAGCGCCATCCCCAAAACCAGCGGCGCATGCCCATCGATGTGGCCATCCTGAAACGCCACGAGCTTGGCCAGAATGCCCGGATCGGCATTGAGCACGCCGGGAAAATTCATCATCTCGGCCAGCCCGATAACCTTGGGATGGCTTCTAAAGGGTTCCAGATCCTCAATTTCCAACGCCGCGCCGGCGGTCTCAAAAGCGGTGGCGGGTACGCAGGACGACAGGTTGAGCCGCACATCCATCACGGTTTGCTCGGCGCAATCGAGGAAATAGCGAATGCCCTCCGCCCCGATGACATTGGCGATTTCATGCGGATCGCATATCGCCGTCGTCACCCCATAGGGCAGCACGCAGCGGTCAAACTCGAACGGCGTCACCAGCGAGGATTCGATATGCAGATGAGTATCGATAAAACCCGGGACGGCGTAGCGCCCACCGCCGTCGATTATCGTTTTGCCATCGTAGTTTGCGTGGGTCCCCACGATCCGGTCGGCGACGATGGCGATGTCGGTCCGCGTCACCGCGCCAGTGATCACATCGAGCAGCTGCACGTCCTTGATCACCAGATCTGCCGGTTCCTTGCCCTGGCCGGCCATGATCATACGGGTGAGGGTCTCGGCATCGGTCATGGCGCGGTCCTGTCAAGTTTCCCGCCCAGACTCGGCTGGCCAGCAAGCCGCGTCAAGAGCAGAACCATCAACCGGTGCAAGACGTTACGTGGAGCGCCGCCAACGGGTCAGTGGTTCTCCTTGAACAGCACTTCGCGGTCCTGGGTGAAATTGGCGAGCAGCGGCAGACAGGCCCCGCCGATCTCGCGCGCCCGAAAGCCGATCGTGCCCTCGGCAATGTCGAACGGGGCCAGCCCCTGCAGGTCAAAGTGCCCCAGCGCCTCGCGCGTCGCCTCTACCAGCGCGCTGCGCACAGACGTTGGAAAAGCCCCATCGATGACCACGCTGCGGAAGTCGATGATCGACACCGCGCTCACCGCTGCCAGCGCAAGGCTTTGTGCCGCCTGATGAATCCACTCTGCCAATGGCTGACCAAGGTCGCCCCACGAGCCGGGATCGAGCCACAGCACGCTGGGATCCTGCCCCGCCGCCAGCAGCTTCTCGGCCAAGAGGTAAATCGAGGCGCTGCCCAGCAACTGCTGATATTTGCCATTGCCTGCCGGCACCGGCAGCGGGCCGATGGCGCCGCCATAACCCGTGCGCCCTGGAAACAGATGGCCGTTCAGCACGACACCGCCCCCCAGAAAGCTGCCGATGAATATATAGAGGAAATCATCGCCGTGCTGACCGTTGCCCAGCACCATTTCAGCGGCGCAGGCGGCGGTGCCGTCATTGTGAAAATACACCGTCCAAGGGCAGATCTTGGCAATTTCTCGCTGGATATCGCTTTCCTTCCAGGCCTTTAGCACCTCGTTCGGCGCTGCGATCTGGGCCGCCCAGTTCCATAGTTCGAACGGCGAAGCGATGCCAAAACCGGCGATCCGCACCCGTTCATCCGAACTCAGCGCCTGGGGAAGTTCGTCGATCCCGCGCTGCGCCAACGCAACGATCAGCTCTGGCGTCGGGTAGGGGTGGGGCTGATGAATGCGGGCGAGCACCGCGCCCGCAAAATCCAGCAGAACCACGTCGGAACTGCGCCGCCCGATCTTGAGGCCCAAAAAGAACGCCCCGCGCGAATTGAGGCTATACGGCACCAGCGGTTGCCCCACCTTGCCCCGCAGCGGGTTGAGGCGCAGCAGCAGGCCATCGGCTTCGAGGGCATTGGCAATGGTGGAAATGGTTTGTGGCGACAGCCCGGTGCGCCGCGCCAGTTCGGCCTTGGGCAAGCTGCCATGGCGGCGCACCAGCGACAAAACGAGCCGTTCGTTATAGAGGCGCACGCCGCTCTGGTTGGTGCCCCGACTCAAATTATTGGCGCTGTCTCGAGTGCTCGCTTTCGCCATCAAATGCTCCCGCCGCGATGGGACCAGCCTTAGGCGGCCAACGTCATGAAAAATAGCGGATATCCGATGGTTATACAGATTTGTCTAACAGCATCGCCAAGAGGATGGGCGGATTTAATTAATAAATCAATTGGACTAACTAATTGACTTGGACTCGTGGATGACTTGTTATGGCGGCAGGTCGAGTGCTGAGGAGAGCGCTCGCCCTGTGGCGCAGCTGACCAGAACGACAACCGTACGCGCCGGACACAATTGTGGGAGAGTAGTCGATGCGAAAGTTTCTAAAGGTCGCAGCAGCCGGAACAGTCATGCTGGGGCTACTATGCGGCACCACGGCATATGCCCAGGAAGTGGTCGTTGGATTGATTACCAAGACCGAAGGCAATCCGTTTTTCGTGAAAATGCGCCAGGGCGCTCAGGCCAAGGCCAGTGAGCTTGGCATTGAACTACGCACGTTTGCCGGCAAGTTCGACGGCGACAATGACAGCCAGATAGCCGCCATCGAAAACCTGGTGGCTTCGGGTGCCAAGGGCTTTGCCATTGTCCCCTCGGATTCCAGCGCCATTGTGCCCACGATCCAGCAGGCGCGTGACGCCGGCCTGCTGGTCATCGTGCTCGACACTCCGCTTGATCCGATTGATGCCGCCGACGCAACCTTTGCCACCGATAATCGCCAAGCCGGACGACTGATCGGCCAGTGGGCTGCGGGTACGCTCGGCGACAAGGCCGCCGACGCCAAGATCGCCATGCTCGATCTGGCGGTGAACCAGCCCACCGTGGATTACCTGCGTGACCAGGGCTTCATGGAAGGCTTCGGCATAGATGTGAAAGATCCGAACCGGTACGGCGACGAAGACGATGCCCGGATTTGCGGGCATGAAATGACCGGCGGGGCCGAAGATGGCGGCCGTACCGCCATGGAAACGCTGCTCCAGAAGTGCCCGGACATCAATGTGGTTTATACCATAAACGAGCCGGCTGCAGCGGGCGCCTACGAGGCGCTGAAGGCCGTCGGCAAGGACGATGGTTCCGTGCTGATCGTCTCGGTCGACGGTGGCTGCCCGGGCGTTGCCAACGTCAAGGATGGCGTCATTGGCGCAACCAGCCAGCAATATCCGCTCAAGATGGCTTCTATGGCGATGGAGGCGATCAAGAAGTTCGCCGATACGGGCGAGAAGCCCGCGGTGACCGCCGGGCTGGATTTCTTTGATACCGGCGCCACTCTGGTCACCGACAAGCCGGTGGCAGGGGTGGATTCCATCGATACCACCAAGGGTGCCGAACTCTGCTGGGGTTAGACCCAGCCAACGCCAGGGGGCTCGCTGTCAAGGCGGGCTCCCACACACGACGCGAATGATCAAAGTGTCCATCCGGCGAAGGGGCTTTCATGAGTGATGATGCAACTGGATCAGCCAGAGCCGAACACGGTCTCGCGGGTGCCGCGCAGGCCGTGGTTAGCTTTGATGACCTGCCGCCGAGCCCAATCCGCCGAATACAGGCCTTCCTGCACAGCTACCCAACCGCGATCCCGTTCATTGTGCTTGCCGTCGGCATAGCTATTTTTTCGTTTGTCGTCGGCTCACGGTTTTTTGCACCATTCAACTTATCCTTGGTGCTGCAGCAAGTTACGATTATCGGCCTGCTCGGAATTGCCCAGACCCTGATCATTCTCACTGCCGGCATTGATCTCTCGGTCGGCGCCATCATGATCCTGTCGTCCATCGTCATGGGGCGCCTGTCTGTCGTTGCCGGTGTGCCGGTGGAAATCAGTTTCGTGCTCGGCATGTGCACGGGCATCCTGTGTGGCCTGATCAATGGCGTGCTGGTGGCATTGGTCAAACTGCCGCCCTTTATCGTGACCCTGGGCACCTGGTCGATCTATGGTGCCATGGTCATTTTCATCTCCAATTCCGAGACCATCCGCAGCCAGGACATCGCGGCCATTGCCCCCATGCTACAGTGGATGGGCGCGCGCGTTGCCCTTGGCGGCGGGGCGATCCTGACGGCTGGCTCGATCGTACTGCTGCTGCTGGCGGCGGTGATCTGGTATGTGCTGAACTGGACCGCGTTCGGCCGCCACATCTATGCAACCGGCGACGATCCCGAATCCGCGCGTCTCGCTGGTATCAACACCACGATGACGCTGATCGGCGTCTATACACTGGCAGGCTTCATCTGCGCATTGGCCAGCTGGGTTCTCATCGGTCGCGTTGGGGCAGTGTCACCGCTCGGCAGCCAGACTGCCAATCTGGACTCCATTACCGCTGTGGTGATTGGCGGCACTTCGCTGTTTGGCGGTCGGGGCTCCATCATTGGTACCCTGCTGGGTGCTCTGATCGTGGGCATGTTCCGCAACGGACTGGCCTTGGCGGGTGTTGACGTGTTGTGGCAGGAATTTGCCGTCGGCGCGCTAATCATCATCGCCGTCACCACCGACCAGTGGATCAGGAGGATTTCGGCATGAGCCTTGATCACACCGTGGCGGGCCTCACGGCGACGCCTATCGCGGGCCCACAACCTATCTTGTCGGCGCACGGCCTGCAAAAGCGCTACGGCAAGGTGGTGGCGCTGGACAACGCCGATTTCGAGCTGATGCCGGGAGAAATCCTGGCGGTGATAGGCGACAATGGCGCCGGAAAATCCACCCTGATCAAGGCCCTTTGCGGCGCGGTTATTCCCGATGCCGGCACGATCCTGCTGGATGGCTCTCCGGTGCACTTCAAGTCACCCATGGAAGCGCGACTGGCGGGTATCGAGACGGTGTACCAGAACCTGGCCCTGTCACCGGCCCTGTCGATCGCCGATAACCTGTTTCTCGGTCGCGAAGTTCGCAAGCCAGGGCCAGCGGGCAATATCTTTCGCATGCTCGATCGCGCCGGCATGAACAAGCAGGCGCGCGACAAGCTCAGTGAACTTGGCCTCATGACCATTCAGAACATCAACCAGTCGGTGGAGACCCTTTCGGGTGGCCAGCGCCAAGGCGTGGCAGTGGCGCGGGCAGCGGCCTTCGGATCGCGCCTCGTAATCATGGATGAGCCCACGGCGGCGTTGGGCGTCAAGGAAAGCCGACGGGTTCTGGAACTGATGCTGGACGTCAAGCGGCGCGGCCTGCCGATCGTTCTGATCAGTCACAACATGCCACATGTTTTTGAAGTGGCGGACCGCATTCATATCCACCGGCTCGGCAAGCGCATCGCCGTCATCCGCCCCAGCGATTACTCAATGTCGGACGCGGTGGCCATCATGACCGGCGCAATGGCGCCTCCAGCCCTGGAATAGCTTGCGGGACAATCTTGGCTGCCGGCCTGGCTGCATGATGGAGAGGTGACGAGATGACAATGGTGCGTGCGCTGGTCCTGGAACAGCGGCGAGAACTGGCGCTCCGCGATATAGATTTGCCGCTGCAGGTCGGACCGGGAATGGTCAAGATCGCGGTTCATACCGTCGGGGTCTGCGGATCGGATGTGCACTACTACACCCATGGCAAGATTGGGCCCTTCGTGGTCAATGCCCCTATGGTGCTCGGTCATGAAGCGGCCGGAACGGTGATCGAAGTCGGTGAAGGGGTCACGCATTTGAAAATTGGCGACCGGGTATGCATGGAGCCCGGAATCCCTGATGCCAATTCCAGGGCCTCGCGTCTCGGCCTCTACAACATTGACCCGGCTGTTAAATTTTGGGCGACGCCGCCAGTACACGGGGTCCTGACCTCCGAAATTATTCACCCGGCAAATTACACCTTCAAGCTCCCAGACAATGTAAGTTTTGCCGAAGGAGCGATGGTTGAGCCGTTTGCGGTAGGCATGCAGGCCGCCACCAAGGCCAAAATCGTGCCCGGTGATACGGCGGTCGTGCTTGGCGCGGGGCCAATCGGCACCATGGTCGCGATTGCCGCATTGGCGGGCGGTTGCGCCCTGGTGATCGTGGCCGATCTCGCGCAACCCAAGCTGGATATCGCCGCGCTTTATCAGGGGGTCATCCCAGTGAACATCAGTCAAACCAATCTGGTCACTGAAGTATCCCGCCTGACCGATGGCTGGGGCGCTGATGTGGTGTTTGAATGTTCCGGCTCGCCCCACGCCTGGAAGACCATCATGGATCTGCCCAGGCCCGGTGGCGCAATCGTCGTCGTGGGGCTGCCGGTAGAACCGGTCGCCGTTGATATCGCCGCGGCCTCTACCAAGGAACTGCGGATCGAGAACGTGTTCCGTTACGCCCACCAGTATGACCGCGCCATCGCGCTGATTGCCTCGGGGAAGGTGGATCTCAATCCGCTTATCTCGGAGACCTTCGAGTTTGACGACGCGATCAAGGCTTTTGATCGTGCAGTGGAAGCGCGGCCCACTGACGTCAAGCTGCAGATCAGGGTTGCCCACTGAGTTTGCCGAGCGGGAGGGGATCAGATGAACTTGAACTTGCGCGACAAAGTCGCCGTGATCACCGGTGGCACGGTAGGCATCGGGTTGGCTGTGGCCGAAGGCTTGGCCGCTGAGGGTGCAAATCTGGTCCTCGTCGCCCGCGACAGGCAGCGGGGCGATGACGAAGCGGCGCGGATCGCTGACAGGCATGGCGTAATCGCCACGGCGGTTAGCGCCGATGTGGCGACGGCAATGGGATGTGCCGCCGTAATTGCGGCGACGAAGGGCGCGTTTGGCGGGGCAGATATTTTGATCAATAATGCTGGGACCGGCTCTAACGAGACCATTCTGGAAGCCGATGACACCAAGTGGCAGTATTACTGGGATTTGCACGTTATGGCCGCCGTCCGGCTGGCGCGGGGGCTGGTGCCGGCGATGCAGGCACGCGGTGGCGGGGTGATCTTACACAATGCTTCCATCTGCGCTGTGCAGCCACTTTGGTATGAGCCGATTTACAATACCACCAAGGCCGCGCTGATGATGTTCTCGAAAACTCTCGCCGACGAAGTGGTGGGTCACAACATCCGGGTCAACACGATCAACCCCGGTCTGGTTTTGACGCCCGACTGGGTCAAGACCGCCAAAGAGATTGCGGGCGATGGCTGGGAGGCACATTTGCAATCAGTGGCAGATGAAGCCGGGGGCATGAAGCGCTTTGCTTCGCCCGAGGAGTTGGCAAACGTCTTTGTCTTTTTGTGTTCGGACAAGGCCAGCTACTCCACCGGCTCAACCTATTTCGTCGACGGTGGCTGGCTCAAGACGGTTTGAGCGGAGAGATCAGTGCGTGCTGGACTGTGAGAACACATTGATGACGATCACGCCGGCCAGGATCAGGCCGATACCCAATAACGCAGGTAGGTCAAGCGTTTGGCCATAGGCAAAATAAGCTATAACGGACACCAGGATGATCCCGACGCCTGACCATATGGCATAGCCGATGCCCACCGGGATGGTCTGCAGTGCCAACGAGAAAAAGTAGAAGGTGAAGCAATAGCCAACCACGACCACGATGGAGGGCACCAATTGAGTAAAGCCGTCGGCTGCCCGAAGAAATGAAGTTGCGATTACCTCGCCTACAATGGCCAGAAGCAGGTAAATGACGCCGTTCACTCGGGATTTCCAAAGAGGAATTGGGCGTACTCTACGAACAGGCGGCCGCGTTCCTCAAAATTCTTGAACTGATTATAGGACGGTGCTCCCGGGGAGAGGATCACGGCGTCAAACTCGTCGCGGCGCTGAAACAAGCTATTCAGCGCTGCCTGCAGATCCGGCTCGGGGAGCACGGCGATCGTTGGAGCCAGTTGGCGAGCTGCCGTGGCAAGGCGAGCGCCAGTGACCGGCAGGCAAGCAACGATGGTTACGCCGTAGCCGGTCAGCAGGCCCGCCAGCTCCGTATAGTCCTGTTCCCGCTCATGGCCCCCCGCGATCAGCGCAATGCGCTGGCCTTGATAGGCCGCAAGCGCTGCCTTGGTCGCTTCGGGCGTGGTGGAGATGGAATCGTTGACGAAGGTTTTTCCGCCAAACCTATGTTCTTCAAGCCGGTGGGGCAGGGGGCGGAAGGCTGAGATGCCTTCGAGTATCCCATTCATGCTGCCGCCTGCTGCCAACGCCAGCTGGGCTGCAAGACGAGCATTTTCGAGATTGTGTTGGCCCTTGAGTCGCGATCCGGCAACCCCATCGTTGATCGCCGTAAATTCACTGGCGCTGAGTTCCGGCAACAGACGTTCGGGATGCCGCAGAGCCTTGAGCACTTGCGCATTACTGTGCGCTGTAGCTCCCAAGCCCACCCTGAACTGCCCTTCGCGGTCGATGAGATGCAGCTTGTCGCGGTAGTAGCGCTCGACATTGCCATGCCAGTCGACGTGTTCAGGGTAGAGATTGGTTACGGCCGCAATATCAGGCAGAAAGCTCATGTCGGCTGTTTGATAGCTCGATAGTTCAAAGATCACGACCGGATAGCGATCGGCGATCTCGACTGGCGCGAGGCCAACATTGCCGGCCAGCCCTGCATCGACGCCGGAATGGGTGAGCATGAGGTGGGTCAGGGTCGCGGAGGTGGATTTGCCCTTGGTGCCGGTAATCGCTATGACCGAGCGCCCGTCGCGATAGGTACTTCCCCATAAATTCAGGTTGGAGGTCACGGCAATGCCCGCGGCCTTGGCGATCTCGAAGATCGGCTTGTAACGCGACACGCCCGGGCTCTTGATGATATAGCCGAACCGGTGGTCGCGAATGGCCTGGGGCAGGTCGGCAGGTTCGATCGCTTCGGTTTCGGGAATATTGGAAGTCCCGCTATCCACCGTGACGAACACGCGCAAGTCTGGCTGCCGAGCCTGAAGAAAGGCGCGGGTCGATAGGGCCTCACGACCTGCACCGTAAAGCAGGACGGGTTCTTCAAACCGCATAGGCGGCCACCTTGGCAGCAAGTGCCGGGGGAATGTGGTGGTCGTGGCTGTCGGTCAGGCATTCCGCCATCGCCGCCTGCAGTCGCGGCTCGCCATATTGCGCCAGCAGATCCTGCTTGATTGCGCGCACTACCGCCGTCTCGTGCCAGTCCGAATGGCGCGTCAGGGTGTATAGGCACGCAGCGGCTTCCAATATCTCGCCGACGCATTCCCAGGGCTTTTGACCGGTGAGGCCGGCTAGCTCGCGGAACGAGGTTTCATGGGCCGCATCATTCAGCAAATCCTTGCCAAAAATGCCAAGCAGCCGATCCTTGGCGATAAAGGGTGCGAAAATCAGAAACACGAAATGGCATTTGGGGCATTCGCCGCACCACAACGGTCCATCATTGCCATTGAGCCGGAAATTGCGATTGCAGCTGGAAAAGACCTGATCGAACTTGGTGGTCTGGGTGAACAGCGAGGCGATACGGGCTTCGGAATACGGGCGTAGAAGCGAGAAGTATTTCAGCTCGCCCCCAGTGGCTTCAGAGAGCACGGAGGCGATCAACAGCTCAAAACCCAGCGATTTGGAGTATTGATGGTTGGTCTCCCGTCCGTCGAATTCGATATTGCCTTCGCTTGCCGACCGCTCGTTGCTGAGCACGATCTGGTCATACCCAAACAAGACGGCGCAAAGCGAGGCAATCATGGAATTGATGGCGGTCGAGGGCACGTGACCATTGTAGAAACCGGGTTCGGTACCCAACCGGATCATCTCGGGATCGAGTGTCCGGGTGACGTAGATCGGCGCGAGGCCAATCTTGTCAATCGAGGTGACAATGGGGCCTTTGGGATTGACGGCAAAGGGTGAGAATTCAACGCCAGTGGCCGTCAGCAGATCAACACTGACGAGCGAGTCCTTACCCCCGCCGATGGGGAGCAAAGTGCGCTCTCGAAGCTGCGGCGCCGGGCGCGTCTTGTGGGGATCGTGCGGCGCCTCGATGGTGAGCTTGCCGAAGCGCTGCAGTTGGTTGCGCGCGTAGAACTCGCCCAAACCATTCTCGTAGACGTCGATGGCAAAAGCCTGTTCGGCGTCGCTGAGCGGGATCGCTGGCGCCTTGATCTCGAACGGGGCCCTGAGCTTGAAATAGCTGACCCCCAGAACAAACGCCGTCAGATCGAGCAGTTTCTCAAAGGCGGGCGTTGCTGCTGCATTGGCGTTTGCACCAGCGGGAAAATCCAGGGCCTCACCAAACCGCAGCCCCGCCAGCTGATAAAAGAAGCTTGCTCGCCCGGTAGCCGGGTCGAATTGGGGGCGCTCAATTAGAAAATGTTCGGTCACGGACTGGGCACTCGGTGGAGATCACTGTCCTTGTATAGGTGATTTGCCGCCGTGGCGGGAGTGCGGCAGCCGGATTAGTAGATGCGCATTTGCAGGCGCATCACGATATCACTACCCAGGCGCTGGAAACCATATTCGCGCATGGTGCAGGTCCAGCCCGAGCCGACTCGTTCGATGCGGAACAGGTTGTAGCGCGCCGGGTCGTCGAGTGTGCCTCCTTGCGCCGCGCTGGCCGCGGCAACCCCGACCACCGGGACTTCCTGGGTCTTGCCGGGGATCGAGTGGATGGAGGAGCGGTGGGTATGCCCGTGCAGCACCAGCTCGGCGCCGTGCCTGGCAATGACGTCGCGGAACAGCTTGTGGCCCTTCAGCCCGAATGACGGGTGCTGCAGCTCGGCATTGGGGGGATGATGGATCATGACTACGCGAAACATGTCGGCTTCACCCAGAGCCTTCAGGATCCGCTCCAGTCGCACCGCCTGTGCCTCGTCAAACCTGCCGATCGCCATGAAAGGACGCGTCGGCACGGCGCTGGAGCAGGAAATGATCGCCAGATCGCCAATCCGTCGCACAAACGGGAAAGCTGCGTCATCCAGGGTCTCGCCACGCAGATAGTCGCCCCACATGTGCTGGGCCGATTCCAGCGCGCCGGGCACATAGGCGTCATGGTTGCCCGGACAAACACAGAGCTTTTCCGCAGACCCCAGCTCCCTGAGCCATTCGCCCGCCCGTTCCATTTCAAAGGGTAGCGCAAGGTTGACCAGATCACCGGTGACCGCAGTGAAGTCGGCACCTTGTGCCTTGAGATGGTCCACAAGGCTCGTCAACGTTTCACTGTTAAGCTCATCGTGCCGGCGCAGCTTCCAGTTGAGATATCCCGTCAGGCGCTTGCCCAACAGGTCCTGCCAACCAACTGTGGGCATAGGAGACAAATGGAGGTCGGAGATATGGGCGAGCGTAATCATTGTGGCGTTAATGCCAGAAGGGGAGCCGCAAGAAAACGTCTAAACGCCGGCGCCGTGAATTTTGTCCCCGCGTCCGCTCTGATAGAAGGTGCCATCGAGGGAGTTGTCCGATGCAGATGAATGGTTTCCAACGCTCGCGCGCCAAAGTGTTCCTGACCCTGAAGGGGCTCTGGCACCGAATGACCTTGGGAGCGCGGGTCATGCTGGTCGATGGCGACAAAGTCCTGCTGATCCAGCACACCTACGTGCCCGGTTGGCAGTTTCCGGGAGGCGGTGTTGGTCCGGGCGAGACGGTAGAAAGCGCTGCGCGCCGCGAACTGACGGAAGAGACCGGGTATCGTGCCTTGGGGGAGCTGGAGCTTTTCGGTCTCTATCACAACACCGGCCCAGTCACGAACAGGGATCATGTGGTGTTCTATGTGGGTAGGACGTTCGAGCGTGCATTCGAGTTCAAGCCCAATCACGAAATTGCAGCTGTGGGCTGGTTTCATCGCTCGGCGCTTCCACAAAAAATTACTCCGGCGACATCCCAGCGTATCGATGAGTATTTCGACAAGGCCGAGCGCCGGGAAATTTGGGGCTATTGACCCCAGCTCTCCCGGCGCACCTGGAAAACTTACGACAGGAAGGGCAGTTCCGGGCCAACTGGAATGATCCGCGTCGGGTTGATGGTGACGTGGCTCCAATAATAGTGGGTGCGAATTTGGTCGAGGTCTACGGTCTCCTTGACCCCCGGCACCTCGTAGAGAGCCTTTAGATAGTGCGAAATATTCGGATAGTCCCCAATGCGCCTGCGGTTACACTTGAAGTGGCCCACATACACAGCGTCAAACCGCACGAGCGTGGTGAATAGCCGCCAGTCAGCTTCGGTGATGCTATCGCCGGTCAGATAGGCGGTTTCGCCAAGCAGCCCTTCCAACCAATCCAGGGCTTCGAATACCCGGGTCACGGCCGGGTCGTAGGCGTCCTGCGTCGTTGCAAAGCCCGCCTTGTAAACCCCGTTGTTGATGTCGTCGTAGACGCGGGCATTGATGGCATCAATGGCCCCGCGCAGCTCTTCCGGATAGTAGTCATCGGTATTGCCGGTCAACTCGTTGAAGGCCGAGTTGAACATGCGGATAATTTCCGAGCTCTCATTTGAAACCACGGTGTTCGTCTGCTTGTCCCAGAGCAGGGGGACTGTCACGCGTCCGCTATAATTTGGTTCGGTCTGGGTATAAACCTGCCAGAGATAGTCTTTGCCGAACAGCGCGTCGCCAGTCGAGCCTTCATCGATCGCAAAGCTCCAGCCCGTTTCGTCCGGCATTTTGGGCGAAACGACCGATACGGAGATTAGCTGGTCTAGGTTTTTGAGATTGCGCAGGATCAAGGTGCGATGCGCCCACGGGCATGCCATGGAAACATAGAGGTGGTAGCGGTTCGCCTCGGCCTTGTATCCGCCATGACCGGATGGTCCGGCGCTGCCGTCAGGGGTAATCCAGTTACGAAATCCGGCATTGCTGCGCACGAATTTGCCCCCGGTAGATTTGGTGTCGTACCACTGAGTGGACCACTTTCCGTCGATCAATTGACCCACAATGATATCCTTTCCGTCATCTTGTTGTCGCCTTGTCGGCATCATTCGATGTCAACTTTGTTGCCTGACACATAGAGGTCGGGAAGGCGAGGGATAAGACCTGCGAGGGATAACTCACTGTTGTGCATTTGGGACACAGCCGCGGGACGCGGTACGATCATGGAGGTATTCACGGTGGGTTCTTGTTTACGTGGGGTCAACGTGATGCTAAGTGGGTGGTTAGGCGTGGAGGCGCCCAGGATGGTAAAGGTTTTGCTAGTGACCCGACGACCGTAAGCGGTCTTTATGCGACGCTCATTGAGCGTCCGGTTTGTCCTATGCGTCCTTTCTTCCGGATCACCCAAAAATGTCCACTGTATCTGCGCCTTCGGCTGCGTCCGTTCACGTTTCTGCTCCGCTTTCCCGCACCCTGAGTGTCCGGTTGGCCAATTCCAATGATGATGCGTTTGTTGAGGAGTTGCAGGCGATCGCTTTCGGGCCAGGGCGTTTTGCGCGCACCGCTTTTCGCATCCGCGAGCGCTTTCCGATCGACCCGAGCTTGAGCCTTGTTGCTGAAGTGGATGGCGTGCCATGCGGTTCGGTGTGGATGACGCCGATCAGCATTGGTGGGGTCAACGGCTATATGCTTGGGCCGCTGGCCACCCATCCAAATTTTCGTAAACTTGGGGCCGGAAAGATGTTGGCGCGAGAAGTGACCAGATTGGCTCTCGAGCGCGGCGAAGGCAAATTTGTAATGCTGGTTGGTGACCGGGATTACTACTGTCCGCTCGGGTGGGAACCCACCACCATCGGCAACATCAAGTTTCCCGGACCGGTTGATCCTTCACGGGTGTTGGTACTGGCCGAGGACAAATCCCTGGCTCATACTCTGTCGGGCACGATTGCTAGTTTCCATCAGACTGGGCCAACGGCAGGCGCCTGAGGAAGCCGGGGCGCGGTACCAAAACAGGTGCGCGCTGGTCGACTATGGCCTAGACTTGGCCGCAAGATGTTTTCTGGTGTCCCATTGTCGTTTGACGACGCGTTTATCGATCGTTTGGCTTCTCGCCTGCTACGGCTTCCGCCACAGATGCCCGGAGCGGACCTTCTAGTGCCCGATTGGGCGCCTGATCGGCCATTTCAACGCGCTCCGGTGCCCGCGGCGGTCTTGATCAGCCTCGTGCTGCGGCCCGAAGGCGTCAACATCCTGTATACCGAGCGATCACCCGACCTGCGGTCGCATTCAGGGCAGGTGGCTTTCCCTGGCGGCAAGATTGACGCAGATGACGCCGATGCAGCGGCTGCGGCTCTGCGGGAGGCCAATGAAGAGGTCGGTGTGGACCCCGGCGATACGCGCATTCTCGGTTTCATGGACACCTACTTCACCGGCACCAATTATTTGATTACCCCGGTGGTGGCCACGATTGAACCGAGCGGTCCGTTTGTGCCCAACCCGCGTGAAGTACATTCCATCTTTGAAGTGCCCCTGAAGCGAATACTTGACCCGGGTAGCTATGACCGGATGCGGGTAAATCGCGATGGACGCGAAGGCCAGACCTGGAAAATCGACCACGATGGCCATCGCATCTGGGGGATAACGGCGAATTTGACCCGGCTGTTTCGCGATATCGCAATGGGCGAGGATGCGGCGTGATCGTGGCGGCGCTCAAAACAGCCGAATGGTTGATCCGGCCGGAAACCCAACGGATTTTTGCTATCCTGGACGGTGCGAGTGGCCGCACGCGGGCCGTTGGCGGTATTGTCCGCGACACCATCCTGGACTGTCCACGAGACCAGCCGGACATCGACATGGCGACCGAACTGGCGCCGGACGAGGTCCTCGCGCGGGCCAAGGCCGCGGGGATTTCCTGCTATCCCACGGGCATCGCCCACGGCACGGTGACCCTTAAGCTCGGGGCTACTCTAGCTGAAGTCACGACGCTGCGCCGGGACGTTGAAACCGACGGGCGACATGCCTTGGTCGCCTTCGGTGCAGGCTGGCATGAGGATGCCAGCCGTCGCGATTTCACCCTCAACGCACTTTACTGCGATGCCAAGGGTGCGCTGTTTGATCCGCTAGAGGGCGTGCGTGATGCTGTTGCTGGCAAGGTGCGCTTCATCGGTGATCCGGCTAGTCGTATCGCCGAAGACGGCCTGAGAGTGTTCCGGTTTTTCCGGTTTTCCGCCAGCCATGGGCAAGAACACCACGACCGCGGTGGCCTGCGGGCCTGCGAAGAGGCGGTGCCGCGATTGGGCCATCTGTCGCGCGAGCGTGTGGGCAGCGAGATGATGCGCATGCTGGCCTTGCCCAGGATTGCCACAACGCTGCGGCAAATGGCTGCCATAGGCTTGCTGGAGGTCGGGGAGGAGGCTCTTGCTGCCTTGGGGCGATACCAGGCTTTGGGCGGGCGTTCAGCGCCTGCGCGGCTGGCGCTGTTGGCGGGGGAGCGACTGGAGTGGCAACAGGCCGATTGGCGTATTTCCAATGACACTATTGAAGCGGCCCGGCAGATCACTCTGGCATCGGGCCTGTTGGAAGCCGATCGAATTGGCGAAGCTGCATACCGGTTCGGCGAAGCCACAGTTGAGGGGCTGGCGGTTGCGGCTGCAGGCCGGGACTGGAATGCTGATCGTCTGGCTGAGTTGGCGCGTGTTCTGGCGGCAACGATCGTTCCGCCATTTCCGCTATCCGGGCGTGACCTGCTGGATCTAGGGATGACGCCGGGCCCGGCGATCGGCCAATTGCTATCGCGGCTGGAACGCGCCTGGATCGACAGTGGCTTCGTGCTCGATAGGGACGAGTTATTGGCGCTAAGAAATTGATCGATCGTCACCCCCATCCCGTGACGATCGATCAGAATTGGCGCTGGTGAGCCTTACGGCCAGCGAACTTCCGGTGGCAGCGAGCTCAGGATGGACACCACATTGCCCCCTGTCTTCAGGCCGAACGTGGTGCCCCGGTCGTAGAGCAGGTTGAATTCGACATAGCGGCCGCGGCGGACCAACTGTTCATTTCGATCCTCGTCATTCCAGATGGTTTCGAAATTGCGACGAACCAGCTTAGGATAGATGTCGAGGAACGTGTTGCCCACGGTCTTGGTAAAATCGAAGTCGGCGTCCCAGTCCCCGGTATTGAGGTGATCATAAAAAATCCCGCCGGTACCACGGTGTTCATCGCGGTGGGGCAGGTAGAAATAGTCGTCGCACCAGCGCTTGTAGTGGTCGTAGTCGATGCCTGGACGATTGTCGCAGGCGGATTTCATGGCAGCATGGAAATCGATCGTATCCTGATCTTCCTGCGTGCGGCGGCGATCAAGAACCGGAGTCAGGTCAGCGCCGCCGCCGAACCACTGATTGCCCGTCACGATCATACGGGTGTTCATGTGGACGGCGGGGACGTGGGGATTCCAGGGGTGAACGATCAGCGAGATGCCTGAACTCCAGAATTCAGCGCCGCCATCTGTGCCCGGTATTTGCTTGGCAAAATCCTCGGTGAAGTGACCGTGTACGGTCGAGATGTGGACGCCGGCCTTCTGGAACACGCGGCCGTGCAGCATTCCCATTTCGCCGCCGCCGCCAGCGGCGCGGTCCCATGGAGAAATCTCAAACTTGCCGGGATCCATATGCGAATTCGGGCCCTGAACTTGGGCTTCTATGGCCTCAAATTCAGCGCAGATCCGATCGCGCAGGTTGCGGAACCACGCCTCAGCTGTGGTCTTCTTGTCGTCTATGTCATTAGGAAGTGTCATGGTGGAACTGAAATGAACCGTCATTGGAGCCCTGTAAACCCATCGGTCTGTCTTTTTGCTTCGCCGAGGATAAGCGTGGCTGCGAGCGCTACATTGATCGAGCGCAAACCTTCACGCATGGGGATCCTTACCTGAAGGTCAGTGCCTTCGGCCACCTCATTAGGCACGCCCGCACTTTCACGTCCCATCATCAATACGTCATTGTCCTGATAGTCCACGCGATAGGCTGATGTTTTCGCCTTGGTGCTTAGCAGCACTAACCGCCGATTTATGGCTCGTCGCCACTGGTCGAATTGCGTGTAACTGTCGTGCTCGATGACGGAAGCCTGGTCCAAGTAGTCAAGGCCGGCCCTAGCAAGGGTCCTTGCCGAAAAAGCAAACCCGGTGGGATGGATGATGTGGATGTTCGTTCCAAAACACGCTGCCAGACGGATGAGCGTGCCAGTATTGTTGGCAATATCGGGTTGGTAGAGAGCGAGCTCGACCGCCATGAACGTTTCCAAATTCTTGAGTTTGGCGGGCCGTTTGGCACCGCTTTTGAGCAACATCTGCAAATATAGCGTCAAAGGTGATCTAGGTCATGCTGGGGCTCTCTAGACAACGAGTGGCGACAGTGCAAAAAGAGCACACGATGACAGGCCGCTTGAGAGCGGTGGCTGCCCAGTTCGCGCATCCGCTGTGCAGGCAGGCATCCCGCAAGCCATGTCATATGTGTTAGTACGGGGAACATACCTTGGCCACGCAAACTGAACATTCTTCGACACGGCGGGACTTTCTATTCATTGCCACTGGCGCGGCCGCCGGCGTCGGAGCAGTCGCTACCATCTGGCCACTGATCAATCAGCTTAATCCAGATGCTTCTACCCTGGCCCTGGCGAGCATCGAGTTCGATATTTCCGCAATTCCGGAAGGGCAATCGGTCACCATCATGTGGCGGGGACTGCCGGTCTTTGTGCGGCACCGCACTCAGGCGGAAATCGATGAAGCCAAGGCCGTGCCCCTGGCTGATCTCAAGGATCCCGAGACGGACGAAGAGCGCACCAAGGCCGGTCACGAGCAGTGGTTGATTATGATCGCCAACTGCACGCATCTGGGTTGCGTTCCCGTCGGCGAGTCCGGTGACTTTGACGGTTGGTTCTGCCCTTGCCATGGGTCGCACTATGACAGCGCCGGCCGTATTCGCCGGGGACCAGCGCCCAGAAATCTGGTGGTGCCGCCTTACGAATTCCTCAGCGATACGCTGGTTCAGATCGGTTAGTGGGGCTTACTCGATGTCCGAACATTCGACTTATACACCCGGGACTGGAATCGAGAAGTGGCTCGATGAACGGTTGCCGATCATCCGGTTCTCAAAAGAGCACCTGATGGATTTTCCGACCCCCAAGAACCTCAACTACTGGTGGACCTTCGGTGCCATCCTGGTGATGTGCCTGGGCGTTCAGATCGTTACCGGCATTATCCTTGCCATGCACTACACGCCCAACGTTGCGCTGGCGTTCGACTCCGTCGAGCACATCCGTCGCGACGTGAATGGTGGCCGCATCATCCAGGCTGTCCACGCAGTGGGCGCTTCGATGTTCTTCGCAGCGCTCTATGTCCACATGTTCCGCGGCATGTATTTTGGCTCCTACAAGGCGCCCCGCGAGATCATCTGGATCCTCGGTGTGGTGCTGTTCATTCTGGTCATGGCCACGGCGTTCATGGGCTATGTGCTGCCATGGGGGCAGATGAGCTTCTGGGGCGCGACCGTTATCACCAACATCTTCTCGGCCATTCCAGTTGTCGGCGAGAGCCTGTTGCAGCTGTTGCGCGGTGGTTTCGCCGTTGGCAATCCGACGCTGAACCGCTTCTTCTCGCTGCACTATCTTCTGCCATTCGTGATCGCTGCGGTCGTGGTGCTGCACATCTGGGCCCTGCACGTGCCTGGCAACAACAACCCGACCGGCGTTTCGGTCAAGGACAACCGCGACACGCTTCCCTTCCATCCGTACTACACGATGAAGGACGCGTTCGGCATGGTGCTGTTCCTGATCCCGTTCGCGTGGTTCGTGTTTTTTGCCCCGGATATCTTGGGTCACCCCGACAACTACATCGAGGCTAACAGCCAGGTAACGCCGACTCACATCGTTCCGGAATGGTATCTGCTGCCATTCTATACGATCCTGCGGGCCATCGACTTCAACGTGCTGTTCATCAACTCGCAGCTGGGCGGCGTGATCGCCATGGGGCTGTCGATGCTGGCGCTGCTGGTCCTGCCGTGGCTCGATACCGGCAAGGTCCGCTCGGGCACCTTCCGTCCAGTGTTCAAGTGGTTCTTCTGGCTTTTCGTGATCAACTTCGTTGGCCTGACGTATCTTGGGGCACAGCCTGCGGAAGGCATCTATGTGATGCTCGCCAAAGTTTGCACCGCCTACTACTTCATCCACTTCTTCGTGATCCTGCCGGTGCTGTCGCGTATTGAAACTACCAAGCCGCTGCCGACCAGCATCTCCGAGAGCGTTCTCGGCAAGGCAAATTCGTGATGAGCGGGGCAGGGTTCATGTTCAAGTCCAAGACTATTATTGCTGCGCTCGCCGTTGCCCTGGGTCTGGCGGGTGCATCCGCCGGCCAGGCGGCTGAGGCCGGGGCTCCCATCCAGAAGCAAGACTGGAGCTTTGGCGGTGTGTTCGGCACCTATGACCAAAATCAGCTGCAGCGCGGTTTCCAGGTTTTCCGGGAAGTGTGCTCGAGCTGTCACGGGGCGCGTCTGCTGTCGTTCCGCAACCTTGCGGATCATGGTGGCCCGGGGTTCAGTGCATCGCAGGTTAAGGCGCTTGCCGCCGAATATCAGATCGCGGATCCCACGGTCGAAGGTGGAACTCGTCCCGGTATTGCAGCCGATCGCTGGCCATCACCATTTGCCAGTGAGCAAGACGCCCGTGATGCCAATGGCGGCGCTTTGCCTCCTGATTTCTCCGTTCTCGCCAAAGCGCGTGGAGTAAGCGATCCGTTCCCCAACTGGATCCTCAACTACTTCACCGGCTATTCAGAAGGGGGCCCGGATTATATCCATGCCCTTCTGAACGGATATCATGAGACCGTGCCAGCAACTGCTCCCGAAGGCTTCGAACTCGCGACCGGGAAGTACTACAACGACTACTTCCCGGGCCATGCGATCGGCATGGGCCCGCCGCTGCAGGATGGTCTGGTGACATATACGGTTGCCGAGGGGCGGACCGCGGTTCCGGAAACCGTGGAGCAGTACTCGTCCGACGTCTCGGCCTTCATGATGTGGGTGGCTGAGCCAGGTCTGGTTTCGCGCAAGGAAACCGGGTTGCAGGTGATTGCGTTTCTGCTGGTTTTTGCTGGCTTGATGTGGGCAACCAAGCGCCGTATCTGGGCCGGTATCGAGCACTGATCGGACTTTTAATAGTCGAGCAAGGGGCCCTTTTGGGCCCTTTGCGTTTTTTGCACGTTCACGGTTGCATCAAATGCTTGCCAATGCGTCGTTTGCCCGCAATATGGGCGCATCCAAGCAGGCGACCAGGGAGGCCGATATGTCCGCAATTCGCATCGCCGTGACCGTTGTTGGGGCTGCCCTGACAGTCAGTCGCCACCCGGCCGTGCGTGCCGGTCTTCGGGCCGTCGCTGCCAACCCCAAAGCGCGTGAAACCGCTATCAGCGTGACCCGCAATGCTGCCTACAATGCTGGCGTCATTGCCAGACATCTGGTCGGCCGACGCCAGCCCTAATCTCCTTTCTGCAATTCAGGTTTGCCATGTCGCTCGACCTTAAGGCCCTTGTGCGCACGATTCCGGACTATCCCAAGCCCGGTATTCTGTTTCGTGACATCACCACCCTGATTGAACACCCGGAAGGTTTCAAAGAGAGTATCGAGCGCATAGCCGAACACTATCGCGGGAAGGGGATCACCCATGTCGCCGGTATTGAGGCGCGTGGGTTCATTTTCGGTGCCGGCGTTGCCATCGCCTTGGGCGTGGGATTCATCCCAATTCGCAAAAAGGGTAAGTTGCCCGGCGAGACGATTGGTCAGAATTATGCCTTGGAGTATGGCGTAGACACCATCGAGATCCATGCCGATGTGCTCGACAGCAACGATGTCGTGTTGCTGGTGGACGATCTGATAGCGACTGGAGGCACCGCGATCGCCGCTGTGGGGTTATTGCGTCGCACGGGAGCGACCGTGGCGAACGCGGCCTTCGCAATTGACTTGCCGACCCTCGGCGGCGCCGCAAGGCTCGAAGCGGAGCGCGTGGTGGTTTCCTCGCTCATGGCTTTTGAGGGGCATTAGATCAGGTCCCACGTCGGTGGGACCTACCAGTTGTGACGTCCGTCGACTTGCTCAATCGATAAGGCTGACAGATCGAGATCATCGATCAAACGCAGATTGATTGCGTATGTGCGTTTGGTTGGCATCGGATTGGGCTCATCGGTCTTGGATGTGCCGTCGATATTGTAGACCGATCCCCAATCAGGGGAGTCGCCCCAGGTTTGTAAACCACAATTGCTGCAGAAGTGATGCAGGTTCATGCCGGTGGCAGAATAGACCTTATCATCTAGCTGTGAGATCAGGTTCAGCTCGCCCTCGTCGTAGTAGCCCCACAGTGCGCCCGTCCTAGAGCAGAAGGTACAATTGCACTGGGTTGCAGAGGTTGGCAGGTGAGGCACTTCGATCTTTGTATGACCGCAATGGCAGGTGGCTATCATGGGCATTTTCGGTGTTCCCCGGTGTGCGCACAGGGCCATGCTAGGGGCGCGTCATGACAAGTGCTGTCAGTACGTTACGCCGGCATGGCCGTGGCCATCTGAGTCTCCAGTGCGGCCCGCATGCGGGCCGCACTGGAGGTTTGTCGTATGTTCTAGCGGTCGGCAGAACTGCCCGATGGCGTCGTGGCCGGGTCGTTGCGCGTCTTGTAAAGCGAGTACAGGACGCCCCCCAACAGAATGCTCACGGTCACCACGAGTGAAAGCAAGGTGTCGACCTTGATGCCAAACGGAACCAGCGTGATCTTGATGCCCACCAATACCAACAGAATTGCCAGAGCGGTCTGCAAATAGCTGAACCGGCTCATGGCCGCAGCCAGGGCGAAATACAGTGCGCGCAAACCGAGGACAGCGAAGATGTTGGAGGTGTAAACGATGAAGGTGTCCTGGGTCACCGCGAAGACCGCCGGTACTGAATCGACCGCGAAAATCAGGTCAACCGTCTCTACCATGATCAGCGCAACGGCGAGCGGCGTCAGCCAGGTGACGATCTTGCCCGTCTTGGGGTGCGGCTTCCTGAGGGTAAATTCCCGGCCTTCAATTTTTTCGGTGATCGGGAAGTATTTGCGCAACAGCGCGAGCACCGGATTGTGAGAGATATCGTGTCCGGCGTCCTTCTTGGCGAACATCTTGATACCCGTGAAGATCAGGAAGGCGCCGAACCCAACAAGTATCCAGGTGAAGGAATGCACCAGGGCAGCGCCCAGGCCGATCATCACGGCGCGGAAGGCAATAACCCCAAGAATGCCCCAGAACAGCACCCGGTGCTGGTAGATCCGCGGCACGGCGAGGAAACCGAAGATCGTGGCGATGACAAACATATTGTCCATCGCCAGACTTTGCTCGATCAGATAGCCGGTAAAAAATTCCAGGCCGGCCTCATCGCCGCGCTGCCACCAGACCCAACCTCCAAAAGCTGCAGCAATGGCAACGTAAAAGCCATACAGTGTCAGGCTTTCGCGCGCTGAGATTTCCTTTTCTTCCTTGTGCAGAATGCCAAGGTCGAAAACCAGAAGCGCAACAACAATCGCAACAAATGCGATCCAAAAATATACAGGGGTACCTAAAAACTCGCCCGAAAGGGCGGCAAAAAGCGATTCCATCGCCGGACCATCTCCATGTGATAAGTGGAGCAGCTCCGACATCACGAGAGCACAAACTCTCGCCAGAGGGGCCCGGCGCCGCACCGACAAAGTGCGCTTTCCGGCAAAAAAATCAACCCCTCGAATGAAAAACGAGAGTCTGGTTTAGCGTGGTGTGCACATCATGACGATGGCATCGGCGGTTTCCAGCTGCATGGCCGTGCCAAAAGTGGGGTCGGAAACCATGCGGCCAGCTTGGATATTGCGTTCCGCCTTGAGGCCCCCATCATTGAACCCAACACCATCGGCATAGCCGGTGACAGTGCCGGTCCCCGAAGATTTGTCTCCAACCGTCGTGGAGGCAAATCCGTAGACCTGGCCATAAATGGTCAGGATACCGGCTTTTTCGGCATTGGCGTCCCTGCAGGCCCAGTTTCCGGTAAAGGATTGAGCAGCGACCGGAAGGGCTGACAGGGCGATGATGGCAGTAGCGAGGGCGATTCGATGCATGGACAGAGAGTGCCGGGCCGCCGTCAGGCTTTCAAGCCTTGCGCCGTAGCAAAGGGCGCAAAACTGGAATTTTGAAGAGTGCCTCCAACGAGCGTTGCCGCAGTGGGGTGCGATAATCGCGCAGTTTGGAAAACCCGACCAGTTCAGCCTGATATACGAGCTCGCCGCGCTGGTTTACCGCGGTAAGCTTGTTGAACAGCAGTCCCCAGCCTGGAATTGACTGCGACACGCGCTTGTCGGTCACGACCAGTGTGTAACTAACCGTGTCGCCAGGACGAACGGGTGCCTTGAACACCATGGAGTTGACCCCGGGAGAGGGGCCGGACACCCCGGGCTCTTCGCCGAGCTCGCGCAATCGCGCTTCCTCCACTTCCAGGGCATCGACCATCTTGCGATGGCCGACGCTGACCGTGTGCCAGCCGCTGGCGATGATTCCGCCAAAATGGCTGTGTTTGGCCGCCTGTTCGTCGATATGAAAATATTGTGGATCGTATTGCGTGGCGAAGCGCACGATTTCATCAATGCTAAATCTGTGGCTACCTAAATCGAAAACCCTGTCGATCTCAACGTTCTCAAACCATTGCGTCATGCGGGCTGTCGCGTTTCTATCAGGTTGGCGAGGCGCATGGTCATGACCTGCTGGTTCTTCTGGTTCCGAACGTCGAAATCGAGTTTCATGATACCCCATTGTGGGTGGGTGCCCGAGCGCCGCAACTCGACGATGGTCACCGTTCCGCCGATCGTGTCATTGACCATGACCGGCTTTTTCCACTTGAGATCGGAAAAACCCAGGCCGCCGGCGGAGGCAACGTGGCCCAAGAAGCTGTCCACCAGCATGCGCAGGCTCAGCCCACCGGTTTGCCAGCCGCTCGAGGCCAGACCACCAAGCAGCGACGCCTTGGCTGCCTTTTCATCGAGGTGGAAGGGCAGCGGGTCAAACTCTCGTGCGAAACTGGTGATCATTTCTTTGGTCACTTTGACGTGGCCGAGGTTAATGACTTCGCCGACAGCGAGATCCTCAAAATGGCGTCGGTCTCTAGTGATGTCGTTCGTCATTTTCTTGCCCTAAACGTCAACCGCATCTTGCCGGTTTTTCCGGGTGAGGCAAGTGGTTGAGGGATTGAGCAAGCATGGTCGGCTATTGACTGCGTTCCGCGGAGGACGGGCTGATGCTGGTCAATCTTGGCCCAAGGAACCCGGTACTTCGACGCCCGCTTCCGCGTATTCACGCAATTTGTTGCGCATCGTCCTGATCGAAATGCCCAGGATGTTTGCGGCGTGTGTCCGGTTACCTTCCGTTTGGCGGAGCGTCGCCAAGATCAGGCCTTGTTCGACTTGCGCTACTTCAAGGCCAACCAGCGCCTCTGTGGCGTCGGGATCGGGTGTGAACTGATACATTTTGCAATCACTTCCTAAGCCCCCATTTGAACTCAGAATGAGGATAGGTTGTACCGCTCTGGTTAACAGGGCGTTAACTCTGAACTAAGTGATCGTGGTCAGCCTGCGGCAACACCCGAGCTTGATGGTGGAACGTGCGACAGCCATCTGCGCAGCGAAATTTGGTTAGGTTTTCTGGAAAGAAAGAAGCCGCCCGGAGGCGGCTTAATCGTTAGGTATTGAATTTGAACAGCAATACGTCGCCGTCCTTGACCACATATTCTTTGCCTTCGTCGCGGGCCTTGCCGGCCTCCTTGGCGGCAACTTCACCGCCCAAAGCGACGAAATCGTCGTAGGAAATTGTCTGGGCGCGAATGAAGCCGCGTTCAAAATCCGAGTGGATCACACCAGCTGCGGCCGGAGCCTTGTCGCCCTTGTGGATGGTCCAGGCCCGCGACTCCTTGGGACCCACCGTGAAATAGGTTTGCAGGCCCAGGAGATCATATGCTTCGCGGATCAGGCGATTAAGGCCGGGCTCCGACAGGCCCAGCGACTCCAGATATTCAGCCTGCTCGGCATCAGGCAGTTGAGCCAGTTGGCTTTCGATCTCGGCGGAAATGATGACCACGCCGGCATCATTGGCCTTGGCGTACTCAGCCACCGCCTGGCTCATGGCATTGCCTGCGTCGGCCGAGCCTTCATCAACATTGCAGACGTACAGCACGGGCTTGGAAGTGAGCAGCTGTAATTCCTGGAAGGCTTTTTCTTCTTCAGCAGAACGCTCGACGAAGCGGGCGGACTTGCCTTCGCGCAGCAGGATCAACGCGCGGTCGATCAGTTCCAGAGTCTGCTTGGCGTCCTTGTCGTTTCCCTTGGCCTTTTTCTCCACGCCGGTGCGGCGCTTCTCAAGGCTTTCAAGGTCTGCGAGCATCAGTTCAGTCTCGACCACTTCAGCATCGGCCAGCGGGTCGATCTTGTTGGCAACGTGGATGATATTGCCGTCCTCAAAGCAGCGCAGTACGTAGGCGATAGCGTCGCATTCGCGAATATTGGCAAGAAACTGGTTGCCCAGTCCTTCACCTTTGGACGCGCCTTTGACCAAGCCGGCAATGTCGACAAAGCTCATGCGGGCAGGCTGGACGTTGATCGACTTGCCGATCTGCGCCAGTTTTTGCAGGCGCTCGTCAGGAACCGGCACCTCGCCCACATTGGGTTCGATCGTGCAGAACGGGAAATTCGCAGCCGCGGCAGCGGCGGTGCGGGTAAGCGCGTTGAAGAGCGTCGACTTGCCGACATTCGGCAGTCCGACGATGCCCATCTTGAAACCCATGGGAAAGCTCCGGAAAGTGTTGGTCTTCACATCGTTCGGATAGGCCAAGATGTCAATGCGCGGCATTGTCTCGGAGGCGTTGCACCCTTGTCGTGCACTCCTCGCATGGCTAAGACTTTGCCATTCATGCGTCTTGTCGCACCTCGGAGGTCTTGGTGACCGGATTTATCATTTTCGCTATTCTAGTCGTCTTGGCGCTGGCCGGGGCCTGGTACTGGTTTCGAGGCCGTCACATCGGCTCGTTTGCCCAAGCGGTAGGCACCAAGCCCGTTATCCCCCGGGCGCTCTCGCAAGGGGCAATGCCGACCCTCAAGATGCCAACGGCGATGGGCTGGCGAGCGGGAGAAACACCGGTAGCGCGTGGGGGGATTGCGGTCAGCGCCTTTGCCACTGGCCTCAAGCATCCGCGTTGGGCCTACGTTTTGCCTAATGGCGACGTGCTCATCGCAGAATCCGCATCCCTGCCAAGCACAGTGCGGAATATTCGCGACTATGCCATGAACCGGGTGATGCGGCGGGCGGGAGCAACTCGTCCCAGCGCCAACCGGATCACCTTGCTGCGGGATGCCGACGGCGATGGAGTGCCCGAACTGCGCGAGGTGTTTCTCAAGGATTTGAACCAGCCCTTCGGCATGGCTCTCGTTGGTGATCAGCTCTACGTCGGCAACACCGACAGTGTCGTGGTGTTTCCTTACCAAACGGGCCAGACCCGCATTTCTGTACCGGGACGCAAGATCATGGATATGAAACCGGATGGACATTGGACACGCAACCTGATTGCCAGCCCCGATGGCACCAAGCTTTACGTGGCCGTCGGTTCGCTGACCAATATTGCCGACGAGGGAATGGAAGCGGAAAAAGACCGGGCCGCCATCTTTGAAATTGACCTGGCCACGGAAACACACCGCTTGTTCGCCTCGGGTCTGCGCAATCCCGTGGGCATGGCCTGGCAACCAGACACTGGCCAGCTATGGACGGTGGTCAATGAGCGCGATGGCCTGGGTGACGAAACTCCGCCAGACTATTTAACCTCAGTGCAAGATGGCGGCTTTTATGGCTGGCCCTTTTGCTATTGGGGCAAGATTGTGGACGACCGCGTCCCGCAGGACCCTGCAATGGTCGCCAAAGCCTTGCAGCCTGATTATGCGCTGGGTGGGCATACGGCGTCCCTCGGGCTGTGCTGGCTTCCAGAGGGTGCGGTTGATGGATTGCCGGCGGGGATGGTGATCGGTCAGCATGGTTCCTGGAACCGCAGCAAGCTCAGTGGCTATCGTGTGATCCTGGTGCCGTTTTCTGGTGGGCGTCCTTCTGGCGAACCAATCGACCTGCTCACGGGCTTCCTGGCTCCCGATGAACGCACGTCGCACGGACGTCCGGTCGGGGTGGCGGTTGCCAAGGATGGGAGCATTCTGGCGGTGGATGATGTAGGTGAAACCGTCTGGCGTATCACCGCCGCCTAAGAAAAGGCCCGCCGATTGGCGGGCCTTTTTGCTTATGCCGGGTCAGTCGCCGCGACCGAGCAGTTTTTTGAGCATGTCGGCCATAGGGCCGGCTTTTGGCAGCTCCACTTGGGGTTTTGTTTCCCGCGCTTGGCGAATATGGCTTTGCGGCTTCGGGGCAGGGCGAACGGCTTTTGTTTCTTCTTCCCTGGCGGAGGCTAACGCCAGCTTGTTCATGAAGCCGCTGTCATCACCTTTGAGCAGCATGCCGATGTGGCTCCCGATGCCGTCGAGCAGTGGCGTGAGCCATGACTGATCAGCTTTGGCAAAGTCGCCAAGCACATGCGGCGTAACAAACTCCTTGCCCGGATGACCAATGCCCAGGCGAACGCGCTTGTAGTTCAATCCGATTTGCGGATCGATGGACCGCAAACCGTTGTGCCCGCCATTTCCGCCGCCGATCTTAACCCTCACCTTGCCCGGTGCCAGATCAAGTTCATCGTAGAACACGATGATATCTTCAGCGGGAACCTTATAGAATTTGGCAACCTGCTGCACGCTGTCGCCTGATCGGTTCATGAAGGTCTGCGGCTTGAGCAGCAGGACTTTTTCGCCGCTGATGCTGCCCTCGGCCAGTTGGCCGGCATGTTTGCTGCGGAATTGGGTAATCCCATGGGCACGCGCGATAGCGTCGATGGCCATGAAGCCAATATTGTGGCGATTGCCCTCATACTGGCTGCCCGGATTGCCCAGGCCCACAATGAGCTTCATCTCATTCCTCTATAAACGAAAGAGGCGACCCGAAGGCCGCCTCAACTCTATATCGCAGAACGGCTAGCCGATCACTCGGCTTCAGTTTCGCCAGCTTCAGCGGACTTAAGGCCCGACGGAGCAACGATGGTCGCGATGGTGAAATCGCGGTCGGTGATCACCGGGGTGATGTTCTTTGGCAGCTTCACGGCCGAGATATGCAGCGAGTCACCGATTTCTGTATCGGTGAGGTCAACCACGATTGCATCGGGAATCGCATTGGCGGGGGCCGACACTTCAACGTTGTGACGCACAACGTTCAGAGTGCCACCGCGCTTCAGGCCTGGGCTCAGTTCTTCGTTGATGAAGTGAACTGGCACTTCAACAGTCAGAGTGGAGTTGGCGCCGACTCGCAGAAAGTCGATGTGGATTGGGAAATCCTTCACCGGGTCAAGCTGGTAAGCACGTGGAATCACGCGGTGCTTGGTGCCGTCGACATCGAGTTCGATGACGCGCGACAGGAAGCCACCGGCATAGATGTTCTTGTGAGCATCCTTGTAGGGGATCGAAACGGTGACGGGCGGCTGCTTGTCACCATAAATAACTGCAGGAACGAGTCCCTGACGACGCATTTCGCGAGCGGCCCCCTTGCCAACTCCGTCACGCGCCTGTGCGCTAAGCACTTTCATCTCAGCCATGGAAAAATCCATTCTGGTTAGTGTATGCGTCGCTACAACAACATACGTACCCGTCCTCCAGGGGTGACGAGCACTTCATGGGGCGGGCTATAGCGGAAGCGCGGCTTTCTAGCAAGCAGCGCAGCTTCGAATCTGGACTGAAACAGCTGTGATCAGGCGTTTTCGATTGTTCCATGTTTGAGCGCTAGCACCGCACGGCCGCCCACATGATCGCTGATCCTGCGGCGCGTTCATGACTAGCGCGACTGATGATAAGGCCGAATTTCAATCGTGCCCCATGTCGCGGCGGGACATTGTGAAGCCAACTCGATCGCGCGATCCATGTCGGGTGCCTCGATAACATAGTAACCACCAAACTGCTCGCTGGTTTGAGCATATGGCCCTTCACGAACCTCAAGCCTGTCTGAGGCCATCTTGATCGTTCTAGCGTCCCAGGTTGGCTGCAGGCCGGCCGTGTCTATAAAAGCCCCAGCTTGTTCCAGCTTGGCCTGATAGGCGTACATTTGGTCCATGAATTTGGACATTTGCTCAGGCGGTATAGCAGCACCGGCCTTCTCGTCGGCATAGAGCATCAACAGGAATTTCATCGCACATCTCCTCGGGGGCGTCTTCGCCTCCAAAGGTAATGACGCACGAGAGCATGTGGTTTCGACTGACAAAAAAAGGGACCGCAAAAAGCGGTCCCTTGGCAGTACTCGGTAACAAAACTTTTTAGTCGAAGAGGCTGGAAACGCTCTGTTCGCTGGCAGTGCGTGCAATGGCCTCGCCGATCAATGGCGCAATCGACATGCGGCGAATATTACCAGCTGCGCGCTGCGCATCGGTTTCCTCGATCGAGTCGGTGACCACAAGTTCCTTTAGCTTGGAGCCGGCGATGCGTTGGGCAGCGCCCTCGGACAATACGCCGTGGGTTATGTACGCCGATACTTCCTTGGCGCCCGCCTTGAGCAGGGCCTCGGCGGCGTTGACCAGGGTGCCACCGGAATCGACGATGTCGTCTATCATGATGCAAGTCTGGCCCTGAACGTCACCAATGATGTTCATCACTTCGGAAACACCAGCCCGCGGGCGGCGCTTGTCGACGATCGCCAAATTGGCGCCGATGCGACCAGCCACGTTGCGAGCACGGATCACACCGCCAACGTCCGGCGATACGATCATGACGTTCTCGGTATTGTAGTGGTCCCGAATATCGCGGACCATCACCGGAGCAGCCGTCAGGTTATCCGTGGGGATATCGAAGAAACCCTGGATCTGGCTGGCATGGAGGTCAAGCGTCAACACGCGATTGGCCCCGGCCTGGGTGATCAGGTTGGCGACAAGCTTGGCCGAAATCGGAGTGCGCGGAGCGGACTTACGATCCTGTCGCGCATAACCATAATAGGGAATGACAGCGGTGATGCGGCGAGCCGATGAGCGACGCAGGGCGTCGGTCAAAATGAGCAGTTCCATCAAGTTGTCATTGGCTGGAAAGCTCGTTGACTGGACGATGAAGGCGTCCTCGCCACGAACGTTCTCATGTACCTCGACGTAGACTTCCTTGTCGGCGAAACGTTTCACCGTGCAATCGGTCAGCGGTAGCTCGAGGTAGCTGGCAATAGCTTGGGAAAGGGCGCGGTTGGAATTACCGGTCACCAGCTTCATAAACGCGATCCTGTCTCTCAACGGGCCACGCGGATGTGTGACCATCAAGTTTCGTGCGGAGCTTTAGCGAGTCATTCCCAGACTCGCAACGCGTCAAATGGCTGACGACGAAAAGAATCATGTCAAACCAATGACAGCGATCTGACGACCTGTGGGTTGTCCTTGATGAGTTGCGTACCGGTGCGAGAAGAAACGCTCTGTCTCGGCATAGGTACAGAGGCCCAGATCCTCGATTGTAGCAACGCCCGCCTTAACCAGGCAGTCACTGACAAAGCCCGGCAAATCAAAATGCTCCAGGCCACCACCTGGTTTGAAAAGGCGGCTGCCGGCATCCGGATAGAGTTCGAGCAATTCGGCCGCGAATTGCGGTCCCACCTCGTAATTGCGCTGGGAGATTGTTGGCCCGATTGCCGCAACAATCCGGTCCGGTCTGGCTCCCAGTTCAACCATTGCAGAAACAGTATTGCCGACGACCCCGGAAACGGCACCACGCCAACCCGCATGAGCGGCGCCAATGATTCCCGCTTTTATGTCGCTTAACAGAACTGGCGTGCAGTCGGCGGTCAGTATTCCCAGCAGCAAGCCAGGCTGGTTGGTCACAAGGGCGTCAGCCTCGACAGATACCGTCTCCACCGGCTGTTCGGTGACAACATGGACACTCGCCGAATGGACCTGACGCAACAGGCACAGTTTATCCAGTGCGAACCCAATTGATTCTGCTACGCCGGCGCGGTTTGTGACGACAGTTCCGGGCACATCGCCCACAGCGAGCGAGACGTTGTTTCCAGAAAATGCGCCGAGGGAGCGGCCGCCCTGTCGTCCGAAGAAGCCGTGCGGCACACTGGCCAGTGCCTGACTACGATCAAACGGAGGCGTCATGCGCTGAAACCCGGCGGAGCTAGGCCGGGGCTGGCCGCGCAGAAAGCCTTGAACAATTGCCCCATCTGATCGGGTGCCACCAGACGCGATCTGGCGGCGCTCAAATCGGCGGCAGCGCCGGGGTTGGCAATGCTGAGCGCCTTGGTGCGGTCGTTGATCCCCAAGCGGGTCAGGAATGTCCCCTGCGCAATTACAGGATGTACCTGCAGCCCCGCTTTGGCGGCGACATTGCCCAAGGCTTCAAAATCGACGTGGGCCGACAGATCCACTTCGCCCGGCGCATCCAGTACATCAGCGTATCGGTGGTTGCGGACACCCTGAAGCGTGTCACCTGTTTGCGTGCGGTCGTAGCCGTAGTCGATGGCGAGCAGTGCTCCGCCCTGCGTCGATACGGTGCTGGCCAGGCGAGACATCACTTCACCATTGGCGAAGCCCACCTCGTACACGGTGCCAATTTCGGCATCGGCCACGGCATCCGGCATGGCGGTTACGGGAATTGCGGTAGGGCTGAGACCAAATTGACGTTGTCCATCGCTGAGCCCGACCATCTTTTCGTGCCAGCCAGTGTCCTTTCGAACAAATTGGCGGATCGGCAGGGCGTCGAAAAATTCATTGGCGACCACTAGCAACGGGCCGGGCCCGACTTTATCAAAGCTGTTGATCCATTTTGGCTCATAGGCTTCCAGCCGCGCATGCTGTTCGGCGATCAGGGCCGGGTTGGTTTCAAACAGCCTCAGGTCCAGCGCGTCACGAAAGCCATCAGCGCGGCAAGCAACCCGCAACATGTCGGCCATCAGGGTGCCGCGACCGGGGCCGAGTTCGAGCAGGGTGAATTCCTTCGGGCTGCCCATTTGTTGCCAGATATTGACGAAGAAAAAGCCGATCAGTTCGCCAAACATCTGGCTGATTTCGGGCGCGGTGATGAAATCGCCCGCAGCGCCCAACGGGTCGGCGCCCTTGTAGTAGCCCTTGGTCGGATGTGTCAGGCACAGGCCCATATAGGTGGCGACAGACATTGGCCCCGTCGAGCGGATTTGCATGTCGATCAGTTCTGGCAGGCTTGGATTTTCGTTCATCGATGGTCAGCCTCGCAATTGGGATGGCTTCTGCGTCATGGCATAGCTCACTAGCGCTATCCCGCCCAAGACCAGCGGCAGGCTCAACACCATGCCCATGGTCAGCCAGCCGCCGAACAGATAGCCGAGCTGGCTGTCTGGCAAGCGCACAAACTCTACGGCGATGCGAGACAGGCCGTAGCCAATCCCAAAAATGCCAGCGATCATTCCCGGACGGCGCAAACCATAAAACACGTGGGTGAAGATGCGGATTGCGATGAACAGCAACAGCCCTTCAAGCGCGGCTTCGTACAGCTGGCTAGGATGCCTTGGCACTTGCTGCGGATCAGTGGGAAAAATAACCCCCCAAGGCAGGGTGGTCGGTGCGCCATAGAGCTCTGCATTGATGAAATTGGCGATGCGCACCAGGAAAATGCCAATGGTGCCGACCGAGGCGACCAAATCCAGACCGCTCAGCAATCTCCCACCCTTTTTGCGGGTGAACCACAGGACTGCGAGCATCAGCCCAATCATGCCGCCGTGGAAGGACATGCCACCATCCAGCGTGTTGACGATCTGGCCTGGGTTCTCAAGATAGTAGGGCAGGTTGTAGAACAGCACATAGCCAATCCGGCCGCCGAGCACGATCGACAGCATGGTCCAGAAGGCAAAGTCCCAAATGTCCTCGGCTTTGAACGGCGGTGTTCCGTTGGGCCAAAGTCGGGAATTGGCGAGCAACAGATAGCCATAGCCAGCGCCCAAGCCGACGCCGAACAGATAGCCGAGCGCATACCAGCGAACGGCAAAGGGACCAATGGCAAAGGCGATGGGATCAATATCGGGGAAGGGCAAAATTTGCTCCTGGGGCGTTCCGGCGGACCATTGCCGCTTCGCTCGCTCTGGTCAAGACGCGAGCCTTGGCCTAAATATCACGAAAGGGCCGAACCGAAATGGGTGAACGATGAGCCAGAATAGCAGGATCTTCGATGATCTGGGCCGCATGATGAACGAAGCTGCCGGTGTGGCGGATGGCGTGCGACGCGAAGTTGAGACCGTGGTGAAGTCCCAGGCCCAGCGCTTTGTGGCGGACATGGATCTGGTCAAGCGCGAGGACTTCGACGCACTGCGGGAACTGGTTCAGGTGCAGGGCGAGGAAATCGACGTATTGCGCAAGGAAATCGCCCTGCTCAAGGGTGATGCCGGCAGAGCCAACTAGGCCGCATTCATCACATCTCAATGTTGTCGTGACGCGTCGCGATCTGGCGAGCGTTGCTTCTGGTGCATGGTTATCTTCGCGGTGGCGCGGCGGTCCATGGCGGCTGCCGGCTCCGCCCGCATTGCCGGCCCATGCGCGCCAGAATTTGTATCAAATCGGCACTGTCGTCTATTGGCCGAGACCGAACTTATGGTCGTTGCCATGACAAGAGAGCCTCAGATGCTGGAGAACAGCGCGTAAATACAGTCTTGCGCGCAAAGGCGCAGAGATATTGGCGCTGGTAGCAGTTTGTTAACACTTTCGGTCCGATCATCCACAAGAGAATGCCGTTGTCGGCCCGCGTCTCGTGCCCGGAATCAAAAGGGCGGTGTAGGGTCTGTGTATCAGGACAATTCGTAAGCCGTTGTGCCTACGACATCTTCCTAGAGTACCTGTTATTTACGGTCCGATCGGGCCGCAAACTCGGACACACGCGTTGCCAGCACGGAAATCGTCAATGTCGCTTCATCAAGTCGAGCCCGATAATACTGTTCATCCTGTCGATATCATCGAACATATCGCCTCGTATAATGACTGGACCTTTGAACGACAGGATGCAGACGAGATTTCTATTTCGGTTCGCGGCGGTTGGAGCGACTACCACGTGTCGTTCAACTGGATGCAGGATCTGGAAAGCCTGCACATTGCATGTGCATTCGATCTGAAAGTGCCGGAAGCGCGCCGGGCCGAAATCAGGCAATTGATTTCACTGGTCAATGAGCAGCTGTGGATCGGCCACTTTGATATCTGGCACAAGGAAGGCGTCGTGCTGTTCCGTAATTCTCACCTGCTGACGGGCGGCGCTGAAGTGTCGCCGCAGCAATGCGAAGCCTTGTTGCGCTCCGCATCTGATAGCTGCGATCTTTATTACCAGGCATTCCAGTTCGTTGTCTGGGCGGGCAAGAGCGCCGCCGATGCCTTGAGCCATGTCATGTTTGAAACGGTTGGCGAGGCCTGATCATGTCACTGCGCACCATTGGTCCGGTCATGCTGGTTGGTGTCGGCAAGATGGGCATTGCCTTGGCGCGTGGTTGGCTGGATGCGGGGCTCCCCCACAACAATCTCATCCTGGTTGATCCGGCGCCTGGAGAGGCGGCGCTGGAATTTGCTCAGGACTACGAACTGACCATCAACAAGGAGGCCAGCGGGCTGTTGCCCAATGTGTTGGTGCTCGCGGTCAAGCCCCAGATCATCGATGCTGTCATGGCGACTCTATTGCCGATCATTGGCCCCAAGACCCTGGCAATATCCATTGCCGCCGGCATTGACATAGCCCGACTGAGCCGCGGGTTGGATATGGGGCGCGTGGTGCGTGCCATGCCCAATACGCCCGCGCAAATCGGCAAGGGAATTACTGGTGCCGTAGCGGGCAAGGACGTCAGCCGTGCCGAGCGCGATACCGCGGAGGCTCTGTTGGGCGCTGCCGGCCCGGTAGTATGGTTTGATGATGAAAACCAGCTTGATGCGGTAACCGCTGTTTCCGGTTCTGGTCCGGCTTACGTATTTTATTTGGTCGAGGCGCTTGCCGAGGCCGGTAAGCGCCAAGGGTTGCCGGCAGCTATTGCCGAGCAATTGGCGCGCCAGACCATTATCGGATCGGCAGCCTTGCTGGAGGCGGATCCTGCCGCTCCAGCAGTCTTGCGCCAGAACGTTACTTCGCCAAATGGCACGACGGCCGCCGGGCTGTCGGTGCTGATGGCAGAAGATGGCCTGGCGTCCTTGATGAACCGCACCGTTGAGGCAGCGCGGCGCCGCAGTGAAGAGCTCGGTCGCGGTTAGCGACGGTCTCTGCGCAACGTTATGAGCCGCGCTCTGATTGCCCGGCTCCAGGCTAGCGCGTCGGCATGGCCTGCTTCAGCGAAAACTGTGTCCGTATCGTCCAAGGCCAGATGGCCAAGGAACATGCTTTCGCTGTCCTCCAGTATTTCAAAGTGTCGCATGCACACGATCGCCAGGTTGACGCGAGAAAGCGCCCATTCCTGAGGAAAAAACTTCCTCTGGCGGACCTTTAGTGCAGCTTCCAGCAGCGTGCGCGCCTGGCGCAGACGAGGCAGGGCGGTCAGGGGGTTGGCGTAAAGCTGTGCCAAGGTGCAAAGGGCAGCAGCAAGATTGGACTGGATCTGCGCGCGCTGCTGTGGAGTCAAGTGGCGGTTCTTGAGGAGCTCGGTAAATGCCTGGACGGCATCGGCATACCTTGTCTCTTCGACCAGGTTACGTGCATAAAACATGCGTTCATCGATCTCGTCCTCGATGGAGCGTGCTTCGGTCATAGTGCTATCCCAGCGACGTTTGGGCCGAACGTCCAAAACGGCAGTGCAGGCAGGAATAACCAGAATGGCGCGCCCTCGGTGAACGCGCCATTGCAAGGATGTGGCAGTCGGCTTAGCCGGCGGTGAGGTTGTCGGCAGCAGACTTTCCGGTCCGCTTATCCTTCACAATTTCGTAATTAACCTTCTGCCCTTCGTCTAGGCCGCTCAGGCCTGATCGTTGCACGGCAGAAATGTGGACGAAAACGTCCGCTCCTCCCTCTTCTGGCTGGATGAAGCCATACCCCTTTTGGCCGTTGAACCACTTTACGGTGCCAGTTGCCATGATGCGCGTTCCCTCGTGCAGTCTGCTGTAGGCGAACCAGGCCACTATTGGCCTGGATGGACATATCGAAATATCGGTTAAGTGACGTCAGCAGGCGCGAATAGAATTCGCAGGATCAGATCGGTCGGCCGCAATATTCGATGGCAGCGAGCTTAGCGCCAAAGAAACTGGCATTCAATATGTGTTTGGAATGCACAAGAATCGGGAATAGTCGTCAGTAACGCGGGCTAAGTGTCTGTGTTGTGCTAAAATTGGTGGCTATTGTTCGTAGTCATGAGCAGTGGCAACCTGCAGCCGCGGGCGGGGGGCTGCGCAGGTGGCATGGTGGATTTTGCGCCACCAGAATTGAAGGTTTGCATGAACGTCTGCGCTTGCGCGTGTGCAAAAATTGCGGCAAATCCACAAGGCCGATGTCGTGTCGGTCACTCCAGAGTGTACCAGTTTGAGCAATGTCTCATATTCTTCCGGCGATCTGATTGCTGACCGACGCGCCGATTTTGCCAAGACGATTGCTGAAGGCGGGGACTATCGCGGTGCCGCTGATATCATGGCACAAGCACTTGAACTCGTGCCGCATTGGGCGGCCGGATGGTATTTGCTCGGCGGCTACTGCGAAACGTCCCAGGACGTCCCCGGGGCCATTTCGGCTTGGCGTCACCTGGAAGCGCTGGACGAAGCCGATGTATTCGGGGCGCGCCTGAAACTGGCTGCACATGGCGCCGGCGAAGCATCCCAAGGCACTGCCACAGGATATGTCGAAGCCCTGTTTGACCAGTTTGCGCCGCGATTTGAAACGGTTCTGCTCGACCGGCTGCAATATCAGGTTCCAGATTTGCTCGACCGCATGCTGGTGGAAGAGATGTCGCGTCAGGGCATTGATGGCTTCGCACATGCGCTCGACCTGGGGTGTGGCACTGGGCTAATGGGTGAGCGGCTGCGCAAGAAAGTCAGTTATCTCGAGGGAATTGACTTGTCCTCAGCCATGCTCGCAGCTACCGCCCGCAAGGAAATCTATGATCGGCTTGATAAGGCCGAATTGGTGGAAGACTTGTCGATCCGGCAGGGCGAGGTAGATTTGCTGACCGCTGCCGACGTGCTGATTTATTGCGGTGCCCTGCAGCCGATATTGGCGGCCTGCATGCAGGCGCTGTGTCATGGGGGCGTGCTGGCTTTCTCGCTGGAAGCGCATGATGGGCCCGAAGCGATGTTCCTGCGCCCGTCGTTGCGCTATGCGCATGGTGTCGCGGCGACGCGGGACGCCCTGATCGTGGCGGGGCTGGAGGTTCTGCGCTTTGACTATGAAATCCTGCGCTATGATCGCGGCGAGCCGATTTATGGCATTCTGGTTCTGGCCCGCAAACCTGCAGTGGAGCTGACTGCCGCGAATGATCACAGCGGCGGCGATAGCGATGTTGCTGCCTGATCCATTGTCGATCTAACGTGGCGAGGGCTAGTGTATGCGGACCATAAGGATCCGCCATGAACGCCCTGCGCCACGATTTTCGCTCCGACACGGTCACCAAACCAAGCGCCGGCATGCGTGCCGCGATGGCGGAGGCGGAGGTTGGCGACGACGTCTATGGCGATGATCCCACCGTAAACCGCCTTGAGCGGCGACTGGCGGGTATGCTGGGCAAGGATGACGCGCTGTTCGTGCCTTCGGGTACCATGTCCAACCTTCTGGCGCTGATGAGCTATTGCGGACGTGGCGACGAGTTCATCGCGGGACAAAATGCCCATTGCTACAAGTACGAGGCCGGTGGGGCGGCGGTGCTTGGATCTATCCAACCCCAGCCGATTGCTCACCAGCCGGATGGCACGCTGGCGCTGGCTGACATCGAAGCCGCCATCAAGAACGGCGATAGCCATTTCGCGACCACCCGGGTCGTGGCCCTGGAAAATACCTATGGCGGTCGGGTGCTGCCGGTGGACTACATGGTCGCGGTAGGAGAGTTGGCACAGCGCTTCGGGTTAGGTCTGCATCTGGATGGGGCCCGGGCGTTCAACGCCTGTGTAGCCCTGCCCGTGGGAATTGAAGCGTTTGCTGCGCCGTTTGATACGGTTTCGATCTGCCTGTCCAAGGGGCTCGGAACGCCCGTCGGTTCGATCTTGGTTGGTCGGCAGGACTTGATCGACAAGGCGCGGCGCAACCGCAAGATGCTGGGCGGTGGCATGCGCCAGTCCGGCATTCTGGCCGCAGCGGGTCTTTATGCGCTTGAGCATAATATCCCGCGGCTGGCAGATGACCATGCCCGCGCCAAGCGCCTGGCCGAAGGTCTGGCGCGGCACCCTCGATTGCAGGTGACCATTCCCGATACCAATATTGTTTTTGTTGATATGGACGCTGAGCTTGAGAGCCGCCTTTCCGCGTTCCTGCAGGCCCGCGGGGTAGGGGTGTCCGGCCGGTATGGCCAGCAGCGTTGGGTTACCCATCTCGATATTGGCGATGACGATATCGACGCGGGGCTCGCGGCGGTGGACCTGTTTTTCTCGTAAACGAAAACGGGCCCCGCGTTGCGGAGCCCGAAGATTTGTGTGGCCGGTTGTCGGACTAGACGGCGAAGTAGCTTTGCAGCGAACGCACCTGCAGGCTGCCGTTCTGGACCGCAACGATGCCCTCAACGGCTGCCAGCGCACCGTCGATGGTGGTGTAGTAGGGGATCTTTGCGTAGAGCGCCGTGCGGCGCAGGTCACGGCTGTCGCTGATCGACTTGAGGCCGTCCGTGGTGTTGATCACCAGCTGCACGCTGCCATTCTTGATCGAATCCACGATGTGCGGACGACCTTCCAGGACCTTGTTGATCTTGCTGGCCGGGATGCCGTTTTCGACCAGATAGCGCTGCGTGCCACCGGTGGCGAGGATAAGAAAACCACCCGCAACGAGATGACGCGCCAGATCCACGATCTGCGGCTTGTCGGCATCGCGCACGGAAATGAACGCCGTGCCCGACATCGGCACCTTGTAGCCGGCACCCATCTGCGACTTCGCAAAGGCCATCGCAAAATCGTTGTCGAGGCCGATGACTTCACCAGTGGACTTCATCTCCGGGCCAAGCACCGTGTCAACGCCGGGGAAGCGATTGAACGGGAACACGGCTTCCTTGATAGCGATGTGCTTGTAGCTCTTTTCCACCAGACCGAAGCTGGCGAGGCTCTCGCCGGCCATGATGCGCGAAGCGATCTTGGCGATCGGCTGCCCGATAACCTTGGCGACGAACGGCACGGTACGCGAAGCCCGCGGATTGACTTCAAGCAGGTAGATCACGCCGTCCTTGAGTGCGTATTGCACGTTCATCAGGCCGCCAACCTTGAGGGCAAACGCTAGCTCTGCGGTCTGGCGCTTGAGCTCCTCGATGACCTCTGGCGTGAGAGTGCGCGGGGGCAGGGAGCAGGCCGAGTCACCGGAGTGGATACCAGCTTCCTCGATGTGTTCCATGATGCCTGCAACGAACACGTCCTGGCCGTCGCACAGTGCATCAACGTCGATTTCGGTGGCACCCGACAGATAGCCGTCAAACAGCAACGGGTTGTCCGACAGGACAGAGTTGATCTGGCCGGTCTTGTCGTTGGGGTAGCGCTGCAGAATATCGGGCGGGACCAGACCCGACAGCGTATCCTGAACATAGCGCTCAAATTCGCTGGCCGAGTGCACGATGGCCATGGCACGGCCACCTAGCACATAGCTGGGACGAATAACCAGCGGATAGCCCAGACGCTCGGCGATCAGGCGAGCCTGCTCCAACGAGTATGCAATGCCGTTCTTGGGCTGGGTGAGCTCAAGCTTGTTGAGCAGCTTTGAGAACAAATCGCGGTCTTCGGCCAGATCAATGGAATCGGGCTGGGTGCCCAGGATGGGCACGCCCGCCTTGCGCACTGCTTCCGCCAGGTTGAGCGGGGTCTGGCCACCAAACTGCACGATCACGCCGTGCAGCGTGCCATTCAGCTTTTCGGCTTCCAGGATTTCAATGACGTCTTCTTCCGTCAGCGGCTCGAAATAGAGGCGGTCGGAGGTGTCGTAGTCGGTCGACACGGTTTCCGGGTTGCAGTTGACCATGATTGTTTCATAGCCGGCATCCTGCAGAGCGAACGCCGCATGGCAGCAGCAATAGTCGAACTCGATCCCCTGGCCGATGCGATTAGGGCCACCACCCAGGATCACCACCTTCTTGCGATCGGAGGGGCGCGCCTCGTTTTCGACAGCGCCGGCAAAGGGCTGCTCGTAGGTGGAGTACATGTAGGCGGTCGGTGAGGCGAACTCGGCGCCCGAGGTGTCGATGCGCTTGTACACCGGACGAACATCAAGCTGAACGCGCAGCTTGCGCACGTCTGTCGGCTTAAGATTGGTCAGCTGGGCCAACCGCTTGTCGGAGAAACCCATGGCCTTGAGCGAACGAAGATTTGCTGCGTCCTGGGGCAGGCCGAACTCGCGCACCTTGGCTTCCATGTCGACAATGCCGCGCATCTGGTCGAGGAACCACGGGTCGATCTTGCACGCTTCAAAGATATTTTCGTTGGACATGCCCAGGCGCATCGCTTCGGCAACGTGCAGCAGGCGGTCCGGCGTAGGGGTGCCAAGGGCGGCCTTGATGGCGTTGTTGTCATCGCCTTCGCCCAGCCCGGGAATGCCGATCTCGTTGAGACCGGTCAGGCCGGTCTCGAGCGAGCGCAGCGCCTTCTGCAGGCTTTCCTGGAACGTCCGGCCGATGGCCATGGCTTCGCCGACCGACTTCATCGAAGTGGTCAGGCGGTTATCGGCGCCGGGGAATTTCTCGAACGCAAAGCGGGGGATCTTGGTGACCACGTAGTCGATGGTGGGTTCGAACGACGCCGGGGTCATGCCGCCGGTAATGTCGTTGTCGAGTTCATCGAGCGTGTAGCCGACAGCAAGAAGCGCTGCGACCTTGGCAATGGGGAAGCCGGTTGCCTTGGAGGCGAGGGCCGACGACCGGCTGACGCGCGGGTTCATTTCGATGACGACGAGGCGACCATCGGCCGGGTTGATCCCGAACTGGACGTTCGAGCCACCGGTCTCGACACCGATCTCGCGCAGCACCGCCAGCGAGGCGTCGCGCATGATCTGGTATTCCTTGTCGGTCAGGGTGAGGGCGGGTGCCACGGTGATCGAGTCGCCGGTATGCACGCCCATGGGATCGATGTTCTCGATCGAGCAGATGATGATGCAGTTGTCCTTCTTGTCGCGGACAACCTCCATCTCGTATTCTTTCCAGCCCAGAACGCTTTCTTCCACCAGCACTTCATTGGTGGGGGAAGCATCGATGCCGCTTTCGCAGATCGCCAGATATTCTTCGCGGTTATAGGCAATGCCGCCGCCGGTGCCGCCCAGGGTGAAGGACGGGCGGATGATGGCGGGCAGGCCGATGACTTCGAGCGCCTGCAGCGCTTCGATGGCATTGTGCGCCAGCATCGAGCGCGGGGTCTCGAGACCAATCTTCTTCATCGCGTCGCGGAACAGCTCGCGATCTTCGGCCTTGTCGATGGCTTCGGCAGTCGCGCCGATCATCTCGACGTTGTACTTTTCGAGAATGCCCATCTTGCGCAGCGAGAGGGCGCAGTTCAGGGCCGTCTGGCCACCCATGGTGGGCAGCAGCGCATCGGGACGCTCTTTCTCGATGATCTTGGCGACCACTTCAGGGGTGATTGGCTCCATGTAAGTCGCATCGGCCAGATCGGGATCGGTCATGATCGTGGCCGGGTTCGAGTTTACCAGAATGATCCGGTAACCCTCTTCCTTGAGCGCCTTACAGGCCTGAGTTCCCGAGTAGTCGAACTCGCACGCCTGCCCGATGATGATCGGACCCGCACCGATGATGAGGATCGATTTAATGTCGGTACGTTTTGGCATGGGCTCGGGCTCGCTGGGCTCTGGTTCTACGCAGGGTTCGGGCGACCATCAAGAATCGCCCGGTCAGCACTGGTCCGCGCGGAACCGCGCAACAACTTGGGCTGTAGCGCCAGGTTTGGCCTCGGACGTGGTGGTTAAGGGCGCGGTTTAGCGGAGAAGGGCGCGAAAGGGAAGGGGGCGCACAGAATGAGGCGTATTTGGCCGCACCTGGCACGTCCCATCCCTTCATCGGAAGGCCTCGATCAGTACGTTTTCAGCGATATCGGCGGTGATATTGCCAAAGGTCTCCAGAAAGTCGGCAACAACTACCAAGTCCTGATCGGAGAGGTCTGCCGTTGCGCTGCGATAGGCCTGGGCGACGCGCTCATAGGCCTTGATCGGGACCGCTGCGGCATCCCGATCCAGCACGATCAACAGGCTTCTGCGATCAGCCGGGTTGGGGGCGCGGCGGATGTAGCCGCTCTTTTCCAATCGGTCGAGCAAGGCCGTGCCGGAGCCTGAAGTCAGGCCCAACTGGGCGATGGTATCCTTGGGGCTGACCGGATCGGTCTGGCGCGCCAGATAGCCTATGCAGGCAAAGTCGGTGGGGTGCATGCCACTCGATTTGGCCGCGTTCTCCCGGGCAGCCTCAAAGTTATGCAGCATCTTGTGCAGCGCATAGCCCAGGCGCGTGAGCCGCTCCAGCCGCGCAGATTCGTCAGTTGACACCACAACAGCACCCATTTAAAACGCGCATCCTAATTACCTTGATGGTCAAGCTTATTGATCGTCTGCATATTATAAGTGAAGAGTTTTGGTATGTCAGCTTCAAATGCCGCCCTCGTCGGTGATCAGCGGGACAACAAACCCACGCCATCCGCGAACGTCCCCAGCGCGATAGATCCGGTCACCCCGGAAACTGCCGTCATCGTTTCCGAACCGGTCCCCGAGGTCGACCAGCGCAAGCCGGCCAAGAAAGTGGCACGCGTGCTGCTGCTTGGTTTTGCGGCAATCATGGCCACGCATGTGGCGACCGACCTGATGGCGCCCTCCAGCACCACGGGGCAGGTTGCCGCCTACACGACGATGATCACCCCGCGGGTCAATGGGCAGGTCGACAAGATCGACGTCCAGGACAATCAGAAGGTGAAGGCGGGAGACGTGCTGTTCGAACTGGACCCGCGTCCGTTCGACCTTGCCTTGCGGCAGGCCGAAGTCGCGCTGGAACAGGCCACGCGTTCGCTCGCGTCCTCGTCGGCGTCGCTGGAGGCCGCGCAGGCCAAGATCACCCAGGCCAAGATCTCGCTGGAGAACACCCGCGCCAATACCGAGCGCACCCGCGACATGTTCTCGCGCGGGCTGTCGTCCCAGTCGGTGCTCGATAGCGCCAATGCCCAGCTGGCTTCGGCTGAGGCGGGGCTGGACGCAGCCGAGCTGGATTACCAGAGCGCCGTGATCCAGCTGGGGGAGACTGGTGCGAACAATCCCCAGCTGATGGGAGCGACGGTGCAGCTCGAACAGGCGCAGCTGAACAAGGCCTTCTCTGTGGTAACGGCGCCTTCCGATGGGGTGGTGACCAATATGAAGCTGTCGGTGGGTCAATATCTCAGCGTGGGGGCTTCGGCGCTCACCTTTATCGCCAGCGAGCAGCCCTGGGTGTCGGCGGATTTCCGCGAGAACCAATTGGTCAATATCAGCGCCGGCGATGAGGTCAGCCTGGTGTTTGATGCTGCGCCCGGACGCGTCTATCGCGGGGTGGTGAGCGGGGTCGCCTGGGGGATCGATCCGGGCCGCACTTCGGCCAACGGCCTGCCGCAGAACCAGTCGATGACCCGCTGGTTCGAGCCGGCACGGACCATTCCGGTGCGCATCGAACCCGCGCCAGGCGAGCACTGGCCAGACAATACCCGCGTCGGCTCCAAGGTGAGCGCGCTGGTCTATTCGGGCGGTGCGAACAATCCGGTGGGTTGGTATGCCGGCGCCATGCAGCGCCTGCAATCTTTCCTCTCCTATCTCTATTAGGAAACCGGCATGTACGTCGCCCCACGGCCAAAATATGAGGACGATCCGCTGTTTGCCGTCCGGCTGTCGCTCGTGCCGGTGCTGGGGTTCCTGATCGGCATGGCGCTGAGTTCGCCCCTGGCGATGCTGTTCCCGACGCTGGCCCTGTCGCTGTTTGCCGGCAATCGTAAGGCGCTCGATTTCAAGCGGGTGATCGGGGCGCCGATTGCTCTGAGCGGCATGATCTGGATGATGTCTTTCGTGGTCCAGGCCACACAGGGGATCCCGATGCTGCTGGTGCTGATCCTGGGCATCGTGTTTTTCCTGTCGTTCTTCATGGTGCAGATGCGCGGCGACAGTGTTGGCATGCTACTGGCGGTGGCCATCATCATGATGGCGACAATGGGCGTCGGCTCCTACCAGTCGATGGTCTATCTGCGCTCGGAAATGACCAAGGCGGCCCTGGCCTATGCGGTGATGGCGCCATTGCTCTATGCGTTTTTGCCGCCGCGCTCGAAGGAACTTGAGGTGGAAATCCATGTGCCGGCCAATGACGACCAGCGGGCCCTGCGGGCGCTGATCCGGGCAGTGGTGATGCTGGGGGTGGTAGTGTTCATCGTCGGGTTCCTCGGGCCATCGGAGATGATGCTGGCGATCGGGGCGTTGTTTGTGCTGATCTTTCCGACCCAAAAGACCGGCTGGTCCGAAGCCATCGAACGCTCGGCATCCACCGTAATGGGCGGGCTGCTGGGGCTCGCCATACTGGGGCTGCTGATGATCTCGGGGCACCTAATCGTGCTGCTGGCCGCAGTTGCGCTGGTCACGCTCTATCTGGGGCAAAAGATGATGGACGGACCGCTGCCGCCCATGGTCTATCAGTATTCCGCCTCGGTGATGGTCTCGCTGATCGGCAGCGCGCTGATGACCTCCGAGCCGAGCTTTGCCTATGTCCAGCGGGTAGTGCTGACCGTCGTTGGGGGCGTCGGCTCAGCCTTTCTGGTGTCGGTGATCGAGGGGCTGGTAATCAAGCCATCGCTTAGGCGTCCGGCGGCGGCCTGAGGTCTCCGGCAACAATGCATGGTTTTGTGGGAGCGCCGGGGATGCAAATCCCCGGCGCTCTTTTGCCGAACAGCGGACATGCGACGACACCGGACGTGTTGATGCCCCAGAGGGTTACGCGCTGGCGGGGAAGGGGGTGGGGTCGGCGGTGGAGATGCGGTCGCGGCCGGTGTGCTTGGCGTGGTAGAGGGCCCGATCGGCGCCGCGGTAGAGGTCGGCAAGATTCTCGCCGGGGCGGCGGGCATAGACGCCGAAGCTGGCGGTGATGCCGCCGCGGTCGGCATGGGTGGGATGGTCCTGACCGGCAAACTGCAGGCGGACGCGGTCGGCGTAGTGGCGAGCGGCGACAGCGGTGACATCGAGCAGCAGGACGGCGAATTCTTCGCCGCCAATACGGCCGATGATGGCGTGATCGACGCCCGCCCGGGTGAGGGCCTGACCGAACCTGGCAATGACCAGGTCGCCGGCAGCGTGCCCGAAAGTGTCGTTGACCTGCTTGAAGTGGTCGAGATCGGCGAGCACCAGGGTAATCGGGGTGGTGTTGTTGAGCGGGTTGGCCAGCGCCGCAGTGGCGCGGTCTTCAAAGCCGCGGCGGTTGAGTACGCCCGAGAGCTTGTCATGCTCGGCCTCGTGCTTGAGAGCGGCCATGAGGTCTGTGGCAACCGCGAGCAGGAAGACCAGCGCGAAGGCCAGGCACAACACGACCGAGGCAAACTGCACCGTGCTCCAATAGACTGACTGGTTGAAGCCCAGATAGCTGCTGTAGTCGTAGGTGTCGAAAATTACCCAAAGCGGCCGCGAGCCAAAGCCGACGACCAGCAGAGCGGTGAGGCAGAACAGCAAGCGTTCGATCAGCGAACGGGTGCGTACCTGGCGCAACTGGATCAAGGTCACGGCAAAGATGGCCGCATATGCCAGGTTGACTGCAAAGATACGATTATCGAGGCGCGGCTGCACATAGCCGGTCCAGATCAGCGCCAATGTTCCCGCACACACAATCGCCGCGAGGGCACGCCTTGGAACACGCAGGCCGCAGCGCAGCAATATTGCCACCGACAGCAGGGTCATGGTGACGAAAAAGAGCAGGTTGCCGAGCAGTTTGGGAATGCCGAACCTGTATTCATCGATGAAGTCATGCAGGATAAACGCGGCGCCGCAGGCCGCGAAACTTACCGAGATGGCCAACAGGTAGCGCAGGGCGCGTTGTTGACGCCACAGTACAAAAAAGGCTGCTGACAACAGGATAGCAACGGTGGGCGCTACCATCGCAATGTAGTACAGACCTGTCATCGGTATCCTCCCCCGCATCAAACTACTCCGACGGGGTCGGTTAAGCACATGAATGATGTCGAGAGCGTTATCTATGTGTTGCGACTGCCTTATTGGCAACAGGCCCGAGGAGGACGAGACGCAGTTTATGGGGCGCGGAGCACGCGCGGGGCCTCACAGAAGGTCCCCTCGCTGGGCAAGATATACCGGGTGTTAAGGTTAAACGGGAGATAGTGGCCGGGCCGATGCCGAATCCGGATTGGCCTGTTTTCGTGGATGATTCCGCCAGCAAGCCCAAATTGCGGCTGTTTCGGCCTGTCCTTAAAGTGAGTACCCGGTGCCATGCGCCTTATTATCGGCATCCTGATTGTCATTGGCTCCGTGGTCTGGGGTTATGTCGGGGTTGGCGGGCACTTCAGCGTGCTCTGGCAGCCCTTTGAATTCCTGATCATCCTGGGTGCGGCCTTCGGCGCCTATATCATTGCCAATACAGGACCGGTGCTCAAGGAGACGCTGGGCATTTTCGTTACCTTGTTCAAGGGCCCGAAATACAACAAGGCAGCCTATGTGGAACTGCTGGGAATGCAGTTCAGCCTCTACAAGCTCGTGCAGTCCAAGGGCATTCTGGCGCTTGAGCAGCATATTGAAAACCCAAAGGAATCAACGCTGTTCGCGCGCTTCCCGAGCTTTGCCAGCAATGAGCTGGCAGTGGAATTCGTCTGCGATTACCTGCGCATGGTGACGCTGGGGTCCAACAACGTGCACGAAATGGAAGCGCTGATGGATGAGGAACTGGAAACTCACTACCAGGAGCGTGAGCGCGTAGTGCATGCGGTGCAGGCGCTGGCCGACGGGACCCCGGCGCTGGGGATCGTGGCGGCCGTTTTGGGGGTGATCCACACCATGGGCGCCATCAGCGAGCCGCCCGAAGTGCTGGGCCACATGATTGCCGGGGCGCTGGTGGGGACGTTCTTCGGGGTGTTTGTCGCCTATGGGTTCTTTGCCCCCTTTGCCCAGGGCCTGCGCAATATCTACGAGGCGGAAGCAAAATACTTCCTGTCGCTCAAGGTGGGGCTGCTGGCCCATATCTCGGGGCAGGTGCCGGTGATGGCGATCGAGTTTGCCCGCAAGGCGCTGATGTCGGAAGTGCGCCCGACCTTTGCCGAGATCGATGAGGCCACGGCCAATATGCCGGCCAACACCTAGACGGAGGCGCTGAACTATGGCTGCATCCGAACGCCCGATCATCATCAAGAAGGCGCGCAAGAAGCGGGCTGCCCACCATGGTGGCGCCTGGAAGATTGCCTATGCCGATTTCGTGACGGCGATGATGGCGTTTTTCCTGCTGCTCTGGCTGATCAGCATGACGACGCCCGAACAGAAAAAGGGACTGGCCGACTATTTCGCGCCACCCAATGTGGCGTTGTCGACCAGCGGGGCCGGCGGGGTCCTGGGGGGAAATGCCATCGATTCGAGCGGGGCCAAGATGGCCGGCTCGAAGCTGGACCCGGCGATCGATCCCTCGATTCCGGCGCAGGGCACAGCCTTTGGCGCCGGCGAGATCGGCGCCGGAGGGCGTCAGGGCGATTTGAACGGAGAGGCCTCGGCGAAGGGCGCGGCGCAGGCGAACCTGCAGTCGCAGAACGATCAGGCCTTCCACAGCGCGGCCGCCAGCATCCGCCAGGCGTGGCAATCGCTGCCCGACATCACCGAGATCTCGGACAATCTGATCCTTGAGCAGACCGAGGATGGGCTGAATATCCAGCTGATCAATGATGCGGGCCGACCAATGTTTGCCGAGGGCTCGAAGTTCCCCACGGAGCTGGCGCGTCAGGCCGTTATTGCGATTGCGCCCATCCTGCAGAAGCTGTCCAATCGCATCACCATCTCGGGCCATACTGCGGCCGGCGGGAGCTATGCCAATCCGCGCTATGGTTCGTGGGACCTATCGAGCGACCGGGCCAACGTGGTGAGGGCGCTGCTGGGCGAGTTCGGGCTTGCGGACGACCGGATTGCCTCGGTGATCGGACGGTCGAGCACCGATCCGTTCTTCCCCAATGATCCCTACCAGGCGGCCAATGAGCGGGTGCAGATCACCGTGCTCAATGAAGCTCCGCCGGTGCCGTTGAACCTGGGGCTGTGAGGCCGCGCGAACACCAGTGTTTGAACGACAGGGCCGCTGACGGGCCTGGGTGATGGCGCTAGAGTGGTCGCCACCACGGGAAGGGGAGCTGTCCCATGTGCCGCAATATCAAGCCATTGTTCAACTTCGAGCCGCCCGCATCGAGCGATGAAATGCACGATGCGGCGCTGCAATTCGTGCGCAAGATTTCGGGCTACAACACGCCATCCAAGGCCAATGAGGCCGCGTTCCATGAAGCGGTGGAGGCCGTGGAGCGGGTGGTGGAGCGCTTGCTCGTATCGCTCGATACGCATGCCCCGCCGCGCGATCGCGAACAGGTGGCGGCCAAGGCGCGCGAACGCTCGAAGCTGCGCTATGCCAGTGTGAACGGCTAGGATCGCCGGGGCGCCAGCAACCGCGCCAGACCCAAGGCCAGCAGCGCGATAATAGCGGGCGCGATGGCGAACCATGAGCCCGCGGCAAGCAGAGCCCCGGTGCCCGCCCACATGATCGAGGTGAAGGCCTCGCTCAGGGTGGCAGCGCGCGACGCGACCTGGCGGCGGCGGAACATGGAGCGTCTGGCAATAACGCGGAACCACAGCTGGATGGCGGTGGCCGAACCGGCGGACAGGCCCACACAGAGCGCGGTGATCACGGCTACCGCGGGAGAGGAGAGCGCTAGCAGGGCCAGCAGGGGCGCCAGCACAAGCCCGATGACGACCAGCACCGCTTCAATCTTGGCGAGCAGTACGGTGCGCGGGTGCACTGGGGCGGTAACCACCAGGTCATGGGCATCCTCGCCCGATATCGCAAGCCAGGCAAGGCCGCCGGCTAGTTGCCCGGCAGCCATCACGAGGACCGGCACGACGACCACGAAGGCACCGGCGCGGCCGCCAAAATTGATCCAGAGCAGCAGGGCCGGCGGCACCAGGTAAAGGATCTGCATCAGCGTCTGGGAGAGCAGCCAGGGATCGCGGCGCAGCAATTGCCATTCCTTGCGGCGCAGGACCTGGCGCTGCGAGACGTTGGCAAAGCGGCGGGCCGTAGAGGGGCGGTGGCGGCGGACATGGCTGAGGCCGGCGGTGGAGATTGCGTGGTGGCCATAGCTTGAGGCCGTAACCAGGATGGTTAGGGCCAGCGCGCCGAGACCCAGGATGAGCATGGCCAGCAAAGCCGGAACATCGCCCAGTATGGCTTTGGCGGGCAGCCAGAGCGGGCTGTCCGTGGCGGGCGCTGCGGCGATGACATCGGCGGACTGGAACAGGGTGAAGCGCGAAAAGCTGCCGTAATAGAGGATGGCGGCGGCCTGTACGCCGATGATGAAGCCGGCGCCCACCAGTGCCGCCACGATCTGGGCGAGCAAACGTGTGCGCTTGGGGCCGACCAGGTGGAACAGCGCCATGGTGATACAGACGGCGATGGCTGTCGCTAGCGCCCCCATGGCGATGACCACTCCATAGGCGCCGAGCCATTGCGGCCCATCGAGCACGGCCAGCATGTTGATCAGCGGGCTGGCGAGCAGACCGGTGAGCAGGGTGGTGGACAGCGCCACTGAGCCGGTGCGCACCGCAAACAGCTTTTGGCTGGAGGCAGGAGAGGACAGGATCAGATCTAGATCGGAGCGAGCGTAATAGACCCGCGTCACCGACTCCAGCGCCTGGGACAGCATCACCGTGGCGAGCAGCAGGCCAATGCCCGACACCAGCAGCAGCGTCGCCTTGTCGAGCACGATGCCCTGTCGGACCCAAGGCAGCACCAGCCCAAACGCCATTAGGTGCAGTACGCAAATGGCGCAGAGGGAAAAGATGGCGAGGCCAACGCCGCGCCGCGTGCGCCCTCCGGTCATCATCGACACCCACTCGCGCCAGGCAAGGCTGAGCTCGTGGCGGGCAAACCAGGGGATCGAACCGGGGCTGAGGATCATGCGGCGGCAGCGCCTTCGGCCACCAGATCGAGAAAGATGTCTTCGAGGCTGGATTCCCCGCCGATGCGGGCGCGCAATTCGGCCAGTGTGCCCTGCGCGATCAGGCGGCCATTGGCGATGACCCCAATGCGCTCGGCCATCCGTTCGGCGACTTCCAGAATATGGGTGGTCATGATCACCGTGACGCCGGCGCGCACCTTGCCCAGCAGCACATCCTTGACCTGGCGCGCCGAGCCGGCATCAAGGCCGGTCAGCGGTTCATCGAGAATGATAAGTTTGGGATCGTGGACCAGCGCTCCGGCAAGGGCAACTTTCTGGAGCATGCCCTTGGAAAAGCCGCCGCACAGTTCATTGGCGTGCGGGCGCAGCCCGAGCCAGTCGATCAGCTCATTGGCGCGGGTTTCTGCAAGGCGGGGTTCGACCCGCCACAGACCGGCGACGAATTCAAGATATTCAAGCGGGGTCAGCCGGTCATAAACCATGGGTTCGTCTGAGACCCAGGCGACGATCTGCTTCGCGGCAATCGGATCACGCCGCGCATCGATGCCGAAAATGGAGATGTCGCCCCGGTCGGGCTGCAGCAGGCCCGCGACCATGCGTAAGATGGTAGTCTTACCCGCGCCATTGGGACCCAGCAGGGCGTAGAACTCGCCTGCCGCGACGGTGAGCTCGAGCCCCTCTATGACGGGACGATCAAAGCTCTTGGTAAGGCCGGTGATAGCAAGGGCAGGGACGCGCATGGGCTGTTCCGGTTTAGTGGACAGCGTCAGGCTAACCGGCCCGCCTTTAGGGGCAGTGAAAATCTAGTGTTAAGATTTTGCCGTCCCGGACGTCAAGACGCTAGTGCTGGAAGGCCACCAGAGCCGCCGCGGAGGCCATCATCGCGCCCGCGGTCTTGTTGAGCCGGCCCAGCGCCTTGGGGCTGCGGAACAGGTCGCGAGCTGCCGAGGCCAGCCAGGCGTAGCCACAGCCGATGAGCAGCAGCACTGCCACCACGATCAGGGTGAGTTCGGTGAAGGCCACAAGGTTCATCTGGTCGAGCGGGACAACCGTGGGCAGTATCGCCAGGTAGAACACGATGGTCTTGGGATTACCCATGGTAAGGGAAAAGCCGGCCAGGAAGGTACGCCAGCTGCCCTCGTTCTTGGGCTTCATCTGCTCGGCTCCCGGGCGGGCCGTCCAGAACTTATAGGCGATATAGAGCAGATACGCCGCGCCGCCCCAGCGCACGATGACAAAGACTGGGCCAAAATAGGTGGCTATGGCGGCCAGTCCAAAGACGGCAAACACAAAATACAGCAGGTCGCCCGCCAGAATGCCCAGCACCATGGGGAAGGCGCCGCCAAAACCGCCGCCCAGCGCACGCGCGACCACCGCCGCGACCCCCGGGCCTGGAACGAGCACGGCGATGCCATAGGCGATGGTGAAAGTCGTGAGCGTCCAGACGTCCATTTGGCGAAGTCCCGGTTGGAATGCGCCACTTAAACACCCTCGGTATGCCAGGTGCAATTGCGCTTATGGCAGACGAGCCAAGCGCTGGGTCAACAGCTCGTAAAATCCCTCGGCATCGGCATGACGCAGATAGTTTACGTTTCGCGGCCGATCGGTGACGTGCCAGTAATCTGCGACAGTCATCCCCAGCGTCAATTCGCTGGCCGTCTCGATGGTGACATTGCACTGGCGGCCGGTGAACAACTCGGGCTGCAGCAGATAGGCAATGACGGTGGGGTCATGCAGGGGCGCGCCGGCCCAGCCATATTTCTTGAGGTCGAAGGCCTCCGAGAAGGCGAGCATGTCGTGGACGGCCTGCCCGGAGCGATTGCCGAGTGCCCGGATCGCCTCGAGCCGTTCGCGGGTGGACTGCACTTCATGGGTTACGTCGAGCGGTTGCATGGTGATTGGTGCGCCGCAGCGCAGCACCACATCGGCGGCTTCCGGGTCGACAAAGATATTGAACTCGGCTGCCGGGGTGATGTTGCCCACCTCGAAATAGGCGCCGCCCATCATAACAATTTCGGCGATGCGTTCGGCAATGGCCGGTTGCTTGACCAGCGCCATGGCAATGTTGGTCAATGGCCCCAGTGTGCACAGCGTGACGGTTTTGGGTGGCGCGGCCATCAGCGTGTCGATGATGAAATCCACCCCGTGCTGTTGCTGCAGGGGAACGAGCGTTGGCGCGGGCAGGTCGGGGCCGTTCATGCCGGTGTCGCCATGCACGTGCTCGGCGGTTACCAGATTGCGCCGCATGGGGCGGGAACAGCCTGCATAGACCGGCACCTCATGACGGCCCGAGAGCTCGACAATCTTGCGCGCATTGTTGGCATTGTGGTGCAGCCCGACATTGCCGGCCACGGCGACAATGCCCAAAACGTCGAGTTCCTCGGGGGAAGCCAGCGCCAGCAAGATGGCCACCGCGTCATCCTGGCCGGGGTCGGTATCGATAATGATCTTGCGAGACATATGCGCCCTGAATGTTCGATTCTGCCTGTCAGCTTAGCCATCGATTGGGCAAGGGTCGACGGGGGTTGGCGCGGGTACGTGATGGCCGGCGGTCATCACAAATCGGGCGGTCGTCTTGACGGCGAAGCCACGGCGCGAAACTGTTTTGCTGATACAAAATGGAGAGTCTGGTGGCTGGCGAAATGCTCGAACAGGTGGCCGGACACGGGGTCGATCTGTTTCCAATCGTGGCGCTGCTGGGTGCCGCCGTCGTGGCAGTGCCCCTGTTCAAGCGCCTCGGGCTGGGGTCGGTGCTAGGGTATCTGGCGGCAGGACTTTGCCTGGGGCCATCCGGGATCGGGCTGATCACCGATCCGGGGGCGGTGCTGACCACGGCCGAATTGGGCGTGGTGATGTTCCTGTTCATCGTCGGGCTGGAAATGGAGCCGTCCAAGCTATGGGCGCTGCGGAAGCAGATATTCGGCCTGGGGGTAATTCAGGTCGGTACCTGCGCGCTGCTGCTGACCGGCGTGGGCATATTGCTGGGCTTTGACCCGCCGGTGGCGCTGGTTTTCGGGATGGGGTTTGTGATGACCTCGACCGCCATAGTCATGCAAATTCTGGCGGAGCGGGGTGAACTGAACTCGGCCCACGGCCAGCGGATCGTGTCGATCCTGCTGCTTGAGGATCTGGCCATCGTGCCGATCCTGGCCATTGTGGCGCTGCTGGCGCCACCCGGGGAAACCAGCAGCCTGACCCAGCGGCTCGCGGGGGTGGGCATTTCCCTTGCCGCGGTGGCCGCACTCATCGTGCTGGGGCGGCGGATCATGAACCCGTTCTTTGCGTTACTGGCCTCGACCAAGCTGCGTGAGTTGATGACGGCGGGGGCGTTGCTGGTGGTGCTGGGGGCGGCGCTGCTGTTTGAGGTCAGCGGCATGTCGATGGCGATGGGGGCGTTTCTTGCCGGGGTGCTGCTGTCGCGGTCGACCTTTCGCAACCAGCTCGAGACCGATGTGGAGCCGTTTCGTGGCATTCTGCTGGGGTTGTTTTTCCTTGCCGTTGGAATGTCGCTGGAGCTGTCCACCGTGGCGCAGAACTGGGCCATCATCGCGGTGAGCGTGGTGGCGTTCATGCTGGTCAAGGGGCTGGCCATTTATCTGATCGCACGGCTGCTGGGGGCTCCGCATGCGGAGGCGGCGGAGCGGGGCGTGCTGATGGGTCAGGGTGGTGAATTTGCGTTCGTGCTCTATACGGCCGCGGCCAACGCCGGGGTGATCGACGGGCCGACTAACGCGATTTTCACCGCCACGGTGATCGTTTCGATGGCGCTGACGCCGTTTTTCTTGATCGGGTTGCGCCAGATATTGCCGCGCGCCGCGGCGCAGTCTTTCGAGGGCGTGGAGCGGGCGCATGGGCTGTCCGGCCAGATCCTCGTCATTGGGTTTGGCCGGTTTGGTCAGATTGCCAGCCAGCCCCTGCTGGCGCGCCGCTTCTCGGTGACCATCATCGACAATGATACCGACATGATCCGGGCGGCGGCCCAGATCGGCTTCAAGATCTATTATGGCGATGGCACGCGGCTGGACGTGCTGCGGGCAGCGGGGGCGGAAGACGCCGAACTTATCCTGATCTGCGTCGACAAGAAGGAATCCACCACTCGGATTGCCGAGTTGTTGCGCGATGAGTTCCCGCTCGCCAAGGTGATGGCGCGGGCGTTTGACCGCGGCCACGCCATCGCGCTGATCCGCGCCGGGGTCGGCTATCAAAAGCGCGAATTGCTCGAATCCGCTTTCGTTTTCGGCGGCGAGGCGCTGCGGCGGATGGGCTCGAGCGAGGAAGAAATCGAGCAGATCGTGGCCGGGGTGCGCGACCGGGATCGGCAGCGATTCGAGTTGCAGATGGCCGGCCAGCAAATGGCCGGGCGCCATCTGCTGTTCAGCAATGCCCAGGAGCAGGCGCGTGAAGGGGGGGTGACCGTGCCGCCCGAGGTTGTCGAGGACAGCGTGAGCAAGACCACAGGCGGGCTGCCGGAGAAATCGGGCTGACAGGGCTTCCGCGTTGGCAACTTAAGTGCCAGACTGCCATTTCTAGAGGGGAATGCATCGCTACAAATCTGGATTGCGACATGCCGCAACAGCCGATCAACTACGCCTCTCCTCTCGATAGCAACGCCATAACGGTTGCGGCGCTGCAGGCCGAAATCCTCAAGCGGTTGATCTATTCGATCGGCAAGGACCCTATCGTGGCGCGCCCGCATGACTGGCTGGCCGCTACCATATTGGCGGTGCGCGATCGCGTGATGGATCGCTGGATGGAGGCTTCTCGCGAAACCTGGCGCACTACCAACAAGCGGGTCTACTACCTGAGCCTGGAGTTCCTGATCGGGCGGCTCATGCGCGATGCGATGAGCAATGTGGGCTTGCTGGAGCCGGCCCGCGAGGCCCTGAAAAACCTCAATGTCGACCTGGGCGACCTGATCAATCTTGAGCCCGATGCGGCGCTGGGCAATGGCGGCCTAGGACGGCTGGCCGCCTGCTTCATGGAGTCCATGGCGACCCTGAAGATCCCTGCCTATGGCTACGGCATCCGCTATGTGCATGGCCTGTTTCGCCAGGAAATGAGCGAAGGCTGGCAGGTGGAGCTGCCCGAGGAATGGCTTGCGCACGGCAATCCCTGGGAGTTTGAACGGCGCGAAAGCGCCTATGAGATCGGGTTCGGCGGCTCTGTCGAGCCGGTCACCGATCCGGATGGGGCGCTGCGCCAGGAATGGCGGCCCAACGAACATTTGTTGGCGGTCGCCTTCGATACCCCGATCGTGGGGTGGCGCGGCGCACGGGTGAACACGCTGCGGCTATGGAGCGCCCAGCCGATCGATCCAATCCTGCTCGACAAGTTCAATGCGGGCGACCATATCGGGGCCCTGGAGGAAAGCGGCCGGGCGGCCGCGATTACCCGGGTGCTGTACCCCGCCGACTCGACGGCCGCCGGGCAGGAGCTGCGGCTGCGGCAGGAATATTTCTTCTCGTCGGCCTCGCTGCAGGACATCGTGCGCCGGCATTTGCAGCAGTTCGGCACGCTCGACTCGCTGCCGGACAAGGTCGCCATCCAGCTCAACGATACGCACCCGGCCATTTCGATTGCCGAGATGATGCGCATCCTGGTGGACGACAAGGGGCTGGAATGGGCCAAGGCCTGGGAGCTGTGCAAGGGCACGTTCGGGTATACCAATCACACCCTTTTGCCCGAGGCGTTGGAAAGCTGGCCGGTGGGCCTGCTCGAGCGCCTGCTGCCGCGTCACATGCAGATCGTCTACCAGATCAATGCCGACGTCCTGGCAGATGCGCGCCAGCGGGCCAAATTCACCGACGGGCAGATTGCCAATGTGTCGCTGATCGATGAAGCGGGTGGACGCCGAGTGCGCATGGGACAGCTGGCCTTTGTCGGCTCCCATTCGGTGAACGGGGTGTCCGCGCTCCATACCGAATTGATGAAGCAGACGGTGTTTGCCGACCTGCACAAGCTCTATCCCGAGCGCATCAATAACAAGACCAATGGCATAACGCCGCGCCGCTGGCTGATGCAATGCAATCCGGCGCTGACCAAGCTGATCACGGATACGATCGGGCCGGATTTTCTCGATTCCATCGATCTGCTGCGTGGCCTCGACCAATATGCCGAAGACCCTGCCTTCCAGCAGGAATTCATGGCGGTCAAGAAGGGCAACAAGCAGCGCCTGGCCAGACTGATCAAGGACCGGCTGAACATCGTGGTTTCGCCCGACGCGATGTTCGACGTGCAGATCAAGCGCATCCACGAATACAAGCGCCAGTTGCTCAATATCCTGCAGACGGTAGCCCAATACGACGAAATCCGGGCGCATCCGGAGCGCGATTGGGTGCCCCGCGTCAAGATTTTTGCCGGCAAGGCGGCGCCCAGCTATTGGAACGCGAAGCTGATCATCAAGCTGATTAACGACGTCGCCAAGGTCATCAACAATGACCCAACGGTGCGCGGGCTGCTCAAAGTGGTGTTCCTTCCCAATTACAATGTGAGCCTGGCCGAGGTGATCGTGCCGGCGGCCGACCTGAGCGAGCAGATATCCACAGCCGGCATGGAAGCCTCGGGAACCGGCAACATGAAGTTCATGGCCAATGGCGCCCTCACGATCGGCACCATGGATGGAGCCAACGTTGAAATGTTCCAGGAAGTGGGGGCGGACAGCATCGTCATTTTCGGGCTGACGACAGAGCAGGTGAACGAAAAGCGCGCCCTCAACGAACAGCCGCAGGAGGCGATCGATGCGTCGCCGCGGCTCAGGGAAGTGCTGGATTCCATCGCATCCGGCGTGTTTTCGCCCGATGATCCAAACCGTTTTCGCGACCTGGTTGGCGGCCTGCTCGATCATGACTGGTTCATGGTGGCGCGCGACTTCGACGCCTATGCGGCGGCCCAGGCCGAGGTCGACGCGATCTGGCGCGACCAGCAGCGCTGGACGTCGATCGCCATTCACAACACCGCCCGGGTTGGCTTTTTCTCCTCCGATCGCACGATCACCCAATACGCCCATGACATTTGGGACGTACCGGTATGAGGGCAGGACGAGATCGCGCTGGCGATCCGGGCTGCGGCATGTCTAGAGTATCAGTGCAGCAGCTTGCTGCTCAGGGAGCGTGGGTGTGACCAAGCAAGATTGGCAAGCTGACTCGCGGGACGTGGAAGCTATTGTCAGGGGCAGCCACGCCAATCCGTTCGCCTTTCTGGGACTGCATGAAGTGAACGGGCAGTGGGTGTTGCGGGCTTTCGTGCCGCATGCCGAAACCCTGACAGCGTATACCCTGGATGGTACCGAGCTCGGCACACTGATCCCGCGGCATCCCGGGGGCTTTTTCGAAGGCCAGGTGAAACTCACCAAGCGGCAGAGCATCCGCTACCGCGCCGGCAATGCCGGCGGATCGATGGGATGTGTTCGATCCCTACTCTTTCGGCCCGGTATTGGGACCGATGGATGATTACTACATTGGTGAAGGCAGTCATTTGCGCCTGTTCGACAAGCTGGGTGCCCACGAAATGGAATTCGAGGGTATTCACGGCACGCATTTTGCCGTGTGGGCGCCCAATGCCCGTCGCGTAAGCGTTGTGGGCCCGTTCAACGATTGGGACGGGCGACGCCACCCCATGCGCAAGCGCCTCGAGACCGGCATCTGGGAAGTGTTCATCCCAGTGCTGGGAACAGGCACGCTCTATAAATTCGAGATCGTCGGGCCCAATGGGCAGGTGCAGCCGCTCAAGGCCGACCCGTTTGCGCGGCAGGCGGAATTGCGGCCGGCCACCGCCTCGATCGTGCCCGATCCGACCCCCTTCACCTGGACCGACGACAAATATCTGGCCGAGCGCGCGAACCGCGATTGGCGGCGCACCCCGATGTCAATTTATGAGGTGCACCTGGGCAGCTGGCGGCGTCGGGCGGATGGCGGTTTTCTCAGCTACGACCAGTTCATCGAGCAACTGGTGCCCTACGCTGCCGACATGGGGTTCACCCATATCGAACTGCTGCCGATGAACGAGCATCCCTATGATCCGAGCTGGGGCTATCAGCCGACGGGGCTTTATGCGCCAACCTCGCGCTTCGGCGATCCTGCAGGATTTGCGCGGCTGGTCAATGCTGCCCACGAGGCGGGCCTCGGGGTTATTCTCGATTGGGTGCCGGCGCATTTTCCTACCGATGCACACGGGCTGGCTCATTTCGACGGCACTGCGCTTTACGAGCATGCCGATCCCCAGCAGGGATATCCACCCCGACTGGAAGACCGCGATCTACAATTTCGGCCGCCAGGAGGTGGTGAGTTTCCTGGTCAATAATGCGCTCTACTGGCTGGAGAAGTTCCATATTGACGGGCTGCGGGTCGATGCGGTGGCGTCGATGCTCTATCTCGATTATTCCCGCGAGCCGGGGGAGTGGGTGCCCAACAAGTTTGGCGGCAACCACAATCTTGAAGCGGTGGATTTCCTGCGGCGGGTCAATACCGAAGCCTATCGGCTGCATCCGGGCACCTTCATGATCGCCGAGGAATCCACTTCGTGGCCGGGCGTCAGCAGCCCGGTCGACACCGGGGGGCTGGGCTTCGGGTTCAAGTGGAACATGGGTTTCATGAACGACACCCTGCGCTACATGCAGCGCGAACCGGTGCACCGCAAGCATCACCACCGGGACTTGACCTTCGGCACGGTTTACGCGTTTTCGGAGAATTTCGTGCTGCCGCTGAGCCACGACGAAGTGGTGCACGGCAAGAAATCGTTGCTGGAAAAAATGCCCGGCGACGACTGGCAGCAATTTGCCAACCTGCGCGCCTATCTTGGTTTCACGTGGGGGCATCCGGGCAAGAAGCTGTTGTTCATGGGGCAGGAATTCGCCCAGCGCGACGAATGGGCCGACCACAAGTCGCTGGACTGGTTCCTGCTCGATGCGGGGATGCATGAGGGGATGCGCCGACTGGTCGCGGATTTGAACGTGGCCTATCGCGAATTGCCGGCCCTGCACGCGCGAGATTGCGAACCGGACGGTTTTGAATGGCTGATCGGCAATGATTTCGCCAATTCGGTGGTGGCCTGGCTGCGCAAGGCGCCGGGCGCCGAGCCGGTGCTGGTGGTGTCCAATTTCACTCCGGTGCCACGCAGCGGCTACAAGATACCGGTGCCGCTTGTGGGGCGCTGGGTGGAGCGGATCAATACCGATGCTGGCTGGTATGGCGGATCAGATAGCGGCAATCAGGGGGGCGTGGAGGCCCGACCGGTGAGTGGGCGGCATTGGCCAGCGGAGGTGGAGCTCTATCTGCCGCCGCTGTCGACGCTGTTCCTGAAATACGAGCCAGTGTGAGCTGGCCAAGGTGAAAACGTCCCGAACATCGGGCAGGAGTGGAGGCTAAGACGCATGGCTGACTACCGAGTACCATCACCATTGGCCCGCGAGGCCATGGCCTATGTCCTGGCCGGAGGGCGCGGCACGCGCCTCATGGAGCTGACCGATCGCCGCGCCAAGCCCGCCGTGTATTTCGGCGGCAAGTCCCGCATCATCGATTTTGCCCTGTCCAATGCAATCAACTCGGGCATCCGGCGCATTTCGGTGGCGACGCAGTATCAGGCCCACAGCCTTATCCGGCACCTGTCGCGCGGCTGGAACTTCCTGCGGCCGGAGCGAAACGAAAGCTTCGACGTGCTGCCCGCCAGCCAGCGGGTCAAGGAGGACATGTGGTATGCCGGCACTGCTGATGCTGTGTTCCAGAACATGGATATCATCGAGGATTATGGCGCGCGTTACATCGTCATCCTGGCGGGCGACCACATTTACAAGATGGACTACGAAATCATGCTGCGCCAGCATGTGGACACCGGTGCCGATGTGACCATCGGGTGCCTTGAGGTGCCGCGCATGGAAGCCACCGGATTTGGCGTGATGCGGGTCGATGCCCGCGATCGCGTGGTCGATTTCGTCGAAAAGCCGAAGGATCCGCCGGGCATTCCTGACAGTCCCGACATGGCCCTGGCCTCGATGGGCATCTATGTGTTCGAGACGCGTTTCCTGATGGAGCAGCTGCGCCGGGACGCGGCGACGGAAGGCTCCAGCCGCGATTTCGGCAAGGATATCATTCCCTATATCGTCAAGAACGGCACCGCTTGGGCGCACCGCTTCAACCGCTCCTGCGTGCGCTCGAGCAAGGAAGACGTCGCCTATTGGCGCGACGTGGGCACGATCGATGCCTATTGGAAGGCCTCGATCGACCTGACCGATTTGCAGCCGCAGCTGGATCTGTATGATCGGGACTGGCCGATCTGGACCTATGCCGAGATTACCCCGCCGGCCAAGTTCGTGCATGATTTCGACGGACGGCGCGGGTCGGCGGTGAATTCGCTTGTCTCTGGGGATTGCATCGTCTCGGGCGGGCATTTGCAGCGCACCCTGCTGTCCACAGGCTCACGGGTTCACTCCTATTCGGAGTTGCACGAAGCGGTGGTGCTGCCCTATTGCGATATCGGTCGGAATGCCCGGCTCAGGCGCGTGGTGATCGATCGCGGCGTGAATATTCCCGAGGGACTGGTGGTTGGTGAGGATCCCGAATTCGACGCCAAATGGTTCCGCCGCAGCGAGGAGGGGGTCACGCTGATTACCCAGGCGATGGTCAACAAATATCTGGCTGGCCGATGATCGACGTTCTCTCGGTCACCTCGGAAATCTATCCGCTGATCAAGACCGGGGGACTCGCCGATGTCGCCGGCGCCTTGCCTTCGGCTCTGGCTCCGCACGGCGTGACCATGCGCACCCTGGTGCCCGGTTACCAGCCGGTGATGGCCAAGCTGCAGGGCGGGCGGGTGGTAAAGCAGATCGATGATCTGTTTGGCGTGCCGGCACGGCTGGTTGCGGGCCGGGTCGACGCCCTCGATATCATCACCATCGACGCGCCGGCGCTTTATGAGCGTCCCGGCAACCCCTATGTCAGCCCGGATGGTTGGGACTGGCCGGACAATTGGCGGCGCTTTGCGGCGCTGGGCTGGGTGGCCGCCGAGCTGGGCATGGGGATGGTGGAAGGCTACCGGCCCGCAGGTTCTGCATTGCCACGACTGGCAGGGCGGGCTGGCGCCGGCCTACATCAAGTTCGGGCCGGTCGTTAACATCAAGACGGTGATGACTGTCCACAACATCGCCTTCAAGGGGTTTTTCGGCTCGGAGATCTTTGGCCAGCTGCGCCTGCCGCCACACGCCTTCGGGGTGGGTGGGGTCGAGTATTATGGCGGGGATTTCCTACCTCAAATCGGGTCTGGAATGCGCCGATTTTGTTACCACCGTCAGCCCCAATTACGCCGATGAAATCCGCACTCCTCAATTCGGCATGGGGCTGGAGGGGCTGCTCAACGGCCGCTCGGATACCGTCGTAGGCATTCTCAACGGGATCGACACGACGGCGTGGGATCCGGCGACTGATCCGGCGCTGGTGCAGAACTACACCGCCAGTACCATCCAGAACCGGCGGGCCAACAAGCAGGCGCTGGCCCGGCGGTTTGGCCTTGATGGCATTGATGGACCGCTGTTTTGCGTGGTTACCAGGCTAACCGACCAGAAGGGCATGGATCTGCTGCTGCAGGTCACCGACGGGCTGGTCGATCTGGGCGCGCGACTGGCGGTGCTCGGTTCGGGGGAAGCCTATCTGGAAGACGGGTTCCGCCATCAATGGGCCAAACATCCGGGCAAGGTGGGCGTGATCACCGGCTATGATGAGTCGCTGTCACATTTGATGCAGGGAGGGAGTGACGCGATCCTGATCCCGTCACGCTTTGAGCCCTGCGGCCTCACCCAGCTCTATGGGCTGCGTTATGGTTGCGTGCCGGTGGTCAGCCGCATTGGCGGGCTGGCGGACACGGTGATCGACGCCAATCCAGCAGCGCTGGCGGCAGAAGTCGCTACGGGCGTGGTGTTTGACCCCGACAACGCCCACGCTCTTTACGAAGCTATCCGACGGGTGGTTCGTCTCTACCGGGACGATAAACTCTGGAGAAAAATTCAGCGGCGGGGAATGAAGGCAGATGTTTCGTGGGAAACCAGCGCTGCGCGCTATGCCGATCTCTACGCCGCTCTAACCGGACTGAAGACCCATGACCATTCTGACAGTTAAGACCACCCCCTATACCGACCAGAAGCCAGGCACGTCTGGCCTGCGCAAGCGGGTGGCCGTGTTCCAGCAACCCCATTATGTCGAGAACTATATCCAGGCGATCTTCGACAGCCTGTCGGGGATCGAGGGGCAGACGCTGGTGATCGGCGGCGATGGCAGGTTCTACAATGATGTGGTCATCCAGAAGGCCATTCGCATGGCCGCGGCCAATGGCTTTGCCAAGGTGCTGGTGGGGCAGAACGGGTTGCTGTCTACCCCCGCGGCCAGCCATGTGATCCGCCACCACAAGGCGTTCGGTGGGCTGGTGCTGTCGGCGAGCCACAATCCCGGTGGGCCCGATGGCGATTTTGGCCTCAAATACAATGTGAGCAATGGCGGGCCTGCACCGGAGAGTGTGACCGAGGCGGTGTTTGCCTGCGCCAACAGTATCGAAACCTATCGCACGACCGATGCTCCCGATGTTGCGCTGGGCCATATCGGCACCCAGCGCTCGGGGGACATGGTGGTCGAGGTGATCGATCCGGTCGCGGACTATGCCGAACTGATGCAGCAGCTGTTTGATTTTCCGCGCATCCGGGCGCTGTTCGCGTCGGGCTTCCGCATGACTTTCGACGCCATGCATGCGGTGACCGGGCCCTATGCTCACGCCATTCTCGAAGGGATGCTGGGCGCGGCGCCGGGCACGGTGATCAACGGGACGCCCTTGCCCGATTTCGGCAAGGGGCACCCCGACCCCAACCTGGTCTATTGCAAGGACATGCACGACCTGCTGATGACGGCGGAGGGCCCCGATTTCGGCGCGGCGTCGGACGGGGATGGTGATCGCAACCTGATCATTGGAAAGAACCGTTTCGTGACCCCTTCGGATTCGCTGGCAATCCTGGCGGCCAATGCGGCCCTGGCACCCGGCTATGCCAATGGTATCGCCGGCATTGCCCGCTCCATGCCGACCAGCGCCGCCGCCGACCGGGTGGCCGAGAAGCTGGGCATCGAAATGCACGAAACCCCGACCGGGTGGAAGTTCTTCGGCAACCTGCTCGACGCCGGACGCGTGACCATTTGCGGTGAGGAAAGCGCCGGGACCGGCTCCAGCCACGTGCGCGAAAAGGATGGGCTATGGGCCGTGCTGCTGTGGCTCAACATCATCGCCATGCGCGGGCAGGGCGTCGACGCCATCGTGCGCGAGCATTGGGCCACCTACGGCCGCAATTATTATACCCGCCATGACTACGAGGAAGTCGACGCCGCTATCGCCGGCCAACTGGTGGACGACCTTCGCGCAAAGCTACCATCGTTGCCCGGCCAAGTGCTGGGGGATGAGCTGCAGGTCGCCTACGCGGACGATTTCAGCTATCATGACCCGGTGGATGGTTCGACCAGCGCCAGGCAGGGCATCCGCATCGGGTTCACTGACGGGTCCCGTATCGTGGTGCGGCTTTCTGGAACCGGGACGGTTGGCGCCACGTTGCGCCTCTATCTTGAACGCTATGAGGCAGCGGATGGCCGACACGACCTTGACCCCCAATTGGCCCTCGAACCCCTCATCGAGCTCATCGAGCAACTTGCAGGCGTCAAGCAGCGCACCGGCCGCCAGCAGCCCAGCGTCATTACCTGACAGCGGCAATTTCATGAAACCATCGCTCGTCCCCAATGGGGGCAGCACCGCCCGTCTCGGCTCCACGGTGACCGAGACGGGTGTCAATTTCGCGGTCTATTCGGAAAGCGCAAGCGCCATCTGGGTATCGATCTTCGACGAGCAGGACCAGGAGACCGACCGCTTCGAGCTCGATGTGCACCAGGATAATATCCGGGCCGGGTTGATCGCCGGGCTCGGGCCGGGCACGCGGTATGGCCTACGCGCGGACGGCGAATACAATCCCGATCAGGGGTATTTTTTCGATCCGATGAAATTGCTGGTCGATCCCTATGCCAAGCGGATCGACCGGGTCTTCGTGCGCTCCCCAAGGCTGCGGCTGGACCGAGCCGATGCGGTCGACACCGCGCCGCTGGTGCCCAAGTCGATCGTCGTCGGGCCAGGGGGAGATGCAGCCACACCCCGCAAGAAGGCGCCAGGGCTGTTCTATGAGATGAATGTGCGTGGCTATACCATGCGCCATCCCAGCGTGCAGGGGCCGCTGCGCGGTACCATTGCGGCGCTGACCACGCAGCGGGTCATCGACCACCTCAAATTCATCGGCGTCGATACCCTGCAATTGATGCCGACCGCGGCCTGGATCGATGAGGGCCATCTGCCATCACTGGGGCTGACCAACGCCTGGGGCTACAATCCGGTGGCTTATTCGGCCATCGATCCGCGCCTGGCGCCGCGCGGGCCCTACGAACTGCGCCATATGACCGATCTGTACCGAAAGAACGGGATCTCGGTGATCCTGGATGTGGTCTATAACCACACTGGGGAAGGGGATGCCAACGGCCCCATGCTGAGCCTGATGGGGTTGGACGCCAAGACCTATTATCGCTTTGCCGAGGTCGACGGCAAGCAGCAGCTGGTCAATGATACTGGAACCGGCAATACGCTGCGGTGTGACCATCCCGCCACGCAACGCCTGGTGATCGACAGCCTGCGCTACTGGGTGGAAGAGATGGGGGTTTCCGGCTTCCGCTTCGATCTGGCGACCGTGCTGGGACGTGAGCCAGGCTTTAATCCCAATGCGGAGATGCTGCAAAAGATCAAGACCGACCCGGTGTTGAGCAAATGCATTCTGGTCGCCGAACCATGGGATCCAGGTCCGGGCGGCTATGCGCTGGGCCAGTTCGGCAAGGAATTCAAGGAGCACAACGACACCTTCCGCGACGAGGTGCGCGAATTCTGGCGCGGCGAAGACGGCAAGATCGGCGCGCTGGCCGGCAAGGTGGCCGGCTCGGCCGAGATCTTCGACAATGCCGGGCGCAAGCCCAGCCATGGCGTAAACATGCTGGCGGTGCATGACGGGTTCACCTTGCGCGACCTGGTAAGCTATGCCGACAAGCACAATGAGGCCAATGGCGAGGACAATCGCGACGGGCACGGGCACAATGCTTCGTGGAATTGCGGCGTCGAGGGCGAAACCGACGATCCCGAGATCATCGCCGCCCGCAAGCGCGACGTGCGCGCGCTGCTGGCGACATTATTCCTGTCACGCGGCATACCGCTCCTGCAGCAGGGCGATGAGATGTTCCGCACCCAGCAGGGCAATAACAACGCCTATGCCCAGGACAATGAAATCACTTGGCTCGACTGGGAAGCAGCCGATGGCGATCTGGTGAATTTTGTCGCGGCGGCGCACAATTTCCGCAAGGCGCACCCTGCGCTTACGCATGATCATTTTCTGACCGGACACGACAAGCACGGTGTTCGCGACGTGATCTGGTGGCACCCGGACGGGCGAGAAATGAACGAGGGCGACTGGAGCGCATCGGATGCTTCGGTGCTTGGAATGCAGCTGCGCAGCAAGGATGACGAAGTGCTGGTATGGTTTAATCGCAAGATCGAGCCGGTGGCGGCGAACTTGCCCGAAGGAAACTGGCAGATCGGCATGCTGTCGGACGAAACCGCCAGCGTGATCATTGCCGATGGCAAGGCGACGCTGCCGCCGCGGTCAGTGGCCGCACTGTTGCGGGCGCCCTCAGAACCCGCGCAACAGGACCAGGCCAACGAAGCCCAGACCCAGCAGCAGGCATAGTGGGGTATAAACGCGGCGGTCGTTGAGCCGGAAATTGGGCTCTGGCGTCTTTTCCGCCCACCATCCGGTGTAGCCGACACTCCCCCGCGCCAGAAACACCGCTCCCAGCGCGAGGCCGGCTAGGTTCAGGGCAACTCCGCCGCTGGTGTGGTCGGCCAGCGAAAGCGCAACCACGCCCGCAGCGAGCGTGACGATAGCCACGGCCAGCGACATCAGTCGCGGCGGCATATGGGTGACATTGGGGGTGCCCACCACGGTCTGGGCCAGGAGTCTTCTCGTCGCGGATCGGCCAGGTCTTGCCGGCGGCCCAGATCATGTGGGCGAATGATACCGCCAGCAACGCAACAAACATCAGGGAGGCGAGAAGCATGGTCATGGGCGGCAAGATCTCGTGGTCAGTTTGAGCCAGATGCACGGAGCAGCGCACTCAGGGAGTGCGCCAGAACATCCCGACACCGGAATGTTGCATAGCGTGTTGCCGGTGGAAATTGAAGGCTTAAGGTGTGTTGTTGATCTCGGCGCAGGTCAAGATGGATTTCTCGGGATCATCTGCTGTTTCGTCGTAAAGCTCAGCATCGGCACCTTTCGTCCACCATATCCATTTGCCAGCTGCATAGCGAACGCCCGACCCTGAAATCACGGCAGTGAACACCATTGGTTGGGTTTCCTCGGCAATCGGCACGACTGCCAGGAAATTGGGCGCCGCATTGACATAGGTGACGGTAATGGGTTCTTCGGCGCCGCAGTCGTACCGCAACACGCTCGTCTGGAAATCCCGGTCACTGCTGATCTGCAATTGCAGCGAAGTCTGGACGCCAAAGGCCGGCAAGGGCGCCAGCATAGCGAGGAGGGCAAGGGCGGCAATCGATTTCATCTCAAAGTCTCCATTGGCCTGGTGCGCGCAGTCTATGCTGATTCCCGCGGCGAAATTGGGATCACTATTGCCCGGAATCTAGACTAGTTGACGGCGCCGGCAGCATTGGCGGCGTAGTTGCGGTAATTGGTCAGGGTTTCTTCGATGACCTGATCGACCAGCTCCGCGCCCGCCCGGACCAGCGGATCGGCATTGCCGGTGGCGGCCAGCGACATGCCCAGCGCCTGCAGAGCATAGGCATGCTTGATCTTGTCGTCGGCGAGCGCCTGCTTGCCCTCAAGGTCGATCTGCTGCAGCAGCGCCAACACGTCGGCTGGTATCAGTTTGGCCTTGAGCTCGCTCCAGCTCTGGACTTCGGCAAGGCTCGCGAGCCGGTCGGCACCGGCGCCCAGCATGAACATGGCCTCGCCATCCTCGCTGCCCGTGGCGCGCAGATCTTCGAGCAGGGTTGCGAGTTGCACGCGCAACGCATTCTGTGTGGGTGAGGTCATGGTGGGCTCCTGTTGCACTGTGGAGTGCTTGTAATGCGCTTTTCCGCGATCGCACAGCCCCGCGCCTGCTGGGGCGCAATCAAAGATTAATTGGCCGGGAACTCTTGCCTACAGGACCCGTTATCCGATGACCAGCACACCAGAAAATCAGGCATTGACGGTGCGGTTCCTCCCCGACCGTCAAGCGATCGGTGGACTGCTGCAGAGGCTGACGCTCCTTTGTGGTGTCTCCGGTGGGGGCGCGGAACTTAGTTTCCGCGCCCTTTATTCATGCCCCTTTTAGGCCGGGTAGTTGACCCGTGCGCCCGGCCTGTTATGTGCACCGGCTCTCAGTCTACAACGATCCACTCGAAGTCAGTTCAGAGAAAATCTGTGGCAACAGGCGTGTTGCAAAATCTTGTGGTACTGAGACGCCAGAAGCTATTGGCTAATTAAAATTATAATCAGATCACTGGCGTTGATTACAGCATTTAATAACTATCGCGTGAACTCTGATCACATTTATGCAATTTAATCGCGCCGGGTGCGTTAGTCTCATTCATTGTTTGTTATTTTGAGGAGGCTGCTTTGCGTAAAACGATTTCTTGGATGCTCGCGGGTGCCTTGCTGGCCGGCTTTGTATTGCCAGCACATGCCCAAGGCTTATTGGGTGGTCTGATCGGCGAGGAAGGGTTGGTGAGTATCAGTGCCGGGGAGGCTTCGAACTCCGGACTCGTCAATGTCGGCCTGGGGGGAGGTGGTGGAAACCTGGTCGATTTGAATGTCGGTGGTGATCGCGCGCCGCTGGCCAATGCCAATATCGGCACCGGCAATGGTTCAACTCTTGGCATTGATGCGAATGTCGGCGGGAACTTGGCCAATGCCGCGGTCAATGTTGGTGGCGGAAGTCTGGTCGATGCCGACGTGCGACTGCTCGACAACAATGTGGGCGTCAACGCAACCATTGGCGGGCCCCGGCTGATCGACGTCGGCATAGGAATACCCGGAGCTCCTGGTACACCAGGCAATCCCGGCAATCCCGGCAACCCCGGAAATCCCGGTAGCCCCGGCGCTCCTGGCGGGGTGCTTCCAGGTACCGCAATCCGCGGCGCCGCTGCCGATCCCAGCTGCGTTGGCGCATCGGCCAGCGAAATTGCCCGCATGATCGGCTCGACGCGCGTGGATAATACCTGGCGCAGGGCATCCAACGTTGCGATCCAGCCGGTCCAGGTTTGCCCGGAGGTCAGGGTCTGGATGACCAGCCAGCTTTCGGGTTCGGGCCTCGGTCCGGTTCTGCGGGATGCCGTCAGGTCGGATGACCTGATCAGCACATCGCTCAGCCGCAGCAGCTATGCCGCTGATCGCGTATTTGCTGTCAAGAAGTCCGGTTCCCAGCTGACGGTCTACGTGTACTGATGCACTCGACCCAGCGCAAAACTTTGCGCTGGGTCACCGGCCCTATAGGGCCACAGTCAAATTGAGTTGATCCAGCACGGTGCGATCGGCCGGATCGACCATACCCACCAAAAAATTGACGACGATGCGCCGCGCTTCAGGGGATAGGGCCGCGATGGAGGCGTCAATCCGGCTGGCCTGCGTCTGGGATAGGGTGGCAAACAGGGCGCGGCCCTTGTCAGTGGCATAAAGCAGGCGCTGGCGGCGGTCGGCTTGCCCCGGCTTTTGCTCGATATAGCCATTGTCGATCAGCTGCCGCAGCACGCGGGCCAGGCTCTGCTTGGTAATCTTGAGGATATCCAGCAGGTCGGCGACGGCCATGCCCGGTCGCAGATTGACGAAATACAGCACGCGGTGGTGAGCGCGACCGAACCCTTGGCGCTCCAGCAATGCATCCGCATCGCCGGTGAAGTCCCGGTAGGCGAAAAAGAACAAGCCCATGATATCCAGCGGCAATTCGCGTCCACCGGGCGGGGTGGAATTTATGTCAGTCACGTTGACACTATTTCGGTTCGCTGCCATTGTTTTTCCATCAGGACGCTGTTCCGTCTTATCCCTTAGCCTTTGTGGTTTGCCAAGGGCTAGGACCATCTGACAAAATCGGCGTGAGCCGCCGGAACAGCGGGCCGACAAGCATATATGCGGGAGAAGACTATGGCAGGCGTGCCAATGGACCAGCGCGAAGGCTGGATCTGGTTTGACGGCGAATTCGTAGCATGGAAAGACGCCAAGATTCACGTTCTCACGCATGGGCTGCACTATGCCAGCTCGGTGTTCGAGGGCGAGCGAGCCTATGGCGGCGAGATCTTCAAGTCGCGTGAGCATTCCGAGCGCCTGATCCGCTCGGCGGCAACGCTGGACATGCCGTTTCCCTATTCCGTCGACGAGCTCGAGGCTGCCAAGCGCGCCGTGCTCGAAAAGAACGGCCTGACTGATGCTTATCTCCGTCCCGTCGCCTGGCGCGGTTCGGAAGAGCTGAGCGTTCCGGCCCGCAACAACAAGGTCCATGCGGCGATCGCCGCCTGGGTGTGGCCGAGCTATTTCTCGACCGAGGAAAAGCTCAAGGGCATCCGCCTTGAATGGAGCAAGTGGAAGCGCCCGTCGCCCGAGACCATCCCGTCTTCGGCCAAGGCTGCCGGCCTCTACATGATCTGCACCCTGTCCAAGGATGCGGCCATGGCCAATGGTTATGCCGATGCCCTGATGCTCGACTATCGTGGTTATGTCGCTGAAGCGACCGGGGCCAACGTGTTCTTCATCAAGGGCAAGGACATCACTACGCCGACCCCCGATTGCTTCCTCAATGGCATTACGCGCCAGACGCTGATCGATCTGGCCAAGCGCAATGGTTACACCGTGACCGAGCGCCACATCATGCCCGAAGAGCTGAGCCAGTTTGACGAATGCTTCCTGACCGGCACGGCCGCAGAAGTGACCCCCGTCAGCGAAATCGGCGAGTTCCGGTTCACGCCGGGCGAAGGCTGCCGCGCGCTGATCGACGCCTATACGGCCGAAGTTACCCCCAAGCAGGTCGCTGCCGAGTAATTGGCCGAAATCAGAATAATGAGAGCCGGGCCCAGTGCCCGGCTTTTTTTATTCCCAGCGCGCCTTGGCGGCGTCATCGGCATCCTTGGCCTCGACCCAGCGGGTGCCTTGCGCGGTGGTTTCCTGTTTCCAGAACGGGGCATCGGTCTTGAGATAGTCCATGAGAAACTGCGCCCCATCAAAGGCCGACTGACGATGGGAGGCCAGCGTCATCACCTGCATGATCGGCTCGCCGGGCAGCATCCGCCCAAAGCGGTGGATGACCAGGGCATCAAGCAGGCCAAAGCGCGCGCTGGCCTGGGCCACGATGGCATCTAGTTGGTTGAGCGCCAGTTCGACGTAGCATTCCAGGGTTAGCGCGGTGATCGGATCATCGGGCAGGGAGCGGACCACGCCGGTAAAGCTGACGGCGGCGCCGGAACCCGCGCTTTTGGTCAGGAAGGCATTGAGTTCAGCACCCGGATCGAAGGGCTCGGCCTGTACCCGTACCGTCATCTCAGCCCCCCGTCATCGGCGGGAACAGCGCCACCACCCGCGCTCCGGCAATGGAAGCGGTATGGGGCACCAGTTTTTCGTCGACCGCCGCGCGGATCAGGCTGCGCTTTTCGGTGGCGAGGGCAAAGGCTTCGTCCTGTGCCGCCAGCCAGTCGATCAGCGCCCCGACAGTGGCGACGTCCTGCGGAGGCGACACTTCGTCCTGCCCGCGGTTGAGGCGCTCGCGTAACCAGGCAAAGTAGAGGATTTTCACTGAACGTCGTCCACCAGATGCGGCCAGCTGGCGCGCAGATATTGCCAGCCGGTCCACAGGGTCAGGGCGCCCGCGAGCCATAGCGCGACATCGCTGACGAGGCCGAAGCCGGGCACGATACGCTCGAACAGGACAATGGCCAACGCCACCAGCTGGATGGTGGTTTTCCATTTTGCCAGCTGGCTGACCGGCAGCACCACCTTGGCCGCGCCCAGAAATTCGCGCAGGCCGGAAATGAAGAACTCGCGGAACAGGATGGCGACGACCGGGATCATGTCCCAGCCCGACAGGCTGCCATCCCAGGCCAGGGCAGTGATCAAGATGCCTACGAGCAATTTGTCGGCAATAGGATCGAGCATGCGCCCGAGTGGGGAGTACTGGTTCCAGGCTCGCGCCAGATACCCATCGAGCCAATCGCTGGCGGCGGCCAGGATGTAGATGATCAAGGCGATGAGCCGCAGCCCGACATCACCGGTCATCACCAGCCAGACAATGGGAATGATCGCGGCGATGCGCGCGATGGTGATCATATTGGGGACGAGCAGCAGCGGATTTTTGGCCATATCCGACATCAACAGCAATGCCGGGAAAGGGTCAAGACCTATCCCTGGGGATCGCCCGGCCTCCTCGCTCGAGGAGGCCGGAGGGGGGTGGCGAAGGCTTATGCCACCTGCTGCAGCTTGGCGCGGCGCTGGGTGACGGCGTCGGCCAAGGCCTCGAGCGCCGTCACGGTGGTGTCCCAATCGATGCAGCCATCGGTGATCGACTGGCCGTAGACCAGCGGCTGACCCTCAACCAGATCCTGGCGTCCGCCCACGATATTGCTCTCGACCATGACGCCCATGATGCGACGGTCTCCGCCGGCCACCTGCTCGCCAATATCGGCCAGAACGAGCGGCTGGTTTTCCGGGTTCTTGGAGGAATTGGCATGGCTCGCATCGATCATGATGGCCGGATTTACACCAGCCTTCCTGGCCGCCTGTGCCGCCGCCTCGACGCTCGACGCGTCAAAATTGGGGACGCTGCCGCCGCGCAGAATGATGTGGCAATCCTCGTTGCCGGTGGTGGAGGCAATCGCCGAGCGGCCATCCTTGGTGACGGCGATGAAATGGTGCGGCTGGCTGGCGGAGCTGACCGCATCGAGCGCGATCTTCACATCGCCCCCGGTGCCGTTCTTGAAGCCGACGGGGCAGGACAGGCCCGAGGCCAGCTCGCGGTGAATCTGGCTTTCGGTGGTACGCGCGCCAATGGCCGCCCAGCTGACCAGGTCGGCGAGGTATTGCGGGGTCGACATGTCGAGGAATTCGCATGCGGCGGGCAGGCCAAGATTGGCGACATCGAGCAGCAGGCGACGGGCGGTGTGCAGGCCCACATCGATCTGGAAACTGCCGTCAAGATTGGGATCGTTGATCAAGCCCTTTCCAGCCCACCGTGGTGCGCGGCTTTTCGAAGTAGACGCGCATGATGATCTCAAGCCGGTCGCCCAGGGCGTCACGCAGGGAGGCCAGACGCTTTGCGTAGTCCAGCGCCGCAGCGGGATCATGAATGGAGCAGGGGCCAACCACGACCGCAAGGCGATCATCGGTGCCGGCCAGGATATTGTGAAAGGTGTGGCGGGCGCTCAGTACGGTGCGCGTGGCGGCATCGGTACGCGGATGTTCGCGCATGACCTCGATGGGGCTGACGATTTCCTTGATGGCGCTGATACGAAGGTCGTCGGTCGATTTAAGCACTTGGGTGTCTCCTGGAATTTTTCGGGAGGCAGCCAAATAAAACAGCCGCCTCGGAGGTCGGGCGGCTGGCTTCGGGTTTGGTCGTATCTTGTCAGATCAGATCAAGCGCGCGGTAGCCTCCGCCGGGAGCGGATAGCTAAAATACCAAAACGAAAAGGTTGCAGCGGTGATCATGGTCAATGGGTAGCGCGTGAAACCATGGATGTCGAGTCTCCTTTTGTAGGGTGGGAAGCCCGCGATCCTGGTCGATCAGTCGGTGCGATTGAAATGATCGTAGATCAGCTGGGCCATGGCTCTGGAAATGCCGGGCACCGATTGCAGATCGATCAGTGACGCGCGGCCGGTGGCCTTGGCGGAGCCAAAATGGTTGAGAAGGGCGCGCTTGCGGGTTGGGCCGATGCCCTCGATTTCATCGAGCGGGTTCTTGATCTGGTCTTTCTTGCGCTTGGCCCGGTGGGTGCCGATGGCAAAGCGGTGCGCCTCGTCGCGCAGGCGTTGCACGTAATAGAGGACCGGGTCGCGATGCGGCAGCATGAAGGCCTCACGACCTTCCATGAAGAATTTCTCACGGCCCGCATCGCGCTCCTCGCCCTTGGCGATGCCGATAAAGATCACCTCGCGCGGCAGATTTAGCACGGCAATGACCTCGCGCACGGCATTGAGCTGCCCGGCGCCACCATCGATGAACACTACGTCCGGCCAGTCGGGCATGCCGATGGCGGCATCCTCGGTGTCATCCTCGGCCTCCTCAAGGCTCTCATTGGCGAGGCGCGAAAAGCGGCGAGTGAGCACTTCACGCATCATGCCGAAATCGTCGCCGGCAGCGATGTCGGATTTGATGTTGAAGGTACGATAGTGCTTTTTTGAAAAGCCGTCCTCGCCCGCCACGATCATTGCGCCGACCGCATGGGTGCCGGAAATGTGTGAGTTGTCATAGACTTCGATGCGGCGGGGCGGCTCGTCGAGGCCGAAGCAATTGGCCACGCCTTCGAGCAATACCCGGTTGCTGGCGCCTTCCGCCATCTGGCGGCCCAGCGCTTCGCGGGCATTGTTGAGCGCATGATTGACCAGATCGCGTTTTTCGCCGCGCTTGGGCGTCTCGATATAGACGCGACGCCCGGCGCGGGTGGACAGGGCCTCGGTCATGACGTCCGGCTCGGCCAGTTCGTGGCTGATCAGCACAAGCTTGGCGGGCGTACGATTTTCATAGAACTGACCGATAAACGCCTCGAGCACTTCGGCGTCGGTGAGGCTGGCATCGGCGCGCGGGCGATAGGGGTAATTGCCCCAGTTCTGGAAGGCTCGAAAAAAGAATACCTGCACGCAAAACTGTCCACCCTCATGATGGATGGCAAAGACGTCGGCTTCTTCGATCGACTTGGCCGAGGCATCACCCTGCGACTGGATCAGCGCCAATGCCGACAGCCGATCGCGCAACAGGGCGGCGCGCTCGAAATCGAGCTGTTCGGCAGCGGCGTTCATGTCGTGCTGCAAATGGTCCCGCACGCTGCGCGACTTGCCCGAGAGGAAATCGCGGGCCTCGTTGACCAGTTCGCCATAGCCTTCGAGCGAGATCTCACGGGTGCACGGCGCGGCGCAGCGCTTGATCTGGAATTGCAGGCAAGGGCGGGTGCGGGCGGCATAAAAACTGTCCGAGCAATTGCGCAGCAGGAAAGCCTTTTGCAGGCTGGCAATGGTCCGGCCCACGGCTACGGCCGAGGCAAAGGGGCCGAAATAGTCGCCCTTGCGCCGCCGCGCGCCCCGATGCTTGGTAAGCTCGGGGGCCTCGTGATCGCCCGTGATCATGATGTAGGGGAAGCTCTTGTCGTCGCGCAGCAGCACGTTGTAGCGGGGCTTCAGCCGCTTGATCAAATTGGATTCGAGCAGCAGCGCGTCGGCTTCAGTCTCGGTGAGCACGAATTCCATGCTGCAGGTCGAGGCAATCATGCGCTGGATGCGCACGGGCAGCACGTCGGGTCGGGTGTAGTTGGTGACGCGTGCCTTGAGGTTGCGCGCCTTGCCGACATACATCACCTCATGCTGCGCATCGAGCATGCGATAGACGCCGGGGGCAGAGGGCAGGTTGCGCACAAAGGCGCGAATGACTTCGGGTCCGCTGGGGGGCGGGGGCGTTGCAGTTTCGATCATGATCGTGGGGTTGGAGCGCGGCGCGCCGGATATTCCAGATGTTGGCCGCCATCAAGGGCCAACATCTGGCCGGTCATGGAGCGGGTTTTCAGGAGCATCAGCACGCCGGCGGCAATATCCTCCGGATTGGCGTTGCGCTGTAGCGGCAGGGCGCGGACCTGGGCGTCGAAGGTTGCCTGGTCCTGCCGGGCATGCGGCAATACCGGGCCTGGACCGATGGCGTTGACCCGGATGTTGGGTGCCAGTGATTGGGCGAGAGTTCGAGTCGCCGTCCACAGCACCGATTTGGACAGATTATAGCTGAAATAGGCCGGGGAGGGGTGCAGCACCCGCTCATCGACGATGTTGATGATGTTGCCATCGACGCCTGTCGGCAATTGCGCAGCAAAGTCGCGGGCGAGGAAAATCGGGGCCTCGGCGTGGATGGCGAAATGGCTGTTCCACAATTGCTCATCGACATCGCGGGCGCTGTCGGGCTGGAAGGTCGAGGCATTGTTGACGAGAACACTGAGCGGCCCGAACAGTTCTGCGGCACGCGCGATCAGGCTGGCGCGCTCGCTGCGCTGCTCAAGATCGGCACCGATAATGGCAGCCTTGCCGCCAAGGCCGCAAATGGCATCGCGAACCCCTTCGGCGCCCGCGCAATCGGATCGGTAATGGACCAGCACGGCATAGCCGGCGATCGCCAGGGTCTTGGCAATGCTTGCGCCAATGCGGTCACTGGCACCAGTGACGAGCGCAACAGGGAGGGCCGGCTTCGAGTCGGTGTTTTTCATCATCTTACGTGCTTGAACCTGATGCGCCGAACCATAGGCCTGTTTGGTAGTCTGCTTCAATGCTTTGCCCCTAAGGGCACCGCTGAGACATCTGGGATATGGTTGCCGCTTTGCAAGGGTTATTTGCGGGCAGTGCTGACAATATCGGACAGTAGTGTTGCCTTTTGTTGCACAGTGATCAGGCGTAGCGTGCCGAAGTGTCCGTTGGGCGATCCGTCTGACGGCACGTCAAAGGGGGATCAAATGGAAGCAATCGTGCCCATTCTGGTACAACTCGTGGCGGGCGGCGTTGGCGGCAACGTCATCGCCCAAATCGCCAAATCACTCAATCTAGGGACGGCAGGCAATACGATCGTTGGCGCCGTCGGCGGTATTGCCGGGACCTGGCTGGCCAGCATGGTGCCGGGCCTTGATGGCCTGGTGGGCGCAGCCGCCGGCGCGGCGGGCACTGGTGCCGGCATGGATATCGGCGCGCTGGTTGGGCAGGGCGCCACTGGCCTCGTTGCCGGCGGCATTCTCACGGCCATTGTCGGCGCCATCAAGTCGGCCATGGTCAAAGCCTGAATTATGGACTAGCCGTAGGACGCCTCGGAACAAAGGGTCCGGGGCGTTTTTACTTGTTCGTGTATAGTGTTCCATGTCCGCTGTAGCTGAAACTCGCGTCGACAATGTCGGTCGCGCCATTTTCTTTACGCTTTTTACCGTCGCAGTGTTCGGCGTGCAGGATGCCCTGTCGAAAACCCTGGTGCAGACCTATTCGCCGTTCCAGATCGCCATGATGCGCTATTGGGGCTTTGCCCTGTTCGCGCTGCTGATCGTCGCGCGCCAAGCCCCGTTGCGTCAGGCTCTGCGTTCGAAAATGCCTGCATGGCAAATTGCCCGTGGGGCGCTGCTGATCTTTGACATCTGGTTTTTTGCCATGGCGCTGCAAACCGTGCCGCTAGGCGAATTGCAGGCAATTACGCTGATCTATCCGTTCCTGGTGACGCTGTTCTCCATTCCGCTGCTGGGCGAAAAAGTGGGCGTCTTTCGCTTTGCAGCGGTGGGCGTGGGATTTGCCGGGGCCCTGATCATCGTGCGGCCCGGTGGTTTGCCGCTCGAGTGGGGCGCCTTGTTTGCGGTGATTTCAGCAACGCTTTACGCGGTCTATATCGTCATCACCCGCAAGGTCAGCCAGCATGACAGTTCGGCTACGAGTCTGGCCTATACCGGGGTGATCGGGTTGCTGGTGTCGACCAGCGTGGGAGTGTTTTTCTGGGAGCCCATGGCATGGCCGGATGTGGCCATGCTGGTGGTGGTCGCGATCACCACCTGTCTTGGCCATGGCCTGATGATCTTTGCCCTGTCGATGGCTCCGGCCAGCACGGTTCAGCCGTTCAACTATTTTGCGTTGCCCTGGGCAATTGTGCTGAGCATTGTCTTGTTTGGGCACTGGATCGACCTGGTGTCGCTGTTCGGTGCGGCGATTATCGTGGGCGCGGGCCTGGTGGTGATGGCGCGCGAGCGGATCCGCAAGGTCGTAGTGCCGCCCGACCCGACGCTGCCGGGAACCGAATAGTACATGTAAGCAAAACGCCGCCCCTGAGGGCGGCGTCGAGGTGTCAGTTACCCAGGCAGAAATAGCTATTGGGGCCATTAACGCACACGCTGGCACCCGGCCGCTGCGGGTAGGGGTACACTGGCCATGGCTGCGGGCGACCGCCCCAATACGGCGGACGTGGCGGACGAGGGGGCGTCATGTTCCAGCCGCGACCCGGGCGATAATCGTTCCAGCCGGGGTTGGGGCGCGGGTCGTAATAGCGGTCATAGTCGCGACCGCCGCCGCGACCCCGATCGAGATAGCTGGCCGAGACCCAGCCATCTGGACCGCGTTTGTCCACGAAGCACCAACTGCCACTGCACTGCTGCACATCGACCTGTTCGCCACGGCGCAGGGTGTCGATGACACCGTAGCCGGTACCTGGACCTGAACGCACATTGACGTTGGTGGTGACATATGCCGGAGCTGCCAAGGCGGCACCGGCTGTAGCAAACAGCGCCAGTGCGGCGAAGCCACCCGTCACCAGTTTCTTGCTAAGAGCCATCTTCGGATCTCCTTTTGCTTGGCATTTTCATGCCTGTGAGGAGATAAGACGCCTTTCTGCATGAACCGGACCTGAATGGCCCGCTCATCTGGCTAGTGCACGCTGAGCAGGTCGATAAAGCGCTTTAGCTGGTCGGCCAGCTTTTTGCGGTGCTTGGGCTTGAGTTCGCCGAGCAGGGCTTCCTCGAGTTGCGTCCAATGGTCGGCCAGACCCTGGCGAATGCGCAAGCCGCGTTCGCTCAAGGCCAGACCCGGTGTCAGCTCTGGCCCTACGGCCTGCCGCATGATCAGTTCGCGTTCCAGCAGGCGGTGCAGGCGAGTGGTGATCATGTTCGGATCAAGGCCCAGCTCTTCCCCCAGCGCTGCCTCGGTGATGCCGGTGCGGTTCAACGCAAACAGGATGGCATCGTCACCGGGGTCGAGCCCGCGTTCCACCAAAGGCAGCAACAGCGCCTGATGAGCGAGTTGCCCGGCTTCGATCAGCCGATAGAGCGTTGAACGTGAAGAAGGTTTGGCCATGGCGCCCAAAATAGGCTGAACTTGTCGGTGCCGTCGATTGGCCTTGCTTGCCTATCGTTAACCGTGGCGATTCCGCTGCGGACTATTGTTCACACCATGTCGATAAGCTATGTGTTTATTACTGCGATTTTGTGAACGGACAGGGACAATGCAAGACCTCGCTCGGATCCGCGCCTTTGTCCAAGTCTTTGATGCCGGTGGTTTTTCTGCCGCTGGCCGCCAAAACGGGCGCTCCAAGGCCCTGCTCAGCAAATATGTGACCGATCTCGAAGACTATCTCGGCGTGCGGTTGATGAACCGCACCACCCGCAAGCTCAGTTTGACCGAGGCGGGGGAAGCATACTACCGCGAAGCCAGCGCGCTACTGCAGCAGCTCGATGAACTTGACGCCAGTATCACCGATCAGACCGCCGAGCCTCGCGGGCTGTTGCGGGTTTCGGCACCGCGCAATTTCGGCGAGGACACTCTGGCGCCGGCAATATTCGAATTCGTGCGCAAGCATCCCAAGGTGATGCTCGATCTGCGTCTGGAGGATCGCTATGTCGATCTGGTGGACGAAGGCGTGGATGTCGCGCTGCGTATTTCCACGCTGGCGGATTCATCCCTGATCGCCCGCAAGATTGCCGACATGCGGGTTATCGCAGGCGCGTCGCCCGAACTGCTCAAGCATTACGATATGCCCAGGCATCCTGAAGATCTGCGCCATTTGCCGTGCATTGTCGACGTCAATTTGCAGGGTCAGTCGAACTGGCGGTTCAGCGAGGATGGCAAGACGATTTCCGTGCCGGTGAGCGGGCCGCTGCGGGTGAACTCTCCACTGGCCGCGCGCAAGGCTGCCGTAATGGGCCTCGGTTTTGTCATTTTGCCATCTTATCTGGCCGACTCGGTGGTTGCCTCGGGAGAGCTGGTGCCGGTATTGCAGGACTATCTGCCGACGGGGCAGACCCTGCAGGCGGTATATCCGCATCGCCGGCATCTGGCCGGCAAGGTGCGGGCACTGATCGATCATCTGGTCGATTGGTTTCAGCGGCATCCCGTGAGTTAGGGGACTAGGTTTGCTCAGATCATTGTTTGCGCGGTTGGCGGCAGCGCTGGCCGGGACAGTCCTGTTGACTGCGCCAGCATGGGCGCATCCGCATATTTTGATCGACGCGAAAGTTGCGATCGTGTTCAACGACGCGGGAGAGATTTCGGGCCTCAGGCACCATTGGAGCTTTGACGCAGCTTTTTCCGCCTGGGCGATCCAGGGGCTGGATACCGACAATGACGGGCAGGTGAGCCCGCAGGAATTGCAGGAACTCGCCGACGAGAATGTCGCTGGCCTGGGCGATTTCGGGTTCTATACCTATGCAGGCGAGGCGGAGGACAGCATGGCCTTCCGCTCGCCTGGTGATCAGGGCATGGTCTATGACGATGGCCATACGGTGCTGAGCTATTCGCTGGAGGCGCTTGAGCCCCAAGCGGTCACCGACCGTTTCGAGCTGGGCGTTTACGACGCCGAGTACTATGTGGCGATCAATTTCGCTGACGTGAATGCCATAGCGCTCGAAAACGCGCCGGCCGGTTGTCGGGTCGAACTCGAGCCGCCAAAGCCCATGGCGCCGGAGGTGGAAGCGCAGCTTTATGCGCTGGGGCCGGAAGTGCTGGAACTGCCGCCCGAACTGGCCGCGGCGATGCGCGGCACCCAGGGGCTGATCGTCGTGCGCTGCGACGGCTCAATCGCCGCAGCGCCGCAAACGGCAACCGAGGCCGTCACCAAGTTGGCGCAGGCGCGCCCGGCGACGCCCTTTGGCGGGCCACCCGCGGAACCGGGCCTGAACCTGCCCCGGACCGGCTTTTTCGGCTGGCTGCAGGACCAGCAGCGCATTTTTTACACCGCCATGACCCGTTCGCTTGATGTGCTGCGCACCGACTGGACGGCCTTCTGGGTGCTGGGCGGCCTGAGTTTTCTCTACGGTGTGTTCCACGCGGCCGGGCCCGGCCATGGCAAGGTGGTGATTTCCTCCTATGTGCTGGCCAATGAGCGCCAACTGCGCCGCGGGGTAACGCTGAGCGTCATTTCCGCCATGCTGCAATCGCTGGTGGCGATCGTCTTCGTGCTGCTGGCCGCCGGATTGCTGGGCATGAGCAGCTTGGCGATGACCGACGCAGCCAACTGGATCGGCATTGCCTCCTACGCCATGGTGGCGTTGCTGGGCCTCTGGCTGATCGCGCGCAAACTGTTTGGCTGGGGGCACTCCCATGCCCATCATGACCACGACCATGACCACGATCATCACCACGGTCCGGCATGCGATCATATGCACATCGTGCCGCCCAAGGTTGCGGGCGGCAGCTGGGGCGAGCAGCTCAGCGTCGTGTTTGCGGTGGGGCTGCGACCCTGTTCGGGGGCCCTGGTGGTGCTGGTGTTTGCGCTGTCCCAGGGGTTGCTCGCCGCCGGTATTGCCGCGGTGTTCCTGATGGGCATTGGCACCGCCATCACCGTGGCCGTGCTCGCCACATTAGCGGTTAGTGTCAAAGGCTTGGCCGCCCGGATCGGCGGCGCCGACAATGCCATCGCCACCGCGCTGTTGTGGTGGCTGGAGCTGCTTGCCGCCATTGCCGTGCTCGCTTTTGGCCTGCTGATGCTGCTCGCCAGCGTCTAAGCGCGACCCAACGTCACCTTGCGATTGGCGGCGAAGCCGCTATGTTGCGCACAGCCTAGAACCCCTCCAAACTGGCAGTCAATGTCTGATCATTTCCCCGCTGACCACCCCAAAATCAAACAGCCCAAGATCGGCGTATTGCTGCTCAATCTGGGCACGCCGGACGCTACCGATTTTTGGAGCGTGCGGCGGTATCTGAAGGAATTCCTCAGCGATCCCCGGGTGATAGAGGCGTCGAAATGGGTGTGGTTGCCGATTCTCAACCTGATCGTGCTGAACACCAGGCCGCAAAAGAGCGGGGCGGCTTATGCGTCGATCTGGGATAATGAGCGCAATGAAAGCCCGCTGCTGACCATCACTCGCGACCAGTCGGAGGCGTTGGCTAAGCGTCTGTCAGGTCACGAGGAAATCGTCGTCGATTTCGCCATGCGCTATGGCAATCCGTCGATCAAGAGCGTGATGGACAAGCTGCAGGCGCAGGGGTGCCAGAAGATCCTGGTGGTGCCGCTCTATCCGCAATATTCCGCCACCACCACCGCGACCGCCAATGATAAAGTGTTCGAGGCGCTGGAGAAAATGCGCTGGCAGCCGGCTGTGCGCACGGCTCCGGCTTATTTCGATGACCCGAAATATGTCGAGACGCTGGGCAATTCGATCCGCGACGGCATCGCCAAACTCGACTTCGAGCCCGACCTGGTGATCACCAGCTATCACGGTATGCCATTGGAATACCTCAAGAAAGGCGACCCGTACCACTGCCAGTGCCACAAGACGACGCGGCTGGTGGGGGACTATCTGGGGTGGGACAAGGGCAAGCTGATGGTGTCGTTCCAGTCGCGCTTCGGGCCGACCGAATGGCTGCGCCCCTATACCGACCAGACGCTGGAATCCCTGCCCGCCAAGGGGGTCAAGAAAGTGGCCATCCTGGCCCCGGCCTTTTCCGCCGATTGTATTGAGACGCTTGAAGAAATTGCCATCGAGGGCAAGGAAATCTTCATGCATGCGGGGGGCGAAAACTTCGCCTATATCCCCTGCCTCAATGCCAGCGACGAGGGCATGGAGATGATCGAATCCATGGTGCGCCGGGAGCTTGGCGGCTGGCTCTGATGCCAGCCGAAAGGCCCGGCGCAGCGCGTAGATGAACGGTTTATGAACGATAGATGAACGACAGATGAACGCATTCTGAACGGGTTCAGCCCCCCAGCTTAACGCCATCTGAATGGTTCACAACGGAAGCTGAACAGATGTTCGGCGTTTCGGGCGCGCCAGCCGCACAAAAGCGGCGCGCTACCAGAGCGGGCGGGCAAATTCGGGCTGGGTGACGCGGATCTTGGCGCTCCACCCCACCAGATAACTCCCCTCGACCCAACCGCCCCCGCGCACCTGGCACCAGCGATCATTGCGCGTGCAATAATCGAGATAAACCCGCGCGCCATCGGCCAGCTTGCCGATCACGCCATAGCGCGTGCCCGGCCCGGCATAAACACTCACATTGCCGCCACTGACCCGGGCCGTCGGCTCGGCCGCGTGGGCGAGATTGGGCGCCAGCGGGGCGCCCAGGGCGGCAATCACCGCCAGCATGATGATGGGGCGCATGGCAGCCTCCTTGTTGCCCCCAGTCTACCAGAGCCGGCGCTGGCGGGCATAGAGGGTGAGACGAATGTGAGGGGTTTTGGGAGTGGGGCAGGGTGTTCCCCGGACGAGGGCGAGCTGCTAGCCTTCGGTGGGGGGGCATCATGGTCAAGCCGGTTTCCTTCGCCCAAACCCTGCGCCAGCAGCAGACGCCGGCCGAACGGCGCTTCTGGGCGATGCTGCACGCCTGGCGATCCAGCGGCTGGCATTTCCGCCGCCAGTCGCCCATCGGTGTCTATGTGGTGGATTTCGTCTGCAAGCGGCACCGGCTGATCATCGAGATCGACGGCGACAGCCATTATTCCCCGAGGGCCTGGCCCACGATTTTCGCCGCACCGCCCATCTCGCCCGCCGCGGCTATCGCGTGCTGCGCTACACCAATCACGAGGTGATGGACAACCCCGACGGCGTCTTCGAACACCTCTGCGGCGTGCTGGGCCGACCGGGCTAGCCCTGATGCGCTCCTCCTGGGCCAAGGCGGTGGGACGCCCCGATGCACTCCTCCCCCTCTCAGGGGGAGGTTGGGAGGGGTACTCGGATCGCCGACTGACCATTGGGCCGACGCAGGGCAGCAGCAACCCCCACCTATCCTCCCCCTGACAAGGGGGAGGGACCGACCGCGTTTTGCGGAAGGTTTGGCGGGTCCAGATGCGGTTTCCGGACAGCGGAATGTCGTGGTTGAGCGCCCCAATGCCCCATCGGGGCCATCCAATCTGCCGCAGCCCCTGGAAGCCCCGATGCACGCCTCCCCCTCTCAGGGGGAGGTTGGGAGGGGGTACTCGGATCGTCGAATGGTCGCTGGGCCGACGCGGAGCAGCAGCGACCCCCACCTATCCTCCCCCTGGTAGGGGGAGGGACCGACCGCGTTTGCGGAGGTTTTGGTGGGTCCCGATGCGGTTTCCGGTCAGGGGGACGCAGTGGTTGAGCGCCCCAATCCCTATCGGGGCCATCCAGCCTGCCGAAACCCCTGGAAGCCCCGATGCACCCCTCCCCCTCTTGGGGGGAGGAGGGGTACTCGGATCGCCGGATGACCACCGGACCGACGCAGGGCAGCAGCGACCCCCACCTATCCTCCCCCTGACAAGGGGGAGGGACCGACCGCGTTTGCGGAAGTCTTTGTGGGGTCGATCTGGTTTTCGGCCATGGGAACGCAGTGTTTGCGCGCCCCAATCCCTGTCAAAGCTGTCCAATCTGCCGAGCCCCCTGCAAGCCCCGATGCACCCCTCCCCCTTGTCAGGGGGAGGTTGGGAGGGGGTACTCGGATCGCCGGATGGCCACTGGATCGACGCGGAGCAGCAGCGACCCCCACCTATCCTCCCCCTGATAGGGGGAGGGACCGACCGCGCTGGCGGAAGGCTTGGTGGGTCCCGACGCGGTTTCCGGTCAGGGGAACGCGGTGCTTGAGCGCCCCAATCCCTATCGGGCAATCCAATCTGCCGAAGCCCCGGGAAGCCCCGATGCCCTCCTCCCCCTCTCAGGGGGAGGTCGGGAGGGGGTACTCGGATCGCCGACTGGCCACTGGACCGACGCAGGGCAGCAGCGACCCCCACCTATCCTCCCCCTGACAAGGGGGAGGGACCGACCGCGCTTGCGGAAGTTTTGGTGGGTCCCGACGCGGTTTCCGGTCAGGGGAACGCAGTGTGTGAGCGCCCCATCCCTATCGGGGCCATCCAATCTGCCGAAGCCCCTGGAAGCCCCGATGCACCCCTCCCCCTCTCAGGGGGAGGTTGGGAGGGGGTACTCGGATCGATGGATGGCAGCTGGCCGACGCAGGGCAGCAGGGACCCCCACCTATCCTCCCCCTGACAAGGGGGAGGGACCGACCGCGCTTGCGGAAGTCTTGGTTGGTCCCGATGCGGTTTCCGGTCAGGGGAATGTCGTGGTTTGGCGCCGCGAAAGCCATCTCTAAAGAGATTGCTCGGGTGTGCCGTGCGAGGCGATTTGCCGGTAGTTTCACGAAGACCGGCGCGTCCCCCACTACACCGTTTCCTGCTCATTATGAAAGAATATTCCGATGCAGAGCGGCCGTCAGGTCGCGCCGCAAACGTGTCCTGATATCAAAGTTGGCATTTAATTGATGGGTATTTTTGGCAAAGCCGTCCGTAGGGCCTTCAATACCCCCGCATGATCATCCTCATCCGCCGCAAGACTAAGTACCAAATTGGTATAAGTTGCAAAGTCCTTCAAATTGAGAAACTTGGCGATGACTTCTCCAAAATCATTCTTTCGAACGGAAAACACCGACAGGATGGCGTTCAAATCACCGTTGACTGCTGTATTGGTCCGCGTCTCTCCGTGGCTAACCGCGCTCTGAATGTCGTCATTCGACAATATGTCGTGAATTTTTTCAAGTTTACTCTGCGCTGCGAGGCGGTCTTCAACTAAGTTGATTATCTGTCTTTTTGCAAGGCCAGTGCTTATAGTGTCTGATGTAGACTTAAGTCGCTTCTTCAATGTTGATAATATCTGACCGTATATTACCTCAAAACCCTCTTTGCTTAAACCTAGGTGCTTTGCAATCCTTATCAGTACCTCTTTGCAGACCAGTGTATTCTCGATCTCCCTAAAATCTAAAGACAATACCCCTTTCCTGCTGAGTGATGCCCGCTCTGCCGAGTCTCGAAAGTCAGCATCGATAAGGCCGTAGACGTTTTGATGATGAAGTCGTTTCTGTCGCCTGAGAGCTGCCACTCCCTCGATTACCTGCGTGCAACTACCTGTGGGCTCGATCGCTACACCGGGGTAGACTAAGGACAGAACTTTAAGGTCCAAGCTGTTTCGGTCGCCCTCGACCAGTAACGTGGACTGACGGCTGCCCCAAACTGAAATTTGCAGAATCTCATCGGCGTCGGCTGTAGACTCAAATAGTGAGTAGTCCCAAGTCTCCGCTACGCCTTTTTCGTATGACCTAATACTAAATATGTTCTGGTACTGTCGCGTCCTGACAAAATTCAGATCGTGCGTGAAGTAAACGAAGATGCAGTCGCGGCGCTCTCTCTCAATAGCATTCCATAGTCTTCCGCGAATTGATCGGTGAACGTACATCTCCGGTTCGTCGATTAATATAGTCGAGTCTCTCGGTAGGATTAAGCATTTTGCTACGAGATAAAATATTGCCTTCTCTCCATCCGACATTTCCTTTGGCTCAAAAAAAGCGGATGGGCTAGCGGTTCTTGAAATCAGCAAGCTAGGAGCGTTCGTGGCGTCTATCTTAAGGTGAGGTAGGACCTCGCTCCAAATACGAATGGCCGCGTCCATCTCACTGGCGGGTGCATGCTTTGGCGGAGATTCTGCAGTATAAGTTGCTCGAAATTTGAGAGCAGAGGTCGTGTGCTTGGAGCCTAGTATGTTCAAGACACTTTGGTAGTCATCGTCGCCGAATCCATCTCGGCTTTCCGAATATCGGAAATTCTTGGCATCCTTATTTGCTGTGCTTTTCTGAAGTTTTAGGCCGGCAGTAATTTTCATATATTCATCGTCTTCGGGCGTGATGATGTATGAATTTGGCATGACAATGCTGCGTCTTGCGCGGATATAGGTAACATCATCACTGTTTCTATCTATCCAGCCTGCCATTCGACTCTTGCCGGCGCCATTAGGGCCAACAAAAGCGATTGCGCTGCCGATTGGTAAAGTCAGCGATCCCTGCGGACCTGGACTGAGGTTTGGCGGAAGCTTGAGGTGGCGCTGCCCTTCATCCGCCCAAACTCCGGAATCGTTTTTCGTCAATGAAATGGTCACGTGATCCGAGCCCAGAATAATTCTTGTTATGCGTGAACTATCGCTCGATTCGTGAGAGATTTGCGATGCGTAAATGGTGTGTTGGACTGTTACTTCAGATGACGGCGTTGATCTCTCAATACGTCTTGGCTTAATTTTGAAGCCGCGAGCCTCTGACTGAAGAGAATAGATCGGGTTAGGTTGTTCAACTCACCTCGCCCGTCAGCGTATCCAGCTCCATCTCCCGCAGCCGCTTGACTTCGTCGCGGAGGCGGGCGGCTTTTTCGAATTCGAGGTTGGTGGCGGCTTCGCGCATCTGGGCTTCCATGTCCTTGATGACGGTGGCGAGGTTGTCGCCGGCGACGATCTGTTCCTTGCCGTCGCGGCCCTTGCCGATCGAGATGGTGACGTGGTCGCGCTCGTAGACGCTGTCGACGATGTCGTGGATGTTGGAGCGCACCGATTGGGGGGTGATGCCGTGTTCGAGATTGTAGGCCACCTGCTTTTCGCGGCGGCGGCTGGTTTCGGCGAGGGCGCGCTGCATCGAGCCGGTTTCGCGGTCGGCGTAGAGGATCACCTTGCCGTCGACGTTACGCGCGGCGCGGCCAATGGTCTGGATCAGTGAGGTTTCACTGCGCAAAAAGCCTTCCTTGTCGGCATCGAGAATGGCGACAAAGCCGCATTCGGGAATGTCGAGGCCTTCGCGCAGCAGGTTGATGCCGACGAGGACGTCGAAGGCGCCCAGGCGCAGGTCGCGAATGATCTCGATGCGCTCGATGGTGTCGACATCGGAGTGCATGTAGCGCACGCGAATGCCCTGTTCGTGCATGTATTCGGTGAGGTCCTCGGCCATCTTCTTGGTGAGCACGGTGACGAGGGTCCGGTAGCCGGTCTTGATGGTCTGGCGGATTTCGTCGATGACGTCATCGACCTGGTTCTTGGCCGGGCGGATTTCGACCGGGCGGATCGATCAGCCCGGTGGGGCGGATGACCTGTTCGGCAAACACGCCCCCGGTCTGCTCCATTTCCCAGGAGCCGGGAGTGGCCGAGACATAGACCGATTGCGGGCGCATGGCGTTCCACTCCTCGAAGCGCAGCGGCCGGTTGTCCATGCAGGAGGGGAGGCGGAAGCCGTATTCGGCCAGGGTCGCCTTGCGGCGCAGATCGCCGCGATACATGGCGCCGAGCTGGCCGATGGTGACGTGGGATTTCATCGACGAACACCAGGGCGTTGTCGGGGAGATATTCGAACAGGGTGGGAGGCGGCTCGCCCGGCTTGCGGCCGGAGAAATAGCGCGAATAGTTCTCGATGCCGGCGCAGGAGCCGGTGGCTTCCATCATTTCGAGATCAAACAGGGTGCGCTGTTCGAGGCGCTGCGCTTCAAGGAAGCGGCCGGCGCCATTGAGCTCCTGCAGGCGCGCCAACAGCTCGGCGCGGATCAGCTTGATCGCCTGGTTCATGGTGGTGCGGGGCGTGACGTGGTGGGAATTGGCGAAGACGCGGATGAAGGTGAGATCGGCGGATTTTTTGCCGGTGAGCGGGTCGAACTCGGTGATGGATTCGATCTCGTTGCCCAACAGGGAGACGCGCCAGGCGGCGGCTTCATAGTGGGCGGGGAAGATTTCGACGGTATCGCCGCGCACCCGGAAGGTGCCGCGCACAAAGCCGGTATCGCCGCGCTTGTATTGCAGCGCCACGAGCTTGGCCAGCAGCTCGCGCTGGTCGATCTTGTCGCCCTTTTGCACGTCGATGGTCATGGCGGTGTAATCTTCCACCGAGCCGATACCGTAAATGCACGACACCGAGGAGACGATGATCACGTCGTTGCGCTCGAGGATGGCGCGCGTGGCCGAGTGGCGCATGCGGTCGATCTGCTCGTTGATGGTGGATTCTTTTTCGATATAGGTGTCGGTGCGCGGCACATAGGCTTCGGGCTGGTAGTAATCGTAGTAGGAGACGAAATACTCGACCGCGTTATCGGGGAAGAACGACTTGAACTCGCCATAGAGCTGGGCGGCGAGGGTCTTGTTGGGCGCGAGGATCAGCGCCGGGCGATTGGTGGCGGCGATCACCTGGGCGGCGGTAAAGGTCTTGCCCGAGCCGGTGACGCCGAGCAGCACCTGGTCGGTTTCGCCATTGTTGATGCCTTCCACCAGCTCGGCGATGGCGGTGGGCTGGTCGCCGGCGGGCTCATAGGGGGTGACCATGCGGAAGGGATGGCCGACATCCTTTTCGATCTGGCTTTCGGCGCGGTGAGGCACCCAGGGGGAGGAGCCCTCCACCTCCTTGCGGCCATGCAGGATGATCTGCTCGAGCGCCTTGACCGTGGCGGTGATGCCCACGGTCTGGGCGTTTTCCAGGCTTTCGCCCTTGCGCGCCTTGGCCTTTTTGGTGGCGTCGGTCAGCGCGCTGCGGATCTTGGCGAGGGCCTCGGGGTCCTTGGCGGCCTCGTTGCGCAGCTGGGCGGCGGAGATATGGCCGAACCCGGCCTGCGGGGCTTCGCCCAGGCCATCGAAATCGACGCGATCGACGGCGTTGGCCTTGGATTTGGGGGCGCGCGGCGACATGCCGGTGACGGTGTCGTGGCTGGATTTGGTGGTGCGGCGCTTTTCCAGGGCGGTCAGCTTGCGCTGGGCGGCCTTCTCGGCCTTGGCGGCTTCCTTGGCAGCGGCGGCCTGGGCCGCATCGGCGGCGGCTGCGGCGGCCTGGTCGGCACGATCCATCCGCACCTTGTTGCGCATGCGCTCGGCATAAAGCGGCTTGCTGGCGGCAAGGTCCTCGGCTTTTTCGATCTCGCCGAGGAAATCGTCGATAGAAAACTCAGCTTTGCCGGGGCGCGCGGATTTGTCGGCCATGGGTCACCGTAAGGTCGGGGGAGACAAGTCAGATGGGGAACGGGGTCGCAAAATGCAATGTTCCGCCCTGTTTACCATTGTGTGAACGGAGAGGGAACAGCCCTGCTGACAGATGCTGGCAGGAAGGGGAGCGGCAAGGGGCGACTTAAGCGCGCTGCCGGGTGGGGCAAGGGCGACATGAAACAGCGGGGCAGTCAATAAGGCGTCGAAAGCAAAAAGTCTTCTCGGCGCTGACTGGGCCACTGTGCGGTCGGTATGGTGGGCGACTAGGTGGCGAAGGGCTCTAGCGCCATAAGATATGCATCACGGCGTGGAACCGCCACTAGCAAATCAGCATGAGGGAAGAGTTCCTGTCTCAAGGCAACAAACTCTGCACGATCCTCTTCTTTCATACGGCAGCCTAGGATAATGGCGTCCACTTCTTGCGCAAAGAATGGCAAGTCTTCGAAAGTCGCGTTGGGGTCCCGGCCGTCGCCGCTAGATATACGCCACTCGCTCTCATAGGACCATTCGGAGCCTTTGGTGTACGTCATCGCCTCAAACAGCCGACGCTTGTCGGGAAGGTGACGCCCGGCCAAAAACGCAGGTAGGGATTTTTGCTCAACAAAGGCAGGGGGCCGGTCGCTGTAGTGCACCTCTTTTGCGGTCACCCATGGGCTATCAAATCCTTCTGGGGTGCAGAAGCGCAGAGCAATGCCTTGATGCTGCTCCGCGTAGTGCGACCACATCGGTACAGAGTCAAAGCGGTTTGTTAGGCAGAGGATTTTGATGCGAGACATGAAGGCTCTCAATTCGGCCTGAGCGCCTTCGCCTGCGAACGGGCGTGAAAGGATCTCATCAAAGGAGGGGCCATATTCAGTATCGAAATCCTCACGTCGCATTTTCGGGAACTGGCCTCTGACACTTAGGACCAGCTTTCCTATGGGGTTTTCAGGCTCGATTGGACCGTTATCGTAAAACGACTCCCACAGCATGTCTAAGGCGGCCTGTCTGACCCCCTCCATCTCCCCATAACTCAACGATAAGTCCGTTTGCACGTCAAAGGGATCATTAAGCGTCGGGGGCGTTGTCCACCTCAAGGTCTTGTTCGTCAGAACAATCTTGCCGGTGCCGCGGGGCATCAATTTGAAAAAAGGCTGGTGATTTTGTGGTTTGTGCATTGGATAGTCCATGCGCCATCAATTATTGAAATTGACGATTGTTCAGGTCATGGTAGGTCTTGTTAAATGAGATCTCTAGTTTCTGAGCTGAGGATATGCTGTAAAAATGCCGTTTTCTATTGATCTAATCGCACCAGCTGTTTCTCGATACCGTAGAGAACGAGATCGATATATTAAGCTCGCTGATCGAGTTGCGGAAATTTGTCGAGAGGATGTCTGCGAACAAAACGCCATCCGAGCGCAGGTTACCTTCAGAGTAAAAACAGAAAAATCGTTTGAAGGGAAGCTCCGACGCTTCGCTACTGATGTAAATCGAAACTTCAATAATGTTGACGAGATTTTCCAGTCTATCAGTGATCTGGCTGGCGTGAGAATATCTGCCTACGAAGAAGCAGATTGTGAGCGCATTGTTGATAAATTAAATGGGGTATTCTGCGGTCCGGCGGGCGCATCAGACATTGAGATGGATCGGAAAGACAAAAAAACACCTATCAACCAGAACTACTATCGCGCCATTCACGCACAGGTCGCCCTTCCAGAAGACCAGCTTCTCGGTATCTATGATAATGTCGGGGACACCAGTTGCGAAATCCAAATTTGTACCATGATCGCTCATGTTTGGAACGAGATCGAGCATGATATCGGTTATAAGCCTGATCTTGGACAGCCATCAAATGATGAGAGTTACAGTCTAAATCAGCTTGGGCTACTAGTCCGCCAAGGCGATAATTGCATTTCTGCGCTCATGGCCGCGTACGACCAGAGAGTCGCAGGACAAGTGGCGGAGCAGGCTATCAACAACCCTGATCGTCCCTTTGTTGATGTTCATGACTTTGTTAGTCGTATGCGCGATTTCGCAGGAAAAGCAATGCCTAACTTTGCGGAGAATTCCGGCCAGCTTTTCGATCTCTTGACGGATGTAGGGGCGATGTCTCCTCACGGTATCCGCGAGATCTTGAAAGACTTTGATCAGGTCGAAGTCAAGACTCACCTAGATCAATTTAACAACCACCTGTCGACTGCTGGCATCAGCGGGCTTTTACTTGACCCAGATACTTCTGACCTGATGCTGATCGCGCTAATTGAGCGCATACCTAGTCGAATTCGTGACGCCCTTAAGGGGCGAGCTGGCCGCGGAAAAGGGCGGCCAAGCCGATTGCACCGGATCGCAGTACGCTACCTCGATCAGTCCTAACTAGCCTACATCGGCATAGTTGCTACTGGTATGGAGCGGTCTGGTATGATGTTGTGAGCGAAGGTCGCGTTTACGCAAGGGCAGTACTTCCGCGTGCCGCCTACAAGAGGGAGATACGGAACAAGCGGCGCCATTGGCCGCCGCAGGCCTGCCATTTTGGGCGGCGACGAATGAACCCCAAGTGACCGCAATGAGATCGAAAGCTGCAGCTGGCATCGTGGCCGTTCTCCGGGTAGGTGGCGGGGGCAGTCGACGGCCTACGGATAGGCGGTGTGCGTGACGCGGTTGCGGCCCTGACTGCCGCGGCGGGCGCGTGGCCGGGCTCGCAGCTAGAGGCTTCGGTTCCGGGCAGGGCGAGCTGGGCGGGGCCTGCGTCGGTCGATGGGCTGACGGCGTGGCTCCGGCCCGCGATTGGAGCAAACGACATAGAGCCTAGTGATCGCGCCATTGGCCGGGCTAGTCGAGGCTGCGGTCGAAAACGTCGTCGTTGCGCGCGTTGCGTTTCGTGCGGCGCGCCGTCTGAACCGCGGGTGAAAAACTGCCCCGTGCGGGTTTGCAGGCGTTGGGGGAGTGGTGCATTATGGGCGCTTCGGGGGGGCGCTGGATGACGGGGCAGAACGCTGCGGCGCAGCAGGCGGCGTCGATGGGCAATGACACCGTGGCGCAAAGCGTGCGCGACCATGACTGGTCGCAAAGCAGCCTGGGCGCGCGCGAAACCTGGTCGCCCACGGTAACCGCAATTGTCAATCTGGTGCTCAATGCCAAGGTGCCGATGGCTCTGCTATGGGGGCACGAGGGCATCCTGATGTTTAACGAGGCCTGCGCCCGGATTGGCGGCACGCTGCCGGTGGGGGTGCTGGGCGGGTCGATCTTTGAGGTATGGCCGGAAACGCTGGCGTTTCACCGCAAGGTGCTGGGGACGGTGCTCAAGGGCGAAACCCTGGCCTATCGCAACCAGGCGCTGCAGCTGGAGCGCAACGGCAAGCGCGAAATGGTCAGTTTCGACCTCGATTATTCACCCGTCATCGAGCCCGATGGGCGGGTGATCGGGGCGCTGGTGATCTTGAACGAAACGACGGCGCTGCTGCGGGCGCAAAGCTGGCTGGCGGGCGAGCGGGACCGGCTGCGGCAGATGTTCGAGCAGGCGCCGGGCTTCATGGCGATGCTGTCGGGGCCCGATCACGTGTTCGAGCTGACCAATGCCGCCTATATGCAGCTGAGCGGGCATCGCGACGTGCTGGGGCTGCCGGTGCGGGTTGGGCTGCCAGAGCTGGCGGGGCAGGGATTTTACGAATTGCTGGACCAGGCCTATGCCACCGGCGAGCCGTTTGTGGGGCAGGGGGTGCGGGTGCTGCTGCAGCGCCAGCCGCAGGCGGAGCCGGAAGAGCGGTTTGTCGACCTGGTGTATCAGCCGGTGCGCGACCCCGACGGGGCGGTGATCGGGATTTTCGTGGAGGGCTCGGACGTCACCGGCCGGGTGCGCGCGGAAGCCAAGATGCGGCGCGACGTGGCGCAGCTGCAGCTGTTTGCCGAAGCCATGCCCAACCATGTGTGGACGGCGCCGCCCGATGGCCGGCCCGACTGGTTCAACAGCCGCGCCCACAGCTATGTCGGGTTGACGGCCGGGGAACTCGACAATGCCGCCTGGACCACCGCGATCCATGGCGATGATGTGGCGGGGGTGAGCGCGCATTGGTGCGATTGCGTGGCGACGGGCGAGCCCTATGTGGGGGAGTTTCGCATCCGCCGCGCCGACGGGGCGTATTTGTGGCATCTGGTGCGCGCCATGCCCATTCGCGACGAGGCGGGCAGGATCACGCGCTGGATCGGCACCAATACCGATATCGACGAATACAAGAAGCTGACCGAGCGGCTGGCCGAAAGCGAGACGCGGCTGCGGCTGGCGATCGAGGCGGGGCAGATGGCGGTGTGGGATTTCGACCTGCTCACCAACCAGCTTACCCCCTCGCCGGCGCTCAACCGGCTGTTCGGCTTTCCGGAAACCGCAACGCCCAGCCTGAGCGAATATGAAGCGCGCTTTTCGCCGGGCAAGGGCGCCCGCATCCTGCGCGCCGCGGCCAAGGCGGCGCGGCGGGGCGGGGGCGATTTCGAGCAGGAATTGCGGCATGTGATGCCCGACCAGACCAATCGATGGCTGCTGGTGCGGGCGCAGGTGGTGGATCAGGGGCGCCGGCTGATCGGGGTGGTCATCGACATGACTGAGCGGCGCCTGGCCGAGGAAAAGCTGATGGCCAGCGAGCGGCGGTTCCGCCTGTCGCAGCGGGCCGCGGGGATTGCCTCGCTGGAAATGGACATCGCCTCGGGGCTGGTGATGGGGTCGGAGCGGTTCTGGGAAATCTGGGGGCTGGACCCGCGCGAGAGCATTCATGCCGACGAGCTGCAGGGCCTGCTGCTCGACGCCGACCGCAAGGTGAGCTCGACCGAGCAGACGCGGCGCGACGGGACGGCCGAGCTGAGCGTGCAATATCGCATCCAGCGCCCGGATAATGGCGAGATCCGCTGGCTGTCGCGCGATGTCGAGTTCATCCACGACCGGGCCGGGCGGCCGGTCAAGATGTTCGGGGTGATGCGCGACATCACCAGCCGGAAGGAGGCCGAGGAACGCCAGAAGCTGCTGACCCACGAGCTGGAGCACCGGATCAAGAACATCCTGGCGATGGTCTCGGCGATTGCGGCGCAGACCTTGCGCAATTCCGATCTCGAGACCGCGGCTACCAAGTTCAGCGAGCGGCTGGGGGCGCTGTCGAATGCGCATGACCTGCTGACGCAGACGCGCTGGACGGCGGCGGACCTGGAAGACGTGGTGCGCTCGGCCATCCGGGTGCTGCCCGAGGAGCGCGTCGTGGTCGAGGGGCCGCAGGTGACGCTGGGGCCCAAGATGGCGCTGTCGATGGCGCTGGCGATCAACGAGCTGGCGACCAATGCCCTCAAATATGGCGCGCTGTCCAATGATGCGGGCCGGGTCCTAATCATCTGGCAGGTGCAGTACCGGGCGGGAGTGCTGCCGGCGCTGGTCTGGCACTGGTCGGAGCAGGGTGGCCCAGAAGTGATCGCCCCGACACGGCGGGGATTTGGGCGTTTCTTGATCGAGCGGGTGCTGGCCGCCGATTTTGGCGGAAACGTGAAGGTGCAATTTCTCGCCTCAGGCGTTGACGTAGTGCTGACCGCGACATTACCAGACGCTCCTGCAATCAATTGATCGACAGATGAGTTCACCAGTGCAAGCAAACCCGGCAAGAATACTCGTGGTCGAAGATGAGGCGCTGCTGCTGTTCTCCATCGCGGATGACCTGCAGGACGAGGGCTACGAAGTGCTGACCGCGACCAATGCTGACGAGGCCATTGCGCTGTTGGTCAAGCATCCCGAAATCCAGCTGATCTTTACTGACATCGACATGCCCGGATCCATGGACGGGCTGAAGCTTTCGGCGATGGTGCGCGATCGCTGGCCGCCGGTGCGCATCATCGTGACCTCGGGCAAGCAGCGCCCCGGCGCCAACCTGCTGCCCAAGGACGCGCGCTTCCTGCCCAAGCCCTATACCACGGCCGGCGTGGTGGCGACCATGCGGGCGGAGCTGGCGCGCGGCGCCTGAAACGCGGGCGGAGTGCGAGTTCTCTAGGGTATACCGTCGGGCAGGTCGGGGGGCGTTGCCGGCGCGCTGGTACGGCGTTCCGTCGCATGGCCCAGGCCGGCACGATTGTCCTACGATGGAGGCTTGCCAGCGTCGGCGATGCGTGCGACAAGTCATTCTACGTTTTCAGCCTAAGTCGGCTGCCCTGATACCGGCTCTGCCGGTCGTGGCTACCCTCTCTCTCGTGCGAACGTGCATCCGGATGGCATGCTGCCGCCGGACAACCGCTCGTTCGCATGCGTTACGAGCACACTATCAGGATACAATATGTCCACTATCACTGGCACCGTAAAATTCTTCAACGCCACCAAGGGCTTCGGCTTCATCTCGCCAGAAGACGGCGGCAAGGATGCGTTCGTGCACGTTTCGGCTGTGCAGCGTTCGGGCCTGCAGGGCCTGTATGAGAACGACAAGGTGACCTACGAGCTCGAGACCGGCCGCGATGGCAAGGTGTCGGCAACGAACCTGACGCTGCTCTAGTCGTCAAACAAGACTGGCGCGCTGCCGGCCCTCGGGTCGGCGGGGCGCCGAAGGGCCGCCGTGATGTTGAAAACACGGCGGCCGTTTTGTCTCTGCGCACTGCAAAAATGCCGCCCCCCGGGCGGCATTTTGCGTTTGGGGCGTCGTTCTTCGATGACCATTGCCGGTTATCTGAGGCAAGGCAACTGCAGGCGTGAGCAAGCAGCGGTGGAACGCCCGCTGACGAGATTGCCCATCGGGCGGCGTTTTGCGTTGGGGCGTCGGTCTATTGCTGGGGAATCTGAGAAGTTGGATGCGAGCCTCGCGGGCTTGGTGAAGCGTGTGCGTGCGCGTCGCGGGGGTGGCAAGGAGCGTCGTCGCCGGTGGGCGGGGTATCGGGTGAGTGGGCTTGAAGTAGGGGCTGGTGTGCGGGAGGGGGCCGCGTGGCGCAGATCACGGTGCGGCAACTGCCGCGAAACGGAACGTGCTCGCTCTGGGAAACACTAGCGCTGGCTTTGGCGCAATGGCGTTACCACCAATTTACGGAATTTGCGCTTGGGGCATCGCCTTTCGATGACCGCTGCTGCGGGCCTCGGGCGAATGGGGGAGCGCTTCGCGTTCGGTCAGTAGACGCGGGCGGAGGAGACGGCGCGGCGCAGATATTGGTGCAGCACCGGCTCCGAGATCAGGATGCGTTCGCAATAGCTCTGGAACTTGCGGTCGCGGCACACGGCGACCGAGGCATTGCCGGTGATCTGGAGGGACTGGAAGCGGTTGTCGGCGTTAAGCAGGGCCATGTCGTCGATGATTTGGCCGGTGCTGATGCACAGCGAGGCGCCGGTGTAGTTGGCGCCTTCATAGAAACACGCGGTGCCCTTGCCGGTGGAGTAGTGCAAATGGGTTTCGGCGGGGCCGCGGCCGAAATCGATCTGGTAGAGGCTGGTCCAGCCGCGACCGCCGGGGCCGTCGACATTGCACCACTGGCGCTGGCAGCGCAGCACCTTGATCGCCGCATCCGAGGCGATGGCGCCGGTGACCCGGTATTGGGTGCCCGGGCCGTTGCGCAGCACCAGATCCTGCGCGCTCCAGGCCGGGGTGCCCGAGAGCGAGGCGGCGCTGGCGGGGATGGCGAGTGCGGCCAGCATCAGGGCGGTCAGCAGGCTGGCGAGAAAGGGGAGGACTTTGGCGGGATGACGCATGAGCTGGATCCGTTCGGCCGAGTTCGATGGTGGCGATAGTAGCGCGAGTGTCGGGCGCGTCCAAGGGGCAAAGAAAAAGGCGGCAATTGGAGTTGCCGCCTTTGACTATGCTGGAGATGCGGCGCGGTTAGCGCACGCGGATCGAGACGATGTAGTCGTCGAAATCACCCAGCGAGGCGGCGCTGGTGGTGTAGGTGCGGCAGTTGCGGTAGTTGGATTCCGAGCACACCTGGACCTGCAGGCCATCGGGGTTGTCGATCGAGGAGATGCGGTCGGCCCAATCGCCCAGATTGCGGATGTTGTCACCCGATTCGAGGCACGTGCTGGCGCCACGGAAGCGGGTGCGATCAAAGAAACACACTTCGCTGATGCGCGGCGGGCGCACGACGGGCGGACGCGGCTGGCCGCCAAAGGGCGGGCGAACCTGGGGCTGGTTGGGATTGCCGATGCCGAAATTGAAGGTCGGGCCATTGGGGCCGGTGCTGAAGCCGAAGGACAGGCCCGGCTGGTTGGGATTGACCGACTGGCCGTTGCCCGCGTTCAGATAGCTGGCCGAAATCCAGCCGCCCGAGCGGCCCTGCTGCACATAGCACCAGGTGCCCTGGCACTGCTGCACATCGACGCGCGCACCGCGCTGAAGCACATCGACCACGCCATAGCTGGTGCCGGGGCCGGAGCGCATGTTGACGTTGGCGGTAACGGTGCCCGGGGCGGCGTTGGCCGCCGGCAGGAACAACAAAGCGGCCGATACGGCCACGGCCATGCCGGTGACCAGTCTAAGCAACATCTTGCGCGTGTTGTGCTTCATGGTGAACTCCTGTGTGCGGCCTTGGCGGCCCTTTTAGACGTTTCAGCAATTGGTCACGAAACGAGGGCGGCTAGAAAGAGTTCCCCCATGCGAGCATGGACTAATCCGTATGATTGATGCGGATCGGTCATGCCGGCGACCTTGACAGGGTTAAAGCAGGACCAAGCTGAACGCCAGCTGAACGGGGATCAGGGTTCGATCTGGCGCTTCTTGCCGTCCTCGCCGATGGCGACATAGACGAAGCGCCCCTCGGTGACCTTGACCCGGTCGGCCAGCCGGTTGCGCTTGGCCCAGGCCTCCATGGCGACGGTGATCGAGGTGTTGCCGACGCGCTCGAGGGTGGTGTAGATGCACAGCACGTCGCCGACCTTGACCGGGGCGATGAAGGTCATGGCCTCGATGGCCACGGTGACGGTGCGGCCGCGCACGCGCTCATGGGCGGCGATGGAGCCGGCAATGTCCATCTGGCTGAGCACCCAGCCGCCGAAGATGTCGCCGGCGGGATTGGTATCGGCGGGCATGGCCAGCGTGCGGATGGTCAGGGCGCCCTTGGGCTCGATGTTTTCCGGATTCATGCGTCAGGTCCTTTCACCGGCCAGCGGCCGACAGCTTCTTCCCAGTGTTTGCGGCACAGCGAAATATAAACCGATTTCTCGATGGAGACCTGCTCGCCCTCGACCACGACGCCCCCTTCGAGGCTTTGCCGGACCACCATGGTGGCCTTGGCGCCGCAATCGCAGATGGTGCGGATTTCGCGCAGCTCGTCGGCAATGGCCAGCAATTGCTGGGAGCCGGGAAACAGCTTGCCCTGGAAATCGGTGCGCAGGCCAAAGCACATGACCGGGATGCCGAGCCGGTCGCTGACGCGGGCCAGCTGCCACACCTGCTCGGCGGTGAGGAACTGGGCCTCGTCGACGAACACGCAATCGAGCTTGCCTGCTTCGGTATGCTGGCGGATGTCCTGGAACAGATCGGTCTCGGCGCCATAGAGTTCGGCGGGCTCGGAAATGCCGATGCGCGAGGAGATCAGCCCGACCCCACCCTCGTCGAGATAGAGCGAGGAGGTATAGAGCAGCGGGCGCATGCCGCGCTCGCGGTAATTATAGGCCGCCTGCAACAGGAGCGTGGACTTGCCCGCATTCATTGCGGCATATGAAAAATAGAGCTTGGCCATGAACTGTCTCGCTGTCATCCGGTTGTGCCGGAGCGGGGGCGGCGAGGCGAGAGCAAAACGGGCGGCTCCACAACAAAAGCCATTTTCCTGCGGCGTGATCGGGGGAGAAATGTCGGCGAAGCCGGCGACAATGTTGGGGCATGTTCAGTTTGGGTTCAGCCAGCGCATGCGAGCTTGCCCCCCGACAAGACGGAGTTTTTGAGTATGCGTGTGTTGATGCGTGGGCTGGTGGTGTTGAGTTTGCTGATGGGCGCAATGGTGCCGAGCCAGGCGCAGCAGCTGCACAAGAAGCCCGATGGCCAGTGGGAAATCGAATACAAGGATTCCCGCTACCAGGTGGAACTGTGCGGCGAGGATGGCTGGCAATTGTGCGCCACGCTGACCTGGCTGGGCAATGGCGCCGACAACAAGGAAAACCTGCCCTATCTCAATACCCGCATCATCGACCATGCGCGGCCGGTGGCGCCCAACCAGTGGAAGGGCGATTTGCACCTCTACGGGCACACCGCTTCAGGCACCATCACCCAGGTCAGCGACAATCAGCTGTCGATCCAGGGGTGCCTGCTGGTGGTCTTGTGCAAGACCTTCCAGATGTACCGGATGAACTAATTGGTGGTGCGCGTGGCGTGAATCTTGCGCCGCTCCCAGAGCGGGGGCAGCGCCTCGACCGCCACGATGGCGGCAAAGATCAGCGCGGCGCCTGCATAGCCGACCGGCGGCAGCCGCTCGCCCAGCAGCAGCGCCCCGCCGATGGCGGCAAACAGGCTTTCGGCGGAGAGGATGATGGCGGCATTGGCGGGGGGCACATATTGCTGGCCCACCGCCTGCAGGGTGAAGGCCACCGCCGTCGAGAACACGCCGGCATAGGCGATTTCCATCCAGCCGGCGCTGATGCCGGTAAGGTTGGGCTGTTCGAGCACGAAGGCCAGCGCCAAGGCCAGCGCCCCGGCGCTGAGGAAGCTGATGGCCGACACGAACACCGGCAGGCCGGTATGGCGCGCCAGATAGCCGATCAGCACCACATGGGCGGCCCAGAAGATGGCGCTGCCCACGACCAGCCCGTCGCCGGTGTTGAAGCTATCGAGGCCCCCGCCATTGAGATAATAGATGCCCACCAGCGCCAGCGGCACGCACACGAACACGATGGTGTGCGGGCGGGTGCGGAACAGGGCAAAGCCCAGGACCGGCACGAAGAACACGTAAAGCCCGGTGAGGAAGCCGGCATTGGTGGCGGTGGTGGTGGCCAGGCCCGCCTGCTGCAGCCAGGAGCCGAAGAAGAACACCAGGCTCATGACGGCGATGGCGCCCCAGGTCTTGCCCGAGATCGGGGCGGGGCGGCGGCGACGCTCGAACAGCGCCAGCGGCAGCACCAACAGCCCGCCCAGCAAATAGCGCACGCCGGCAAAGGTGAGCGGGCCCATGCTGTCCATGGCCGATTTTTGCGCGATGAAGGCAAAGCCCCACAGCATGGTGCAAATCACGAGGAGCAGCGCGGCGATGGGGCGAGGCATGGCGAAAACTCGGCAATAGAACTGGCGCGGCCCGGCAAAGGCCGGGCAGAAACGGGGAGGAAAGCTAGCGCTTAGCGCTATTGCAGCTCGGCGTCGAGCGCGGCGATCAGCTGGTCGATTTCGGCGGGCGTGGTGTAGTGCACAAAGGACAGGCGCAGCACGCCATGGTCGGGGGCAATGCCCAGCGCCTCGAGCAGGCGATAGGCATAAAAATGCCCGGCGCCGGCCATGACGCCGTGACGCGACAGCCGGGCGGCGATGGCGGCGGCCGGCTCGGTGACGCGCAGGGCAATGGTGGGCGCACGCAGGGCGGCATCGGCCGGGCCGATCAGGCGCACCGAATTGCGCTGGCGCAGGAAATCGAGCAGCGGTTCGGCCAGCATGGTTTCCTGCTGGCGCATGGCGGTGTGGGCGCGCCGGAACGGGTCGGCGCCTTCGATCTGCGGATCGGCCAGCTGGCTGACGGTTTCGAGATAATCGACAATGCCCGAGAGCGCGCCGATCTGGGCGTGGTCGGGACCGGCCGGGGTCAGCCGGTAGCGCAGCTTGGCGTCGTTGAAGAAATGCCCCTGATTGGGCAGCGCCAGCGCCAGCTCGGGGCGCACGGCCATGACGCCCTGGTGGGGGCCGTAGACCTTGTAGGCGGAGAAGAAATAGATATCGCAGCCCAGCTCGGCGAGGTCAGGCAGGCCGTGGGGCGCATAGCTGACCCCGTCAATGGCGGTGAGCGCCCCGACGGCGCGGGCGCGGGCGGCAATTTCGGCCACCGGATTGATCTCGCCCACCACATTGGAGCAATGGGGCGCCGCCACCAGCCGGACTTTGGCATCGAGCAGCGCGTCGAGCGCATCGAGGGAGAGATGGCCGGTTTCGGGATCGACCCGCCATTCGCGGATTTCCACGCCCATTTTGGCGAGCTTGCGCCAGGCGCCGCTATTGGCCTCGTGGTCCTGATTGGTGACGATCACCGCATCGCCGGCCTTGAGATAGCCGGCAAAAGCATTGCCCAGGACATAGGTATTGGCCGAGGAAGAGGGGCCGAAATGCAGCCAGTCGGGGGTGACGTTGAGCGCCTGCGCAAGGCGCGCATAGCTGAGGTCCATCGCCGCCCCGGCCGCCTGCGAGGCGGGGTAGAAGCCATAGGGCTGCACCTTGGTGGCGTGATAGAAATGGGAGAGCTTGTCGAGGGCTGGGCGGGCGGTATAGGAGCCGCCGGCATTCTCGAAAAACGCCTGGCCGCGCAGGCTGGGCTCGGAAAAGGCGGGGAATTCGGCACGAATACGAACGGGATCGAGCGGCAGGGTGTTCATCGGCATATCCACTATGAATGACTGATTGGTAGTGGATGGATCAACAAAAGCAACCCCGACCAGAAGGCCGGGGCGCACGTCGCGGAGGGAGGTGGGAGGAGGCACGAAAGGGCTGGTGGGAAATCAGCCCGGGGTGGCGGGGGCCGCCGGTGTTGGGGCAGAGGTCGGGGCGGGAGCAGCATCGGGGGCAGCAGGCTGGCCCTGTCCGGCCGGGCCCATCTTGCCGGGGCGGTGATCACCGCCGCCACGGCGGCCATCGCGATCGCCGCGGCCCATGCGGTCAGCCCGGTCAGCCCGGTCCGCCCGGTCCGCCCGCGGGGAGAGCTGGGTCAGCTGCTCGGGGGTGAGGCTGTCAAAGAACGCCTTGGCGCTGGGCTGCACGGCTTCGAGCGTCTTGAGCCGGGCCTGTTGCAGGGTGATCTGGTTGTCGAGGCGCTCGGACAGGCTCGGTGTGGTGGTGGTGGTGGCTTCGGGCCGCAGCTCGGTGCGCGCGGTGGTGAAGTCTTTGGCCGCGGCGATGGCGGCGGTCTTGAAGCTGTCAAACAGCGGCTGCTGTTCGGCGCTCAGGGTGATGCGGTGGCTGAGCCGCACGAGGGCGACTTCAATGCCCTCGGCCCCGCGACGGAAATCGAGCATATTGCCCAGCAACGCCCCGCCGCTGCGGCTGAACTGCTGGTGACGGTCGCCATGGCGGAACTGGCCCTGAGAGGTGGGGGCGGACTGGGCAAAGCTGGGGGCGATGCTGACAACACCAAGGGCGGCGGTGAGGGCGACAATGGCGGCGCTGGAGGTGATGTATTTCATGGATGGTCCTTTGCATGTGGCCGGTTTTTGGCCGGCATGTGAGGACCTTAGCGCAGATCAGGTGGGCTTGACCTTGCGGGGGGATGAACCTTTGGTCAGGTTGGTAAGGTGGCGGGTGGCGGACGCGGCCCGGGGCCGGTTCAGGGCCACAAATCGCGCAGGCCGGAAACGATCAAAGTGAGCCCCAGGGCGCCAAAGGCGGTGCCGAAGGCCGCTTCGATCCAGCGCCAGAACCGGGCATAGCCGCGGCTGGCGGGGCCGCTCGAAAACAGCACGCCATAGGCGCCGTAGATCAGCGTGGCGGAGAGGGCGACGAGGGGCCCGAACAGCAGCACCTCGCCCCCGCCCAGCCCGGCGCCGAACAGGAAGGTGGCGATGGCCATCCACATCAGCAGGGCCTTGGGATTGGTCATCACCACGAAAAAGCCGCGCCGCCACGCGGCCAGATCAGAGAGCGGGCGGGTTTCGCTGCGCAGGGCCGCCGCATCGCCGCGCCGGGCCGCGCTGAGGCCGCGATAGCCCATGACGCACAAATAGGCGCCGCCGACAAACTTGAGCAGGGTGAGCAGCGCCGGCACCGCGGTGAACAAAGCGCCGAGGCCAAGCGCGGTCAGCGCCGCCCACACCAGCGTGCCCGAGGCTATGCCGCTGACCACCAGCAAGGCGGCCCGGCGGCCCCGGCCGAGCGCCACGGCGATGACGGCGAACATGTTGGGGCCGGGCGAGGCCTGGGCGGCAACGACACCGAGCAGCGCGATCAGGAAACTTGGCAGCATGGAGGGCTCGGGGGCGGTGCCGGGATGAAAGGCCGGCGGAGGGGACGGGAGAGGCGCCGGAGCCGTCAAGCCGCCGCGCGTTGGCAGTTTGACCTGAAATCAAGCGGCTTGGAAAGGGGAGAAAAAGCGGCAAGGCTTGCCTGGGGGCCGGGCGGGGGCTGGTGCGCCGCGCCCGACCTGCGCGCTCAGGAGGCGATATATTCCTTGAGCGCTGCGGCCTCGTGTTCGGCCTCTTCCATCTTGAGCTTGACCACGTCGCCGATCGAAACGATGCCGACCAGCTTGCCGTCCTGGGCGACCGGCATGTGGCGGATGCGGTGGCGGGTCATGCGCTCCATCAGTTCTTCGACATGGGTATCGCGGGTGCAGGTGCGCACCCCCGTGGTCATGCAGTCGCTGATCTTGAGCGACAGGGCGGCCGCGGCGTCCTGGCCCAGGCGGCGCACGATATCGCGTTCGGACAGAATGCCGACAATGGCGCCTTCGGGGGTGGTGATGACGATCGCACCGACATTGTGGTCGTTGAGGGCGGCAACCGCATCGGCCAGCGAACTGGTCTGGGGCAGGGTGAACACCTGGCCGCCCTTGGTTTGTAGGATGGTATCAACGAGCATCGCATTATCCTCCTTGCCCCACCCAGACTGGACCCTAAGCGGGCGGCGGGCAAGAGGCTGCTGCGGCGCAAAAAAAGGGCCGGCTAAAGCCGGCCCAGTTTCGTCGGGGCAGAGAGGAGGTCAACTGTCTCGGCGTCGGGAGTTCCAATAGCGTCCGTTGCGGCTCTTGGCGGGGGCCTGGGCGGGCAGGTTGCCGCGCAGCGCAAAGCGGGTGACTTCAAACAGCAGCACCAGCACCAGCAGCGTCAGCGGCACCATGAACACGGCAATCTGGGTGTCGGGCTGATTGGCCAGATTGGCGGCGGTTGCCGGGGTGATGCCGGCCAGCAAGGCCGTGGTGGTCGCGCCGGTGACCACCAGGGTGGAGGCCAGGGCGACGCGCCAGAAGGTTTTCCGCTTTAAAGGCTTGGTCTTGTGCATGGGAGGAGGAAGGTGCCTTGCCGTTTCGATGAAGGCATTAAACCGGGTGAATGCGGTGCCAATGGGAGCGCTCATTGACCTTTCGGGGGCAAAACTGTGGCAGCGCGATCACGGGCATTGAGAAAGGGTAACCGGCGCGCCCGAGACGAAGTGAGCAGTTGCCCCGCCCGAGGGGACGCCGTATTTGTGGCGCGATCAGCCTAGGGAGTGATGATAATGGGGTTCTTGTCCGACGCCTTGGGGCGCGTGGCGCCATCGGCAACGGTGGCCATCAGCCAGAAAGCGCGCGTGCTGGCGCAGGAAGGCCGCGACATCATCGCGCTCTCCGCCGGCGAGCCCGATTTCGACACGCCGCTCAATGTGCGCGACGCCGCCAAGCGCGCCATGGACGAGGGCAAGACCCGCTATACCAATGTGGACGGTATCATCGAGCTCAAGGAAGCGGTGGCGGCCAAGTTCCGCCGCGACAACGGGCTCAACGTGACGGCGGCGGATTGCTTTGTCAGCTCCGGCGGCAAGCAGATCATCTTCAACGCGCTGATGGCGACGCTCAATCCCGGCGACGAAGTGGTGGTGCCGGTGCCCTATTGGGTGAGCTATCCCGAGATCGTGCGGCTGTGCGGCGCCGAGCCGGTGTTTGCGGTGGCCGATGCCTCGACCGGGTTCAAGCTGTCGCCCGAAGTGCTGGAAGCCGCGATCACGCCCCAGGACCAAGTGGGTGCTGCTCAACACCCCCTCCAACCCGACGGGCGCTGCCTATAGCGCCGAGGAATTGCGCGGGCTGGCCGATGTGCTGCTGCGCCATCCCCATGTGCATATCCTGACCGACGATATCTATGAAGTGCTGGTCTATGATGGCGGCAAGTTCGCCACCATCGCCCAGGTGGAGCCGCAGCTGCAGCCGCGCACGCTGACCATGAACGGGGTGTCCAAATCCCACGCCATGACCGGCTGGCGCATCGGCTATTGCACCGGCCCGCGGCCGCTCTTGGCGGCGATGACCAAACTGCAGGGGCAATCGACCACCAATCCGAGCTCGATCTCGCAATGGGCGGCGGTGGAAGCGCTCAACGGACCGCAGGAGTTTTTGGCCGAGTGGCGCGCCGTGTTCCAGGAGCGCCGCGATCTGGTGGTGGCCGGGCTCAATGCCAATACCGGGCTCGATTGCCTGACTCCGGAAGGCGCGTTCTACGTGTTCCCCTCGTGCCAGCGCCTCCTGGGCAAGACCAGCACCGGCGGCACCATGCTCGATACCGACGAAGATTTCGTCATGGCGCTGCTCGAGGAAACGGGCGTCGCGCTGGTGCACGGCACGGCGTTCGGCCTGCCGGGGCATTTCCGCCTGAGCTATGCCGCGAGCAATGCGGAGCTGGAAGACGCGGTGAAGCGCATCCAGGGGTTTTGTGCGGGGATACATTAGGGGGGCGTGCCCTGCCACCATCCTTCGCGCACCATCGTGCCACCCATCACCATGTCGGACCCGTGGAAGCGGGGATCTCGGTTGTCGTCCTCTGCAATAGCGAAACAGAGGTTCCCGCTTTCGCGGGAATGACACCGTGGGGGGGGCGGCGGGGTGGGATTGCGCGCTGTGCGTACCAGCGCACCAGATCCTACCTGCGACCACGATGTCCCACCCCCACCAGGTCGTCCCCGCGGAAGCGGGGATCTCTGTTGTCGTCTCTGCAATAGCGAAACGGAGGTTCCCGCTTTCGCGGGAATGACACCGTGGGTGGGGTAGAATTATCCGCGATAGCTGAGAATTTTGTGAGCCCCGATGAGCTCCTCCCCCTATCAGGGGGAGGTTGGGTGGGGGTATCTCGATGATCTCGGGATGGGCCCCGGCTCAAGGCCGGGGTGACATCGAGTGTGTTGGGTCTCTCTACTACTTCTCCATGGCCGGGGTTGTGCCGGCAATTTGAGCGCTCCACGAGAATGGACCACCGGGACAAGCCCGGAGGTGACGGCGTGCGGAATGGCGTGAGACGAGCTCGCACCGTGATCCGCCCACCATGCCACCCGCGCACCATCGTCCCCCATCACCGTGTCGTTCCCGCGGAAGCGGGGATCTCTGTTGTCGTCCTCTGCAATAGCGAAAACAGAGGTTCCCGCTTTCGCGGGAATGACACCGAGTGGGGGAGAGACTCGGGTGGGGGAAGGACACTGTGGGTGGGGTAGAAATTATCCCCTCCTGACGGGCCATTCGAGCGTAGCTCTCGTGATCTTCTGGGTGGGGGTATTCTGGGGTCGGAGTGGGATTGCTCGCTGTGCGTACAAGCGCACCAGATCCTACCTGCGACCACGATGTCCCACCCCCCAGGTCGTCCCCGCGGAAGCGGGGATCTCTGTTGTCGTCTCTGTATTAGCGAACAGAGGTTCCCGCTTTCGCGGGAATGACACCGTGGGGGATGAGACCCGGGTGGGGGAAGGACACTGTGGGGTGTGGCCAACCCGGGTGCAGCCAACCCGGGTGAGACAATGCCACCAGGGGTACCGGGTGAGGGAAGGGCACAGGCGCCCGAACAGCGCGCAAAAAAAAGGCCCTGCCCGAGGGGATGGGCAGGGCCTAGAGGTCGCCGCCGGAGCGGTGGACCTTGGAGGGGTAGCGCCACGAACGCTACCGATTTAACGGAAGATTAACGCATGACAGTTTTGCGACAAGCGCGCAATTGAGAGGGCAGCCATGCAAATAATGGAGGCATCGGGCGTGGGGCGGCGCGCATCGGGCCCAGAGCATCCGGCTCGGCGCAGGGCCTCGGGCATGCGAATGGCGTCGGGAGTTGCGTGGTCGGCTGTTGGGGCCATCGGCATCGAGCATCGAGCATCGAGCATCGAGCATCGAGAATCGCGCATGGAGCATCGCCCATCGAGCGTCGATCCCTGCAGGCTGACCTTGCGGCCCAAACAATGGAGGCGTCGGGCTTGGGGCGGCGGGCATCAAGCATCAAGCATCAAACGGCGGCGTCGACCTTGGGGCCAAAATAATGGAGGCGTCGGGCATGGGGCGGGGCGCCTCAAGCATCAAGCCGCGGCGTCGAACTCGGGGCAAAATAATGGAGGGGTGCAGGTAGGACAAAGGGGTGCTTGGGGCAAAAAAAGAGGCTCCAACCGAAGTTGGAGCCCAATGATAGGGCCGAAGCCAAATCTAGTATGGTCCAGCGCAAGGGAGGAGGAGATGCGCCGAACCAGATGGACCCAGGCCGAGGGAGGAGGATACGACCTAGATCCGGTGTCGCCAAACGCGGGTCCGAGGGAGGAGGATACGGAGCGGCGTCGCGGCGACAACGGGAATATAGGTTTTTACCGTTTGGTCCACAACGGTTAGGTCAACATGACTGCCATGCATTTACAGCCGCGACAAGCTGTCCTCCACTGGAGCAAAGGGCTGCAATATCCGCACCAAACAGGCGAAAGGGCCTGGGTGCCTTGCCGGCTCCGGGGGAATTACTGGAATTCTGTGGCGTTTGATTATTGTGGGGTAGAGGGAGAACGCAATTGAACAGATATCTGGCGCTTTTGATCACTTTCCTTCCGGCGGCCGCGGCGCTGGCGGCGGCGGTCGCGATTGTGCCGTGGGGGCTGGGCGCGCCGGGCGTGGAAGGAACCCGCTATGGGCTGGGATGGACCACCGGGTTTTATGCGCTGGTGTTTTATCTGAGCGTCTATGGGTGCTGGTATGCCATCCGGCTGGTGCTGCGGATGGCGCGCCGACGGGTGCCGCGCTGGCTCGACTGGATCATGCTGGGGGCGCTGGCCGGGCTGGTTGTCGCGCAGCTCGTCGCGTGGGTGCTGATACTGGGCTAGGTCAAAAAAAGGCCCTGTCCGAAGACAGGGCCGATGATCGGGCAGGACCCGACCGAAAGTGGGGCAGAGAGCAGGGAGGAGGATTGCGCTCTGCCAGTGAGCCCGGATCGAGGGAGGAGGATACGATCAAGGCTCGGTGTCGCGATACGGGGTCCGAGGGAGGAGGATACGGAGCGCGTCTCAGCGACACCCTTCATATAGGCTCCGGCCCGCCCGTCTACAATGCATGGGTCAACATGCCAGCCATGCGTCTGGAACAGCGACAAACTGTCAACCAGCGTGCGGGGGCGCCCCAAGTGCCGCGTGGCCAAAAAAAAGGCCCTGTCCGAAGACAGGGCCGAAAAAGTGGGGCAGAGAGCAGGGAGGAGGATTGCGCTCTGCCAGTGAGCCAGGATCGAGGGAGGAGGATACGATCAAGGCTCGGTGTCGCGATACGGGGTCCGAGGGAGGAGGATACGGAGCGCGTCTCAGCGACATGGCCCTTATGTACTCTATCGGTTCAGTAGACAATCAGAATTCGGGCATGTCAGCCATGCGGTGGATGCAGGCGCTGGCGAGCAGCCAAAAAAAAAGTGGCCCGGCTCGAGGGGAGAGCCAGGCCACAGATTGCAGGAACGAATTCCCGCAAGGAGGGAACGCAGCAGGCGCGAGGGAGGAGGGATGCGCCCGCCGTGCTGATGGGGATATAGGCCCGCCGGGGTGGGGCTTCAATCCCATGAGCGCATGAAGCCCATGCAAGGACCGCATGGTGCGAAAAATTCATCAATTAAATCAATGGGTCGGCGCCGAAACGGCCATTTGGTCGCAGGGTGTTGGCGTGGTCTAGGGGTTGGCCTGTTCGAGCCGGGCGAGCGCTGTGGGCAGCTCGCTCAGCGTTGCAAGCCGGGCATAGCGGGGCTCGGCCTGCGGCTCGTCGGCGTGCTCGAAGGACCAGGTCAGCGCGTGCGGCACATAGGCGGCAAAGCTGCCCGCGGCGAGCGCCGGCACGATATCGGAGCGCAGGGAATTGCCCACCATGATGGTGTGCTGCGCCCCTTCGGTGTGGCGCGCAAAGATTCGCCGGTAGGTAGATTCGGTCTTGTCGGCGACGATCTCGATGGCGGCGAAATAACCGGCGAGCCCCGAGGCGGCGATCTTGCGCTCCTGGTCGAACATGTCGCCCTTGGTGACCATGATCAGGCGATGGCTATGCTGTAGCAGCTGCAGGGTCTGTTCGACCTGGGGGAGGACCTCGACTGGGTGGGTCAACATCTCGCGCGCCACATCGAGGATCTGGGCAATGACGCTGGCCGGGCACGCGGTGGTCGGTGATTTCGAGCGCGGTTTCGACCATGGACAGGGCAAAGCCCTTCATGCCGAACCCGTAATGGCCCAGATTGGCAGTGACCGCCGCCATCAGCCGGCGGTCGAGTTCGGTGGCGTCGGTGTAATCGGCGAGCAGGGCCGCAAAGCGCTGCTTGGTGAGGTCGTAGAACTGCTCGTTCTGCCAGAGCGTGTCATCGGCATCCAGGGCAATGGTGGTAATGCGGGCCATGGGAATGCTCTGCCTGGTTTGGGCGCGGTTGGGGGGCTCGGCGGCCGTCGGGGCGTGGCCTTGCGGGATTTACCCCTGCGGGTCGTTCCGTTGCCATTTGGGCGTAGCCCTCAAGGCCTTCTAGCCTCAAATCGCTCCACTGGAGCGATTTGCCCCTGCGGGTCGTTCCATTGCCATTCGGGCTTAGCCTTCAAGGCCTTCTGACCTAAAATCGCTCCACTGGAGCGATTTTGCCGTTGGCCGGTCAGAAGCTCCATTCGCGCGCTTTGGCGACGAGGAAGTCGCGGAAGACGCCGACGCGCTTGGAGTTCTTGAGCGCCGGGGGATAGACGAAATAGGCCTCGTAGGCAGGGCAGTTCGACTTCGGGCAGCACCTGCACCAGGCTGTCGGCGCGTTTCGGTGACATAGGCGGGCAGCATGGCGATGCCGATGCCGGCGCGGGCCGCCTGCATCATGCCATAGATCGCGTTGACCTTGAGGGCGGCGCGGCGCGGGCTGGAATCGGTGCGGCCCATGCGCTCGAGATAGTTGATGTCGCCCAGATAGGACGGCACCGGTTCGCCGAAGGTGATGATGCGGTGATCATCGAGCTCCTCGCCGCTTTGCGGCATGCCCTTTTCCTCGATGTAGCTCTTGGCCGCATAGAAGTGGTTGTGCACGGTGAACAGCTTGCGCTGGATCATCTCGGACTGGTTGGGGCGGTGCAGGCGGATGGCCACGTCGGCCTCGCGCATGGCCAGGTCGAGCTCGGAGTCGTTGAGGCGGATTTCGAGCTGGATCAGCGGATAGAGCTTGAGGAATTCATCAAGGCGGGAGCTGAGCCAGGTGGAGCCGATGCCCACGGTGGTGGTGACGATCAGCGGGCCGGTGGGGACGTCCTGGCTCTCGGACATCTGGGTTTCCACCTGCTGGAGTTCCCAGTGCATGCGGTGGGCGGTGCGGAACAATTGCTCGCCCACTTCGGTGAGCACGAGGCCCCGCGCGTGGCGGATGAAGAGCTTGAAGCCCAGATCATCCTCGAGCGCCGAAATCTGCCGGCTGACGGCCGACTGGCTCATGCCCAGCTTTTCAGCGGCATGAGTGAAACTGCCCGACTCAGCGGCCGTGTGGAAAATCCGAAGCTTGTCCCAGTCGAGCATGTTGATGACGCTTTCTCTTTATCAGCCGGGGTGAATAAGTTTGTCTGCCAGCATCTCGCAACAGCCCGATGACGGTGGCTTGGTGGGCAGCATGGGCATCACCTACTCGGCTGCTTCGGCCAAATCGTGTTCAGCGAGGAACCGTTCGGCCTCCAGCGCCGCCATGCAGCCCATGCCCGCCGCCGTCACGGCCTGGCGGTAGACATCGTCGGTCACGTCGCCGGCAGCAAACACGCCCGGAATATTGGTCTGGGCGGTGCCCGCCTTCACCTGCAGATAGCCGCCCGGCTTCATGTCGAGCTTGCCGGCAAAGATCGCCGTGGCCGGGGCGTGGCCGATGGCGATGAAAATGCCGTCAATGGCCTGTTCATAGGTGGTGTTGTTGGCCAGATCGCGCAAGGTCACGGTGTTGACCGAAGGGGGCATGGTGGTGCCGCCGATATCGGCAATCTCGGTGTTCCAGCGCACTTCGATCCGCGGGTTCTTGAACAGGCGCTCCTGCAGGATGCGCTCGGCGCGGAACTCGTCGCGACGGTGGATGAGGATGACCTTGGAGGCGAAATTGGTCAGGAACAGCGCTTCCTCGACCGCGGTATTGCCGCCGCCGACCACGAGCACTTCCTTGTTGCGATAGAAGAAGCCATCGCAGGTGGCGCAGGCGGAGACGCCAAAGCCCTGGAATTTCTGTTCGCTGGGCAGGCCCAGCCATTTGGCCTGGGCGCCGGTGGCGATGATGACGCTGTCGGCGGTGTAGACTTCACCGCTATCGCAGGTCAGCACGAACGGGCGGCGGTCGAAATCGACCTGCACGATCACGTCGTTGATGATTTTGGTGCCCACATGCTCGGCCTGGGCCTTCATCTGGTCCATGAGCCAGGGGCCCTGGATGACGTCGGCAAAGCCGGGATAGTTCTCGACATCGGTGGTGATGGTGAGCTGCCCGCCGGGCTGCAGACCTTGAATCATCACGGGTTCCAGCATGGCGCGCGCCGCATAGATGGCAGCGGTGTAGCCGGCTGGGCCGGACCCGATGATGATGACTTTCGCGTGCATCGCGACGCTCTCCGAAATACGAGTACTCCCTCGGCTCTAATTAAGGGCCGAGGGAGCTCAGTTTCAAGGCAAACCCGCCAATGCCCGCCTCGCGGCTGTGGAACAGACGGAAATGTCACACCCAATGGCGGCAAATGGCCGCCAGCGGACGTTAAATGTACTGGATCTTGACGATTTCGTAGCTGCGGGCGCCGCCTGGGGCCGAGCACTTCGAACGAATCGCCTTCGCCCTTGCCGATCATGGCGCGGGCAATGGGGGAGGAAATCGAGATCCGGCCGGCCGAAGCATCGGCCTCGGGATCGCCCACCAGCTGGTAGGTCTTTTCCTCTTCGGTGTCCTCATCGAGAAAGGTCACGGTCGCGCCGAACTTGACGGTGTCGCCGCTCAGCTTGGATACATCGATGATTTCGGCCAGCGCCAGGACGGTTTCGAGTTCCTTGACGCGGCCCTCGTTGAGGCTCTGCTGCTCCTTGGCAGCGTGAATATTCCGCGTTTTCAGACAAATCGCCGTGGGCGCGCGCTTCAGCGATCGCCTCGATGATGCGGCGGCGCTCGCTGGCAGTGCGGTGCTCATACTCGGCGGCGAGCGCCTTCTGGCCGCCCACCGTCATTGGGATCTTGTCCATTTTTCGTAGCCTCCAATCGGCACGGCAGATAAAATAGGCTGGCCATCAGCCAAAATCGGTTCGGCGTGTGCTTCGCGATTAGTTCTGATGGGATTTCGTGCCAAATTGCCCGGACGGGACGATCCGGTCAAGCGACACCTTCGTACAGATAGACATGTCCGAGCGCAGTTTCAAGTTTATGCACAGGCATCCAAAGGGAAAGTCAATGCGGATTTCAATTTACGCGATGCTCGCTGTAGTTGCGATTACTTCGTCCTCGGCAACATTGGCCGTGGCGCAAAGCGTTAATACCAGCGCCGGGGAACTGGTGGCCACGACCCTGGCCGAAGGGCTGGCCCACCCCTGGGCGCTGGCTTTCCTGCCCGATGGCCGGTTTCTCGTGACCGAACGTCGCGGGCAGTTGCGCATCGTTGCCGATGGCAAGTTGAGCGCGCCGATCGAGGGGGTGCCCAATGTTTACGCCGAGGGGCAGGGCGGCCTGCTCGATGTGGTACTGGCGCCCGATTTTGCCAGCAGTGGCCAGCTTTACCTGACTTTTGCCGAGCCCGCGGCCGATGCCGGCCAGCAGCGCGGGCAGGGCACGGCGGTGCTGTCGGCGCGGCTGGTGCTGGAGGGCGAGGCGGGGCGGCTGGAAGATCAAAAGGTGATCTTTCGCATGAACAACTTCACCACCACCAATCGTCATTTCGGTTCGCGCGTAGTGATCGGGCAGGACGGCAATCTGTGGGTGACGCTGGGCGAGCGCGGCGACCAGGAGCGGGCGCAGGTGATGGACGATCTGGCGGGTGCGGTGGTGCGCATTGCCCCCGATGGCTCGATGCCAAAGGATAATCCCCAAATCGCGGGCTGGGCCCCCGAGCTGTGGAGCAAGGGCCACCGCAATCCGCAGGGGGCGGCGATGCGCGAGGACGGCACGCTGTTTACCGTCGAGCATGGGGCGCGCGGCGGGGACGAGCTCAACATGCCCAAACCGGGCGGCAATTATGGCTGGCCGGTGACCACCTATGGAGTGGATTATTCCGGGCTGACGATTGGCGAGGGTACCAGCAAGGACGGCATGGAGCAGCCGCTGCACTATTGGGACCCTTCGATCTCGCCCTCGGGGCTGACCTTTTACTATGGCGCGCTGATGCCGCAATGGCAGGGCGATCTGTTCACCGGGGGGCTCAGCGGTCAGGTGCTTGTGCGGCTCGATATGGAGGGCGACCAGGTGCTGGCCGAGGAGCGCATGTTTGCCGGCGAACTGGGACGTATCCGCGACGTGCGGGCCGGACCGGACGGGGCGCTTTATCTGCTGACCGACGAAAACAATGGCCGCCTGCTGCGGGTTGCGCCTGCTGGGCAATAGCAGGCGTCATGGTTCGGGGCGAGGTGATGCTAAAGTGTGGCCCTTTGGCCATTGCCTCGCTGCCCCACTGGGGCAACAATAGGCGACTAGGCCGCAAGAGGCGCGGCAGTGGGGGGTGAGCGCGTGGCCGATACCAGCCATATCGTGGGGGGCGGGGCCAAGAAGGTCCTTTATACGTTGCAGACCATTTCCCGGATGGGAGTGGGCAAGGCGGCAAAAGCCCTGACGGCCAAGAACACCTGCAAGGCCTGTGCCTATGGCATGGGCGGGCAGCTCGGCGGCATGACCAACGAGCTCGATGAGTTCCCCTCGGTCTGCAACAAGTCCGTGCAGGCCCAATCCACCGATATCCAGCCCGCCATTCCGGTGCAAATCTTCGAGCACGAGCTGGCCGACCTGCAGGAATTGACCGGGCGCGAGATGGAGCATCTGGGGCGGCTGGGCACGCCGCTGTTCAAGGCCGCCGGGTCCGATTACCTGGAGCCGGTGGACTGGGATTTTGCCTTGGCGCATGCCACCGAAAAGCTGGCCGCCACCGATCCGCGCCGCTCGTTCTTTTATTCCTCGGGGCGCTCGTCCAACGAGGCGGGGTTCATCTTCCAGCTGCTGGCGCGGGCCTATGGCACCAACAACGTCAACAATTGCTCGTATTATTGCCACCAGGCGACCAGCGAGGGGCTGGCCACCACCATCGGCTCGGGCACGTCCAGCGTCGAGCTGGAGGATCTGACCGGGGCCGATCTGATCTTCGTGATCGGGGCCAATCCCTCGTCCAATCACCCGCGCTTCATCCACATGCTCAAGAATTGCCGCGAGCGGGGCGGGCAGGTGATCGTGATCAATCCGGCCAAGGAGCCGGGGCTCGTCAAGTTCGCGGTGCCCAAATCGGCCAGCTCCATGCTCAAGGGCGGCAGCGAGATTGCCTCGGACTATGTGCAGCCGCGCATCGGCTCGGATATCGCGCTGCTCAAGGGGATCGCCAAGGCGGTGCTGGAGCTGGGGCTGGAAGACGCGATGTTCCTGTCCCACCACACCACCGGCTTTGCCGCCTTCGAGGCCGACCTGGCGGCGCTGAGCTGGACGGAGATCACCAAGGCCTGCGGCATCGGGCGGGCTGAGATCGCCCATATCGCGCAATGCTACGGGCGCGCCGAGCATGCGGTGTTTGCCTGGGGCATGGGCATGACGCACCATATTCATGGCGTGGCCAATGTCGAGGCGATCGCGAATCTCGCCATGGTGCGCGGGATGGTGGGCAAGCGCTTTGCCGGGCTGTTGCCGCTGCGCGGGCATTCCAACGTGCAGGGCATCGGCACCATCGGGGTCAAGCCGGTGCTGGCCAAGGATGTGCTCGCGAAGATGGAAGCCAATTTCGGCGTCAAGTTCCCCGAGGAGAAGGGTTTTGACACCATGGCGTGCCTGAAGGCGGCCGAGGCGGGCGAGATCGACAGCGCCGTGATCATGGGCGGCAATCTGTGGGGGGCGACGCCCGACCGGGCCTTTGCCAGCCGCGCCATGGAAGCCATCGACTTCAAGCTGTTCCTCACCACCACGCTCAATATGGGCCATGTGCACGGGCTGGGCGAGGGCGAGGTGCTGATCCTGCCGGTGACTGCACGCGACGAGGAATGGGAGCCCACGACCCAGGAATCGATGTTCAACTTCGTCAGGCTCAGCGATGGCGGCATTCGCCGGCTGGACAATGTCCGCCCGGAAAGCTGGATCCTGGGGGAGCTGGGGCAGCGGCTGATGCCGCACTCGCCCATCCAGTTCAAGACCTTCAGCGCCCACTCCAGGGTGCGCGACGCCATTGCCGCCATCGTGCCGGGCCTCGAGGAGCTTGCCGATATCGACGTGGCCAAGCGCGAGTTCCACATCCGCAACCGGCTGCTGCACTCGCCCCAGTTCGGCACTCCCGACGGGCGGGCGCATTTTGTGGTGACCCCGATCCCGCCACCGCCGCCCCGGCAGCTGACGCTGGCCACCATGCGCAGCGAAGGTCAGTTCAACACCATTATCTATGAGGAAAAGGACAGCTATCGCGGCAATGCCGGGCGCTATGCAGTGTTCCTCAATCGCGACGACATGGCAGCGTTCGGGCTCGACGAGGGGCAGCCGGTGACGGTGGCGTCCGATGTCGGCAAGATGGTGGGGGTGGCAACGGCGTTCGATCTGCCGCGCGGCAGCGCCATGGCCTATTACCCCGAGGCCAATGTGCTGGTGGGCACCGAAGTCGATCCGCGCAGCAAGACGCCGGCCTTCAAGTCGGTGCCGGTATGGCTGGAAAACGCGCCGGCCTGACCATCCATCCCCGTGCCCCGGCCGATCGCGCCGGGGCGCACAACACTGGGCATAATCGGGTGGTGCACCATCGGGTGGGGCAGGGTGGCCCATTGCCCCGGCTGGGGGGATAGCCTAAGTACGCAGCAAATTCAGCAGCTCTTGAAAAGGATTTGCGGCCCATGGCTCGCCAGTTCATCTACCACATGCACGGAATGTCCAAGTCCTATGCCGGCGGCAAAAAGGTCCTGGATAATATCCATCTGTCTTTCTATCCGGATGCCAAGATCGGCGTGCTCGGCCCCAACGGCTCGGGCAAGTCGACCCTGCTCAAGATCATGGCTGGCATCGACACCGAGTTCCAGGGTGAAGCCTGGGCCGAAAAGGGCGCCAAGATCGGCTATCTGTCGCAGGAGCCAGAACTTGACCCGGCGCTGAACGTGCTGGGCAACGTGATGACCGGCGTCAAGGAAAAGAAGGCCGTCGTCGACCGCTACAACCAGCTGATGATGGAATACTCGGACGAGACCGCCGACGAAGCCTCCAAGCTGCAGGACCAGATCGACGCGGAAAACCTGTGGGATCTGGAATCCCAGGTGGAAGTGGCGATGGAAGCGCTGGGTTGCCCGCCGGCCGATTCCGACGTGACCACGCTGTCGGGTGGTGAGCGCCGCCGCGTAGCGCTGTGCGCGCTGCTGCTGAGCAAGCCAGACCTGCTGCTGCTGGACGAACCGACCAACCATCTGGACGCCGAAACCACCGCGTGGCTCGAACGCCATCTGCGCGAGTTCGCGGGCGCCGTGCTGATCATCACCCACGATCGCTACTTCCTCGACAATGTCACCGGCTGGATCCTCGAGCTCGATCGCGGTCGCGGCGTCGCCTATGAAGGCAATTACTCGGCTTACCTCGGTGCCAAGGCCAAGCGCTTTGCCCAGGAAAAGTCGCGAAGATGCCGCGCGCTCCAAGGTGCTTGAGCGTGAAAAGGAATGGATGGGCCAGAGCCCGCAGGCGCGCCAGACCAAGTCCCGCGCCCGCCTCAAGGCCTATGACGAACTGGTCAAGATCAACGAGGCGCGTACCCAGTCGCACACCGCCCAGATCATCATTCCGCCGGGCGAGCGCCTGGGCCACAACGTCATCGACGTCGAGGGCCTGAGCAAGTCGTTTGGCGATCGCCTGCTGATCGACAATCTGAGCTTCAAGCTGCCACCGGGCGGCATTGTGGGCATTATCGGGCCCAACGGCGCCGGCAAGACCACGCTGTTCAAGATGCTGACCGGCCAGGAACAGCCCGATACGGGCAGCGTGACCGTCGCCGAGAACGTCTATCTGGGTTACGTCGACCAGAGCCGCGACAGCCTCAACCCCAACAAGACCGTGTGGGAGGAAATCTCGGGCGGCGACGAAGTGATCATGTTGGGCAAGCGCGAAGTGAACTCGCGCGCCTATACGTCATCGTTCAACTTCAAGGGCGGCGACCAGCAGCAGAAGGTGGGCAATCTTTCGGGCGGGCAGCGCAACCGCGTGCACCTGGCCAAGATGCTCAAATCCGGCAGCAACGTCCTGCTGCTTGACGAACCGACCAACGATCTCGACACCGAAACCCTTGCAGCGCTGGAAGAAGCCCTGGAAGAATTCGCCGGCTGCGCTGTCATCATCAGCCACGATCGCATGTTCCTCGACCGGTTGGCGACCCATATGCTGGCCTTTGAAGGCGACAGCCACGTGGAATGGTTTGAAGGCA